>CAZMSH010000167.1:0-1012 GCA_964568875.1 uncultured Rikenellaceae bacterium | reverse complement strand
TGGATATAGATCAGTTAACCGGATCAATTATTCGAGGAGTTGTAAACGACATTCTCATCAAAAATAACTATACAAATATATTTAGAATGTCACAAACCGTAGGAATGCCAACATCTGACTATTTGGAAATTGTAAGCGGTAACTCTATAAAGGATAATGCCAATACGGATATGTTGATTCCAGAAGCCCAACATTTCCAGATTGCATCTATATTAGCAAAACAAGCGGCCCTTAATATTTTGCCATCAGAATTATCCCAATTACATATTAATGGAGATATTCATATCCATGACCTTGATAGATTCGGGGAATGTTCGTTTTGTAGGACGTGGGATTTAAGATATTTTTTTTATTACGGATTATATGTAGATGGAACTGGAAAAACTATTCCCGCAGCGGGTCCGGCTAAAAATGCTACTGTAGCCATTTTACATGCTGCGAAAGTTCTTGGAGCGGGAGGTGCGCATTTTGCAGGTGGACAAGAATTAAATTATTTTAATGTTTTTATAGCGCCATATTTATATAATCTATCTTATGATGAAATTTATCAACTTATGCAGATGTTTGTATATGAAATGTCTCAAATGATGATTCGGGGCCAACCCGTATTTTCATCTATTCAAATAATGCCAGGATGTCCGAACATCTGGAAAGATCGGCCAGCAGTTTACAAAGGGAAAATCTCGGATGAAACTTATGGAAAATTCGAAAGAGAAATTCGGTTATCATTTAAAGCATTATGCGAATTATATAAAAATGGAGATATATTTGGTAGACCGTTCTCATTTCCGAAGTTGGATATTGTAGTTCTTCCTGAACATATAACAGAAGATTTTACTACAGAATGGCTAAGTGCTTTCGAATTGGCCGCTAAAAACGGTACTCCATATTTCGAAAATCAACTTCATAATAATCCTAACGAGGTCGTGTGTTACAATTGTTGCGCGTTTAAACTTGGAATGTCAGCAGATAGTAAAGAAATGGACAAAATACTTAACTTTGAAAATGGTGC
>CAZMSH010000166.1:0-1017 GCA_964568875.1 uncultured Rikenellaceae bacterium | reverse complement strand
TCATTAAATTCAATGTACCCAAAGAGCTTACATAGACCTATACACAATCATTGTTAGGTGGACGCCGCTTTCGCGGCGCAAAAAGAAAATAAATCAGGAAAGGAATACAATTCGTGTTTGATAGTATCAGTCCATTATCATTAATGGTTATTCTCCTTACAAGTTTAATTGCATCATTAATTTCCGGGATAGCTGGTTTCGGTGGAGCATTATTCTTATTACCTGTTATTAGTTTGTTTATTGATATTAAATTAGCTGTACCAATATTAACCATTGGACAAATATTTGGTAATGGTTCAAGAGTTTTCTTTGGAAGAAAAGATTTATCATGGAAACCAATACTTTATTTCCTATTAACTGCATTACCATTAACAGTTGTTGGTAGCTATCTCTTTACTGTTCTAAATGGGCAGATAATTAAGTTAGTAGTTGGCATTTTGCTATTATTATTAGTAAGTTACCGTCGAATAAATAAAAAAGAGTATTACATAAAAAACAATGGGATGTTAGTTGGTGGTAGCCTTACGGGATTTATTTCTGGTATAGCTGGTAGTGCAGGTCCATTAGGTGCAGCTTTTTTTCTAGGATTGGGATTAACACCATCATCTTATATTGCTAGTGAAGCCGTGACTGCATTATCAATGCATATAGTTAAGACAGTAGTATATCAGAAGTATAGTGACGTTGGATTATATGAATTGTATATTGGAGTTCTTGTTGGATCTGTAATGATACTTGGAAGTTGGATAGGAAAGAAAATAATAGGTAAAATTAAAAAGGAATATTTTATTTATATAGTTGAATTCTTAATGGTTATAACGGGAATACAAATGATCATTGGATATTTCACCTAACAACTGCTTCAACCTGATATTTTCTTTGTCACATTTTGTGCTGTCGCTGCGCTCCTGACGCACAAAATGCGCCAAGCCCTGCGGGCGCGAAAATACAGGTTAAGCAAATGTTATGTCTTCAAGAACGAATCCAAGATCTCAGGTCGATTCTAAGAAATGCCAT
>CAZMSH010000165.1:0-1020 GCA_964568875.1 uncultured Rikenellaceae bacterium | reverse complement strand
ATATGATTATAATAACTTTGGTTATCTGGACCAGGTTAATCTTGAAGTATCTTCAAGCCTTACTACGATTTGGCAAGCCAATAGTATGAACCAATACGGAATAATAGATGATTACGATTTGGGCAATGGAGTAAATAGCACTATCTCTTTTGATCAGTATGGATATCTTGACAAGATTGAATCAGTAAAAGGAACTAATCAAATACAGGACTGGGACTATGATTTTAGTAGTACCTTTGGTAATATTGTTAAGCGAAAAGGTCTGAATTCATCCGGCACATACAACGAAGAGTATTTTACCTATGACAGCCAGGACAGGTTAATTACTGCGGTTACAGGAAGTGATACTCTGTTGATAACATATGATTCAGGAGGCTTAGGTAATATAATATCGAAGAGCGATGTCGGAACATTTTGCTATAATCAAACCTATGTACACCGCCTTGACTCCATTACTGACAGAACCCCACTTATTGAGAACCTCCCCACTCAGAACATTACATATACAAAGTTTAATAAGATAAACACAATTTCAGTCTCTGATGGAATCCTTAACAAGAACCTTTCCATAACCTACGGACCGGATCAGAGAAGAATAAAGACTATTCAGGAAGAGAACTCGGTGACCAGACTTACCAAATACTTCGCACTCGGTAGTTATGAAAAGGAAGTAGACACGGCAAAGGGGACAAGGGAGCTTTACTACATATATACCCCATCAGGACTATCTGCTATACTGGAGTCTAAGACAGGGGGAGATTCCATCTTCTATATTCATAGCGACATCCTGGGCTCATTTGATGTTATTACAAACAGCTCAGGGACTGCCGAGGAGTGGTTGAGCTTTGATCCCTGGGGTCGCAGGAGGTCCACAGATGACTGGGATTTTGACACCATTAACACGGAATTTCGGTTTGACAGAGGTTTCACAGGACACCAGCACCTCGATGATTTCGGAATCATAAATATGAATGGCAGAGTTTATGATCCGTTGCTCGCAATGTTCCTGAGTCCTGACCC
>CAZMSH010000164.1:0-1027 GCA_964568875.1 uncultured Rikenellaceae bacterium | reverse complement strand
GCCATGACCTGGGGGTTGGTATAGACGTCCGGTGCGGGGATATCGATGTCGGTGCCCACGAAACGGTTTATCGCAAGGGAGTAACCTCGGCTGAGCCTTTCAAGCTCTCCCTTGGTCAGCTCCTTGGCGTTGACGGAGACTCCACCCTTTCCCCCTCCGTAGGGGAGATCAGCCGTAGCGCACTTGATCGTCATCCAGGAAGAGAGAGCGACCACTTCATCCCTGTTAACATGGGGGTGATAACGAACGCCGCCCTTGTAGGGTCCAAGGGCGTTGTTGTGATGGCTTCTCCAGGCTTTCAGGACCTTGACCGTCCCGTCGTCGAGCCTTAGCGGAATGGTAACCTCGAGGACTTCCCTCGGTTCCTTCAGGATCTCCAGGTACTCCGGCTCCGCGCTGATATGCGGCGCTGCCTCCTCAAGCTGCTGAACGAACATTTCGTGCGGGTTAAGTTTCGCCATCCAAATTCCCCCTTTACATTAAGAAATCGCCCCCCTGGAACGCATCCATGTGGGCAAGATTTTGTTGCGCTAATTATCATAGCACTTATGGTCCACCGCACAAGTGAAATTTTAACAAGGATAGGCAAAAAAAATAAACCGGGGCCACCCTAAAATGGGCGGCCCCGGCCAGAAAAAAACGTATGCAGTTGATCCTGATACTTCCTAGAGGAATACTCCCCTCATCCTTACGGCATCGGCAACACGTGCTATGGCAGTCATGAAGGCTCCACGGCGCATTTTGACCTTCCTCTCCTGGCTGAACTCCCAGACCCTCTGGAAGTTGCCCTTCATGATGTGAAGGAGCCTGGAGTTGTACTCTTCGCGGGTCCAGAAGTAACCACCGAGGTTCTGGGCCCATTCGAAGTAGGAACCGATAACGCCGCCGGAGTTGGCGAGGAAATCGGGAACGATAAGGATGCCCTTGGCGTCGAGAACGGCGTCGGCCTCAGGGGTTATCGGACCGTTGGCAGCCTCGACGATGTACCTGGCCTTTACCTTGTCGGCGTTGTTCTTGTTCACCGCTC
>CAZMSH010000163.1:0-1028 GCA_964568875.1 uncultured Rikenellaceae bacterium | reverse complement strand
GGGGGTTTTATCCCCAATGAATGCGGAGGCAGCTCCATCACCAACGGATGGGTGCCTTCCGCCCTGATGGGAATTCCGGTTATTGATGCCCTTTGCAACGGCAGGGCTCACCCTACGGGTGTGATGGGATCCATGGGGCTTCACAGAGACCCTTCCTACGTTTCCAGGCAGGCTGCAGCGGGAGGAAGCAGGGAAAAGGGACTGTATATCGAGATGCATGCAGCAGGGAGGCTCGAGTCCGCCTCGTCGCTCGTCCGGTCGGCGGCTGAGAAATCCGGTGGGCTCGTTGCTGTTGCAAGAAACCCCGTTACCGCCGACTTCACAAAAAAGAACGGTGCCTGCGGCGCCCTGCAGCAGGCCATCGACCTGGGGATGAAAATGAAGCAGGCAATGGGAGGCGGGGGTTCTGCCGTCCTTGAAGCTGTCCTCGGGTTTCTGGGAGGAGATCATATTGTCACCGGAAGGGTGTCTGCCCGGGAAATACTCACAAGGGGAGGCTTTGACAGCGGCAGCATTGCCGTGGGAGATTTCGAAACCACATTCTGGAACGAATACATGACCCTCGAGAGAGACGGAAAGAGAATAGCCACCTTTCCTGATCTCATTATGACGCTGGATGCCGGGACTGGCATGCCCGTGACCACAGCGGAAGTGAGCGAGGGACAGGAAGTGATCCTCTTCGTTGTTCCTTCGGAGTGCCTGATCCTCGGCGAAGGCATGCGGTGCATGGAGCTTCTGGAGACGGTGGAACCCGTGGTTGGAAAGAAAATAGTTGAATATCTCAGGAAGGAGGGGACCTGTTCATGTCCCTGAAGTACGCAATAGAAGCCTATGAATTGCTCGACAGTCCCTCGGCGTCGGGGGAATCCGTACGCTCCGCCATGATTGACGCCGGAGTTTCCCCTGGAAACATCACCGTTAAAAAAGTGCAGGGGCCGAAAGGGCACACAGACTTCATCAAGGTCTGGTTCCCGGGAAGAAGTGGAAAACGTGGAGGAGGAAATGCGCCAACCCTCGGCATTGTCGGA
>CAZMSH010000162.1:0-1030 GCA_964568875.1 uncultured Rikenellaceae bacterium | reverse complement strand
TCACTATATCGATGCTGGCGCTAATTTCGAGAGGATGATTATCTCTTTTGAACTTACCGCCGCAACTGCCGCCGACACTATAAAAATTATTGCCGGAACTGCTCACCCAGCATTTAGAGCGGGACTCGGCGATCTAACTTTTTCTGCTGCTGGCGGCGCGGAAAGAGCTTGCATCGGTCCGATTGAAACCGCCAGATACCTACAAGCCGATGGGACTATACATATCGATATTGCCGGTTCTACTATCGCTGGAACTATTGACGCTTATTCCGTACCCTGAAACGGGGGCGCATAAAAATGGGCGTTGACTGGAGAGTGATAATTGCTTTCATGGTTGGATTAGCTATTATTTTGAAAGTATTAACCATTACAATTAACTTCTCGTAGGTGGTTTTTTACACCTACATTTTAATTTATTGGAGGTGAATATATGACAGATTATATTAGTGTCGCTGATGCTACAACGTATTTTGGCGCAACTCTTCATCTTTATGCTACGGCGTGGACTGATGCAAGTGCTAACGATAAAGCGGCTGCTTTAGCTATGGCACAACAGAAGATCGAATCTATCAGATGGAAGGGCAGAAAATATAGTGAAGATCAAGACCTACAATGGCCACGTTATGTAAAAGTAAAAGGTGTTTGGAAAATCGCAGTTTATGATGACACCGCAGAGGATGCCGTAGTTCCACAATTCATAACTGATGCAGTTTGCGAAGAAGCATTAGAAATTCTCAGAACCGGCAACAGTCAGCGGCGACGGATGCAGAACGCTGGAGTATCTGAATTCTGGCTATCAAGCGAACTCAAAGAGAAATATAATTCTACGGGATCAATAAAAGATACTGGATTAATTAGTTGGGATGCCTACAATCTCGTTAAAAGTTGGATCGGCGGTCCGGTGGTGATTAGATGACCGATATAATAGATGACTATCTCCCTCACACTGCATACAAGAAAGTCCCCGGTTCAGCGACAATATGGGAGGGCGACGTTACTGGCGACGGTTCATTAACTCCATTGGCGGGTC
>CAZMSH010000161.1:0-1048 GCA_964568875.1 uncultured Rikenellaceae bacterium | reverse complement strand
TGAGGAGCATCCCTATAACCGCTGGGTGTCGCACTGCAAAGTGGGAAATCTTCATTGGCTACCCCTACCTGGTCTGCTGGACGGAGACTGTCTGTCCATCCAGTACCGTATGATGTCCTCCCACGATGAAGGATGCATCCTTATAGGCCGGATCAATGGCTACAAGGGAGTCATTTTCAGCAATGATAGCAAGTTTCTCATACCGCGCTGTGTTGGTTGTCTCATCATATATATAGAAGGACCCATCGACTGTACGGTCCTCTTGCCCCAGGAGATATACCCCTTCAATTTGGTTGTAGACGATTCGGATCGTCACGGCCATCCCTGGCACAAACGAACTACCTTGCTCTTGGAGTGTACTGACCAGGGAAAAGGTATTTGAAGAGGGGTTGATGGAGGGTGAGATTGCCTTCAGTCTTGCCTGTGCTATATGCTCTTTGCCCGAGGCATCCGTTCTGCTCACCTGGATTTGCAGTTGTTCCTTCTTTGCTTGGATGATGTCAAAAAAGTAAGAGGGAATCTCAGCCTTTATGCTCAAGGAATCAAGATCAGCTATCAGGGCTATAGGCTGCTTGGAGGAAGCAACATTCCCCTGTGATGCGTACTTTTCGATGACCGTCCCGGATATCGGGGCCTTGATGGCAGTATTCTTCATCTGCAATTCCGCAAGTTCCCACTGAGCCAGGGTCGCATCCCTATTTGCCTTTGCTTCCTCATAAGCCTGCTCAGTGACTGCCTTTGCCTGAAAGAGTCTCTCAACACGTGTGAAGGTTGTTTGGGCTACTGCTTTAGCTGATGCTGCTTGAGCACGTTGTTGCTCATAGGGTTCACTGTCTATCTGTGCCAGTACTTGCTCTTTCTCAACCTGGTCTCCCAGTTCAAAGGAGACCGTTTCCAGTTCTCCACTTACCAAGGGTAAGAGTGCAACCATATGTTCGCTTTGGACGTGTGCAGTAAGGGAGATGCTCTCTTGCAGTGTCCCATACTCCGCTTTTGCAGTGGTGACCGGAACCGGGGTAGGGGTTTTCTCTGCAAGGCTCTTGCTCGA
>CAZMSH010000160.1:0-1048 GCA_964568875.1 uncultured Rikenellaceae bacterium | reverse complement strand
GGCGATACGGAACAATGATTTCCTTATATTTATTGTCATTCACATCATATCGATAAATCGTCGGATATTCTACAGGGTAGATTGCTGAAAAAAGAAAAGGAAGATACTCAAAAGGAACCCCCCATATAATTTTTTCTTTTAAATCAATAACAGGCCACATCCCGGAACTATAATAAAAATGTTTGTTATTAAAATTGAAGTTATAGCAGTCAAAGTGAATTCCGTCCTCTCCCCATAAATGGAGAACTCTTCTGTCAGAGTCGTAAATACTGACTCCGGGAAGATTTTTGTTGATAAGAAGAAAATGATATTTATAGATAGGAAGAGAAAATGGACCGTTCTTAGGAATGATAATCTGCTCTCCTGGCCCCGTGACAAACCGATAGCTCGACGTATCAAATGTATAACTATTGATTACCGTTCTGTTTTTACTTTTTTCATGCTGCTGATCGTAAAATTGATTATAAGAGGTATCGTAATAATAAACATTTGATAAACTTGACAAGACTCCGAGTTTCATTCGATGAACACGAGTGGCATCTTCACCCTCGATCTCTTCTGCAAATACTTTTTCATATTCATTCCCAAGCAATGTCAATCGTTCGCAATTTATCGCCTTTAATTGAGACGCGATCTCTTTTCGAGCCTCTGTATAAGACATGCCCGACTTAATTAAAAGCTCTCCGATAGTAACATCAAATGATTCATGCCTGGAGCAAGAAAAGAGAAGAATGAATGCAAGAGTAAAGAGCCACCCTTTTTTCATAATAAATCCTATATCATTTCCATCATTGCAGCCCAGTTCTTGGCAAATTCCTGATCAATAGAATGGTCTTTCTTACCATTGTCCCATATAATATAATACTGCCCACCTTGGCAATATAACGTTCCTTTCCCACCATACTTATGTAGATCCCATGATTTTGTGTTTGCCGTTTTTCCGTCAGCTGCAAAGCTAAAATTCAACAAGGATAAAAACAACAACATAACGACAACAATCTTCTTCATACTTTAACCTCCGCTTGACTTTTTGTAAAGTCACTTCCTC
>CAZMSH010000159.1:0-1050 GCA_964568875.1 uncultured Rikenellaceae bacterium | reverse complement strand
AATAAAAAGCCACTCAAAAGAGGTATACTCTCAAAAGTGGCTATCTTGTAGCTCTTTTTCTATTCTTTTTTTCTTTTCAATGTAGTAAACTTCTATCTCAACTCCTGAGTCTGTAAAAGTTACTACATTTACCGCCTTGTACCGTTTACCGTTACTGTACGGATAATGGTCTCTGGAACAAACTATCTCAATAGGAGATGTTTTCCGCAACGGTTCATAATTGGTCAGAATGTCAAATAATCTCTGGTTGCATGTCTCACCGTTTTTTTGAACACCTTGACATCTTACAATTATCTCTTTTATTATAGCACTTGTATTTATTTTTTTCAATGAACTACTTTTCAATAAATCAGCTCCAGTTAATTAGACTGTTAAATCTTTTTGACTTCTCTTATCACAACTTCTGTCTTTGCCACATTCCCCAATTTGCCCTTGTACTCAACTTTTACCCTTTGCCAGCAGTCATCTTTAATTATTTTAGCTCTTTTTAATCCGTCCATTAAACCTTTTGCCCCGCCTATGTAATTGTCCATGTCTCTTGTTTTATTATCAGGAAACACGAAACATACAGAAATTTTTGCTTTTTCAAACGGTTTTTCAGGTATAAGCCTTTCACCTCTTGCCGATAATGAAACATACTTTTTCCAGTCCTTAAAATATATGTACCGTTTCATGTGATGTATGCTAAAAAGCTCATTTAATGATTTAGGTAAAAACGGTATATCAAGTTTAATTACTTTTGCTTTAGTCATTAGCTTCCCTTCTCATCTTTCATAACTCTAACTTCCCAATCTCCATTTTCTGGTCTTGTTTCTTCCTGTCCATACTTAACCAGCATATCAACTTTTTTTAATTCGCTTACAGTTTCATTTAGCTTAGTCATTTCTTCTGCAATTATTTCAAGTGCTTTGGCTTGACGGTATATATAATTATTGACTTTTTCCAAATTGATGTAATGCTCATCACCTTTTTTTACTTCTTCCAGCCATTCCTTATTTGTCATTTTTGCTCCTTTCTAAATCTCTATTCCAAAGAAAATCAGTAATAAAT
>CAZMSH010000158.1:0-1050 GCA_964568875.1 uncultured Rikenellaceae bacterium | reverse complement strand
CTCCCGATCAAGAAATTATTCTGAAGGCATATATGGGCGCACAAAGGGGGATGTTTGACCCCTGCGCAGGAAATGTCCGGAGGGGCCTTCACCCAGGAATTCTGAGAACCAGGATTCATGCTCAATTTCCTCGTTCAGAATTGCCAGACATAACGCATAGGTTCGGTGATCTTTTCCTGCAGTCAGGTTGCAAATATGTGTATACCCTCTAACAGCACATCGCTCAGCTTCAACCAGAACATTCAGAATTGCTTTGACATCACCCTTATCTTCGGGCAGCCTTGCGGGTGGGCAAGCAGACATATCATGGAATTCATTCATGTCATCCGGAAGTTTACCGCCCAATTCGTAAATACGGGGAACCAGTGCTTCAAAGTGATTGCGGTCTTCAATTCGGGCTGTCTCTGCTATCTCTTTGACCCCTTCTCCTTCCATACCGATCAGGTTTGCACGTAGGATTGTGTAGTAGTAAAACGTCGTCAATTCAGCCGCTGCGTTTTTTACCAACAATTTAAGAAGCTCATCTACGTCAACGCCGGTTTGTTCAACCACTTGTCGAGTTACTTTAGCCATTTTTTTAATCCTTTCATTCTATTTATTATTGATTCGCAAGGTCAGGTTCATATTTTAGGGATATCACTAAATTTCAGCCTCCTTTGATAATTATTATCCGAAAAATGAATAATTAATCCTGACAATCAGAACACAATCCATAGAAAGTTACCTGGCTGCGCTTAACTTTAAATCCCGTTTGGTTTTCATCCGGCAATTCAATTGATACGAAGTCCTGTTCGACATCTTTCACCTTATGGCATTTAACACAGTAAAGGTGATGATGATGCGTAGTATTGACATCATAGCGGGCACTGGAATATCCAAGATCCCCAACCTTATTAAGTTCTCCCATCTCTATCAGCTCATGTATGATTTTGTAGACTGTAGATCGAGAGACATCAGGCATCTGAGACTTAAGTCGTTGGTAGATATCTTCCATTGGTGGATGGGAATCATCTTCTGCCAGTAAATCGAAGATCATCCGCCTTTGAGGCG
>CAZMSH010000157.1:0-1057 GCA_964568875.1 uncultured Rikenellaceae bacterium | reverse complement strand
CTCCCTCCGGTCGCGAGCTCGTCGCGTTGCTCCTCGGTTCCGCCGTGCCGTTAGCTGCAAGCTGAAGCGAGAAACAAATAACAATTTTAAAGACGATTGATTCATATTTATAAAATATACGTATATTTGTGTTAGATTTATTACGTAATAAACGATGGATTCCAAACTTACATTAAGCATAAATAAGGATATAGCGCGAAGAGCAAAGTCTTATGCCAAGACCAAAGGAAGAAGTCTTTCTGACATGGTTGAGAATTATCTTAAGCTTTTAATCACGGATTCAGATTCAATTAAGAAAGAATACTCCCCTAGAGTCAAAGAACTATTGGGATCAGTATCTGTACCAGAGGATTTCAATTACAAGAAAGATATTACAGACTATTTGACTGAGAAATACCTATAGTCATGACTCGGATATTCCTTGATACGGATGTGATTATTGATTTCCTTATTGACCGCAAGCCCTTCTCGAGAGAAGCTGCGGTACTATTTACTCTTGTTGATGAGCGGAAACTTAAAGGATATGTCTCATCGCTTACTTTCAGTAACCTTTACTATGTGCTCAGAAAGTACGAATCTCACCATAAAGTGATTTCAAAACTAGAAAGTTTGGCCAATCTAATTGATATTATCAAGGTCGATCAGGACACTATTAAGAATGCTCTTGAATCACATTTTCCGGATTTTGAAGATAGCATTCAGTACTATTGTGCTTTATTGTCAAAGAAAGTGGATGTTATTATCACCCGAAATACAAGAGATTATAAGAAAGCTTTGCTACCAGTAATGACGCCAGCTGAATACCTTAAAACAGCCTGCAGCTAACACGGACGGTAAATTTCATAGGCTTGTCACGGTTTTTGCAAAACTTGCCCGTCAACTTAGTCGGGAACTGCCATCAGGGATACAGTAGGGTGCAACTTAGAAGTAACAGCAAGTAACAACAGTGGATTCACCTCGAAACATCTTCAACATCAAGACAGTACCCTACACCTCGCAGTACCGGTCATGGTGGCAAAAACCGCGCTCCCGATTCGTCAGGCTCATCGGGACAAGC
>CAZMSH010000156.1:0-1068 GCA_964568875.1 uncultured Rikenellaceae bacterium | reverse complement strand
ACAAACAAAGATCCAAAGGTAAATTATCAAAGATATTGCAGGCCGCTTTGGATGAAAAGAGAAGGGAAATAGTTAAAGAATTGGCTGGTACCAAAAGAATTAAAAATAGGCAGTTTCAATAATACTTTTTTTATTTTAGATCTCAATTCAATAATTATTTATAGGGGGCTAATATATGAAAAGCTATAAAATATTTTTAATTCTAACATTTATTTTATTTTGTTTTACAAATACTACATCTGCTAAATTTGTCCAAGTAATTTCTGAAAAAGCTGATATAAGAGTAAGGATATTACCAGAGACTGAATCAATAATTGTGTGTGAAGCACTAGAAGGAGATATTTTTAGATATAAAAATGAGATAAATGGTTGGATTGAAATAGAGATGTTTTCAGAAGATCTACGTTTTATTCATCGAAGTTTTGTTCAAGTATTAAATCGTGGTGTTTCAGCTCCTTTTTCCGAGGATGTTTGTTCAAAACTTAAAGAGAGTTTGGAAATTGCCAAAGAGAGAAGCATAGCTGAATCAAGTTATATATATCAAAATGTACTTTTTGATAGGTACGTATTAGATATATTCCACGAAATTGACTTACAACCAGTACTTTATCAAATAGTTTTAGACAGGTGTATTGGACCTTCTGAACCTAATATTACTAAAAATGCGTTAGATAAAGAAGAAAACTATACTTTAGATTCGCCAATTGAAATGACTGAAACAAAAATAACTGATGAGAGCCAATATGCTTTCAGGAATACATATTGGGGAATGAGTAAAGAGCAAGTAAAAAAAGCAGAGAGTGAAAGTATATTGGTAGGAGAAGACACTGATAAAGATATATATAAATCCTATGATGGTAGCTTATTTTACGAAGTTGAATTAGATGGAATTAAATGTGAATTACATTATCAGTTTGTGAAAAATAGACTCATAACTGCTCGGTATAGAAAGACAGGAGAGTTACTATTTATAGAAGAGTACGTTGATAATTATAAAAACCTAAAGAGATATTTTACAAATATTTATGGAAGACCACTATATGATGGTATTGAAATGATAGCAGATAG
>CAZMSH010000155.1:0-1078 GCA_964568875.1 uncultured Rikenellaceae bacterium | reverse complement strand
GATTACCTCCCATGCGGGCCTTGCTCTTTTAGGCGAGTTTGCCGTTGCCCTTGGCCTGTGCCGCGGATGCTGGACGAGCAGTTGCCGAAGTCCGGCAGTGGTTCCGGCTATAGAGTGCGGGAGCATGTCCTGCCCCTGGTATTGATGCTCAACGGCGGTGGCAGAAGACTGGAGGATCTACGCGAGCTCAGGGCTGACCATGGTTTTCGGGAGCTTCTGGCAATGGAGCGGATTCCCTCATCGGACGCGGTGGGCGACTGGCTTCGCAGAAGCTTTGCCAACGGCGGTTTGGAGGGGCTGGCGGCGGTCAACCGTGAGATTCTCAGGCGAGGTCTTTTGGATGATGTGATGTCATCGTATACCCTTTGATATTGATGCTACGGGCATAGAAGCGCAGAAGCAAACGGCCCGGTTTACCTACAAAGGCTATCGGGGCTACATGCCCATCGTGGGTCATCTGGCGGAAAACGGTTTGACGGTGGGTGATGAGTTTCGTCGCGGCAATGAGACGCCGTCGAGTCGCAGCCTTGCATTTTTGAAATATTGTGAGCGGCAATTACCTGCGGGCAAACGCATCGGAGCCTTTCGATCGGACAGTGCGGCGTATCAGGCCGAGATCATGGATTACTGTCATGATCATGGTATCGCCTATGCCGTCGGAGCTGATCTTGACAAGGCCGTGGTGGAACAGATCCGGTGTTTGGGAGACGACGACTGGCGTTGTTAACAAAACGGCCACATTGCTGAGACGGTGCATTGTATGAACAGCAGTCGGCATGGCAGCACAATGCCACTTCACGACATGATTCAGGTACCGGGTTCCTGATTTGAACCGATTCTCATTAGTGTTGTGACGGCGCAACTTAGTTTTTCGTACCACATTGACCCTAAAAACTGATCCGTCAAAAATCAATCGCGGATTTTGGGAGTTTGATTTCTGCCTTGACCTTCCCATATCATTAATATATAAAACGATTGTGTTAAATGATAGTGCGACGCAATGCTGCAATTTAAGGGGAGGACCTATGAGGTATATCGACCAGATAGATTTGAAGGGGAAAAGGGTTGTCTGCAGATT
>CAZMSH010000154.1:0-1081 GCA_964568875.1 uncultured Rikenellaceae bacterium | reverse complement strand
AAGGAGGAAAAATGAGCAAGATTAAGGTCAGGCTTGAGAGCGGAGTAGGGAAGGTTTTGGAAAAATTCGAAGTCCCGACTGGACATATTTGCATTATGGAAGGAGAGCTTGGAAAAAGATTGGAGTTTTTATCAATAGGCGATTATGGGAAGGAAAAGAATGTAAAAGCAGATTTTCTTGGATATACAAACGAAGTGAACGGGGTTGAACACTGCGATATATTGCCTTTGGAGGAAAAATGGGTGATTACAATAAGCTCACAGTATGGTTGTTCCATGGCGTGCGGGTTTTGCGATGTCCCCAAGGTCGGAGTTGGTATAAACGCAACTTTCACGGATATGGTAGCACAAGTCTTAAATGCAATATCACTGCACCCAGAAGTTCATCATGCGAATAGGATAAACCTACATTATGCAAGAATGGGTGAGCCAACATGGAATAAAGATGTTATCGATAGTGCGTATTGGATTGGCTCTGTGTTAAAAAGTTCTGGGTGGGGGTTTCACCCAGTAGTATCGACCATGATGCCGAACAATAACAAAGACCTTTTCGCTTTTTTAGAAGGTTGGTTAGACCTAAAAGATAATTTTAACGGGGAGGCGGGATTACAGCTATCAATAAACACAACAGATGAAATCATTCGGAAGAAAACAATGCCATATAGCATGAGCCTAAAGGAAATCTCGGACATGATGTGTAATATTTTGAGTTATAGACCAATCCCGTTAGGCAGAAAAATCACGTTAAATTTTGCGTTAACAAATGCAGAGGTGGACGCAAGTAAAATTAGAGACTTGTTTTCGCCAAGATATTTTATATGCAAGTTGACGCCAATGCACAAAACCAATGCATGCGTGTCCAGTGGATTGCTAACTGACGGTGGGTATGACCATTATTATCCCTATAAAAAAATTGAGGAAGAGTTGAAAAAAGAGGGGTTCGGGGTCATAGTTTTCGTTCCCTCGAAAGAAGAAGACAACAGCAGGATAACATGTGGGAACGCCCTTCTCGCCGATAGGAGGAAAAATGAAGAACTTTCTGGATGAGAAAATAGAGAAACTTGACGCACTTCAAAAGACTG
>CAZMSH010000153.1:0-1088 GCA_964568875.1 uncultured Rikenellaceae bacterium | reverse complement strand
TAACAATTATTTCATTACTTTTTTCTTGAGTGTTATTAGTAAAAGTATCCCCTTCAAAAGTCTTATAATATGAAATCACTTGGCCTGGATAATATTCTACTTCCGGTTGTACAACTGCTAAAGAACCTATAGTAATTGCTGGTTCCATAGACCCTGACGCAATGATAAAGATCTTATATCCATTTAAGTAGCAACATCCTATAAATAGGATTGCAAGTATCAATACACCTAGAAGAAAATAGTAATTATTTTGAGAATTGTTACTTATTGCTTGATTCATTCTCTTAGCATAGAAACTTAAGCTTAAATAAAGTGTAGAGGAATTTAATCTGCTCTATATCTCTTCAATATTCTCCGGTTGTTTGGAGTGTTAACAAAAGCTATAATGCTCAAGCATTTAACATTTAGAGCCTAATAATAATATGGCCCCATAGTCTAGTGGTTTAGGACATCACCCTCTCACGGTGAAGACACGGGTTCGAGTCCCGTTGGGGTCACCATACGCGACAGCCTCTGTACCAAAGTTGAAAATAGCTTGGTACATTGGGTTTATTTCGTGGTTCAATGTTCCGTTTTCATTGTATGATAGCCCAGAGGTGAAGATTGAACCAAGTAATGCTTTTACTTGAGGTACTGTCGATCTTTTGTATGTTTCTCCCAAGTCAGTCAGTGTGCTTTTAACAAATGCTATTATCTTGTTAATATCGTATTTTTCAAGTGTAGAATCAGCCTTTGCTACTTGAGCTTTTGTCATCTTTTTATCGATTAAAGCATTTTGTTCTAAGAAAATCTCGTCTGTATATATTCCAAGCATGCTCTTTTCTACAAGCACTTTTCTCATGTCCTCAAGCCTTTTAATTTCACTTTCCGAAACATTTTTTGCTGTTTTGAGATCTTTGAGGCGTCTTTCATACTCGCGAAAAACATATTTAGTAAATAACTCAATACATTCTTTTTTTGGTGATATCTGTTGTAAAAGTGCAACAACCTTTTCATCCATCTTTTCGGCTCTAATTGATGTAGATTTGCATCCATTAGCACATCTGTAATATGGATAGCGTTTACTTCTTCCCTTGCTCCAACCTGCT
>CAZMSH010000152.1:0-1102 GCA_964568875.1 uncultured Rikenellaceae bacterium | reverse complement strand
AGGGGCGGGGAGATCCGCATTTTGTTTGAGAAGATGGAGGACGGAGAGGAGGCGCGACCGTGAGCTTCCAACTCCCTATGGGGAAGCAGAGAGACTTCTGCCTTCACTCCGACGCTCGGGTGAACATAGCCCACGGCGCGGTCCGATCTGCGAAGACCGTCGGGGCCAACGTCCGGTGGCTGAGGGCCGTCCTGGAGGCACCGGCGGGGGTCAACCTGCTGATGACCGGGAAGACGTTGACGAGTTTGGAGCGCAACGTCCTTCTGCCTATCGCCTCCCTGGTAGGTTCTCAGAACTTCGACTACAAGCGATCCCTGAAGGTAGCCACCATATACGGACGGCCTATCCTTTGCGAGGGGGCAAACGATGAGAGCGCCTTCACGAAGATCGCAGGCCTCACCCTCGGCGGTGCTCTCGTCGATGAGGGGAGTCTAATCCCTGAGAGCTTCTTCAACATGCTGATCTCGAGACTCTCCGAGCCCGGCTCACAGCTCTTCTTAACCACAAATCCCGGCCCCCCTGGTCACTACCTCAAGAAGAAATGGATCGACCGAGAGGGCGAGCTTGATCTCAAGACCTGGCATTTCCAGCTGACAGACAACCCCTGGCTTGATCCCGTATATGTACTGGAGCTGAAGCGCCAGTTCGGGCCGAAAGGGTCCCTCTTCTATCAGAGGTACATCGACGGCTTGTGGGTAGCTGCCGAGGGAGCCGTTTACCGCAACTTCAACCGAGATCTTCACTGCATCCCTCGCCTCCCCGACGGCCGAATAGAGGAGATGCGAGTCGCTGTGGATCCCGGCGCGACCCATCCGAGTGCGTTTCTGAAGGGCTTCCGGATAGGCGACAAGTGGTACATCACCGGCGAGTACCGAAAATCTGACAAATCCCCGGCGGAAATTTCGAAAGATCTGAAGACTTTCCTGGACGGGATGTATCCGACCTCGATAGACGTCGACCCGGCGGCTAAGGCTCACAGGCTTCAATTTGTGGGTGATGGGATCGTTGGCGTACAGCGGGCAGATAACGACGTCCTCAATGGGATTCAGAAGGTGATCAACGCCTTCGATCAGGGCTGGCTCTACCTCGTTGGCCCGTCAAC
>CAZMSH010000151.1:0-1109 GCA_964568875.1 uncultured Rikenellaceae bacterium | reverse complement strand
GAGTAAATCCAGAAACCCTTCATCTCTTATAACCATTCTTCCCGGACGAGGACGGATCCTCATCTCCGCGGCACCGAGGTCCTTTTCACTGACAACCCTTCCCTGTTCCAGCAACCTCAATAAGATCCCTGAGCATCGAATAGGCGGTGTGGTAGGGCCCGATACCTCCCCCTGCCACGAAGATCTCCCCAAGGGTGTCCGTCAGGAAAAGCACTCCATTGGTAGCACCGTGGATCCTTGAAAGAGGGTTGGAGGATGAAAGGACTTCGGGACAGACCTTTATCGAGACCTGGTCCCCTTCCTTTTCAATGCGGGACACCAGCCGGACAGCCCCTCCCGATCGTGCCGCTTCCAGTAGAAGCCCGGGGTTGATCTGCGTGATCCCCTGTACATTCATGCTTTCAAGGGGTTGCGGGGGAGACCCCATAAGTACCTGGGAGATTATAGAAGCCTTGACAGCGCTGTCCCATCCCTCGACATCGAAGGTGGGGTCAGCTTCGGCGAAACCCTTCCTCATAGCGTCCAGAAGCGCATCGTCAAAGGACGAACCGGTAACCATAAGATCGAGTATATAATTTGATGTGGTGTTCATAACGCCCTCGCATGAAAGGATCTCCGATCCGTTGAGACAGTGCCTTACGAACGAGAAAAAAGGTGTTCCGCCCATTACGCTGGCTTCAAACAGAAAATTTGCGCCCCGTTTCCGGGCCAGGTCCCTCAACTCGCGGTAGTAAAGGAAAAGAGGTCCCTTGTTGGAGGTAACGACATTTTTTCCGCGCTCGAGGGCTCTCCTGATATATCCGGTGGGTATTTCCGGTGATCTTATCGTTGTGGAGGTGCAGACGACCAGAAGGTCATAATCCATTTCAGCCACCATCTCAGCCGCAGGATCCATGACATGGCTTGTGGGCAGTGACTTTGCGCAAAGTCTTCCCGTTTCGGAATCCAGCTTGAGCAATTTCTCGACATCTATACCTGCAGGGTCTTCCACGCACCCCCTGGACCTTGTAGCAATGCCTGTAAAACGGCAGTCTATTCCGTACCTGTTTTTCAGCGATGGTGTTTTTTCCCGAACGATCTCGCAGAAAGCACGTCCAACATTTCCGAAG
>CAZMSH010000150.1:0-1117 GCA_964568875.1 uncultured Rikenellaceae bacterium | reverse complement strand
ACGCACAGGCATTCAGGATCGACGACCTTCGCACCGTAACAATGGAGGCCGCGAAGAGCATCCGCAAAGAACTTGTCAGGCCGGTAAGCCTCCGTCTCGTTTACAGAGTCAGCGAAGGTCGTCGCCCTAGCCACCCCAGCCACAACCTTGTAGTGGTCGCCTGCGGTGTTGGGGACGTTGTTGGACTGAAGGATCCTGAAGCCGAACAGCTTCGCTATCTCGCCGTTGAGCATAACGCCCTCCACACCGGACCACGAAGGGTTGACAATCGCGTCCTCCTGGAGAAGCCACTTCACCACCCACGGGGGGATGACGACAAACCGGCCCTCCGTGGGTGCGTTGGCCTCGTCTAGCGTCTGCTTGACCGCCAGAAGCTCCTCGGTCACAAAGTTGGTGGTGCCGTCGAAGACCTTATCGGCCCCGTCCGATCCTACAGCGTTCCCGGCCTGAGCGGCCATGATCCCGGCGATGTACTGATCGGCCACGTCTGCAAGCTGATAAGCCGCGTCTCTCGTTGCGCTCTCCATCAGTGCCACGTTCATCTGAGCCTTGTCGATGTCATCGATTCGGAAGTTGAAGTATTTCGCCTGCGTTATTTCAAGCGTGGTGGAGGCGTCGTCCAGCTCTTCAGGATCGCCTAGGCCGGTGCTCTTGTTGTAGTTGTCAATAGAGATCGGGCCGTGGGCGGTGATCCGCACCGTATCGCCTTTCCCCTTTACGTCTCCCTCATAGTCTCTGTTGATCACTCCGACCTGTCCGTAAACCAGGGATTTCTGTAAGTTCTGGAGGATTTGGGCCGCCCAAACCTCTCCTATGAAATTCGTTATTGCCATGCTATCTTACCTCAAAGTGCCCTCTTTCATTTGGGCCTTTATCTGGTCCATATTAGCGATGATCTCGTCTGGCTTCATGGCCTTCACAGCCTCGCGAGTGAGAGGTTTCTTTACCTCGCCCGCTGGATTGCCACCTCCACCCACAGGCTCACGGGGACCAAGCTCTTTCAGTAGCTTTTCGCCGTCAGCCTTCAGCTCCTCTTCGGTCGTCCCCTGGAGTCGTCTCGCCAGGGAGGGAGGGAGTTTCAGGTCGACGACGATCTTCTGCTTCAGGCTGTCCAGGG
>CAZMSH010000149.1:0-1122 GCA_964568875.1 uncultured Rikenellaceae bacterium | reverse complement strand
CTTCGGGAGTACCCTCAGAATGACGGAGGATTCAGGATGACGGGAGAAGACGGGAGGATAAAGGGGGAAGATATGGGAGATTAAGGGAGAAGACGGGAGTTTATACGGTTTCGATATTTCTTAATTATGAGAACCAGGGCAATAATTTCTAAAAAAATCCAAAAAAGTAATTCTTTTAGAAGCAGGAGAACAAGGCTAAATAATTTATCAGCAAATAAGACTATTTGCTGATAAAGACTATCAATAAGGCTAAGAACACGGAAAGAGAGGATATTACTTTTAGGAGAGTAGTTATCAGCAAAAATACTGCCGGCATAATAGCGAAAAGTTTGACTGGTTTGATTGGGAAGTTGGAATGAGAAATGGCCTTTCTTATCGGTTTTTAAAATGAGCTTTTTTTGCCAAGAGGACAACTGTTCGCCCTGTTGGGCTTGGGCGTTTTTAGGGGCAAATGGTGAGGTTAGAAATAGTTTTTTGAACCAGGAAATACTTTGGTCTTCAAAAAAGTAAACCTCAATTTGGGAATTGGGAGTGGCTTGGCCGAAAGCCAGGGCCTTAGTGCCTCTTCTAAAGGAACCATTATTATGGGCAAGGGTGGGAGGCAGAATGATATCTTCTATTTTTTTTAAACCGGCTGGTGGTTCGGGGATAGCAATAGGAGAACTAGTTAACCCCTGTTTGTCAGTTGCCTGAAGCCAGAGTTCGCCGGGGTTTTTGGGCAAAACAACATTGATAAATTGGAAAAAACCGTCTTTACCGGATCTGGTTTTATATTGACCTAGTGTCCCCTGGGAACTGCTTAGTTGAACATTAGCCTCAGGAGAAGTATAACCTTCAATGGTAATTTGACCGTAACCGACAATGGCTGAAATTTGAGTTTGTTCGACTTTCAGATATTCTGCTATTTTTTGGGGATGAGTTTGGGTGACCCGTTTCCAAAGGTGTTCTTCTTGGGCCCGGACAGATTGAGGGGCAAAAAGAAAAGCGGAGAGGGATAGGGATAGAAAGAAGATTAGGCGTTTCATGACCTTATTCTAGCAAAAAAATAGTATCTAATATTTAGTATCTAGTATTTAGTATTTGGTATTTAGAAAATAAAAGATAAGAATTATTCTAATTAAC
>CAZMSH010000148.1:0-1124 GCA_964568875.1 uncultured Rikenellaceae bacterium | reverse complement strand
CGTCGATCAGAGTAAAGACCGCTGGTCGCAGGTGTTGACCCGGCGCGCGGCCCAGGTGTTGTGGTTCAAGCTGACCGTGCTGCTCTACCCCGACAAGTCCGACATGGTGACCGGCCTGGCGGTGACCGCGCCGCTGCGCGCGCCCTCGAATCCGGAAGTTACCACGCACGTCGAGGTCGTCAAGGGCTCCGGTTCGCAGTACACGCTGGTCGGCTGGATCCAGCGCAACACGTGGAAAGTGCTGCTGTCCGAGATGGACGCACGCCGCCTGTGGACCGCGCTCGACGTGGCGTTGTTCCCGGTGGGGTGGGAAGGCCGCCGGTCCGGCCAGAAGAAGCTCAACTGAACGATTTCCAATCGCGGTTGTTTGTGTGGCGTCCATGGGGGCGCCACTGCTTTTTTGGGGGAAGCGGCGGCGCTGTTGTCAATTTCTGCTTTCCATAATACTATCCAGTCAGGTGACGGGCGATGGAAAAGGAGCGACTTTGATGGCGACGCCTTATGATGGCAAAGTGGCGATCTGGCACTGGAAAGGCGACTCTATCGCCGAGGAAACGATCGAAGACCTCGTGAAAACCATCAAGACCTGGGCGCCGGCAGTGACCCAGGTTTGGGTGAAGACCAGCGACGGCGAAAACTGGCAGGGCGAATTCGACACCGATCGCGACCTGGCGATCGACAGCGTGGCCAGCGTCGACAAATGGGTGCGTGTCCTCCAGGCACACGGGATGGAGTTCCACGCCTGGGCAGTCGTCAAAGGGCGGAACATCACCGCCGAGGCGGACCGCATCATCGAGGTGTGCAACCGGCCCGGCGTGAAGTCGATGGTGCTGGACGTCGAGCCATATGCCGGCTTCTGGACCGTCGGGCGCGACCCGATTCGCCCGTTCATGACGCGGATCCGGCGCGGAATCGGCGGGCGGTTCCACCTGGGCATGGCCGTCGATCCTCGTCCGCAGCACAAGCCGCGCATCTTTCCCCAGGAATGGCGGCCCTTCGTCAACAGCGTCCATCTCCAACTTTACTGGGAGACGTTCCAGCGCGACGTGGAAGAAGTGCTCCAAGAGGGCTTCGACACCTGGGGCAACTACGGGCTGCCGGTGTTCCCGGTGCTGCCGGGATCG
>CAZMSH010000147.1:0-1127 GCA_964568875.1 uncultured Rikenellaceae bacterium | reverse complement strand
GACGGCAGTTCTGGTTGCTGTGCTTGTATCTATGCTTTACTGGCAGCCAATTTTGGCAAATGAATTGGATCAGAGAACTGGCAACACATCGGTTTATGCTGGTGAGGTGGCGAGTAACCCGGCAGCGTCAGTCAGCCAGGCGAATATGCCCTATTTTGAGGTTGAAGATGGGAAACTCGCCCTGGTGCGATATCCAGAAACGCGTACGATTGCCCCCACTCGACCGCGCAATCACGCGGTAGAGTATGAAGTTCAATTAGGGGATGCGGTGTTCAGCATCGCTCAAAAGTTCAACATCACACCGGAGACATTGTTGTGGTCAAATTATGATGTTTTGAAGGATGATCCACATTCTTTATCCCCCGGGCAGGTGCTGATCATTCCTCCCACCAACGGGATCATCTATGAATGGAAAGAAGGGGATGATTTGGAGATCGTTGCCAGGGATTTTCGGGCATCGATGGATGACATCCTCAATTGGTCGGGTAACGGATTGGACATCACCAACCCCGAAATTGAACCGGGAGATATGGTCATGATTCCGGGCGGCGAGCGTGAATTTCAGCAGTGGGTCGTCCCAACTTATGCCGTGGGTCGTTCTGGAACCAACGCAACCCTACCGGGAGGATGTGAAGTCACCGGTGGTGGCTACTATGGCAGTGGATTTTTTATCTGGCCGGCAAGCAACCATTACCTCTCTGGAAATGATTTTTGGTCAGGACATCTTGCAATTGATATCGCAGCAGGAACGGGAGCGCCGATCTACGCTGCTGATTCTGGCGTGGTTGTGTTTGCCGGATGGAATAGCAATGGCTACGGAAATGTTGTCATGATCGATCATCAAAATGGCTATCACACACTCTATGCCCATCTCAGTTCGCTGTCAGTCTCCTGCGGCTCCAGTGCTGCACAGGGGCAGGTGATCGGGTATGCGGGTTCAACCGGCAACTCGACCGGTCCTCACCTGCATTTTGAAGTACGCTACCTGGGTGGTTTTCTTAACCCATGGACAGTGTTACCCCCGGGCTAAAATGGAGTATAATCATCTCGACTTCAGCTCCAGTGGCTCAAGTGGATAGAGCAAGGCACTCCTAACGCCTAGGTTGGGGGTTCGAGTCCCTCCTGGA
>CAZMSH010000146.1:0-1175 GCA_964568875.1 uncultured Rikenellaceae bacterium | reverse complement strand
AAGAGTTTTACCCTGAGTTAATATGAATGACCTATCCAGTACAAAAGTGTCTCTGCGGTCAGATATTGAAGCATTGGGGTTAGGGTTTAAGTTATCCATCTTAGTTTTAATCTAAAAATCAAAATCCAGCAGGTCATCCTTTTTAATAGGGTTAAGAAAGTCAGTTTCTGTCAGCATCCAGTTGCATGGTAGGATATTGGTATTAATCCTGTGCTTACGTTTAACTAACTCCCCAGATTCCAAATCCATAACCACAATGGTAAGAATATAACCTCTGAGGTAAGCATGATAAAACCTGACAGCACGCTCATAAACATCCCCAGCATCGGTGAAGTCATACAGGCTATATAGGTTGTGAACAAATACGGTTTTATTGTCGGTTTTAATGCAAGGTATATCAAGGACAAAGCCACCAACAAAATGATGGAAGACAGATGATGCGATACATTGATTATCGTCTGGGATTATTGCTTCGGGTTTCATAAGCATTTTATTATAAATACTGTTGTACAATGGAAGCGGTACAGGATAAATTAATAATGTTCATGTGCTACACCCTACCTCGGTATCGCCCCCTTATAGTACCACTGGGGATACCCCCCCATATACCCTGTGGGTACTACATGAGGTTCGTCTTTGCATATATTTTAAATCTGGATTCCTGACAGTTTAAGAAGTTCGTTTTTAATCGGGCTTTCAAAAATTTCCAGAAAAAGAAAATCCAGATTGGCAGAAAGTCACTTTGTATTCCTGACCAGTAAAAATTCTCCAAAATTTCAGATGAGTGAAAAAATTCCGAAAACTGGAAATCAAAACTAAAAAAGTGACTTCTTATGTTTCGGAAATGAAGGACACGCAGATGTCTGGCTTGAGGGTTAACTGTTGGGTGTCAGGGTTCGACTCTCCGCAGCGCATGAACTCAAATGGTCAGTTTGGGACGAAGGTTCGAGAGCCTGCAAAATCACCATTCTTTGGGGATTGAGAGCAATTTTGTATCTTTGTTTTGCACGACAGTTCTTTGTGGTTTTGCTTGAAATAATTAGATAATTCTTAACCCGTTATTTTGAAGCAATAACGTAAATTGTTGAATTACTGTGTGAAAGAACAAGAGGGTATGTACTCTGATACGCTCCACTGATCAAGCACAAAACAACCACCCCCGAAAGGGGGTTTTT
>CAZMSH010000145.1:0-1184 GCA_964568875.1 uncultured Rikenellaceae bacterium | reverse complement strand
CCGCAATCGTGTTCTTTCAAGACGCCTTTTTCATCGCTCAGCCCGTGGTCGGTCTCAAAACTGTCTGGATGGTTCCCATCGGTTGGTCGGGATACGCCTTTCATCTTTTGATGCTCATCGGCTCAATCCTCATCCTGATGAATCTCGAACGGACCCTGCGCAATTCAACGGGACGTCTGCGATGGCAGATCAAGTTCATGGTCCTCGGCGTAGGATGCATGTTCGCCGTCCGTATCTACACGGCAAGCCAGTCTCTCCTGTATTACCTTGTCAATCTGTCCCTGGATCTGCTCAACGGGGGCGCCTTGATCGTGGCGGTGCTTTTGATTCTTCGGTCGCTTGCCCGTACCCGGATTCTTAATGTCGATTTCTATCTGTCGCAGACGTTTCTTTATAACTCGTTCACGATTGTCTTTGTCGGCCTGTATCTCATAGCCGTCGGCATTGTGGCGAAGATTGCGGTTTATTTTGATACCGGGCTGAATGTTCCCCTGGGGGCGCTTTTTGTCCTGATCGGCCTGCTGGCGCTTTTCGCGCTGCTTCTGTCCGACCGGCTCAAGAAGCGACTTCGTCGATTCATCAGCCGTCATTTCCATCGCCCCATCTACGACTACCGGAAGGAATGGACGAAATTTACCGAGAGCACTTCATCGGTGACGGACATAAAAAGCCTGTGCACCGTTATCGTCACCATGATCTCAACAACATTTGAAGTCCTCTCCGTTTCAATCTGGCTGTACGATGACGGGGAGGATCGGCTCCGTCTCAGCGGTTCGACGGGATTCCCGGAAGATACGGCGGGAGCACTTCAAACCATCGAAGCGGGGGTCAACAGGTTCATCCGGATTTATCGCAAGAAGAATCTGCCGGAAGACTTTGACTATTCCCTGAACGAACCCCCCGCAGGATACGCACAATTGGGTGATAATTTTTTTGAAGACGTAAAGATCCGCTGGTGTCTCCCCCTGAGAACAGGCGATCGTTTTATCGGCATCATTACCTTGTACGACCGCGTCGGCAATGAGCCGCTTTCCATCGAAGATTTCGACCTGCTGGGAAACATAGCGGATCAATCGGCTGCCGCGCTGTTGAATCTTATGCTGAGTGAACGCCTGCAGGAAGCGAAGAAAATGGAGGCGTTTCAAACCATGTCGGCGTTTTTTGTCCACGATCTCAAGAACCTG
>CAZMSH010000144.1:0-1188 GCA_964568875.1 uncultured Rikenellaceae bacterium | reverse complement strand
TTCCAGCCGGAGATGGACCTGATCAACCAGGCCTTCGCGGAGGTGATGCTCGAGGGCGATGCCCACGGGCGCGTCTTCACCTTCCCGATCCCCACCTACAACATCACGCCGGACTTTGACTGGGACAACGAGGCGTTGGCCCCGATCTGGGCGATGACGGCGCGCTACGGAATCCCCTACTTCGCCAACTTCGTCAACAGCGATATGAGTGTGGAGGATGCGCGAAGCATGTGCTGCCGCCTGCGGCTCGACAACCGCGAGCTGCGCAAGCGGGGGGGCGGCCTTTTTGCTGCCGCGCCGCTCACGGGCTCGGTCGGCGTCGTCACGATCAACCTGGCGCGCCTGGGTTACGTGGCCCGCAATGAGAGCGACTTCCGCGAGCGACTGGAGCGGCTCATGGAGGTCGCCAAGACCAGCCTGGAGATCAAGCGCAAGATGCTGGAGCAGCTCACCGAGCGCGGGCTCTATCCCTACAGCCATCACTATCTGCGTGGGGTGAAGGAAAGCACGGGCCACTTCTGGGGCAACCATTTCTCGACCATCGGACTGAACGGGATGAACGAGGCCTGCCACAACTTGCTTGGCCTAGGGATCGGGCATCCTGACGGTCAGGCTTTCGCCGTGAGGTCGCTCGAGTTTATGCGTGAGGTGCTGGCGCGCTTCCAGGAGGAGACGGGCAACCTCTACAACCTCGAGGCGACGCCGGCGGAGGGCGCGACCTATCGACTGGCGCGCGCCGATAAGGAGCGCTTCCCCGAGATCGTCACGGCGGGAACCGAGACCGCGCCTTATTACACGAACTCGACGCATCTGCCCGTCGACTTCAGTGATGACCTCTTCGAGGTGCTCGATCATCAGGATGAGCTGCAGACGCTCTATACCGGGGGGACGGTGCTCCACATCTTCCTGGGCGAGCAGATCGATGACTGGCGCCAGGCACGGCGCCTCGTGCGGACCGTCGCGGAGAGCTACCGGCTGCCCTATTACACGCTCACCCCGACCTTCAGCATCTGCCCGGTCCATGGCTATATCGCCGGTGAGCACGCCTTCTGTCCTTACGAGCACACGGCGGAGGAGCTGGCACGTTTCGGGAAAACCGTTTCAGGCGACTAACAGCAAGGAGATCGATATGGTGGCGACAGAGCAGCAAGGTGACGAGATAGGTGTGGATGAGGCAACGACCGAGGT
>CAZMSH010000143.1:0-1188 GCA_964568875.1 uncultured Rikenellaceae bacterium | reverse complement strand
CTTGTCAATTTGTTTTTCGAGAGTGTTGAAAAACAAGTCGTTAATTGACCAAAATCGCGGTTAGTGATTTAATTAAGTGACTTCACTGAAAAAACGACTGGACAATATTAGTCCAAATTATACCCTCGCGAAAACGCAAGAACTTTAATATAATAAGGTAAATCAAGTTCATAACACACCATAGGCATCGTATGTACAAGAAGAATAATTCACATTTCCAAATTCCACTCACCAGCCATGTTGATGAATTACCTGAGAAGTTGCAAAAAGGCATCAAGGAAGCATGGAGTGGAACCTTCTATAAAGAATTTTTCTGCCGAATTGACGAGACGCCCTTTGCGGTTTTGTATGCAGATTGTCCCTCAAGGCCCAATATTCCTGTTAATGTTCTGGTTAGCCTGGAGTTTCTAAAAGCAGGCCACGGATGGACTGACGAGCAACTGTACGAGCAGTACTGTTATAACGTCCAGGTCAGATATGCTGTGGGCTATCGGCAATTGGGGGAAGGCCATTTTGACCTGCGGACGCTGTACAACTTCAGAGAGCGTTTGAGCCGCTACATGCAAGAGACAGGCATCAACTTGCTGGATCATGCTTTTGAACAAGTGACAGATGAACAAATAGAAGCATTTCAGATCAAAACCGGTAAACAACGGATGGACAGCACCCAAATTGCATCAAATATCAGACAAATGGGCAGAATACAACTGCTGGTGACGGTTATTCAACGCGTGCAGCGGATGTTATCTGAGAAAGATCAAGCCCATTATACGGAAGCTTTGGCACCCTTCGTCAAAGGGCACGCTGGTCAATATGTCTATCGGATGAAACGGGAAGAGACAGACGATCATTTGCAGAAGATCGGTGAGTTGATGCAGCGTCTGTTGATTGAACTGAGACCCAATTATGAGGCAGAACCCATCTATCAAGTGATGGAACGAGTGTTTAGTGAACACTTTCAAGTGGAACAGGACACTGTCCAGAGTAAGCCTAATGCTCAATTGAGTGCTAGCAGCCTGCAATCACCGGATGACCTGGAAGCGACCTATCGCAACAAACGCGGCCAGGGGTATCAAGGATATACAGCCAATCTAACCGAAACCTGTGATCCTGACAATGAACTCCAACTGATTACCAAAGTTCAGGTGGCGCCCAACAATGTGGATGACACCCAATTATTGGATGAGG
>CAZMSH010000142.1:0-1190 GCA_964568875.1 uncultured Rikenellaceae bacterium | reverse complement strand
GGCTTGACGCTTGATGTCTTCAGCAGCGCGCTCCGCTTCGGCGAGGATGCGGTCCTTTTCGATTTCCGCCTGCGCAGCGGCTTGGCTGACGACCCGTTCCATTTCCTTTTCCATGCCAGCCAGTTTGGCAGTAAAGGCGGTGTAGGAACGTTCGGCTTCCTCCCTGCGGGCGTTTATTTCGGCCAACTCGTTGGCAATGCGCTGTTGACGACCACTTAAGGCGTTCATCACCGGCTTGCCCAGGAATTTGACCAGAATGATGAGCAGAGCGATGAAGTTGACAGTGCGCCAGAAAAGATCCTTCAGTTTCTCGGCACTAAGAGGATTGGCATGCGCTTCGGCATGCTCTCCAACTGTTTCGCCATGCTCTGCAGCAACGGCTGCAGCATTCGGCGTGGCTGTGGTAACGGCTGCCGACTGCTCATGCTGGGTGGTGGTGCTAGAAGCGACACCTGCATCAGGTGTAAAAAAAGCAGGGGTGGCTGCAAGCAGCAGAACCAGAACAAACTGTCGCAGCAAGGGGGCCAGCGAAGATTTCATGCTTTCAGACTCCTTCCAAGTATCTTTTCCGCCATGGCTGAAGCAAAATCAGCAGTATTCTCCTGCAATGTCTTACGGGCAGCTTCTATCTGCTCGTGGGCGTTATCCAACGCTTTTTTCTTGTCTTGATCGGCAACGGTGCGGATGGCTGTCAGTTTTTCCAGTCCTACAGCCTGTGCTTGTGCCTTGGCCTCATCCAAGGCTTTCTTGGCCTTGGCACTGGCTTCCCGCATTTTGCGATCCAGTTCAGCCTGCTGCGCCTGGGCATCCATCTCAAACTGAACCACTTCTCCCTGCAGGCTGGCCAAGCGTTGTGTCCTTTTTTCCAGAATACCAAGGATGGGTTTATAGAGTACCGCATTGAGCACAAACATCAACACGATCATGTTGAGAATATGAATCAGCAGGGTGATGTCTATCGAAATCATGTTAACTCCCTATAAACACGTACTGGACAGATTGCTGGCCACAAAAATTGAATTGTGATTCATAATACCACCTCGATAACTAATGGAAAAAGATGCTGCTGTCAAATGAATTAAAAAAATATTTATGTAGGGATTCAATATAATTGAGTGCGCGGATTGATAATGCAGAGCATGACTAGGGTAATCCGGACAGAGAGGGAACAGTGGGATAAAGGAGATACT
>CAZMSH010000141.1:0-1190 GCA_964568875.1 uncultured Rikenellaceae bacterium | reverse complement strand
GAAATCATGGAACTCGGAAGCGAAAATTACCCCCTTTGAGAGATCGTCAGGGATGAGGGCAAAATGTACCGTAAAGAGATAGAGATCTTTGCGGAGATCGGTGGGGAGATAATCCCCGCCACCGGAATCAACGATGACTGAATGCGTGTCGTCCCTGCTGCAGAAGAGGGCAAACAAGGCTACGGGGAGGCAAAAAGGGAACTGGAAGAAATGGTACCCCCTTTTACTCCTACACGGAGATTGATTGGGACTGAGAAAAAACTTGTTTCAGGATCTCCCCTAACTGATCAACCCGCAAAACTTTTTGGATTCAGGTTAAAATACAGATAATGATCAACAACTCCCAGATCTTTTTCCTTGCTGATACGCGAAGGTGGTATCTTCTATGGAAGGACAACTGCCGGAAAGAACCTTCCTCAGGCCAGGCAGGCCAAAGGTTTTAACCACCTACAGGTTAAAGGCCCGGGTGGGGCATATCCTGGGGGAATGCGGGGACGCCTTTGGAAAGACTATTAAAACAGCCCTCCAGTGGCTTGGCGAAAAGGTGCCACTTCCTCTCCCCGAAGCGGCATGGAACGTTGAATCCTTTGTCCTTGACGAACACGGCCAGCGGCTGGAGTGCGTCTCTGTACCTGAAAAGGGGATCTGGACGGCCCGTTTTTCCCACCCCGATGCCGGGATGGGAGACATCCGCCCCGTCCCGGGGAGGATCTGGCTTAACGACCTTTCCGTGGCCAGAACCGAAAAGGGGATCCAATTCGGGGTCCAGATCACTTGCTCTTCCCTGCCCGAGAGGGATTACCCGGTAGCCTTTATTCGCCCCGGGATCATAAAATCCCTGGCCGAGGCGGTCGGCCTGGAACAGTCCCATGTCCTGGATGGTAAGCCATTGATCGTCAGGACTCCCGCCGATGTTGAAAGGCTGTTTTTGCTCGTAACCTCCACAGACAGACACTTGCCATTGATAGTAGTTTCGCAGCCAGACCCCTCGAGGTGGACTCTCCCGAACGACCCCCCGGAATGGATGATCGATCATGAAGGGCTTGCCAGGAAAACGCTCGGCTATGCCCATGTGGCATGCCTCAACAGGGATGCCTCTTTCGCGTGGACTGACAGGGTTGGGAAAACCTGGTCCGTCTTCGACGGGGCTGTACGAACCTACATGCCTGGCATAAACATGGACAACGACA
>CAZMSH010000140.1:0-1196 GCA_964568875.1 uncultured Rikenellaceae bacterium | reverse complement strand
ACAGTCGCAGCGGCAATTGTAGGATCTACCGCTTCGTGGGGCCTCGAGCCATGACCTCCCTTTCCCTTGACTTCAACCTCCCAGATATCGGCAGAAGCCATCACCGGCCCGGCCCTGTACCCGATCTTTCCTTTTGGCAACGGTGCCCAGACATGCAATCCCCATATGGCATCCACCCCATCAAGAGCACCTTCCTTTACAAGCTGCTTCGCGCCCGAGTCGAACCCAGACTCCTCGGCCGGCTGAAAGATAAGGCGGACCCTGCCGGGCAGTTCGTCCTTCAGTGACGCCAAGACATGGGCGACGCCCAGGAGAATCGCCGCATGGGCATCATGGCCACAGGCATGCATGACTCCCTTGTTGGTCGATTTCCAGGGTTCGTCGACGGCCTCGTCGAGAGGCAGGGCATCGATATCCGCCCTGATGGCCACCATGGGACGTTCCCCGTTGCCTCCGATGTCCGCAATAACCCCGGATCCTGTGCCTCCGAAACCACGATGGATGTTTTCGAAACCAAGCTCCCCGAGGACCGATTCGATGATTTCCGACGTCCGCTCCTCTTTCCACGAGAGCTCCGGGTGGGCGTGGAAGTCGTGGCGGAATCCGATTACTTTCTCTTCAAGATCTCTGGCAAGACTGCGAAACCTTTCCATATCCAAAATCATCACCCCTCAGGCTACAGCAAATTCACAAGAAAACCGGCCAAAAAGACCGACGCGATGGTCACCGTGGTAAACCCCGAGACCAGCATCTTGGGCAAAATTCCCGTAAGGACGAACTCCCGCTCCTCGGGCGTTTCTCCCAATGCTGTGGCAACCTCATTGGAAATGATGAAAGTGGCGGGAAATCCAAAGAGGCAGCAGACCCCGATGGCAAGGCTCATTTCCCAGGTATACTTGAAAATTTTCGCCGAGACGAGGGCTACTGCAACTATGCCAACCAGCGCCACGGCGAAGGAGATCACGATGGGTCCGATCAAAGACATCACCATGTCAGGCGTCGCCTTGTTGAGACTCATGAAAATGGGCACCAGCAGGGCAAAAAGAGCCAGCCCTTCGGCATTTGCCTTCGTCAGGATCTTGTTCTCAAGGAACCCGGTTTCGTAAAAGAGGATACCAAAAGCCAGAGCCATTACGAACTCGTTGATCACGTCCCCCATCAGGCCCGCTACCAACACGGCCAGCCAGCCGACAAGC
>CAZMSH010000139.1:0-1204 GCA_964568875.1 uncultured Rikenellaceae bacterium | reverse complement strand
GAATGGCGAAGGAGAAATTTGATCGCAGTAAACCCCACCTGAACGTGGGAACAATGGGACACATTGACCATGGGAAGACCACGCTGACAGCAGCGATCACCAAGGTCAGTCAGTTAATGGGATTCGGTGAATTCAAAGCATACGACCAAATCGACAATGCACCGGAAGAGAAAGCACGTGGGATCACCATTAATATTGCACATGTTGAATACCAGACCGCAAAACGACACTATGCGCACGTAGATATGCCCGGACACCGTGACTACATCAAGAACATGATCACCGGTGCAGCGCAGGTAGATGGCGCGATCCTGGTAGTAGCAGCCCCTGATGGCCCGATGCCACAGACACGCGAACACGTACTGTTAGCGCGCCAGGTGGAAGTGCCCAGCATTGTAGTATATATGAACAAGACCGACCAAATGGACGATCCTGAATTGTTAGAATTGGTCGAACTTGAATTACGCGAAATGTTGACCGAGTACAAATTCCCGGGTGATGAAACCCCGATCGTCAAAGGATCAGCCTTGAAAGCCTTAGAAAGCACCTCAACCGATCCGATGGCACCGGAATATGACAGCATTCGCGAATTACTGGATGTAGTAGATAGCTATATCCCCGAACCAGCGCGAGAAGTGGACAAACCCTTCATGATGCCGGTGGAAGACGTATTCTCGATCAAAGGTCGTGGCACCGTGGTGACCGGCCGTGTGGATCGTGGCTTGATCAAAGTGGGAGAACCGGTAGAAATCGTAGGCTTACGCGAAAAGAGCATGAGCTCGGTATGTACTGGTGTAGAAATGTTCCACAAACTGTTGGATCAGGGAATGGCTGGCGACAACCTTGGGTTATTGCTGCGCGGTATCAACCGAGATGACGTAGAACGTGGTATGGTCATCGCCAAACCTGGCAGTATTACCCCGCACACCAAATTCATGGCTGAAGTATACGTATTACGCCGTGATGAAGGTGGACGACACAAACCGTTCTTCCCTGGATACCGACCACAGTTCTACATTCGAACCATGGATGTAACAGGCTCGATCACCTTACCAGAAGGTGTAGAGATGGTTATGCCTGGTGACAATGTCAACATGATGGTCGAGTTGATCGTCCCCGTGGCGCTGGAACAGGGTTCAAAATTTGCTATTCGCGAAGGTGGCCTGACCGTAGGCGCTGGCGTGATCACAAAGATTCTTGAGTA
>CAZMSH010000138.1:0-1207 GCA_964568875.1 uncultured Rikenellaceae bacterium | reverse complement strand
TGGCGATCCGGGCCGAGCACAAACACAGAGCTAGATTCCCCCATTGCTAAATTGAGAATTGCCAGATTCCCAAATCCCGGGTTGACTTTCCCCGCTCTTTGGCGTATAATCGGGATCGAGCCCTGGACCGGCGGACCCGACCGGGGCCCGGATCAACGCTCGCCGATCCTTCGACAAAGGCTGCTTATGTCCAATCTAGGCGCGTGGTTGCGCAACGAGATCGAACGACGCCGACTCACCCAAGCGCAAATCGCCGTATATGCCGGTGTGGGCCAGGCCACCATCAGCGCGATCCTTCATCGGGGGCATATCCCCAAGGTGGAGACTTTGTTTCGCCTGGCCGATGCCTTGCAGACACCGCGCGAGCAGATTCTGCGGCTGGCGGGGCACCTGGCCCATGCACCCGAGCCGGAGTCGGCGTCCGAGGAGGCTCAGGCCGATCCCATGATCCAGGCCCTGTTGGACGAATTTCGCCAGGTGCCGCCCGCCTGGCAGGAGGAAGCCATCGCCCAGGTGGCCCTCTTTGCCCGCCTGGCCCAACGGCCCGCTATGCGCCTCATTGGCGAGGAAGCGCTGGACGGAGACTTGGGCGCAGCAACTGCTGAGGGGGCTGCCGAGGGGGCGGCCTCGCCCGAAACGGAGGACGGCCATGAAGCCGGATCCGACGCTCAAGCCGCCTGAAAGCGACGGAGAGGTGCGGTTTGCCCGGGCGCTGGCCGCATTGCCCGCCGCCGAACGCCCAGCCCTGTTGACCTGGCTGCACGATTGGCGGCGCGCCCTCGACTCTGAGCGGCCGCCGGAACGCATCTTTTGGGTCCTGGACATCACAACCGGCGAGTGGAAACGGCTGTGAGCCCACTCACCATCGAAAAGCGCGACGGGGCAGGAGGTTCCCCGGGCGCAAAGGAGATCCCCACATGAGGCGCATGCTCGACACGCGATGGCTCCGCTGGCTGGCCCTGTCTCTGGTGCTCCTTCCCTCGGCTTGCGACATGCCGCAGGGGGCGCCCACCAATCCCCAGCCCGAGAGCCCTCTGGCGACCCCACCCTCGCCCACGCCTTCTGGCGCCGAGCCGCTGCCCAGCGCGACACCCCCCCCCCCCCCCCCCCCCCCCCGCCGGGGGGGGGTGGGCCCCGGCACGCCAACCCTGGCCCAAAGCGGTCCGGGTATGAAAGCCGATGGTGTGGGGGGCAACCGGGCGGGGCC
>CAZMSH010000137.1:0-1210 GCA_964568875.1 uncultured Rikenellaceae bacterium | reverse complement strand
ACAGCGACAAGCGATGAGAAAATACGGTGTAAACCGGAAAACAATCATGGACTGGGTGAAAAAATTTGGTAACATTGAGAAAAAATATCTTGACATGGGAGAGAAAACACCCCAGCAGGAGATAGTTGAACTCAAGGCAAGACTGCGAGTCCTCAATGATGAGAACCAGACCCTGAAGTATATTATGGATATCATCCAGGAGGAATATGGTGAGGACGTTGTAAAAAAGTACTTGCCCGGACTGCAACTAAAAAAGCCTCCAAAGAAGAAATCAAAGTAAAAGTGAAGGCTATCTGCGAGCTTTTCGGGCTTACGCGCCAGGCTTATTATAAAAGAAATCAGGCGTTCAGCAGAAAGAAAAAAGAGAATGAAATTATAATCTCATTAGTACAGCAACAAAGAATTCTGATGACCAGGATCGGCACCCGTAAACTACATTACCTGATCAAGCCTTCTCTTGATAAGATGGGCATTAAATGTGGTCGTGACAGACTCTTTGCTATACTTAAATTTGAAGGGATGCTTGTTAAAAAGAAGCGAAACTATATGAGAACTACCAACTCATATCATCGATTCAAGAAGTATCCAAATCTTATCAAAGACATTGAAATCAATCGTGCCGAGCAGGTCTGGGTAAGTGATATTACTTACATAAAGACAAGCAAGGGTTTCTCGTACCTAAGCCTGATAACTGACGCCTATTCAAAGCAAGTGGTGGGATATCAGCTCGCCGATAACCTCAGGACTATAAACTCCATTAATGCCCTTAAAAACGCTATTAAGAGTCGAAAGTACCCTGAGAGATCCCTGATACATCATTCTGATCGCGGCTTCCAATATTGCAGTCCCGATTATACCAAAATTCTAAATGATAACAACATTGAAATAAGCATGACAAGCAAACATGATCCTTACGAAAATGCTGTTGCTGAACGAATTAATGGAACTATAAAGAATGAATTTGATCTCGGGGACCGGCTCCCGGATCAGAAGCATGCTGAAAGGGAAATAAACAAGTCTATATGGGTCTATAATAACCTCAGACCACATGAAAGCTGTAACAAATTAACTCCCATTCAAGCTCATGCAAGTGAGAATTTCAAACTGAAAAAATGGCCAATGAGATTTAGGAAAAACCAAACAGAAAATAATCTAACTTTAAATCAACTATGTCACACCTAAAAGTGACAACCTATAATAGGACGAGACA
>CAZMSH010000136.1:0-1213 GCA_964568875.1 uncultured Rikenellaceae bacterium | reverse complement strand
GATGTCAAAGATAAGCAGTACAAATGCCCAATAACGTCTTCGGCGCTTTGGCGGCTAATGACCTAATCCCCGTAAAAAGGTTCCGGGAATATTCCTGTTTCTTCCCTGCCTTCTATTTCTATCATTGCCATTAAGCCCTCGAATTCCTTTTCGATCTCACTCTGAAGAGAATCTACCGACAACATGTATCCATTGGGGAAAAGGGATCCCCAGCTGTATTCTCCGGATTTATCGGAAAAATCAATGAAACCAAGGCTTTTCAGGAACATAAGATGTGTTGTTATCTCACGACTGAACTCCTTGATCTGCCCTATCATCATTTCCGCCAGAATTTTAAGTCCTTCCCGTTCCTCTTCAAAGATGAAATCTCGTCCTCCGAAATAACTTTTACTCAGGTAATTAATAAATTTACTAATAGACATTTGGGTTGTTATGGATTGATTTATGCTGTTGAAAACAACAGCCAGCCTGAATCTTGAAGGTTCTTTATCCAGTGGGAGGGGGGCTGCAAAGTAGGGATCCTTTATTCCCTTTTCCTCGTTTTCCTCTCCTTCAAACAGAGTCGCCCAGTCTTCACACCCCAGGCTCATTCTGGTCCTTTCACTTCTCGTCCGGAAGAGTGGGTCATCTTCCATCTCTGCCATCTCATCAGGGCCTACCCAGGAATGTATCTTGTCCACAGGCACTCCTTCGAGGAGCGTGACGCCTTCCTTTTTATTGGAATCGACCCATTCGTTCCATGAACTGCTCACCAGGCCCTCTACAAGCTCCGGATCATCTTTCCAAAGCCTGTCCTTCCAGCTCAGATAATCCTCGACATTCAGATGTTCCACACCTGAAAGGGTCTTTTTTCTCCCCGGGAAAGAAGCAATATGGCCTTCAAAGCCAGCCATAATATCTTCATATTCTGACAGCTCGACCTGTTCGAACTCGTCACCGGTTTTTTTCATAACCTGGGGCTCTGTGAGAACATGAGGGTCCGTACTAACCAGGTCGTAGCCCATCTTCCTCACGTAGGCATAACGCTCAACGATCTCGATGAAGACTTTATGGATCCATTCCCCTTCTTTCAGGGGCATTCTCTGAAGAAAGACTATGGGGAAGTCCTCTCCCATATCCATAACATGGCCTTCCTCGACATCTCCCCTCTCCGCCAGGTCCTGAATGGCGGAGAACAACCTGTCTCCAAGTTCCTTGTACTCTTCGTCAGGGA
>CAZMSH010000135.1:0-1218 GCA_964568875.1 uncultured Rikenellaceae bacterium | reverse complement strand
CTTTTTCCTTCCTTGTACTTACCCCAATAGATCATTTCAAAGCCAGCCAGACAGATCCGGTTCCCGTCTTTAGAGATAGGAAAATCCTTTTCCCTTCTTTTGTTGCGGGCGATATAAGGCTGGGCTTTCAGATCCCGGATGACAAAGGAAAGCACTTTGGCCGAATCAAGAGCTGAATCGGCAATGACTGCACCAATGTGAAAACCAAACTTATCGCTGACTTTTCTAAGCTGAGGGATGATTACTTGACTGTCTACCACATTGGCCGGTCTGGTTTCTTCTATAATGGGTAATTCAGACAAAGCGTCACAGAGAACAAAATTTCGGTAACCCCAGAAATAGCGGATCTTTTTCTGAAATGGTTTGGGGAAATGGATCATGACACCCAGTCGGCTTTCTGGATCTCCCTTCGGCCTGCTGTTTTTCTTGAAACGATCTTTTACCGAAGTCTTCAGGTTATTCTCTTTCACCTTGACTGGAATGTTGGTTGAATCAAAGGAAAGATACTTTCCCCTGATTTCACCCGATAAAATGAGATTACCGACCAAAGCATTTCTCGCCTCTTGTAAAATATCATTATCCGTATCAGCTAAAAAGGCCGAGAAATTCTCTGCCTGAGGTAACCTTAGAGGATGAAAGCCGAAGACTAAAGCCAGATCAGGATAATCTCTTGATTGCCTTGCTAGATCAGAAAAATAGGAGATATTTTTCATGTTTTTGTAAATGAGTGCTTTTAACAAAGCCCCATAGCCCACAGGAGGTCTGCCGGTGTTGGCATATAATCTCTCAAAGGCTGAGGTATCCAAAAAAGAAAATAGAATTTCGTATTTCTCTAATGGTTTCAGATTAAAAACTGTTTCTGCCTTAAAAAGCAATTTTTGGTGAACCTTAAATCGACTCATATCTTACCTCCTACTTTTCTGAAAAGGTACTTTGAATAAACCTACCATAGCATAAGTTAAAGTCCAGATGGAGGTGAGGATAAGATAAGATGCGACAATGTTTTGTGAATAATAGAAAAGAGGGTTTCAGAAAACACATCAAGATAAAAAATTCACCTCCAGACCTCTAAAAAGAATAAAAAAATGAGGCAAAATAGAGAAGAACCCTCTTAAAACCCTTATCCAATAAGGGTTTTAAAGCTGGAGGTGAAACATAAAAGCATATACTCTGGAAAGCCTTTAATAATAAGGTTTTCAGAGTTTTCTGAAAGCATGT
>CAZMSH010000134.1:0-1220 GCA_964568875.1 uncultured Rikenellaceae bacterium | reverse complement strand
CAGGATACCGCCGGCAACCAGTTCACCCGCCATTACGGCCCGTGGTATGTGGGCACGCAGGGGGACCCCACCGTGCCCTGCGCCGACCGCCGCCACGCCATCGTCATCGACGGCACCCTTGATCTGACCAACGCCGAGTGGCGCAGCGACGAGGAGCTCCTGGACGACGATGAGCGCCCGATGCTGCTTGGGACGGGATCGGGCGGGCGACAGGCCCTTTATGCCACGTGGGACGGCAGCGCCTTCTACCTCGGCTGGCAGGGCGCGTGGTGGCAGCTCGATGGGACGCTGTGGGCCTACCTCGACACCGGCGCCGGCGGATCCGACGTGCCGGTGGATCAGGGCGCGCACGCGCGCCTGCCCTTTGCCGCGAACTACGCGATGCAGGTCGTGGGTCCCACCGACGGCACGCTCTGGTCCTTCAACGGGCAGTGGGTGGCCCACCCCCTGGACTTCGCTTCCCACGACAGCGGCGGGCTCGAGCTCCGCCTACCGCTTGACATCCCCCAGATCAGCAGGCTCCAGATGCTGGCCTTCGCGGTCGACGACGAGGGGCACCTGTGGAGTGCGTTCCCCACCACCAACCCGCTGGAAGGGAGTTGGACGCAGCCCTATACATGGACCGACCTGTGTGGTGAGACAGTCCCCAACAGCGGACAGCCCCGGGCGCAGAGCGTCGCGATGACACTCGAGAGCGGTCGCTCGACCCGGATCCCATGGGGCCCGGGACATCTGATGACCTATACCGTGTCCCTGGTGAATCACGAGGCCGGCACCATCGCGAATCTGCCGCTGCAGATGACCGCGTCCCAGGGACTCAGCCTCCAATCGGTCGATGGCGCGACATGTGTGGACTGCACGCGCGACGACCGGATGCTGCTCGACGTAGGCCCACTTGCCGCGGGCGCGACCCACACCGTCACCCTTGTGGGCCGGTTGACAGACCTGCAGGGTGTCGATCGTGTGACCCTCGAGGCCACACTGAACCCCGCCTCAACCTCGACCCGGGCCGACATCACCCATCGTGTGGACGCCCTGCCCCCGAGCGTCGCCGTCATCACCCGCCAGGCCTCCGAGGTCCTGCGCCCCGGGGCTTGGACGCTGTGGGGCACGGCTGACGATGGCGGCGGTATCGGCGTCGCCTACGTGGAGTTCCTGGCAGGCAGCAGCACGGTATGGGAAAGGGCAGCCGGCACCACCTCGTGGCAGGCCGACGTGGA
>CAZMSH010000133.1:0-1276 GCA_964568875.1 uncultured Rikenellaceae bacterium | reverse complement strand
CTGAGCTCACTGGCATAAATGTAAACCTTTTTTCTTTACCTGAACAGCAATTCTTTGAAAGACAAAAAATGGTTTTAGCTACCGGTTCAGACGAATATGATATTTGTATGATTGGCCCCCAATTTATTTGGGAATATGAACCGTTTTTAGAACCACTGGATAGCTTTATCGAAAATCCTGCGTTGACTGAACCAACCTGGAACCTGGATGACTTCTATGCTGGGTTAATAGAAAGTAATTCAGTTGGTGGCGAACTTTACGCAGTTCCGGTAATGGCAGAAGGTTATATTTTTCATTACAGAAAAGACCTCTTTGATAAATATGAACTAACTGTGCCTGAAACAGTAGATGAATGGATTGAAACAACAAAGAAGCTACAGGCAGCCTTAGATGCAGACGGTATGAACATGGACGCCCTTGCTTTAAGAGGAATTAGAGGACCTGGAACAGTAACATTAGTCCCCTCATGCTTGATGCATGCTGCAGGTGCCCCTCAATTTGATGAAAACAACAAATGTGCAATGAACAGCGATCTTTCTATTGAAGTCCATACAAAATATATGGAATTGGTAAAAGCAGGCTGTTCTGATGACTGGTCCAATTATGACTGGTATGATGTTAAAGATGCTTTAACTACAGGTCGTGCAGCTAGTGGGGCTGATTGTAATTTCTTTGCAGTTGAGCAGTGGGATCCGGAAATTTCCAATGTGGTAGGACAAATGGCCTATGCTATGATACCAACTGTGGAAGTAAGCAGTACCTGGACCTGGGGATTATCAATTAATAATGCATCAAGAAATAAAGAAGCTGCCTGGCTTTTTATACAATGGGCAACAACGCATGAGAGATTACTTGATGCTTCACTAAATTACAGAAACTTTGATCCGACCAGGGAATCTGTTGGAAGTGATCCAGGGGTTAAGGCAATCTTCGAGGATATGGGAAATTACTACGAAATCGATCAACAGATGCTGGAAAAAGCTAAAATATTGTCACCAAGAATAACTGAATATATGACTTTTGCTGATATGTGGGTAGTAGAACTTCAGGAAATGTGGATGGGAACCAAGACGGTTGAACAAGCTTTGAATGATTTAACAAGAAAAGCAGATGCTGCCAACTTCATTTTCTTGGACTGACAACTTAAAATCATGGAATGGGTATAAAACAAAATAACAATTAAAAATAATTATCACTAAAATTGTTTTATAGCTAAAGAAGTAAAAAGCGGCGATATTGTGTAATAGTAAAATACCATTATATAATTGTCGCCGCT
>CAZMSH010000132.1:0-1297 GCA_964568875.1 uncultured Rikenellaceae bacterium | reverse complement strand
TTGTTGCAGGCATAGTGTATAAAAAAATCCCCGACCGAAGATGGGGATCAATATTTAAAAGATTGCCTCGGTAGGATTTAGCTTTATACCTACTGTCTTCGGTTGTAAGGACTATTGTATCAGTTAAAAGAGTGTTTGTATATGGGTAATTTGTAGTATAATAGATTGTGAAGGTTTATTTTATAGCTTCGCCGAGGTTTGTATTGAAAGATACTCAATTTTTTGAGAATGTTTTTGGTATATTGAGTAGTAAGGCTAGGTTGGTTGATGATTCAATTTTGAGATGGATTAAGAAGGGTTTTTCGTATGATTCTGGTTATCAGATGGCTTTGGATAAGATTAAAAAGGCTGATGTGGTGGTGGTAGAAGTGACGGGGCATAGTATGTCGATGGGTTTTGTCATAGTGAAGGCAATAGAGTTAAATAAACCGGTAATTGCTTTGTATAAAAATAAAAGTAAACAAGTTTTTCTTAAGTGGATGAATAGTAATAGGTTGATAATGGCTCCTTACAATAAAAAAAATATAGTAAAGGTAATTGATAATAGTCTTAAACAGGCAGTTAAGTTGGCTGATTTGAGATTTAATTTTTTTGTTAGTTCGTCTATTTTGAATTATTTGGATTGGGTGTCGAATCACAAAATGGTACCAAAATCAGTGTTTTTGAGAAAATTGATAGAAAAAGAAATGAAGAAAGATAAGGAGTATGGGGTTAGGAGATAGAGGTTAGGAGATAGAGGATTGGAATTGTTGTTTGATTTTTTGCCAGTAGGGAGATTGGCGACAGAGAAGTTTTTGATCTGATTTGTTTTTGAGAAGTTTTTTGACTAATTCTTCGAGATAAATAGTGTTTTGGGAGCCTTTTACCAAAATGGTTGATTTTTGGGGAAAATTAAGAGGAACTTGCCACCAGTATTGGTATGCAGTTTTGAATACTTTTTGGGTTTCTGGTCCAACACCAATAATAATATCGGCATATTGTTGGGCTGTTTTATAAAGTTTTTGGTGTTCTTCATTTGATTTTTTGCCGATTTCACGCATATCACCAAGAATGGCGATACGAGGAGAAGGGTAGGTGGCGAGAAGTTTGAGCATTTCAGTGGCAGCGACGAGAGATGAATTATAAGAGCTATCAATAATGGTAGTTTTGTTTTTGCCTTTGAGAATTGAGCATCGAGATGGAGGGAGAGCTAAATTATCAAAATTAGCTGTGATTCCAAAAATTTTACCAACAGCGGTAGCAATTTCTTTGGTTTGGATACCTGGTTTTATGTTTATAATTTTGGCTTTGGTGTGGA
>CAZMSH010000131.1:0-1302 GCA_964568875.1 uncultured Rikenellaceae bacterium | reverse complement strand
ATCGGTAGATGTCACCGATACGGACAGAAACATGATGTGGTCGTCATCAATTTTCTCAATGAGCGGAACGCAGCGGACCAACGCGTTTACCGCATTCTGGAAGAAAAATTCAACCTCTTCTCGGGTGTTTTCGGTGCGTCCGATGAAGTATTGGGAAGTATCGAATCAGGGGTTGATTTCGAACGTCGCGTTTTTGAAATATACCAGCAATGTAGAACTACCGAAGAAATTGAAAAGGCATTCGCTGCACTGCAGTCCGAACTCGATGAAAAAATCGAAAGCAGGCTTCAAGATGCACGACAGATTCTTCTCGAGCATTTTGATGAAGACGTACATGCACGATTAAAGGTAAATCTTGCAGGAACACAGGAACGACTGGACCGCATCGGAAAAATGTTCTGGCAATTGACACAATTTGTCCTGAATGAAAATGCAGAATTCGATAATCATGCCTTTACATTCAAACTTCACACATCGCCGGTCAATGATATTTCTCCGGGACAATATTTTCTCATATCCAAAGATCAGAAGAACATATCGGGGGATTTCCTCTATCGATTGAGTCATCCCCTCGGCGAACATGTCATTGCCGCCGGCAAGAACCGGGAAACGCCTCACGCCGAAATAGCATTTGATGTGACCAATCACCCCGCACGAATAACGGTGGTGGAAAACCTCCGAGGAAAATCGGGCGTCCTGTATATACAGCACCTTCGCATCGAATCTTTCGACAGAGAAGAATATCTGCTCTTCTCAGGTTTTGCCGATGACGGTGTCACACTTGACCAGGAAACGTGTGAGAAACTTTTTCATTGCACTGGCCGAATCGTAAACAGTAACGTGAAACCGACCGGATATGAAGAACGCCTCGCAGCGGAAGCGGATCGACACGCACGGGCCACGATCGCGAGATCCCTCGAAGAAAACAACCGCCATTTCAATGAGGCCAGAGAACAGTTGGACAAGTGGGCGGAAGATATGGAAATCGCCGTGGGCAGGGAACTTGATGATACGAAAAAACAGATTCGCGCCCTGAACAGGCAATCTCGTTTGGCAACAACCATGCAGGAACAGCACGAGTTTCAGGAGCAGATACGAAATCTGGAACGAAAAAAACGGCGGCTGCGACAGAAAATATTTGATATAGAAGACCAGATCGCCGAGAAGCGAGATCTGCTCATTGACGCACTCGAAAAAAGAATGAAACAAAAAACACGAATCCAACCATTGTTTACCATTCGGTGGTCAGTACATTAGAAAAGAAAGGAATACAATATCATGCCGACAAAAGAACAACAGCGG
>CAZMSH010000130.1:0-1309 GCA_964568875.1 uncultured Rikenellaceae bacterium | reverse complement strand
TGACGCGTCCTGAAAAATGTCTACACTAAACCGATGTAGATATGTATAAAAATGACCTTTCAGCAAGACGTTACAGTGACGCGTTTAAACTTAAGATCCTGGATGAATTTAGTAAAGGAAAGTATTCTAAAAGAGACCTATCCCGACTTTATGGAATACGTTCAAGTACGATCAATGATTGGATCAAAAAGTTTGACCGAAAAGATTTAATGAATACCAGAATAATCGTGGAGAACGCAGACGAAATCAGCAAGTTAAAGCTCTTACAAAAGGAGATTGAGCAGCTCAAAAAGCTATTACTTAAGAAGGATCTGGAGTTGCTTGCCAATGACTCTTACCTTGAGATAGCAGCCAAAAAGATGGGCTTGAAAAGTGTTTCTGAGTTAAAAAAAAAACTAGACATCAAGCCCTGATGAAGACAATTGACAAGGCGAAGAAAGCCAGGGTAGCGGGTGTCGATGAGATATGCAAACTCTTTGACCTTAAACGTGATGCGTACTACAAATACCAGAAACGACAAGAACAAAAGAAGGTGGTTGTCTCACAGGTAGTGGAGCTAGTGAAGAAAGAGCGCCGGTACCAGCCGAGAGTAGGTACCAGGAAGCTACATAAAGAATTATGCAGCGCCTTTGAAAATGAAAATCTGAAAATCGGAAGGGACCGTCTTTTCGATATACTCAGGCAGTACAATATGCTGGTTAAAAGGAAGAAAGCAACTTGTAGGACAACCAACTCTTACCATCATTTTCACAAGTACAACAACCTTATTAAGGACCTGAACATAACAGCTCCTAACCAGGTTTGGGTATCAGATATCACATACATCCGAACCGTGAAAGGATTTTGCTATTTAGCACTGATTACAGACATGTATTCACGCAAAATCGTCGGATATGATATAAGTGATTCACTGGAACTTGCGGGTTGCCTTAGGGCCCTAAAACTAGCCCTAAGGCTAACCCGCACACCATCCGGATTAATACACCATTCCGACAGAGGCGTGCAGTATTGTAGTAATCTTTATGTAAGTGAACTTAAAAAGCGCGGAGTTAAAATCAGCATGACTGAAGAAAACCACTGCTATGAAAATGCTTTAGCAGAAAGAGTTAACGGCATTTTAAAGGACGAGTTTTATCTTGATCAATGCTTCTTTAATACAAGAAGTGCTTGCCTGGCCGTCAAAAATGCTATTAACATTTATAATTCCAAAAGGCTTCACTTATCTTTAGACTATAAAACACCAGATATGGTCTTTAAAACTGTTGCATAATTTAATGTTAAACCTGTAGCCATATTTTAGGACAAGACA
>CAZMSH010000129.1:0-1312 GCA_964568875.1 uncultured Rikenellaceae bacterium | reverse complement strand
AGTTGGGCCAGGCTCACCTGCGGCCAGATCATATTCTCCCGGCTGCGGCGTCCCACCCGGTGCTGGCTCCGGATCCAGATCGCCCCGTCGGGCGCCGGCGGATTCACCAGCAGCACATCGACGGCGCCCTCGGGCCGGGCGCTGGTCGGCAAAGCGGCCAACACCTCGTCCACGTTGGGGAAATGGACCTCGGGCAAGGGTCGCGCCGGGCGACGGCCTTGGGTCTCGGTCTGCTCAGTCACCGCTCACCTCCGGCCGGCCGCTCAGGTCGGCCACCGACCCGCCACTTGGGTCGGCCACCGGCCAGCCGTTCAGGTCAGCCTCCACCCGAATCTCCCGCCGGCTGAGTCCCTCCAGCAAGCGCATCACCACCCAGGAGATCATCAATTGCACCCCCACCAGCACCAGCATCGCCGCCGCCAGCAAATAGAGCCACAGGCGGCTCACCGGCCAGCCCGAAAGGCCCAGCACCAGGCATATCGCGCCCACGATCCCCCCCGCCAGCAGGATCAGCAGCCCCATCCAGCCGAAATGGCGGTCCAGGGGCGGGTCGAACAGCGGCTTGCCAAACAGTCCCTGGCGCACCGGCCGACGGTGGAAAAGCGACACCAAATAGTTGAACGTCGCCCCCAGGGTAAAGAGGCTCACCCCCGCCACGACCAGGATCTGGCCGGCAAACAGCGCCACCGCCCCCCAGGCGCCCAGCTCGGTAACGCCCCGCAGCCGTGCAGCCACCAACCCCAGCCCGATCAGCGCCGCCACCGCCAGGCACAGCAGCCCGACAATGCCCAGAAGGCGCACCGGATTGTAATCCATCGCCGTCCACAGGATCGACTGCAAGAAGCGGGTGCCGTCGCCGACGATGGTCAGCTTGGACCGGCCCAGCCGTTCGGCATAGGTGATGGGCACCTCCACCATCTTGAGCGTCTCGTGGATGGCCCGCGTGCTCATCACCGGCGTAAAGTTCAGCCCGTCCGGCAGGGGATAGAGCCGCTCCAGGACCTCGCGCCGGATGACGCGCATGCCGCTGGCGCTGTCGGAAATGCGCTGGTTGCCCACCAGGCTCACCAGCGCCGCGAACAGGCGGTTGCCCACCTTGCGGCTCAGGGGCATCTGGCTGTCAGCGCCCGCCATGCGCGAGCCGATCACCAGATCGGCCGCCTGGTCGCGGGCGGCGTCCAGCAGCGCCGGGAACGACTCGGGCGGGTAGGTGCCGTCGGCGTCGAGAAAGCCCAGCCAGTTGCCCCGCGCCCGGGCAAAGCCGGTCTTGAGCGCCGCGCCATAGCCGTGGTTCGTGTCGTGGCGCACCAGC
>CAZMSH010000128.1:0-1319 GCA_964568875.1 uncultured Rikenellaceae bacterium | reverse complement strand
TGCGGGAAGCAGAAAAGAATGGGATGCTTGCCACCTGTCGCAAATATGAGATTGCACAAAGCTTATATTATCGCTGGAAGAGGCAGTTTGATCAAAACGGTATTGATGGGCTACAAGGCCAGTACTACAGGGTTGATCCTCATGTAAAGGAACTTGAGAAGGAGAATGAGCGGTTAAAAAAGATCATTGCCAAGCAGGCACTTGAGATTGAGGTAAAAGGGGAACTGCTAAAAAAAACTTTGCAGCAAAAGAGACGAAGCGTCTGATTATTAATAAATACAAGCACCGGTCTACGATAAAGCAGCTTACTCTATGGACCGACTATCCAAGAAGTAGTTGGTATTATAAGCCCAGTAATGGTAAACGAGGAATTTCTCCAAGCACTCATACCGGTAAGTCTGATGGCAGCGAAGTAAGCAATGACAAGGTAGTAGAAGATATAAAGAAGATCCTCACCGGAGAGCTAGAGTATTATGGATATGAAAAGACCACCTGGGAGCTACATGACTGGGGTTACATTATAAACAAAAAGAAAGTTTACAGACTAATGAAAGAGGCTAATTTATTATTGATACAGGAACGTATATCAACCAAAGGCAAGAGACAGTTTGTTCAGTTCCGCTGCATTGACCCCCAGCGACCACTGCAGTACCTGTGTATGGACATCAAGTATGTCTATATTGATCAGGAAAAGCGATATGCATACCTATTAACAGTAATGGATATCTGCACCAGGTTTGTCCTGGGGCATGTTCTAAAGTATAGTGTCAGGAAAACCGATGTGGTTCTTCTGCTGGATGGTATTCTGCGAGGATTAAAAGCAATGGGTATTATTATTCGTAACGATAATGGCAGTCAGTTCCTGGCTCATATAGTAAGGCAATACCTGGATAAGATGAATGTGGTACAGGAGTTTACTCATATCGCATCTCCGGAAGAAAACGCATTCATTGAGTCATTGCACAGCTCACTGGAAAGAGAGCTGATTAAAAGGAACTGGTTTGATAGTATTTATCATGCAAGGATGCTATTTCAGCAATACTATCAGGTATATAACTTTAAAAGAAAGCACAGGTCTTTGAAAAGACGGAGTCCATACCAGTACATTAATGCTTTTTATCCTGATTTCTCTGATAAACATCCCTTTGCATTTACCGGAGATTTGTCAAGAGTAGCTTCGGTTAATGGGGAGGGAAGTGGGGCTACTTGCCTTGCTCTTGACGAAAATCCGGGAAATGATAAATTTGTGAATCAGAAAAATCAAGATTTATTACTAAATTGAAAACCAAAATCTGTCCAGTTTATTGGGGGTCGATACA
>CAZMSH010000127.1:0-1321 GCA_964568875.1 uncultured Rikenellaceae bacterium | reverse complement strand
GGGGCCATTTTCGCCCCGGTCCGAGGAAGCTTAAGTCAGTATGTACGGTCGAAGTTTCCTTCATATCGACCCCCCGGCGTAGGTGATCGCCCATTTATTGAAGGCCTCCAGTACATCCTCGACCTTCTTGGCGGGCCTCGTATCCTCGCAATCGAGAACCTTCACCACGGCCTCTTCGGAGCCGTGCTTTTCGACGAGGGCCACCCACTCCTTTTCGGTGATGAGCTTGTCAGCATCGGGTAGGATCGTCACATCGCCTGGGCTGCGCTGAATCTCGCATAGCATCCCCGCCCGGATCACGTAGTCTGTCGTCTGTCCCTTGGCCGTGTTGACGTATGGGGGGACATTTATTTTATCCTTCATATCGACCCCCCGGTGTAGGTGATCGCCCATTTATTGAAGTCCTCCGAGTTTACGTCCTTCGCTAGATCCCAGATCATAGCGCCCGCCGTTAGCGGTTCGTACTTTCCGGTTCCGGCGTTCCAGTACCAGTCACTGTCGGATGCCCCGTCCCCCGGCGGAGCTACGACGTTGCCACCTGGCGCGGCGTTGTTCCCGCCGATCTGGAGGGAGGGGGTGGCGTACGTGAACCCGGCTCTGGCATTCCAGATCGAGGTGATGATGTTGCCCACGTCTCCGGCAGGCAGGGAGCAACTGTAGATTCGGAAATCTTGCATGCCAGTTCCGACCCCAGCGAATGTTGCCAAAACTCTTACGGAAGTCGAGGCCAGGTACAGGATCCGCATCGACGACGGTAGCACCCACCCACTTATGTCGCCACTGACGGAAGTCGAGGCCAGGTACAGGATCCGCATCGACGACGGTAGCACCCACCCACTTATGTCGCCACTGACGGAAGTCGAGGCCAGGTACAGGTTCCGCATCGTCGACGGTAGCACCCACCCACTTATGTCGCCACTGACGGAAGTCAAGTACAGGTACAGGTACTGCATCGCCCGGAACCTGTCGGGCCGGAGATTCGTGATGTCCCCCACTAATCCGGTCGAGTTCGCATCCAGTCGCGTCAGAGCCGATAGCGGGACGCCTTTCAGCACCGCCCTCTGCATCCCTCCGACCGCGGGAGCCGAGATAGCTGCGCCGGAAGTTGCCGGGTAGATCTGGCCGTTGAAATCCCAGTACGGAGAGTATCCGGCTGGGAAATCGACGCGCGGCGCGAAGTTGCCCGCCTCCAGCGTGGTCCACAGCTCCAGCTCGTTCGTCTGCTTATGGATTTGGGGCATCACCCCCCGCGTTAGCTGTACTCTCGTCATCTTGAAGGCCTCCTAAAATCGGTAACTCGGCGGCTCTTGCTGATCCTGTT
>CAZMSH010000126.1:0-1347 GCA_964568875.1 uncultured Rikenellaceae bacterium | reverse complement strand
CCAGCCCCGAGACCTGTGCTGCGGCGGCGCTCACCGGCGTCATCACCGATCCTCGCAGCCTTGGCGAGCCCCCTGCAGTAGCGCGGCCCGACCGCTACGCCGCGGACGACAATATGATCGTCGCTCCCCTCCCACCGGAGGAGGCGGCGCAGGTCGAGGTGATCCGCGGCCCCAACATCCAGCCCGTGCCGCTTGGCAAGCCGCTCGCTGCCGACCTCGAGGGTAAGGCGCTGATCAAGGTTGGGGACAACATCACGACCGACCACATCATGCCCGCCGGAGCCCAGATCCTGCCGCTGCGCTCCAACATCCCCGCGATCTCAGCGTACGTCTTCTACCGCGTGGATGCCGGCTTCGTGGAACGCGCCAAAGCCTGGGGCGGCGGCATCATCGTGGGCGGCAGCAACTACGGACAGGGATCCAGCCGCGAACACGCTGCGCTCGGCCCGATGTACCTGGGCGTGCGCGCCGTGATCGCCAAGTCCTTTGCGCGCATCCACTACGCCAACCTGATCAACACCGGCATCGTGCCGCTTGTCCTCGACGATCCCGCCCACTACGACGCACTGGACGAAGGCGACGAGCTCGCCCTGCCCGGACTGCGCGCGGCGCTGGAACACGGGACGCCCCTCACCCTTGAGAACCGTACCCAAGGCACCAGCTTCACCGTGACGCCTAGCTTCACCGAGCGCGAGCTGGCCAACCTGCTCGCCGGTGGCCTGCTCAATCTCACCCGCAGTGCCGAGGCCTGACCGATGCATACGACGCCCATTACCGTCACGCTGATCCCCGGCGACGGCATCGGCCCGGAGGTCACCGGCGCTGCACGCCATGTGCTGGAGGCGACCGGCCTCGCCTTCGACTGGAACGTCCAGGAGGCAGGCGCCGCCGTGATGGAGGAAACCGGCACGCCGCTCCCCGACCGAGTACTTGACGCGATCCGGGCGAGCGGCGTCGCGCTCAAGGGCCCGGTCACCACGCCCATCGGCGTGGGATTCCGCAGCGTCAACGTCGCCATCCGTAAGGCGCTCGACCTCTATGCCAACGTGCGGCCCGCGCTCAGCATGCGCGGGCTGCCCCGTGCCCGGCCCGACGTCGACCTGGTCGTGGTTCGCGAAAACACCGAGGGGCTCTACGTCGGCATCGAGCACGAGGTCGTGCCCGACGAGGCTGCCGAGGCCATCCGCATCATCACGCGCAAGGCCTCAGAGCGCGTCGTGCGCTACGCCTTCGACTACGCGCGCCGCAATGGGCGCCGTCAGGTCGCGGCGGTCCACAAAGCCAACATCCTCAAGGTCACCGACGGCCTCTTCCTACGCGTGGCGCGCGAGGTCGCAGAGGACTATC
>CAZMSH010000125.1:0-1352 GCA_964568875.1 uncultured Rikenellaceae bacterium | reverse complement strand
GTCGTAATCCGTTTCCTTCAGGTTGAAATACTTCCTGCCTCCGGTCACAAAATCCACCGTACCCACCACGCACACGGGGTAATCGCCCGAAAGATACTCCTCAAAATCTGCCGGGCCAATCACACTGGCCAAGGTTTTCGGCAGGTTTTCCTGCTTCCCCAATGCCGGTTTCCCGGTAATAAAGTTCCAGCAGGCCCTCAGGGTCAGCCTGCCGTTCCCGTTCACCGGCCGCTGGCTGAAAAAATCGTCCATGGTGAACCGCAGCACCCAGTCGCGGATTTCGTCGTACTTCCCCATAGCCAGGGGAACGGTAAGGATGGCTCCGGCCGAAATGCCCGAAATGATACCGGGGCGGTACCCTTTTTCAAGCATCAGCACCTCCGCCATGCCGAAGAGGCCGCCGATCTTGGTGCCCCCTCCGGAAATACCCAGGTGTTTCATCTGATCAAATATTTGGGAGTTTTAATAAAAATAATGATTGCATTCATCAAAATCAAACATTGGTCCGGTCAATTTAAAAACCGTCAAAATAAGAGCCTTTGTTTTTTATTTATCAAAACATTTTTACTTTTAGATCGAAATCCCTAACATCCTTAATCTTTATGCCAATGAAAAAAGCGCTACTCTTCACATTTCTGATGATCTTTATGGGTTCGGCCGCATGGTCGCAGGATTCCGATCTTTTCAGCTACGACCGCGACGCCGTCACCACGGCCCTTTCCGATCTGGATGAAGCAGAATCTTACGTTATCGGGCATCCCGGGATCACTCTGTCGGAAATCCGCTCCAGCGAAGAACTGTCAGGAACCAACCTGGTGAAATTGTCGCCGGTTGACGGCAGCTCCCTGGCAGGTGAGCCACCGCTTGGTATCCCTTCATTCTGGTGGGGTTGTATCTTTGGCGTTGTGGGTATTGCCCTGGTGTATTTTATTGCCGAAGATGCAGAAGAAACAAAAAAAGCCCTGATGGGATGTGTGGCCTGGACCGTTGCCTGGGTGGTTTTCTACCTGGTTTACTGGCTGGTAGTGGGCGCAACCCTCTGGTCTTATTATTAGATCGTATTCAGAAAATTGGAAAAAACTTCCAATCTTTAGGGTTGGAAGTTTTTTTTTCTTTGTTTTGCGAATATGATTAGACCGATTTTTATCGCCATCCTGTTCCTGGCTCTTGCGGCCGGCCGGTCGCCTGCCCAGTCGTTCCACCGCATCAGCGGCGATTATGTAATCAAGGCCCGCCTGGCCGACTCCACCTCCCAGCTTGTAATGGGGAAGTTTTATTACGACCGGAACATAAAAAAAATTGTGTATATCAATTCCTTTCCGGAAAAGGAAACCTGGGTCACCCGCGACAGT
>CAZMSH010000124.1:0-1359 GCA_964568875.1 uncultured Rikenellaceae bacterium | reverse complement strand
GTGGGTGTGGTTGGGCAGCGTGTTGTCGGCCTCAAGCCCCTGCATCTTGTGCTCGATGGTGGCCCGGTGGCGGGCTATAAACTCATCGAGAACGCGGCGGTCGATCGACCGCCGGTCCGCAGCGGGGATGTCGTCCCAGTTCTCGTACTTGGCAAAGTGATCCAGCCGGCTGTAGAACGTGCTGGCAGCGTAGGCCACCCGGCCCTCCTCTTCGACCTTGTCCACGATGCAGCGCGAATGGGCCCGCCGAAGTAGGTCAGCCGCCTCGTCTTCAGGAATGCCCAACCGGTAGGCTGCGTCCACGGGAGTCGCAGGCCGGCCGCGGAGAGCTATCACCAGTCGCATTTCTTCGTCCGTGACGATCAGGCGCAGGTAGGGTTGGGCTTCTTTCCAAACGCCAAACGCCTCGAAAAACTCCTCAAGCAAGGTCATGCTCCCCCCCCCAGGTTGGTGATGGTCCCGCCTCGCCGGCGGGACCGGTCAGGCCCGACCACTGCGTCTGACACTAGCGGCAACCGGTTATCCATGCCTGTTCACGCTGGACGATCTTTTTGATGTCACGTTGAACGTCGGGGGGGAGAGCCTCCACCTGATGCTTCGCCAGGATACGGTCCACCTCCTTGGCCGCACGTTGCTCCATCGTCGTGGCGCCGCGGTCGGTCCACTGCGAATAGGTCCCCTTGTCCGCCAGCTTGGAGTAGAAGGGCTCCTTGAAATGTCGCAGTGTGTGCTTGTGTTCGAGATAGTTGCCCGTCGGCCCCAGCTCTTCCACCACGTCCAGCGCCAGCGTTTCCTCGTCGACCGTCACGCCGCGCGTGGCGGCTCGTAGAAAGCCCAGCGTATCGTTGGCGATGACCTGGAGCGGAAGCGAGCCTTGCAATCCCGCATCCATAAAGCCCACGTCGTGCACGATGTTGGCGCCGTGGAGCAGGGCCGTCATCAGGCTCAGCGTCACCTCCATACCCGCTTGTTGGTCCAGCACCTTTGAATCGGTGGAGCCGCCCAGGCCGAAAACGGGCAGGTCGTAATACTTGCCCATTTCGGTGGGAACGCCCTGCTCGTCGGCCAGGACATAGTTGCCGACCATCGTCTTTAAATTGTAGGGCCCGCCGTTCCAGCCGGGCACAGCCACAGGAGTTCCCTCGCGCACCAGTTGGGCCAGCACAATGCCCAGTAGAGTGCCGGCGTTCATCGTCGCCATGCAACCGGCTGTCGTCGTCGGCGAGTTGACGCCGCCCGCATTAAGGGGGATGTAGAGCAACGGCAGCCCCTTCTCCGCCAGGTAGATGCACTTTTGCAGGGCTTCGGCGTTGGCGATCAGCCCCGAAGTGACGTTGATGTAGCACGTAGCAAATGGCT
>CAZMSH010000123.1:0-1364 GCA_964568875.1 uncultured Rikenellaceae bacterium | reverse complement strand
CCCAGGAGGTCGAAGTGCCCGTCAAGGTCGCCGTAGCGCACGGCGGGACTGCTCAAGGCGACGGCAAGTTCTGCTGAGATGAGCAGGGCGGGCTCGTGAACACAGCCGACCATAGTCGCCAGGTGAGCGGCACGGGCGATCGCATTGAGTTGCCGGGCCTGACGGATGCCGCCACAGGTCGCCAGCTTGATGCTGATGCCGTCGGCTGCATGCTGTCCGGCGATCTCCAGGACGGAGGTCGCGCCGACCGCGCTCTGATCGGCAAGGATCGGGATCGGGCTATGTTGGGTGACCTGACGCAGCGCCTCGACACCCGACGCCGGGGAGACGGGCTGCTCGAGCATCTCGAGCCGGCCCTCGAGGGCGCGGGCGACAGCCAGCGCCTCCTCCACCGAGTATCCGCCATCAGCGTCCAGCCTCAGACTGGTGTGGGGAAGTGCATCGCAGACCGCGCGGACGCGCCGAACGTCCTCGTCGGCGTCAAGCCCACCCTTGAGTTTCAGGATGCGGAAGCCCTGACGCACGCGATCGCGGGCCATCGCCACGGTCTCGCGTACCGGCGCGATGCTGACGGTGATCGACGAGGGGATGCGGTCGCGATATCCACCCAAGAGCCGGTGCAGCGGCAGGTCGGCGGCGAGGCCGAGTAGATCGTGAAAGGCGATGTCGAAGGCACAAAGGGCGGAGGGCGTTCCCTCGGTTAGCGGCTCCAGTTCGGACAGGGCGTACTCGGTGTTCAGCGGATTGAGATCGTGTGACCGATCCGCATAACGACGGCAGGCTGCGGTGACACTGTCCAGCGTCTCTCCCGTGATCGCGGGGTCGAAGGACGCACATCCCCAGGCGACCTGGCCCTGTCGCGTCTCGATGCGCACGAAGACGACCCCGATCTCTTCGACGGCGTCCTGTCCATGGTAGGCTGTGCGATAGGGAATGCCCAGCCGCAATGTGGTCGGCGTGACCTCAGTGTGGGCTATCTGCATAGGTGACCTCCATGCTGGGATTGTAGATTGGACCTCCGGACTCGCGGTAGCGCCTCAGAACGCGACGGGCCTCGTCACGCAGGACGCCCGTGATGACGCGGACAGGCGCCAGAGGGGGGCGGTGCTCAAGCTGTTCGGCCCAGGCTGAGGGAAGTGGACCCTCCTCAAAGCCCGTCAGTTGCTCCACATCGTCCTTGTCGGCGCCAATGACGACGCGCCTGAGCCCGCTCCACCAGAGATTACCATAGCATTGGATGCATGGCTGGGCGCTGGTGACCAGTTCCATCTCGGGAAGGGTCGGCGCGCCCAGATCGTGACTCTGACACACTTGCTGTGCAACCATGATCGCCATGGCTTCGGCGTGAGCGAGTGAGCACCTGG
>CAZMSH010000122.1:0-1379 GCA_964568875.1 uncultured Rikenellaceae bacterium | reverse complement strand
AAAATATAACTGTCAATGATAAAGATTTGACCCCTTTTATCTTTTACAAGCTGTTCTTTATTATCGATAGTTCCAATAATATTAATTGGGTTATCTCTTGCGAAAATTTTGGCTATGGGAAAATCTGTAACAAAAGCATCAATACGTTTATTAAGTAAATCCAGAATTCCAAGAGTATCTTTTTCATATAATTCTAATTGAATATTTTTACTAGATATGGTTTCTTTTATTCTGTCAGATTCTAATGTTTTTCTATTTATTCCAATAATATTGCCAGCAGTTAATGCAGTATTTATATTTATTTTTGAATCTTCACGAACTAATAGCCCTTGATCAAATTGCCAATAAGGTTCAGAAGCATCAAGAACTTTTAGTCTTTCTTTGGTTAACGATGTAGCAGAAGCTATTAAATCAATCTTGCTAGATTGTATAGCTGAAAATAGGAAATCAAAATCATAATTTCTAATTTCTACTTCATATTCCTGAATAACAGCCATTATTTTAATTAAATCCATATCAAATCCAACATAAAAATAGTTTTGATAAACACCTGATTTATCAACACCTGGTTTCAGAGTTTCTGTTGCAGACCGCACATATTTTGAAATATTTAACCATTCATAAGGTGGCCAGTCAACTGAAGTGCCTACAGTAATTTTCTCTGGTGCTGCTAGAATGACCATATTAACTATCAATATTGTGAAAAAAAGAATAGTTAGCAAAGTTATTATTGCTTTAGTTTTTTGATTCATTAGATTTTTCCTTACTCATAAATTATACCCAAAGACAAGGAATAGTATTTAATCAAATAATATCATCCCCTCATTAGAATTTTCTTTTTTTTATTATCTATTCTAAAATCAGATAGAAAATAGGTCCATGCATCAATGTAAGTTATGTCAAATGATAAGGCCTGAACCATAATTTTTTAATAAATTTCTCTCCCTATAAAATATTTTAACTTTTAGATTTACATCGCTATTATTAAAAGAACAATTTGCGAGATACATATCATAAAAAATTGCGCAATTGTTTTACTTACTTCAATTGTTCAAGTATTTTTTTCTTTAACTCATTTTTTTTGTCTACGTTTACTTTCTCCCATTTACAAGTAGTTCCATCAAATATTTCACATTTTCCCCAGGTTTTTGTTTGATTCTTGAAAGGATTGAGAAGGATGGCTAACTTTTTAACCTTTTCGTTTGGACAATTTTTACTATTGTCTTCAAATACGTTTTTGAAAATCTCTGTGATTCTACCGATAGTAGCTTCCCTGGATTTTGTGCCACTAGGTGATTTAGTAATATCTTTGTAAATATGTATGATATACCCTGTTTTCTTCACATTTTTTAATTTATTTATATCGTTATCCAGATGCT
>CAZMSH010000121.1:0-1391 GCA_964568875.1 uncultured Rikenellaceae bacterium | reverse complement strand
ACTGTAACTGTGGATTCCGTAGAAGGCGGGACAGCAACTGTTGTTGCGAATCCCAGTTCTGACATTTTGGGAGGTGAAACCGTAACAGTTACCATCAGTGATATTGAAGAAGGCAAGGCCTTCTCTACAATTGAAGTAAAAGGAGACGATACTAATATTTCAATATTACCTACAGAAGTTACAGAAGGTGAAGAATACACCTTCACCATGCCGGCTGAAGATGTGACAATTACAGTCAAACTTAAGGAACCTGTAAAAACGATTATCGGAGACTTTGAAAGCGGCGATTTTACTGGTTGGACAGTAAGCAGTGCGCAGGGTTTCCCTCAAGTCCAAAATAGTGTTGTTCATTCCGGTGACTATGCCGCTTATATGGGAAAGGGGAGTTTTTATCCTAGCGCCGAAGTCTCTATTCAGAAAGAAATTGTTATTCCGGCTGATGCCGTTAATCCTATCTTAACATTCTATTATCTTGTTGATGGCACAGAGTATAGCCCAAGCGCCGACTGGATGAAAGTCTATATTAATAATGTTGAGATTTTCAAAGCCTGTGGTGACGGCTCCAGTGGGCCAGATTGGACAGAATTTCAGTATGATCTGAGTAGCTATGTTGGTACTACTAAAGAATTAAAAATTACTTCTGGGGCGAGCGATGAATACTATAAGGTTCATTATTATATTGATGATATAACAATAACCTGGTATTGATGGTGCATCCTGTTCATTATTAATTGCAGCTGCAGTAAATAATGAGGTTACGTTTTATTTTTCTGAAATGGATATAATTTATAATGGTAGTAATAATACTATAGATCTATTTTTCCAAATATCAAAAGAAGATAGAGAGAATGCCGTTTATACCGGTACTCGTATTTTCAATTTGTGGGACGATACTTATAGTGGGGATATTGCAGGAATTATGTTTGAAATACTATCTCCCAATTCAGCATATCAAGTCGGTGAATAGTAATAAATGTTTAAGAAATATTTAAAAAATATAAAACTTAATCAAGCATAATTTATGGCAAGGGGGAGGCATTTTCTCTCTTGCCATAAATTATGATCATCCTTTGATTGCATATCTTCAGGTAAAATAGCCAAAAGTGTCTTTTCTTTTTGAGGTATTTTTCTGAAGTTATGCTCTTGTATTTTTTCTTTCTTCTTAAGCATTTCTTTTTACAAGTCAGGGACAGTTTCCTGTTTTGAAAAAAGTAATGCTCTTTCTTCCGGCAATTCTCCCGCCAGTCATGGTATTTTATGATCTGGCGGGTGTATTGCCTCTTCTCTTTCTCTTATGCATTATTTGTATGTTAAATCAAAATAAAAGGGATGGTTATTCATGCTCAGTAATTAGGTATCTGTTTATGTTTTTCCCAAAATTGAATAGCTTC
>CAZMSH010000120.1:0-1394 GCA_964568875.1 uncultured Rikenellaceae bacterium | reverse complement strand
ATGACAGGGCAAAGGCAGGATCAGATTCTTCGTCACTGCGCTCCTCAGAATGACAGCGTTTAGTGTCGTCCTGAGCGCAGCGAAGGATCTGGTTTTAAGACCCTCAGAACCAACCAGATCCTTCGAGCGATGGAACCGCCCTCAGGATGACACCCCTTCTGTCGTCCTGAACGAAGTGAAGGACCTGGGTTCAGGCTTTTTAGGCCTTCAGGACCAAGCCCAGATTCTTCGTCGCTTCGCTCCTCAGAATGACAATAATTTCCTGCGCTCTTCAGAATGAAAAAAAGCCGGGTGTCGTCCTGAGCGCAGCGAAGGACCTGCTTTTAAAAAACTCTCCAGACCTGAGAACAAGCCCATAAAAAATGGTATTCCGCCTGGTATTCAATGCATGAGCATCCTTCATAAAAACCTGGAATCACCTTCCTACTTCCGGTTCGCTTCTTTGACAATAAAACAATATAGAACGTATTGACACGTATTGATCAACTCACTATAATTTTCTCACACAGGGGGTGAGCCGTTTGGGGAAGCAATACAGCCAGAAAGAGCTCATCAAAATTGCGAAAGAGAAAGGGTGGGAAATTGATGGAACAAGAGGAAAAGGAAGCCATGTTCTCGCAATGAAAACAGGGGAACGCCCCTTCCCGATCCCAAGAAAAATAAAACCCGGACTTCTCGCGACACTCAAGAAAAAGCTTCAGATCACTGATTGACAGGAGAGGGCGAAAACCCTTTCATGATTTTATAAAGGCAGGTGAATACTATGAATCGCCCGATTTACTATAAATACCCGGCTCTTTTCTCTCCTGACGGTGACGGATGGACTGTCAGGTTCCCGGATCTCGATAACTGCTTCACCTCGGCAGATTCCGTCGAAGAGGCTATCGTTGAGGCTCAGGCTGTTCTCGAGGACTGCATGTACTTCCGTGAGAAACAAAAGGATGATATTCCGCAGCCAACGCCTCTAGAAAACATTTTCCCCGAAGAAGAAGGATTCGTTCAGGCCGTCGTGGCGGTAATGCCTCCGGTTCGCCGCGCATGGAGCCGAAAAGCCGTGAAAAAGACATTGACCATTCCTGCGTGGATGGAGGAGGAACTCAGGAAGCGGGAGGACATCAATATATCCTCCATCCTCCAGGAGGCTCTGAAAGAGCGCTTGGACATTAAAGAACCGGTATCGTTTTAAACCTGCATCTTCCATGGCTGGTTTTCCGGTAATAGGCAGTGGAAAGTTCATAGCATCAGATATTCTCTTGCTAGTGCAAGGGGTGCAGGTTTTGAATCATTCTGAACGAAGTGAGGACTTGGCTTTGTCGTCCTGAGCAACGCGAAGGACCTGGTTTTAAAGCCCTCAGAACCAACCAGATCCTTCGGGCGAATGAAACAAGCCCTCA
>CAZMSH010000119.1:0-1422 GCA_964568875.1 uncultured Rikenellaceae bacterium | reverse complement strand
ATTATGCTTACAGTACCATGACAGAAATTGTAATTTTCAAAGTGGAACCGACTGATTTTATGGTTCGAATTTGTTCCTTGCTTCGAGATGCATCATTTGAAATTCTTAAAGCTGTAGAACGATTACAGGACCATCCAGGTGTCGCTGCTGAACACGCACAACGTGCGAAAGCCTTAGAGAATCGTGTGGAAACTGTTTATCGAGAGGCCTTAGCAGATATGTTGCAAGAAACTGAGGATGTAAAAATGCTGGTGAAAATGATGAAATACCGCGAAGTTTATCGTCATCTCAGTAATGCAGCAGATCGTGGAGATGAAGCAGCCAATGTCCTGGCAGACATTATAGTTAAGACTACTTAAAGATTCTTATGTCGATAACCTTAATAATCCTTGTTGCTTTAGCATTGGCTTTTGATTTCTTGAATGGTGTTCATGATTCAAGTAATGTAGTGGCCACTATGATCTCATCTAGGGCGATTCAACCCAGAACTGCTCTGTTTATGACTGCGGTAGCAAATTTTCTGGGACCATTTATTTTTGGTGTTGCTGTTGCCACGACGATTGGAAATGATATTGTTTCAGCTGTGCATATTAATTTAATGGTTCTTATTGCTGCCTGCATTAGTGCAATACTTTGGAATGTTCTTACATGGATTCTGGGGATTCCTTCCAGTTCTTCCCATGCAATTATTGGGGGTTTGGTTGGCGCAGTAGTAATGGAGGCTGGTTTCCAGGTGATCATGTTGAAAGGAATCCTAAAAGTTTTAATTGCACTATTTGCATCTCCTATTGTTGGTTTCCTGGCGGGTATTATTATTGCAAATATTGTTTATCTCTTTTCATGGAATTCCTCACCTAAGATCAATGGGGTTTTCAAAAAACTTCAAATCATCACTTCCATAGGTCTTTCGCTTAGCCACGGCACCAATGATGCTCAGAAAACTATGGGAATTATTACCTTAGGACTTGTGATAGCAGGAGTTCAATCAACATTTGAAGTCCCATTTTGGGTGATTTTGGTATGCGCTTCAGCAATTGGAATTGGTACTGCTGTTGGAGGTTGGCAATTAATTAAGACCTTAGGATCCAAATTTTACAAAATTCGTCCTGTTCATGGCTTTTCCTCACAAGCCACTTCTGCTATTGTTATTTTGACTGCTTCCTTATTAGGTGGTCCTGTTTCAACTACACAGGTTGTTAGTTCTTCCATAATGGGGGTAGGGGCTGCGGAAAGAATGAGTAAAGTACGTTGGGGGGTAGCTGGTGAAATCATGATAGCCTGGGTGGTTACTATCCCTGCTACCATGGCAGTTGGCGCAGGTTGTTATTGGATTATTGATAAAGGATTACCTTTTCTCATTAATTTATTCTAAGTTATCGAACTTTAAAAATTTTCAGAAGGACGCTCATGCCTACTTCATTA
>CAZMSH010000118.1:0-1459 GCA_964568875.1 uncultured Rikenellaceae bacterium | reverse complement strand
TAACACTGGCAGCTATAATAACACCAGCGGGATATTACGCTCTCGTTAGAACTCCAGAGTAAGATCCCGCTTTTGTTATTATAGCTGACATTGTTATTTATGATGGAATTATTTTTGCTGGAGATTGATACAAAAATTCCGGTTCCATTGTTTAAACGGACTTCATTGTTCATAACCACGTTGTTGTCCGAGATTATCTTAATCCCCGCCTCCAAATTGTGGCCGGAGTTGGTCGCCACGAAGCCCTGAAGGATTATGCCGTCGGCATATAGGATTATAGAATCTCCGGCACCGCCAGCATCCACCACCGGCATCCCACCTCCGGTATCCACTCCCAGCAATATGAGTTGCTTTGTTATGTTCAGGTTCTCCCTGTAGACGCCGCTCTTGACCTCCAAGACGTCCCCGGGGCTGGCATCTTCGATGGCTTCCTGGAGGCTTTGCCCAGCATCAACGGTTGTCGTGGTTCCTTGAGCTGATCCCAGAAGGAGACCCAAGACAAATCCAACGGATAAACATATATAAATATAACCAATATTTGAGGGCATTGTCATTTTTCATTACTTGTGCTGAACCTATAAAAGGTTTTTCGGATATGTCACCTTCAGCCGCTTTCGGAGGCGTCTTCTGTCGTGACTGACCCCATCAGAATTGAGTCTATAGCGGAGCGGAGATCGCCATGAACCTCTCGATGATCTCCTCCGGGGATAGAGGGATCACGGCAACCTCGGCGTTTCCTGCCTCGACCTTGACGACCAGGACGCCCCTCCCGGTGAGGCCAGCCCGGAGCTCTTCGGGGCTGGCGGCGAGGCGGACCTCGGTGACCCCGGCCCCCTCGGCGATCCGGGCCAGGTCTGCCTTTCGGGCGGTGCATGTCGGCTGGGACCCCGTCGACCCGTAGCAGCCGTTGTCGAGGATGACGAGGAGGTAGTTCTCCGGCTCCTGGTCGGCGATGGTGGCTAGGCTCCCCAGGTTCATCAGGACGGAGCCGTCGCCGTCGATGGCGACTACCCTCCGGTCCGGGAGGGCTAGGGCGAGGCCGAGGCCGATGGAGGAGGCGAGGCCCATCGACCCCAGCATATAGAAGTTGGAGGGGCGGTCGCCGACGGCGTATAGCTCCCTGGAGGGATAACCTATATTTCCCACCAGAAGGGCGCCCTGGGATTCGGCCTCCAGGGCGATGATGGAGATCGCTTCGATCCTTCTCAGATTGATCGGCTCCCGATGGCTCAAAAGGACTTCTGAATGCTGGCCTTCATCGAAGGCGATCGTTTCAGATGATGCCTCGCTCTCTCATGGCGGCTTTCAGCTCCGCGAGGTCGGTCTCGATCCGCTCGAACCTCTGGTTCATGTAACTCTTCATGTCGAACCTGAGCCCCTGAATCTCGCCGAGGGTCGAATCCTGCTTCTCCAGCATAGCATCCTGCTTCTCCAGCATAGCATCCTGCTTCTCCAGCAT
>CAZMSH010000117.1:0-1460 GCA_964568875.1 uncultured Rikenellaceae bacterium | reverse complement strand
TTTCTGAAGTACCCGGGTCAACGTCGAAGGATACATCTCCCCTTTGGATTTATCGGCATAACCGGTTAATTCCCACAGGCTTTCCGGCTCTTCAAAACGCGACATATCAAAGACAGATATCCGTTCCGGGTCCTCGAACAAAACATCAGCCAGGCTGCGGATCAACTCTTTTTTCCCTACACCCCGAGGGCCCACAAAAAGCATGATGCCGTTAGGCATTTGCGGACTCAGATTAAAAGGAGTCTCCCGTGTTGTGACGATTTCAGCGACACTTTCTATAGCCTCTTCCTGTCCCACAATAACTTTTTTTAATTTTTCCGAAATGCTGTCATAATAACGCCGGTCCCCGCTGATCCGCCAGGCCGGAACACCCAGGGTCTCAGAAACGGCCTGATAAAGGTCTTCGGATCTCATCCGGCGGGTCGATTTTGTTCTTGCTTTTAAACGAATCTGAGTCGCCGCCATATCCAACAGCTGTAAGGTCCCGTCGATTTCACCGGTATTAAAAAACTGCTCTGCCAGATAAAAGGCCTGCAGGGCCAGTGGTGAGGAGATAGAAATATTGTGGAAAGATTCGATCTCTTTTTTTGATTCATTAATAATCGTCAACACTTTATCAGGAGAAAGATGTTTCATTTTGATCATATGGACTTTTTCTTTCAAAAAGGGGTCCTGATCCAATATCAGCGAAATATTCTCCCTTTTTGAAGAGGCAATGATCCGAAGTATCCCCTGGCGCAGAACAGATTTCAAAAGCATAGGGAGGTCAAGCGGCCCTGAGCCTGTAAAATCGGGATAGATCTCGTCAAAATAAAGAATCGTTTCCGAATGTTCGGAGGCTTCATTTAGAAATTGACGAAAGAGTTCAACAAATTCGTTCGGGTCCTTGGCTTGACTCATCATGGCGTCTGTCAGAACATGGAGGACTCGGGGCTCTTCCAGCCGTCCTTCACCCTGAGAAAGGCGATAAGCCAGACCTTCTGCAAGGAGGCTCTTTTCAATGCCCGGACCGCCCACAAGAAGAGGGACATTGCGGTAAATACGGCTGATAACTTCAAGTAAAGTGGCCGTAATACTCCATTCTGCAGCCAAAGGCTTTCTGCTTCTTCGATGCACTAATTCACTGAGGTTCACACTAAACTGGGCTAAAAGGCTTTTATCTTCATTAAAAGAACGTTTAAGCTCGCCGATATAGATCAGGTCATCCAGAGACGAGAGGGAAACGCCTAAACGGGAAAAGAGGTCCGAGAGCTCCTGATCGGCCTCATAAAGAAGAGCCAACAGAAGATGAAGCGGTTTTACTTCAGGCTCCTGGGACTCCAAAGCGATAATACCGCTCATACGCAGGGCTTCGCGGGTCTGAGGGCTGATCGCCATATCTTCATCAGGCTCCTGATTCCCTTTTTCCTCTAAAGCCTCCTGTAAGGTCTTGAGCAACTTTCCCGGATCAATATTGTGAA
>CAZMSH010000116.1:0-1467 GCA_964568875.1 uncultured Rikenellaceae bacterium | reverse complement strand
GCCGTTAGCAACAATACTTAACCAATCTACCAGTATAATGAAGAACACCCTTAAGGCCATTCCCGTCATTATCTGCATATTAAGTCAATCATGTAAAAATGATATAAATACTGACCTAGACTAGATATATGTTACAACAAACACAGTAGAGGGTACCTTCAATTCAATTATTAACTCATATGAGATTATCCCACTTGAGCATAATCCAAGTTCCTTCTTTTACATGTCTAACAGGATACTATTTTCCGATTCACTCATATTTATTCTTGATCCAAAGGCTGTCAGAGTCTTGATCTTCAATCGTAACGGGAAATTTATGAATAGTATAGGTGAAAGGGGAAGAGGACCAGGAGAGCTTTTAACCATAAGGGATTTCATATACTCTGCTGAGAGAAAGGCTCTTCTGCTATTTGACAATAAAACAGTTAAAGAATTCCTTCTGGATGGCACCTTCATCAAGGAAACAAAAACTAATTATACCCCTGAGTCAGTACTACAGATTGCCAATAACCGGTTTCTGATAGAAAAATGGTACTATTCTGGAGACGAGGATTCAGACTATGAAATAAGACTTGTTGATGAACATCTTAATAACATCGATAAAAGAATACCCCATAAACAAAGGAACGGTAAAGGATTCTCATTTAACGGACAAACCAAAAGAGCTGAAAACAACCTAGATCATGCCTATTATTTCTCTCTCAAAGGAGATACAGTATTTCATATAATGAAGGATAAGATTCTTCCTACCCTTTGTATTAAATATGATAAGCCTATAAAAACACTTTCAATGCTGGATGATTTCTCTACAAGTGCTACTGATTCAGATGATTACTACAACCAAATATATTATTTTGAGATCGAAATGATGAGCCTTATTGTATTTAAGGACAAAGATGGCAATTGCTATTGTATGACATATAATAGGGAGACAGGTCATAAATCAGTTCTAAATGAAGCATTTATTCCTATCTCAGTCCACAATTCTAATCTAGTCTCGATTCGAAACTCGGGTGCGATTGAAACGAGCTTGTTTGTTAAAGATGAATCAGAAAGAAAGAAGGTTTTAAATCCCCATGTTCTAGATAGTATAATCTCTCGTACGACCGATGATTTTGCTTATATATTAAAAATATCCCTAGATATCAGGTAGCTATTAATATCAGTACTGTTGCTAACACGGACGGTAAATTTCATAGGTTTGTCACGGTTTTTGCAAACCGTTCCCGTAAACTTAGTCGGGAACTGCCATCAGGGATACAGTCGGGTGCAACTTAGAAGTAACTGAAATCAATAGCGGTGGATTCACCTCGAAACATACTCAACATCAAGAACCTACCCTACCCCTCGCAGTGCCGATCATGGTGGCAAAAACCGCGCCATACCCTCCTGGGGGTGGCTTTAGAGAGTTCCCGGCCGGGCAGCACCCATGATGAAGCGCTCCCCTGCGTCGGGATAACACCTACG
>CAZMSH010000115.1:0-1468 GCA_964568875.1 uncultured Rikenellaceae bacterium | reverse complement strand
ACCGCGGCGACGACATCAGCGTCGCCAGGAGCTCGAACTCCGTGGGCGTGAGCGACATCGGCTCGCCGCCGCGGCTGACCTCGTGGGTGTCGCGATCGAGCACCAGGTCCCCCACGCGGAGCACCGACGAGGCGGGCGCCGCCTGGCCCCGGCGCAGTACCGCGCGCACCCGCGCCACCACCTCGCGCGGGCTGAAGGGCTTGGTGACGTAGTCGTCGGCGCCCAGCTCCAGGCCCACGATGCGATCGGTCTCCTCGACCCGCGCCGTGAGCATCAGGATGGCGATCTCCGGCTGCTCCGCGCGGATCCGGCGGGTGACCTCGAGGCCATCCATCTTGGGCATCTGCAGATCGAGGATCACCAGGTCCGGCTTCTCGTGACGCGCCGCGTAGAGCGCCTCCTCGCCGTTGTAGGCCGCTGCAACACGATAGCCCGCCTGCTCCAGATAGCCCCGCAGCACGCGCACGATCTGCGGGTCGTCGTCGACCACCAATACGGTCTGGCCCATCGTCCACCCTCCTCACTCAGGCGCCTTGCAGGCCATGATAGTCGAAACCGCAGACCGCGACAGCGCCGGCGTACCCTATGACAACGAGCGGCGAGCGGGGCGTCCCGCTCGCCGCGATCCGGCGACGATCCCACGTTAGGCTAGAGCTCCGGTTCGAGGCAGGGGCCGGCACCCGAACCCCGGCGCATCCCCCGACCCTGACCGTTACCGCCGCGGAAGCCCGCGCCATCCTGAGGGCGTGCCCCCTCGAGGGCATAGCCGTTCCCGGCACCCCGCGGCGTGTGAACAGCCTCGGTGCGCTCCAACAGGTCGGCGCTCATCCGGTCCAACATCTCATCGGCCTGCTCCTGGGTCAGCCGCCCCTCGGCTACAGCCTGCGCCAGCGCCTCGCTGCGCGCTGCGATCATCTCATCGACGATGGCCTGCGGATCTGCCAGATCGGCAAAGGTCTTCCCATCCCGCAGCGCCGCGATCACATCCGCGACCTCCATACCGGTGACCTGCGCCGTCGCATCGACCATAGAGACACCGCCGGTGAGCAGGCCACCGCGCCGAACCCCTCGGTTGGCGAAGCCCCCACCGACCATCATCCCCGGTCGCGCTGCACCATCGGGAGGGTTCCCTTCTTGGGCACCCACCACCAACGGAAACGCCATCGCCAGCAAAGCCACCAACATCACCACAGGTAACGCCTTCTTCAGCATCAAGAACCTCCTTGTTCACTAAGCTGCTCAGAGTGTAACCGAGGCATGTGAAGATTTGATGAAGACTATGCATAGATTCGCGGAAGGTCGGCCCCATCCCGAAAAGGAAAGCCGCCCAAGGCCGTTGGATCGACCTTGGGCGGCATCGACCCCCGCACGGAGCGGTGGGTCGGTCTAGCGCCTGCGGCGCCCGCCACTCAACAGCGAGGCGTAGTAGAGCAGGTTCATCACCGCCTGCACCAGCGCGGCCACATAG
>CAZMSH010000114.1:0-1472 GCA_964568875.1 uncultured Rikenellaceae bacterium | reverse complement strand
AGCCCAACCTTGGCTAAGCCCGATTCCAGAAACATAGTTGAAATAATACCAACTGTCTGATGGCATGGTGTTCCAGCTATCCCAATCGGTGGGCGGATTATTGTAGATCTCATCTGCAGCTGCTGTGAAGGTCTCAAAGGACGGCGTGCCTGTAGGATATTGGTTGACGATGCGACCATACATCTGAGTCAGGTCTGTCTTTGCCCAGATCTTAGCAATATAGACAGGGGAAACATAGACCTCAGGAGCAGAGGGAACAATCAGGTCTTCGTAGACGATATAGGTAAAATAGCCCGTATCGTCTGTGGATTTGACAAACTGGAACCAGATCTTTCGACCGGAAGTGGTGAAAACGGTCTTCAGGCTGTCGCTCCCTGTATGGTAGGAACCGGTCCCCTCCCAAAGCAGAGTGTCCCCGTCATAGACAGTCCATTCGATATCAAATTCGCCGCTTTCGCTGCCGGCCATGACATAGACGGTAGTCACCACGGTTTCATTGGAATACTGATAGACCCAGCGGCTGTTTTCAGCATCCCACTCGGCATTCCCGTAAAACTCATCCAGCATACCGGCGACAGAGATCAATTCTGCATAAAGATCCAGTGCCGGGTTGTTGAGTGAACCGCCAATTGTGATCCAGTATCCGTCCATCATCTCATAATACTCGTTCGGGCCGCTCAACTCATTATCCAGCAAATCGCGGATAGTCGTTTCCGAACATGAAATCATGAACAAAGACATCACAACCATGACAATGGCCAAGCTTATCTTTTTCATATTTCCTCCTTGTTATTTTTTCTAATATATCCTATTGCATTCAAATAATCAATAGTCTGTTCCTTTTTAGAATGCACAAGCTCCCTAAAGCATCCGCTAAGCTTTAAAAGAGCCGATACTGTGTATTTCTGCGCTTTTCTATTCTTTTTCCCGGTTTTTCATAAACCCTTCGGCTTCTTCACGGTTTTTTTGAAATGTGAAGGCCTCCAACAGATAGTAGGTTTTCTCTTTATCAATGACTTTTGGATAAAGAAGTTTAAAGGCTTCCACACGGCGTGAATCCATCTTGATCTCTCTCAGCAAAAAGGCCGCCTGCTCAGCCGTGATATATTGACCGGAAGTCATCAGATCCATAAAGGGTATCCTGTCTTTATCAAATTTACAATTATTCGTTAAATATTCTACATTCTTTTTAAAGACATCTTCTTCCATCCCCTGCTCCCGGATTTTCGCTCCTTCGCCCTGTTCAGAAGCCCCACCTTCTTTATTTTTTAACGTTGCTTTTTCAATCTGGTTGAGGAAGGAATCGATCCGCCCCATACGGGATTCGAACTCTTTTTTTTCATAATAGGTCAAATCCTTCAAAAATCGCCGCTCGATCTCAGTGAGTTCCTTTTTGATACCCCGTATACAATCAATGATCTGAGGCCTTTTCTCATCATCTTTGGGGGACTCTTTTTTTTCTTTTCCTGCAG
>CAZMSH010000113.1:0-1485 GCA_964568875.1 uncultured Rikenellaceae bacterium | reverse complement strand
ATGGTCAGCAGATCCACATTCGGAAAGCCGGAGGGAATGGATAGGAACTCGTTCAGATCACCGTGGAGGTGGAGGATACGGAAGGACTCGTCCACGAAGACACAGGAGGGCACAAAGGTCTGTGTAAGGCAGGTTTCAAAACCGGTTCGGGAAAGCCCTCTGGCGGGGTTTTCCCGGAATGAGTCGACGGAATTCGGTGTGGAAACGTATCCGGGGCGCCGTACGGAGTCACCGAAGAAAAAATCGATGGGGCTAGCCAGTTCCGCGCACTTCCTGTAGACCCTCCAGGTGGCGTCCACCACCTCCAGAGCCCCGCCGAGCCCGGAAGGGTTCTCACCGCTGCCCATGAAGAGATAGCCTCCCTTTTTCAGGCTGAAAAGCAGCCTTCCCATCACCTTCCGCTGGCTATCCTCCTTAAGGTACATCACAAGGTTCCTGCAGCTGACCAGATCAGTACGGGAAAAAGGCGGGTCTTCCAGCAGATCATGCCGGTTGAAAACCAGCCTTCTTCGAATGTCCGGGTTGATCGTAAACCCATGGGGCGTCTCGGTTAGAAGTTCCCTGAATCTCTTGGGAAGGGTTTCCACCGCATCGGGTTTGAACACCGCCTTCGAGGCGGCCCGAACCGAATCTTCCAGGACATCTGTGGCAAAAATTATAAACTCACCGCTGTTTTCCCGCACATAACTCTCAAGAAGCATTGCCAGGGAATACACCTCGTGCCCACGGGAACACCCCGCCACCCAGACCCTGACCGGTTCGCCTTCAGACCCTTTGAAAAGAACCGGAAGAACCTTCTTCTCCAGTGTTTTAAAAGCTTCCGGATCCCGGAAAAAGGAGGTAACGCCTATTAGAAAGTCCAAAGCCAGGGCCGATGCCTCTTCCGGGTCCTTCTCCAGAAGGGCAACGTAATCCGAAAGGGAGGTAAGGCCCCGGGCTGCCATCCGCCGCATGTACCTGCGGCGGAGCGTGGTGATCTTGTAAGAGAAGAAATCCACACCGGCGCTTTCGGCCGCGATCTGAACCAGAAGGAACTCCCAGTCCTCCCTGCGGAACACTCCCTTGTCGCCCTCCTGTGGAGGGGTGGTTGCGCCGCTGTTCAGTTCATCACCGCCACGGGGGCGTCGTGGGCCAGCGAATAGTGCCCGCCGGTGATGACCTGGTCACCCTCGACAAGGCCCTCGATCACCGACACAAAGCCCCTTCCCCTGGGGCCAAGGGTAACATGCCTCCACTGGGCTCTTCCATTCTGAACAAGGAAAACCATGGGACGGTTGTCCCGAAGCAAAACCGCCTCTTCAGGAATAATCAGGGACCCGGGGCTCTCGGAGACCACGATCTCCGTCCGGGCCGTGGCCCCCGGCCTCAGGTTGTCAACTACGGGAAGATCAACGATTACGGTTCCGGCTCTGTAGGATGGGTTCACCACTGGAGAAACCGAGAAGACAGTGCCGGCCACGGTGGTATCACCCAGGGACGGGATGG
>CAZMSH010000112.1:0-1501 GCA_964568875.1 uncultured Rikenellaceae bacterium | reverse complement strand
CCTAGTGAGTTGCGAGGCGGGTGCGACACTGATCGCGAGTACGACCAATCCCGCCATCAGGGCCTGGTGTCGAGGGAGGAGGCTGAGTCGCTCTCGCAGAGATTCTACGATCTCCACGAGACCCCAGGCGGCGAACAGGTTGAGGACGGGAAACACGGGGATGAGCCACCGCTGCCAATGCAGCGATCCAAAGCTGATGCCTACCACAAAGGCAACGCAAAAGGCGACGAGAGGCATAGCGGCGGGTCGCCGCTTGATCACGAGCGCCGTGCCACCGACGATCGCCAGCACGGTGCGAGGCCATCCAAGCGCGTTCTTTGCCGCTATGCCTTGTGTGAGGTACCACGCGAGGTTGCCCAGCACTCCCAACCCGTCGGCGCCCAGGTGCTCGCTCCGCAATTCGCCACGGAGATCGGCCAATGCCTTGGAAAAGTCGATCACAAAGTACGGTGTCGTTGCCAGAAAGGTAAGGGCAGCCACTAAAGCACACAGCGCGATGCGTCCCAATTGGGCAAGGAGCGGGTCACCTTGCTCCTTGCCCCCAGTCAAGCTAGCCACCACCAGAGCGACGGCAGCGGCCCCAAGGTAGTACTTAGTCGACACCGCCAGTCCGAGGGTCACGCCCGCGACCAGGTGTCGCCCGAGATCCGGCTTTTCATAGACCCACAGGCAGGCCAGCAGAGCTAGCATGATGTAGGCCATGCTAGCGCCATCGGTGCGCATATACTGGGCGTGTTCAACACTGACAACTGTGAAGATGCAAAACCAGCTTGCGAGAAGGCCAACAACCATGCCTTTGAGCCTGGTGCCGATGACATAGACGAGCCATATGGCTATGGTCGCATAGAGGCATGACAGCGTACGGCCGAAAACGTACAAGATGGTCGGGTGACCGCCCAGGATCTCGGTGATCTCTGGTATCGGCTCCAAGGGCGACTTGCCCACCAGATTCGCTGCATACAGGCGCCCCATGGCGGCAACGGGGTAGAGGACGGTTGATCCAGGATGGCCGAAGCTGTAGGGGTGAAGGTTGTTGGTCGTCACCATTCTGTTGGTGACAAAGATCCGCCATTCCTCATCGATATGACCAGCGTACGGCAGGTCTTGCCAGAGACCGGCGAGATGGACGAAAAGGGCAAGCACAAAGATCAGCGCTCCCACAAAGACTGGGAGAGCCGCTCTTTCGGGGTCGCTGCGGACGGCCTCTTCGCCTCCCCTCACCGCGGCTGGCCGTTGACCACCAACTCGTATGCAAGACTGCATTGCCGCCCCCCCCCCTGCTCGTATCGGATGCAACTCTCATCGTCGCGATCTCCGCGCCGGGGCACCCAAATCCTGCTCGGTCGCACACTATCCCAACTGATGGTGGCCGACGCCCTTTTTGACGAATCGAGTCGTGACTGCCACGCATTGCCGCTATTCTACCCAGAAATCGGCAGACGCGAAAGCCAACTTTCCTCACCCCTCCCCTTCCACCTCGAGCTCGTACACTCCCCGCTCG
>CAZMSH010000111.1:0-1526 GCA_964568875.1 uncultured Rikenellaceae bacterium | reverse complement strand
CTGATCTTTCCCGGCTGCCGGTGCTGGATACGGAGCGCTGTCTGCTTCGTGAGGCCGGGGAGGAGCATGCGAGTGACCTGTTCGCCGTTTACGGCGATGCTGATGGCATGAAGTACATGCAGAGGCCTGTGGCTGAGTCCGTTGCTGAGTGCGCTGATCTTATCCGCTCATGGAGGGAAGAATTTCTTGCGGGAAGGGGTTTCCGGTGGGGGGTGTTTCTTCGTGAGCGGCCCGATGTGCTGATTGGAACCGCGGCACTGCACTACTGGTCGCCGGAGGACCGCCGGGTGGAACTGGGGGCCGACCTCTCTAGAAACCACTGGGGAAAGGGAATCGGTACCGAGGTTACGGTTCGGCTGATTTCCCACGGGTTCCGGGTGCTTGCGGCAAACCGGATCGAACTGCGGTGCCATCCCCGGAACTCCGGAGCTGTTGAGGTGGCATCCCGGCTGGGGTTCGTGTTCGAGGGAAACCTGCGGGAGTACGTTATGGTACCCGGCAAGGGCCTGGTGGATGAAACGGTTTTCTCCATCCTCGCACGGGAATGGAAGGGGTGAGGGGCGTTTGCCCTTTCAGTTTCCCATCAGCTTGACTCTTTGCAAACACTGTTTATTTTCCCGGGCATGAACGGAAATCAATCCTTCTTTAGTTCCGTATCGTCCATCAGCCATACCTGGCTCTGGTGGGCGGCCCAGCGCCGTCCATAACCAATCCTTTTCTCAACAGCACCTGTATCTCTGAATCGTAACTCCAAAAGGATTGGATTGTGCCATGAAACGCTTTGCTTCACGGGATTCTTCGTATCTTCCGTCCTCATACCTGAATGTAAAACCCTCGCTTCCTTCCCTGCCGCCTCCTCCGATTCTGCCTTCCGGAGAGGTTGCCTCTCCTTCATGCATGGAGTGCCTGTTTCCCCGGGGGATGATCGAGCATGAGACGACACTTGATCGTATTGTGGAGATACCCTCCGAGGTGAGAACCGCGTATTCGCTTTACAGGCCGACTCCTCTCGTTCGGGCTTCCGGTCTGGAGAGGGAGCTGGATACCCCGGCCCGGATCTACTACAAGTACGAAGGGGCGGGACCCGCCGGCAGCCACAAGAGCAACACGGCTCTCGCTCAGGCTTTTCTCGCCCGGGAAGGGGGGGTATCCCGCATCTGCACTGAAACCGGGGCCGGGCAATGGGGAAGCGCGCTGTCCCAGGCATGCCTTCAGTTCGGGTCCTCCCTGGAAGTCTTCATGGTCCGCGCGAGTTACCTGCAGAAACCTCTTCGTCGGGTCTTCATGGAGATGCACGGGGCTTCGGTGCATGCAAGCCCAAGCTCACTGACATCGGCGGGGCAGAGTTTTCTGGAGAGGGATGCTTCGCACCCGGGAAGCCTCGGAATAGCCATCAGTGAAGCCGTGGAACAGGTCCTTGCTGATCCTTCGTGCTGCTACAGCCTGGGGTCCGTTCTTGATTCGGTATGCCTTCACCAGTCGGTGATCGGACAGGAGGCTCTGCTTCAGATGGAGGAGATGGGAGA
>CAZMSH010000110.1:0-1530 GCA_964568875.1 uncultured Rikenellaceae bacterium | reverse complement strand
TGATCATGGGGACGGGACAGTAACGGACAATCTAACAGGGCTTATGTGGACCAAAGATGCCAATATTGACGGACAAAAGACCTGGAATGATGCCATAGACTGGTGCAATGCCCTTGAATACGCAGGCCATGATGACTGGCGACTTCCCAATATCCTTGAGCTTCTCAGCCTTATAGACCATGAAAACTGGGCTAATGTATTGCCAGACGGGCATCCCTTTGACCATGTTAGGTCCGATACATACTGGTCGTCTACTCTTTTTGAAGCCCATGTGTTACATGCGTGGTTCGTGCGCCTGAGCGGCGGCTATGTGTACCGCAGCTATAAGCCGGATACGGACTATGCCTGGCCGGTCCGCAGTGGGCAATAGAGATCATTTGGTAATTTGATACTTTGAGTTTAGGGGGTGCAGGGGGCTTGCCCCGTGCTATCCTCCCGAAGCAAAAGGGACGGATCTTTTTGCTTCAGCTTATATAAGGGATGTAAAAAAGCTCTGAGCATTCTTAAACACTGGATAATGCAGAAAACTTTATTTTATATTCGGGGCATTTAAGAGAGTTTATCACTGGCCTTCAGGATAAAAAGGAATGGGTATCCTGCCGTATGAAATTCTGTAATTTTTATTCCAGCCGATGCAAAATGCCAAAATTATAGGATCTATTTTATTTTGACAATATGTATCTGCAGCTTGATTTTTCCGGAAATGGGTATTAGAATTAAAATCAGGATCATACATTTTAATCCTGTGGTATGAGACCATGCTTTTGATTCACGCATCAGACAGTTTTTATTTTAGATAAAGAAATAAGGAGGGATACATGAGGAGAGCATTTTTTTATGTATTTGCATTTCTTTTTTTAACAGCCCTGCTGACGGGCTATCAGTCAAATGAAGGTATTCTTGAGCTGTTTTTTAACAGCCGTGATGGAGAAGTACCGGTATACCGTTTTTTCAATACAGTTCGTGGAGGGCATCTCTATACAATATCCGAAGTGGAGAGGGACTATATAATGGAGAACCTTCCCCAGTGGACCTATGAAGGTATAAAGTTTGATGTCCATGATACCCTGGCACCTGACACCTGCGCGGCATACCGTTTTTTCAACACCAGGACAGGTATACATTTCTATACCATAAATGAGGCAGAGAGAGATGCGGTAATGCAGCTTGACCATTACAACTATGAGGGCATTAAATACTATGTATTTGCAGACTTTGCAGCAGGCACAACAGCTGTTTACCGTTTTTTCAACCATGTCCGTGGGGGCCACCTATATACAGTAAGCGAGGCAGAGAGAGATGCAGTAATGCAGCTTCCCAACTGGACCTATGAGGGGATATCCTTTTATGTCTATCCGATAACATACGATGCCCCTGTTCCCAGGACAGGGCAGATCACCTCATATCGTGATGGAGATGACGGGTCTTACCAGATGGGGGTCCCATGGCCAGCTCCAAGATTCACTGATCATGGTGACGGGACAGTAACGGACAATCTAACAGGGCTTATGTGGACCAAAAGCGCCAATA
>CAZMSH010000109.1:0-1577 GCA_964568875.1 uncultured Rikenellaceae bacterium | reverse complement strand
CGGGACCGCAGGGCCGTCCTCGGGGTGACCCAGGAAGAGCTTGCCGAAATGTCAGGGGTCGGACTCCGTACCCTCAAGCAGATAGAAAGTGGCAAGGGTAATCCCACTCTCTCAACCTTAAAGAGACTGGTTGAAGTACTCGGACTGGAGATATCGCTCAGGGTAAGAAAAACAGATAATCAGCAATGAGAAAGGCAACGGTATTCTATAAGGGAGAAGAGGCCGGATGGCTTACCGGTAACGACGACGGATCGTTTACCTTCAGATATTCCGACCTCTGGATGGCTGATCCCCAAAAGCCTCCAATAAGCCTTACCCTGCCAAAAATCCAAAAGGAATACCGCTCCGATAATCTCTTCCCCTTCTTCTTCAACATGCTTCCTGAGGGTTCCAACAAAGAGACCATATGCCGTCTGATGCGCATCGACGGCAAAGATCTGTTCGGACTCCTTCTTGCCGCTGCCGGCGATGATGCCATCGGCGCCGTAACTTTAAAAGCAGAGGAGGGGTCAGATGATTAACACTGTAATTAATGTTTGTCCGGGAACACTGGCCCCTGGTTACGATACCTACAGCGCCACCTGCCTGAGGAGGCTCTTCGGCGGACACAAGGTGCATCACATATTGCCTTATGACTCTCCGGTATCGGGGTCAGGCGATACGCGCATATTTCAGGAAAACACAGCACGGGTCTCGATTTCGGGTGTTCAGGAAAAATTTTCACTACTGCTTGAAAAGAACAGGCTCAGACTGGTTCGGCAGGGAGAGCAGGGGAGGTATATACTAAAGCCGGTTCCTTCAAGGATAAGAAACGCAGCTCAGATGCCGGCCAACGAGCACCTGACAATGCAGATTGCAAGGCAGGTGTACGGAATAGAGACAGCTGAAAACGCACTTATCTTCTTTAGTAACGGAGAACCGGCCTACATCACCCTCAGGTTTGATGTCCGCGAAGATGGCACAAGGTGGGCTGAGGAGGATTTTGCGTCTCTGTCGGGGCGAACACCACATACTCATGGTGACTATTTCAAGTATACGGGCAGTTACCTTGAGCTGTTCGATATCATGAAGCGGTATCTGCCGGCATGGCGCACAGAGGCGCCAAAGCTGCTACGTTTGCTCATCTTTAACTATCTCTTCAGCAATGGCGATGCCCACTTTAAGAATTTCTCGGTGCTTGAGACACCCTTTGGCGATTTCAGGCTGGCCCCGGCATATGACCTGCTGAACTCAAGGCTGCATGTTACCGACTCGGACTTTGCACTTGATGAAGGACTCCTTCCGGCGTCACTGCAGACACCCGGAATGACAATCAGGGAGCAGTTTCTTTTGCTGGCCGAAAAGGCAGAGATAAGCAGAAAGCTCACCATGTCGGCCTTCGACGAAATGCTTACCGGAACCGACCTCGTAACATCGATGACCACCGCATCATATCTGGCCGAAGATTTTAAAAGTAAATATCTGGAATCTTATCACCTCCGGCTCAAATCACTTACCTCAGAATGATGGAGTCTCAACAAATAAAGAAAGGAAAAATGAACAGGGCAGTATTCCTGGATCGTGATGGAACAATCATA
>CAZMSH010000108.1:0-1578 GCA_964568875.1 uncultured Rikenellaceae bacterium | reverse complement strand
TTAATACGACAATGGCACATTAGACATGAACCATTGCACAGTTGCTGAAAGCACACAAATGTGGTATCAGTAGGCGTATTATGACAAAAAAAACAAGGAATCGACAATTTGGGATCCTATCCGGTGGGGATTGCCACCGGAGGCTATCCACAGCCTGGCCGACGGTCTGGCTGAGCTGTGGGAACGCTTCCGCCATTGCTTCTGGACCAAAACGCGAGATCAGTCGCCCAACGCGTATCACTACCTCAGTGGACTGCTGCGCATGGTAGAGAAACGGACCTTTGCCGGCATCGGTCGTACAACGGAGCAGTCGATTGACAGCATCCATCACTTTATGACGAATTCTCCCTGGTCTGGTAAGGATGTATGTGACCAGGTCCAGGTGGAGATTGCAGTGACGCCTGAGTTGAGAAGCGGCGGGATGTTGTTGCTGGATGAAAGCGCTGACGCCAAAGCCGGGGACGAAACGGCCGGAGCCGGACGCCAGCGTAACGGGCGTCTCGGCAAAGTCGATCTTTGTCAGGTAGGCGTCTTCCTCAGCTTCGTCAAGGGAGACACCTGGACTTGGGTCGATGGCGAGTTGTACCTTCCCGAGCACTGGTTTGCAGCCAAGTGGGCCGGCAAACGTGAGCGGCTGGGCATTCCCTCGGATCGCACCTTCAAGACCAAGCTGGAGTTCGGCTGGGACATGATCCAGCACGCGGTGGCGAATGGGCTGCCCTTTGAGGCCGTGGCTTGTGACGACCTGTATGGCCGCGCTGATTGGTTCCGAGCAAAGTTGGCAGGCGTTGGCCTTGTCTACATGGCGGACGTGCCTTGTACCACCCAAGTCTATCTGACGAGGCCTGCGTTCGGCGTACCGGAGACACCCTCGGACCATAGAGGGCCGAAGTACAAGCTCCCTCGCGTACTCTCGGACGAAAAGCCCATCGCCGTCTCTGAGGTGGCAGAGTTGCCTGACACTCAGTGGCAGTGTATTCGTGTGCGTCCCACAGAGCGAGGGTACTTGGTGGCGGACTTTGCCGCACGGCTTGTGTGGACCCTGCGCGACGAGAAACCGACAGAAGAATGGTTGCTTGTCCGACGAGATGCCGATGGAGACCACCGCTATGCTCTCTCCAACGTGCATGCCGAGACGCCTGTTGAGGACTTGGTGTGGATGCACAGTCAGCGCTACTTTGTAGAACGCAGCATCCAAGATGCCAAGTCCGAGATGGGCTGGGATGAGTTTCAGGCCCAGAAATTCCGGGCTTGGGAGCATCAGTTGGCGTTGACGGTTCTCGCCTCCTGGTTTATTGCCCAGACAAAACTGCGTTGGGCACAGGAATACCCGCGAGATCCCGAGTTGTATCAGGAACTGGACGTCGATCTCTTGCCGGCATTGTCGGTCGCGAACGTGCGCGAGTTGCTCCGCGCGGTGATGCCGTTGCCTCAGTTGTCGCGCGACGAGGCGGCGGACCAGGTCGTGAAGCATTTGGTCAACCGCAGTCGGTCGCGCAAGAGCCGAGTCAACAAGAAACCTTCTAGATCTAATCATCGTGCAAGAGATCCTGCATAATGTGCCATTGTCGTATTAAG
>CAZMSH010000107.1:0-1583 GCA_964568875.1 uncultured Rikenellaceae bacterium | reverse complement strand
CTTCGAAAATAATCTCGGTTAGGTCGTTGCCCCACCGAGAGCAATCTGAACCGTAGCACCGGTGAGTTTCTCCAACTGTCGCGTGTGGTAGGCCACTTTAACCTCCTTGTTGCGCTGGTTGTAGTACTCGACACCCAGATCGCGATACACTTCACCGGTACTCAACATGTGCCAAATGGCTTTCAACATCGAGTGGGCTATTGCCATAATGGCCCGCTTCTTGCCGCGACGTGCTACTAAGCGCTGGTAGCGCGCCTTGAAGAAACTGTCTTTGGTGCGAATCGCGGCATACGCACACTGCACCAAGATGCTCTTTAGCGTGCGGTTACCCTTTGTCGTCCGCCCGGAGTAGCGCTTGCCGCCACTCTCGTTGTTGCCGGGTGCTACTCCTGCCCAGCGGCTCAAATGACCATCGGTCGGGAACTGGGCCATGTCAATGCCAATTTCCGCCAAGATGATCTGGGCGGCCTGAGGATTGATACCCGGTATAGTGTCCAACAAATCTACCGCCGCCTGCCAGTGCGTCGGTGTCCCTTCGTCTGGTGGCGGAGCCGCCTCGGCCCCCTCCCCGGTCGACGCATCCGGCAGCTTACCCATCATCCCCAGTCGCCGCTCAATCTCCGCTTCGATCTCCGCAACTTGCTCATCCAAGAAATCGATATGCTCCAACTGTTGGCTTAAAAGAAACCGATGCTGCGCTTCGACTCTGCCGGTGAGCGCTTTCTCTAACTCCACCAGCTTGTTGCGCAAGCGCCCCCGGGCCAAGTCAGCCAGCGCTTCTGCGTCGGTGTTCCCGGCTGCTATCTCAGCCAACATCGCGCGCGCCGAGACCCCTTGCACGTCCGTGACCACCGAGGCCAACTTGATGTTGGCCCCTTCCAACAACTTCTGCACGCGGTTCACGGTACGACTGCGCTCTTGTATCAATCGCGTGCGATAGCGGGTCAACTCGCGCAACGCGCGTTGGGGCTTCGGCGGAATGAAGCTCGCTTTGAGTAGACCGTGCAACAGCAACTCCGCTAACCATTCCGAGTCGGTCGCGTCCGTCTTCCGTCCCGGCACACGCTTTACGTGCTGCGCATTGACTACCCACACCGTGAACGTTTCCTCTAACAGGTTGTATACGGGCTTCCAGTAGTCGCCTGTGCTCTCCAACGCCACATGGCTGCACGCCCACTCCGCTAGCCAATCATGTAACTGCAGCAATTCCGGAGTGGTCGTCCCAAAGGTTTGCGTCTCCCACTCGATGCGCTGCTCTTCCGTGACCCGCATCCGTGTAACGACCACCGTCTTCTTATGCACATCCATGCCAGCAACCCGCTCGTAGGTGATCCGCATCGTTACCTCCCTATACCTGAAATGTGGTTGGCCGGGGACCCCCTCGATAGAGAAACTCCTTCACGTGCTCGCAGCAACATTGTACGGTGCCTCAGGATCCCCATGGCAGTCTCCTCTTCGGGCTCGCGGCACCAGCGTCGTAGCGCCCTGAGACCAACCGTCTCCCAAGTATACTCAATGCGTTACAGCTGTCACCCGCTATTTTCGTGCTTGCATGGAGTGCACCAGCACCGGCGTCTCCTCTG
>CAZMSH010000106.1:0-1619 GCA_964568875.1 uncultured Rikenellaceae bacterium | reverse complement strand
TGATTGTCAATCACAATGAAATCTTAATTGCACGGCCGTATAAATAATATAATGCTGAATTAATCATGGTTTTGTAATTCGGAAACCTACATTGAGTACCTTTGCTCCGGAATTGAACTAACAGAAAGGGGAATTAATGCAACAATTAAAGATTGGAGGTTTAACTATACCTGTTCCCGTTATTCAGGGTGGTATGGGTGTTGGTATCTCAATGTCAAGACTGGCAGTGGCTGTTGCAGGTGAGGGTGGGGTAGGAGTTATATCAGCCGCAGGCCTGGGACTGGTACATAGAAATCCGGCTCTTGATTTTATTGAGGCTAACATAGAAGGCCTGAAAAGAGAACTGAGAGCGGCCCGTGAAAAGACCAAAGGTGTCCTGGGTGTGAATATTATGGTGGCAATGTCGAATTTTGCCGAACTGGTACGGACGGCCATCTCTGAGAAGGTTGATATAATATTCTCCGGAGCAGGATTGCCTCTTGACCTTCCAAAGTTTTTACAGCCCGGAAGCCTCACAAAGCTGGTTCCGATAGTATCGTCGGGCCGCGCCGCAAAACTGATCTGTGACAAATGGAAGACAATATACAACTATCTGCCCGACGCGTTTGTGGTTGAAGGACCAAAGGCCGGGGGTCACCTGGGTTTCAAACGGGAGAATATTGAGGATTCCCATTATACCCTTGAGGAACTTGTTCCTGAAGTGGTAAGGGAAGTGAGACCATTTGAGGAAAAGTACGGGGTGGAAATACCTGTTATCGCGGCCGGAGGAATCTATACCGGTGAGGATGTCTATAACATTATGCAGAAGGGGGCAAAGGGAGTACAACTGGGAACCAGGTTCGTAACTACCGAGGAGTGTGACGCATCTCCGTTGTTCAAGAAGACCTATATCGATGCCTCAGAAAGTGATATGGAGATAATACAGAGCCCGGTTGGTATGCCTGGCAGGGCGATACGTAACGAATTCCTTGAGAAGGTCAGGCAGGGTCTCAAGAAACCCATCCGATGTCCTTTTCAGTGTATCAAAACTTGTGACGTATCCAGCAGTCCATATTGCATTATAACTGCCTTGTACAACGCCTACAGGGGAAATATGAAAAGCGGCTATGCGTTTGCGGGCAGCAACGCATTTCTGGCTAACAAAATTACTACTGTTAAGGAAGTTTTTAACGATCTGAAAGCAGGCTTTCATGCTGCCATTAACCGTTCCATAGAGGGCAGATAACCATGATAATGTATCAATAAATCAGATCTAAATCGTATTCTTCAGGGGCGCTCTCTTAATAATTCAGGGTTCATAAATCATCTTCTTTGTCATGCCTCCGTCAATAGTAATATTGGAGCCGTTGACAAACTCATTTGCCGTGCCCCGACCGCTTCCGGTTACAACTATAACCTTGCCTTTGTAAACTTTTGTTTCCATAAAAAAATCTGTTTATTCAACTCCGGGCCAGCCTTTTTACCATTCCCCTGAAAACAATCGCATGAAAAGGGAGTACAGAAAACCAGTAGAGGCGACCCAGTAATCCCAGCGGCCTGAACGTAGCTGTCTGGTATAGAATGTTATCTTTTATCCGGAACTCAAGCCATGCCTCTCCGGGTAATTTCATCTCTGCATA
>CAZMSH010000105.1:0-1621 GCA_964568875.1 uncultured Rikenellaceae bacterium | reverse complement strand
GTACCATCATTGCTTCATCACCGCTGCAATCATATATATGCAAATTTTTCATCGTTATACCATAACTATGATATACCATTACTACCTGCATTCCTTTGATAACATCTTCAGTATTACCTGTATGGCAGTTATTGATATCAATATTCTCCAGTGTAAAATTCTTGTTATAATATATAGACATCGCACCATAACTGTGAGTGTTCATTGCGTTACTGCCATTGACTATAGTGAAGTTCTTTAGGGCATAGTTCCTGATGAAATAATCTTGATCTCCACAGGGAAAGTTATAACTGGGCCTGGCAAAACTGTGTATTGCCAGCGTCTCTTCTTCCAGATCGAATATGGTATTATCCTTCTCTGCGCCCACAATGTCGATAAATGGGCGGGGTACGATAGGGAAGCGTTGATCATTGGCAGAACGGGAATACATTCCCTCAGCGACATATACTGTTCTTTGCTGCAGACTGTCGGGAAGGATCTTGATCATTGCTATAGCTATAGTTTGCAAAGGATCTTCGGGGGATAGGCCGCTGTTTGTGTCACAGCCATCCGGGCTGACATAGAGATCGGCTGCTGCAGGTTCTATCTTACCGTGATTGACAATCAGATGAAAACCGGGGGGAACATTATCCCTATAGACAAAAGAATACCGGTCCGGATTGAGAACGGTCATTGTATCGATAATAACTGCCGATTGTTCACTGCTTCCGATAAACAGATCGTTACCTCCTCCGCCATAATTTAGATAGATACTGTTCAATGATTCAGAGCAAAATTCTGCCAGAGTACCTACCCCTGTTGTCAGACCTCCCCTGGAAGCCCCATGATTATAAGCTATAGTGTTACCCTTTAAAAGAGGGCTGCCGCTGGATAAAATAATTACACCACCTGTTAGTAAGGCACGATTGTGTTTTATATGGCAATTACTGATGGTCGGTGAGGCGTGACGGATAAAGATCCCCCCCCCAGTCCTGTTTTTTACAAAAAAAGAGCCCAGCCCGTGTCTGACTGTAAAGCCATTGAGTACAGCATTACGGGTTTCTCCACTATTGAACATTACTACCGTACCCTGATGATTTCCGTCGATTATTGTGTTGACAATATAGCTCTCATCGTACTGGTCACCGTCATAGAGGCTGGTAACGGTAATGTTCTTGCCCTGAAAGTTGATCCTTTCATAATAAACCCCCGGATGGACAAGAACAGTGTCTCCATCCTGGGCTGCCGTGATACCTTCCGAGATAGTAGTATAATCTCCCGTTCCATCCTGCTTTATCTCCCAGGTAACCGGTAACAGATTAGATAATATAAGCAAAAAGAAGATCGTCGTTGTAATTATCATTACTCGTTTCATGTAAGCTCCCATCTAGTTTCATAATAAGTTTATCTTGAATCTGCTCTTAGCTCTTAGCTCTATGCCCTATGCTCTTAGCTCTTAGCTCTATGCCCTATGCTCTTAGCCCTAAGCCCTTCGCTCTAAGCTCTTCGCTCTAAGCCCTTCGCTCTCTGCTCTTAGCCCTTGGCCCTCTGCTACCTGATCAAGAGCATCTTTCTGGTCAGAACTTTATCACCACTCTCCAGACGGTAGAAATAGATTCCGGAACCGACAGGGCGGTTCTGC
>CAZMSH010000104.1:0-1638 GCA_964568875.1 uncultured Rikenellaceae bacterium | reverse complement strand
GCGTTCTTTGGATCGAGGTCGATCGCCTTCTCGCACGCTTCGAGGGCCTCGGCGTAACGCTCCAAGTTATTGAGGGCGACGCCCTTGCTGGACCAAGCGCCAGCGTTCTTTGGATCGAGGTCGATCGCCTTCTCGCACGCTTCGAGGGCCTCGGCGTGACGCTTCAAGTTACCGAGGGCGACGCCCTTGCTGGACCAAATAATACTTTTCTTACGATTTATTTCTGCTTTATCCAAATCTATTCCTCTTTTTTTTCAAGATATTCAAGCGCTTTATCAAAATATTCTAGTGCCGTCTGATTCTGGTCCTGAATTACACATAAATAACCCAATCCGAACAGCACATAATAATCCTTCGGATTAATCGAAATAGCTTTAAGTAACAACTCCTCGCTTTTATAAAATTCTCTTAAATCTGCATATGCCATCCCGATGTTATAAAGTAATTTAATGAGTTTTTCGTAACTTTTTTCCGAGTCTGCCGCATTGAGACATTCGGCCCTTGCCATCTCTAAGTAGTCCTTAGACCCAGTCAAACTATACTGATGATAAGCATCCAAGGCATCTGTAAAATGTTTAAAACCTTGCCAGGTCCTGGCTGAGATTTCGTCGTGTTGGAGATCGTATTTAATCCTAAAAGCCAAATCTTTGGCTAGTTCGGGAATCTTTTCATCACCTTTGTTACCACGACCTTTGATCTTACAGCTAGCTTCCCAGGCGCTGATTTCTTTATGCTCAAGACAGGCTATCATGCTTATAACTGAACCGTATCTTTGGAGGCTTCCGGAGATTATCTTCCCGTTGTCTCCTATTGGCCAAAGCCTCTTCAGAATGGCCATCAAAGGGCCGATGTGGATGGGGGTCATGCCTAGCCCCACGGGACCCATTTGGGTAACGGTGTAAGTCAAATTCTCGCTGGAGGGTGCTATGACCGGCGAACTCAGCCTTTCGGACTCAATCGGCGTTATCCCTTTGTATTTGACTTCAGGATCATGAATTCGGTTGATTCTCAATAGCTCTGCGGTCACAAGCTGCGAGATGGCCCTTCCGCAGTACTTGTCATCGCCCGCTGCAACCTCAAAGGGCAGGATCATTATCCCCTCTTCGTCTTTACATAGCCAGCCGATGAACATAGCAAGAAATGCCAGAATGAGAACGCCACCGATGATTATCAGCAGAGAGATCATGATCTCTTTGGAGGCCGTGGCAAAATTCCGCAGAGCTTCTATGCTATCGACGCCAAAAATGAGAACCAGCAATAAGTACAGGAGCGAGCTTAACAGAATAAGAGCAATGAATAGGTTAACTGCGACTTCGGCTAATGAGATTAATATCTTCCTCGTATTATCATCCGCTCGCATTGCAGCCCGCCCTCAGCGCCAGAGCGCTGATCAGGCGTACAGCGCTCAAACCTTATCTCTCTTTCCCAACTTGTCGAGAGGCTGCAGAACCCAAAAGCGCTCAAGTTCGTTCAAAAGAAGGTCTATTTCAAGAGCAGAAATTCGATACCTCACCTTCCTCCAGCTAACACCTCCCTCACCTTCCCCTCGAACTCCGCGACGCTCCCCGAGTTCTCGATCCTCAAATCCGCCGCCCGGATCGCCTCGCCCATCCCCCAGGAGAGCTCCCGGGCGTCCCG
>CAZMSH010000103.1:0-1651 GCA_964568875.1 uncultured Rikenellaceae bacterium | reverse complement strand
GCGGTTGCGCTGCCCTTCGTCGGCTAACACCTACTAAACATACCGCCGGGCCGTTGGGTGTCATAGCATTTTGTGTTCCCATAAATATTGCGGCATCTAATATCTGTCTTGAATTCAGTCACATAACAAATAGATGCAGCATTTTGACATTGGTTTTCGTACTACTTATACTACATTCATAATACATGAGAGGACCAAAAGTCAAATCAAGAATTAATCTATTACCTATTATGAATAGGCTTCTTCTTATTATTGGGACAATTATCTTGACAAATATCGGATGCGAATCTGAACATAATGCCCCTGATATAATACCTGATGGGATTTATATTGGTACTTTTCAAAGACAGCAAGCTTTTGGAGGCGGAGAAATAGCACAGGTGACTATTACCTTTAATTCAAATACCTGGACTGGACAAAGCAGTATCCAAAAATACCCTGCTCTATGTCATGGGACTTATGAACTTAACAATAAGAAAATCACATTTACAAATGATTGTATTTGGACTGCTGAATTTGATTGGTCTCTTATCCTATCTGGCGAATTTGAATTCGAGCTTAGTAACAACCAGCTTACAATTATTCGCAGTTTCATAGGTCCTTCGATAGACACATGGAGTGATTATTATTCCTTGACAAAAGAAGACTAAAAGCTAATAATCAGATGAGACGTATCTTGATTGTCGCAATATCAGCATTACTCCTATCAGGTTGTGAGAAAATTTACGACTATGACAATAACACGATATTCATGGTTGAGTACTCAAATTATGCCTGGGGGATTCGACACTCTGGGATAATGATCGACTCCACCGGAAATGTTATGACATTCAACCTGCCAACAACCTGGAATAGGCCGGACGAGATGGGTTTTATTAGTCTTGAGGACATGCAAGAGAACCTGACTCAGATGGAAGAGATATCATGTGCCGTGACTCGAAATGATTTTGCTAGATATTCATCAAAATTGATGGAAGCTAAAAACGGGACAATGTCTGACCCAAAGAATGAAATGGCTGATTTTGGGACTGTACAGTATTCAGGATTCTTATTTGACTCCAACAACAACACATACAAAAGGATATTGATCAAGCAAACTGGAGACTGGGCTATAGATAATAGCTCCAAAGAAGCACAAGAGCTCTATGAATGGTTAAAAAGGCCTTGTGATTCTAATTAAGAAGATCTCTATTAGAAACAAATGCCTATTCTAGGATATAAAGCCTGCTCTCAGTATATCATGGATCCAGAATTGCTACGAACACCCAACACGGACGGTATATTTAATAGGTTTGTCACGGTTTTTGCAAACCGTGCCCGTCACTTAAGCGGGGAACTGTCATTAGGTAGAGAGACGGAGGCAATTTAAAAGTAACGTTCAGAGTAATTACGGTGGATACACCTCGAAACATATTCAATAACAAGACAATACCCTACCCCTCGAAGGATCGATCATGGTGGCAAAAACCGCGCCATACCCTCCTGGGGCGTGCTTTAGAGGCATTCCGTAAGGGGCAGTCAGGACTCGGTGGCGCTGCCCTTCGTCGGCTAACACCTACTAAACATACCGCCGGGCCGTTGGGTGTCATAGCTATTTTATCTCGTCCTGAAATAGGTTGACACTTTTTTAATCAACCTAAGGAGGAATGAG
>CAZMSH010000102.1:0-1653 GCA_964568875.1 uncultured Rikenellaceae bacterium | reverse complement strand
TGTTTTGCTTCTTCAAAAATCTTTTGGAACCTGCTTCCAACTTTTACCATTTCCAGCACCCTTCTAAATGGAGAGTCTCGTTTTCCGGGCTCTCAAAAATGCTTCCCGATGCCTCTTTGCTTTGTCTTTCAAGGGCGTACAAGGAGAATTTGTCTCTACAAATCAGGAGGTATTTTCTCATTAATTAACCTCGTAGTTAAGTCTGTGGGTATTAATATCCCGTCTATAAGACTGAAGGTCAAGAGGGCAGAAAAAATTAGTGTTTGACTTTTTCCTCCCATTGTTGCCATATCCTCCAAAGTCCCTATCTTATTTTTCGTAAAATGCTAAATCCAAAAGCCGCCACTCGTCATTTCCAAGGTACTTAATCTTTGCAGTATAGTTTGTTCTGAGCATTGCTCCGAACTTGTTTTGGCTGTCCACGTAAGAATTAATAATCCACGTGTCTTCATCCACCTGTGTTGCCATTGACTTGTCGAACCATGGAAATTCCGCGGAGCTTGGGGAGACTAGTTCTCGTTTTACGAATGTCTGAGACATAACGAAAGCATCAATTTCGTCAGCTTTATCTTCATGGGCAGGTTGTGCGGATTGATATGATGCGTTTGTGGGGTTTCTGCTGTCTGTAAATTTCGTGAAAGCAAAAACGGAAAAAAGAGCAACTGCCAGCATAATAAGGGAAAAAGTCGTTTTCCGGTCTTTGGTTTCTTGTTAAACCATATCAGCTTCAAATATTTTTCTTGCTTCTCCTTTTGGGAAAGAACGTCCGCATTTTGGGTAATCGAGATCATTGTCTGTTATTTCTTTTCCGCAATAAGGGCATTTGAATGTCCCCATTTACCCCCACCTCATCAGGTTCTCATTTTCGGCAATGTTACGGCTTCTTCCTTGGAACTCTGTGATAGGCATCTAACTTCCCAAGGTATTGGTACTAGCCATCATCAATGGCGTTACATGTGAGTCAGAGTATTCTGTATTCGCAGTTTTCAAGATAAGGAATCTCCATTTATTTGCGTATATAACATCGGGGCATTCATTTGCAATGAGCTCCGTAGCAGATTAGCGCAACATCTAGGGCAATGACAATGACACCTCCCTTATATAGATACGAGATGCATTCAGTGACTCTCTTTTTAGCTTGCAAGAAACTAGCCCGCAATGCTAATGGGGCCCAAGGCATTGAGTAGCACACATGTGTGACGGGACCTATCAGGGAGAATTGTTATTGATGAGGTGTGCGTTATTTTGACTTTTTCCGTATGGTTTCCACCACGGCCGTTTTCTTGCGACGTTCTGCTTCCTCTACAGGAATAAACCTTCCTGTTTTTGCGTCCCTTCCAATTTTGCGAGAATCTTTTTTCTTTGCCATTTCTTTTCCCTCCTTTTGGACAAGGTTTTAAGAGCAAGGTTGGATTATGACATTCAAATTATATCATTTAACGTCAATTTCTGTTTTAGCGGTAACGACATAATTTCATGATATTTCCAACACGATCGCCACGGAGGCCAAAATATCTTCAAGCTCGCTTGCAGTAACGCGGCCGATTTTAGAGAAAAACCTTCCGACATCAAGGCACCGGATTTGCAGTCCGTTCACCCCGGATACCTTCGATAAATTGTTGATACCGTTCGGTGTCAACTTCACAAACCACT
>CAZMSH010000101.1:0-1668 GCA_964568875.1 uncultured Rikenellaceae bacterium | reverse complement strand
TACTTCGAACTGCTCAAAAGGTATGGTGGAGTACCTCTCGTGAAAGAGGTTCTGACTCTTGATTCTGACTTCAGAATACCCAGGGCTTCATATGAAGAGGTGAAGGATTATATACTTGAAAATCTTGACCTTGCATATGACCTGGTGCCTGATGAGTGGCCAAGGGATGATTACGGAAGGATTACAAAAGCCATGGTAATGGCTCTTAAGAGCCGCCTGTTGCTATATGCAGCAAGCCCTCTCAATAATCCGACCAATGATCAGGCTCTCTGGCTCGAAGCTGCTGAGGCCTCAAGGGATCTTATCGACTATCTTGATGAGAATAACATGCATCCGCTCTATCACGATTATCAGAACCTCTTTATGAGAGGTTATCCGAGTGAGCGTCCTGAGATTATTATGCCAAAGCATGTCGGAGCTAATTCGATTTCATTCAACAGCCATATTATTATCTACGGACAGGGTTTGCCGGGTGAAGGCTTCCAGGCTTATGGCAATAACTCGCCGACTCAGAATTTCGTAGACAGATTTGAGGTAATTGAGTTTGACGGAAGTGGAAATGCAATAGCATCAGTTCCCTTTGACTGGGACAATCCCGATCATGTCGCAAATATCTATGATAACCGCGACCCGAGATTTTATTACACGGTTCTCTATAACGACCAGTATTGGATAAAGCGTAATATAGAAGTATGGCGCGATGGTGACAACTGGGGAAAGGATTACAATCCAAAGAACCATTTCTACACAAGAACAGGATACTACATGAGAAAATTCTGGCCTCGTGAGTGCCAGGCCTATGACAATCCTGGTTCTGCCAAGCTGGGCAGCTTCTATTTCCGCACCGGGGAGATTTACCTTAATTACGCGGAAGCAATGAATGAACTGTACGGTCCTGAAACTGATAATCTGGGCAGAGCCTCAGGTTCCAAGACAGCTCTTGATATAATCAACAGGCTCAGAGACAGATTGGTTTGTCCTGCCAGTGAAGACATCTCCGGTCAGAACGATCCCTATTACAATGTCCTGGTTGAAAGAAACTGGAATGAAAACTTTCCTGTACTGCCAAATGGTATGCCTCACATACCTTCAGGCCTTGACAAGGATGAGTTTCGTGAAAAATGCCTGAATGAGAGAGCTGTAGAACTTGCTTTCGAGCAGCACTACTGGTTTGATGTCCTGAGACTGAAGAGGGGTGAAGCGCACATAGGCGGAACCATTTACGGTGTTGATGTCGTAAAGGATGGTAGCAACTTTATCTATACCAGAAAAGTAGTTGAGCAGAGGGTGTTTGATCCGTCACGTATGTATCTCTACCCAATTCCACAGGATGAAGTCTATATCATGGGTATCGACCAGAACCCCGGATGGTAATAATAACTAACTAATAAATTTGATGAAGATGTCTTTAATCAAAAATCATATAAAAAGCGGAATAATCGGTAAGGCACTGCTGATAGCGATTATATCCGTTTTAACATGGATGACATGTTTACCGGAGGTAAATGGTCAGGGCCGTCAGACCCCGATTACAGTGGACGGGGTAGTAAGGTCTACGCAGGATCTGCCTGTGATGGGAGCTACAGTATATCTGCAGGAATCCACTACATTTACCACCACCGACGAATTCGGTAACTTCACCATTGAAGTGCCCGGAGCTAATTCGGT
>CAZMSH010000100.1:0-1690 GCA_964568875.1 uncultured Rikenellaceae bacterium | reverse complement strand
GAATGGTTTCCGGCAGCGAAGGCAGGCTCTCAGGTGCAACGCTCAAGCGAAACCCAGAGGAACCCGGGATACTGCCTGTGTATGTAACATTCCCCAGCAAGGCGTCTTCCGGGGTTATAAGGTTGTCGGTGGACAGGTATATGTCAAAAGTGTAGGTAGCCCACCCGAGATCGGTATTTGCGTGATTGTAGACGTAGAAATCCAAAGAGTGGAGTGTCTCTCCCGGAAACATCCACGAGGGCGTGGCCTGAACATTAAATATGGACAGGTCGGGTTCCCCTTTGGGCGTCCCTTCTTCAATGAACGTACGAAGAGCGTCAAATTTTTGATAGGTGATCCGGGTTACCGCTGCGCCAAGGATAGGATCGTTGTGTGAGAAAACACCATAAGTTATCCCGTTATTACGGTTGTAGGCTGCGCCTGACTGCCCCGGATCTCCCGAGCCGTCAAAATACAGGATTTCATCTGAGGTGGCAGCGTCCGTGAAACTGCCTTCCCAGAGATACATAATCTCTCCATAAAAGGGCGGGTCCAGGGGGTAGGACATACTGGTTATTTCAAATTCTGTGAACAGATCATTGTCTGTAGCAAAGCCGACACCCATCCAGCCGGTATACCCGCCGATGGGGTAGCGGAGCTGGACGGCAGCCAGGTCAAAATCGAAATTTTGGGCTTCGGTCCAGGCCGTCCAGGTCATAATGGTGCTGAAACCGCTTTTCCCCAAGGGTTCGTTTCCATCGGCGTATGTCGGGATGCCCTCCAGGTCTTCAACCCAGCAGGCATCATCACCGGCAAGGCAGCGCTCAGATGAATGGGTGTAGACACATTGTGCCGCTGTGAGGATGTACCGGGCGTCCACCAGCATCCCTGAGCATTCCGTCGGTTCGCCGACAGGCCAGTGTGAGCGGATTTTGACGGTTGGTGAGAACGGCCACATCAGGGGCGCGCTGACTTCAACCCAATCGGGGCCGCCCATTAGGTATTTATGTTCACCAGGCGGTTCGATGTCCGGTTTGAAATAATCTGTGTGTCCTTCGATGCACGCTTCGCAGGGAGGGGGAAGGGGGGCGGTATAGGTGTCACCGCTGAAAGGTTTGTAGATGAGCTGGTTTTCCTGAGAAGGCTCACCATCGTCGCTCGGACTTTGAGCGGAGATGGTTTGAACCGGCCATGTGCAGAGAATCAAAGCAGTGATGAGGAGGAATTTCAGACATAAGCGTTGGATTGGGCTAAATTCCCACTTCAAAACGAGCTTCTTTCAATAAAAAACCCAGTTGCAGGATATTGACTGAGCTGCTGGGTGATGATGAGGTTGCGGTGAGCCGTAAAAATATCTTAACTGATATTAATCTTTAAATCAAGGTACTATCATAACAAATTAATTACAATTACTCATCATGACCCCAGGGCAATCGTAAAGGCATTCATTAGGGGATTTATGTTTTTTTACATTCTGGAATCACCCTATCCCGCCCTGCGGGCACCATTCAAGGGCTGGGTTTGGGGTCAGAGAATTGACGTTCAAAATCCGAATTGTCTTTTATTTGACTTTGCGATTTCCCATCTTGACCCTCCATCAATACAAGTTTGGGTTTTGCGATAGAATTGGGGCAACCCCGGTTTGAGAAAGTCAAGGATGCGTTACACGGAGATTGAAGTCAAAGGGATATTGAATCAGGTTCAGGGAGAG
>CAZMSH010000099.1:0-1703 GCA_964568875.1 uncultured Rikenellaceae bacterium | reverse complement strand
AGTGGAGCGTATCAGACCACATATCCTGACGCTCTTGGACTCATTATTTCAATTACTTACACCAATTCCCGAAAATCACGGGTTGAGAATAAGTGAATTATTTCGGCAAAAACCGCAAAGAACGACTTGCGGTTTAAAGATAATGAATGTCTGGTAATTATTGAAATATAAGGTATTATAGAGGATGCTCCGTTTAACGGATTACCCTTCCAGACACTCAAGCCGTGGTTCAGGGTGTCGAACCCCTGTCCAAACCCTCTGTATGGTTCATTTCCTGCGGGTTCTCGAACCCCGACTCCCTGTTTTTATAAAAGCGGTTTTGGGATTTTCAATTTTACTTCTGGGAATATTTTTGGATTTCGAATTTTTGAAAAAAAATGAGAGGTCTGGGAAAAAGAAGTGTTTGTATGGGGTCAGGAAAACCGATTTGAGAGTATTTAGATATAGGGCGTGGTCAGACACAGAGTCCACCCACGGTCTCCAGAGACCCTCTCCCTGCCACCCGTCTGGGACGGGTGGATACCCAGATGGGCATAGGCAGGGTGTCAGGATTAAAACCAGATGATATGAGTTTACAAGAACGATTTCCATACAACAAAACCATTGCAGAGGTTCAGCATGTATATATCGATAATGGCGATTCGATTTACGTGAACAGTCCCTGCATCAAAGCCAGAGACCACGAGATAACAACGGGCAGAACCTATGTACTGATATCTACGGTAAATGGAACTGTACAGGCTTCAAGTGTTGAACTACTGGATATCTTTTACCATAACCATCAGATTTACCTGCTGCTCATAGATACCGAATCCCGAATAGTAAAACTGGTATGTCAGTCCGTAGACGCAACAGAGTATCATTGTACATGGAAACTGCTGGACTGGAATTACCTGAGAGCCGAAGCCGAGAAACGATGACCAGAACCCCTGTACATATCGCTCCTGATGCCATTTGCTTGGACAGACCCTTCATCCTGACCCAAGAGCATCTACTTGTTGTTGGGATGCCTTATCTCTATACACAGGGCAGCTATATTGCTGCGGTTCGCTTGCTTGGTATCAGCGAAGCCGATAATGTACTGTATCTCGAACTTCAAGAACTGGGTTCGGATAGGTTATTCAGTGCTTCTTGGAATCTCGAATATGAGGGAGAATACTATCTCTGGACTCTGGCTGACCTGCCAACATTAATGACCTCAACCAAATAAAAAAGCCATGAATACAGAATTAAATAATCGGAATCAGAATCCCAATACCCTCATCACAGATAAGTTCCAACATCACAAGGGGTTCTTCATAATCGATGCTGATTGCATTATGACCGACAATCAGGTCGTCACTATAAGAGAGATATATCAACTCGTAGACTTTCTTAATGGTGGTGATATCCAATACCGAGATGTAGAGTTCTGGCATGCGCTACTTAAAAATGACTGGCTTAAAATAATTGTTTACGATATCGGGAACAAAGCAATAATAACACGCATCCACGAAATGAATAAAAGCAATTATTCCTGCGATTGGTTCTTAATCTCCGAAGACGTGTTTGAAGACGAGATTATGATTTGAGTTCCTGCCTTTGACCAAAATAACCCACCCCCTTTTTTGCAGGTTTTCTACAGGGGGGGATGCATACGAAAAACTGGGGGTCTGGAAGACGTTTTCTTGATGGCATTTATTTGGGGTGAGGGTTTGTTTGGG
>CAZMSH010000098.1:0-1721 GCA_964568875.1 uncultured Rikenellaceae bacterium | reverse complement strand
ATTGTGCTTTGATATGTCCCGGCTGTATACCGCGAGCCATGGGGATTGACGCAAACCTTACACTCTTTAGCAAAACCAGCAGCGCTGTAACCGGTCATGCCGCCGGCAAGGTTATAAACCTGTTTAAATCCATGCTGTTTAAGAATGCTGCCTGCCAGGCTTGAGCGATTTCCGGAACTGCATACCAGAACCGTAGGCTGATCTGGATCCAGTTCAACAAACCTTTCTCTCAGGTCAGGTGCAGGGATGTTGATTGCACCCGTAATGTGGCTATCAGCAAACTCCAACGGCGCACGCACATCCACGAGCACAAAATCATGTTCACCCATCATGCGTTCATGAAGGTCTTCTGCAGAAATCATCAGGATGTCTTCAATCTTTTTGCCCTTAGTGACCCAAGCAACCATACTTCACTGCAGATAGCCTACCGCTCTATCCATACCCACCCGTCGCATCCAAAGATTTGCCTGAAGAACATCATCATGGCCATCTGCCACCATCAGGATGTCTTTATCAATAGGTAGAACCCAACCGGTAAAGGTGGGGAAATTTCCGTGCAGATCAATATGCCATGCGCCGGGGATATGCAGGCTGGCAAACGAAGCATACGGCCGCACATCCAAAATTACCACATCTGGATTGTCTATCAAATCAGTAAAATCCTCAATTGTGACCTCTTTCAAAACGGACAGATCATCCATTTTTTTCGGTCCCTGGCGATTGATTTCACTGCAGCGGCTAAAATGATCGGGCGCAGGTGGCATATCGTTGGACAGAGAATGAATAAAATCACGCTTGTCTTGAATCTGCAACGTAGGATTGTAAAGCCGTTCATAGCCGATGGTGCTCAACCATTTCGCCCCCATGGACCGTCCACATAACGAACCAGCCCCATGGGCGGGATAAACTTCAACATAATCCGGCAGTTTCATCAGCTTATCATGCAAACTGTGATAAAGTTTGCCTGCCAGTTCGACTGCCATATCAGGGAAAAGGTCTGGCCTGCCGACATCACCAACAAAAAGCGTATCTCCCACAAACACACCAATCGGGTTATCCCCACGTGAATGGTCTGTGACCACATAGGATACATGCTCTGGCGTATGCCCCGGTGTTTCGAGAACTGCCAGGTCCATATCCTCAAGCTTGACCACATCGCCTTCAGCGACCGGGATATGGTCAAAATCACAATTGGCAGAGGCGGGCACGTAGATTTTTGCCCCTGTTTTGGCTTGCAGGTCTATATGCCCTGAAAGAAAATCCGCATGTAAATGCGTTTGGAAGATATGCGTGATTCTCACTCCAAGGCTGCGCGCTTCCTGCAGATAAAGATCCACATCACGTTGTGGATCGATGACCGCGCAGGTCTCTTTACCTGCAAGGATGTAAGAACTGTGCGCAATTTTTTCAATAAAAAAGTGTTTTAGAAGCATAGACTTATCCTTTCTTGTAAATCACCAAAGTAAAATTTTTAAAATATTTTCCTCTACTATAGACACACAACTAAAAGGATTGTATTCTACTGAACAAACTTGCTTGATGAGGTTCATCGATAATTATACATGATGTAATCTGCCATTTAACAGGAGGCAATCCAGTTTTACCCAACTACTTAGCAATAACATACTTAGCAATAGAGAGTGTTGAACAATTCCAATAAATAAAAACGTTGAACAATAACAAACAAAAATTGATTAAAAAACACCTGGATCAGCTCATAA
>CAZMSH010000097.1:0-1739 GCA_964568875.1 uncultured Rikenellaceae bacterium | reverse complement strand
CACCTAAAAAACGTTTCGGGACGTCGTTCATGACCTTCCTAACAGGGATGGAAACCCCGCATATGTTGTTCGGAGATAGGTGTAAGCTCAGGTTCATGACCTTCCTAACAGGGATGGAAACTTTTCTGTTCTGTCGGAATTTCTGATCCATTTCTTCCGTTCATGACCTTCCTAACAGGGATGGAAACTGTCTACGAAAACGGGGAGCGAAAGGAACTGCCGCGTTCATGACCTTCCTAACAGGGATGGAAACCTCCAAAATATATATAGTCCGGCCATGCGTGCATAGTTCATGACCTTCCTAACAGGGATGGAAACATGTGTTGACATTTCCGGTTCCGCCAGCATCGATTATCGTTCATGACCTTCCTAACAGGGATGGAAACTCAGAACCCAACGCAACACCTCGGCAGGATTATTCGGTTCATGACCTTCCTAACAGGGATGGAAACACGCCTCCTGCCTACCTCCCAATAATGCGGCAGCTCCTTGTTCATGACCTTCCTAACAGGGATGGAAACGTCGGGCACTGGTATGAAAACCGGGAGGAGGTCCTCGTGTTCATGACCTTCCTAACAGGGATGGAAACTCTCGATTCACACGAACAGCGTCACGTCGAGACAGGCGTTCATGACCTTCCTAACAGGGATGGAAACCCATTACGTCACCTCCTCCGGCATTGCTAACACTTCGTTCATGACCTTCCTAACAGGGATGGAAACTGGCAGTTTCTTAGCAATGCCATATATCCCATTGACCCGGTTCATGACCTTCCTAACAGGGATGGAAACCAAAAAGCGTACGATATAATTGATCGCTACGTAGAAGTTCATGACCTTCCTAACAGGGATGGAAACCAGGTATGGCCTGCCGCCCTGATCTACCCAATCGCGTTCATGACCTTCCTAACAGGGATGGAAACATGTATCCTACGAAGGTCCCCTAGCGCGACTGCAAACGTTCATGACCTTCCTAACAGGGATGGAAACGTGGAGCGAGCACGGCTTCGTAGCGAGGGGATGTAGGTTCATGACCTTCCTAACAGGGATGGAAACTTCTCCATTGTCAATTGTAGCACCTGTCCTTTATCTGGTTCATGACCTTCCTAACAGGGATGGAAACCGAAAAACACCACAACACCGGCCGCGTGAGGTTTCGGTTCATGACCTTCCTAACAGGGATGGAAACCCTGCAACAAGTTGAGTCAACGCTTCGGCGTTTTTGGTTCATGACCTTCCTAACAGGGATGGAAACTCTCGTAATCGCGCCTGAATACCCTGGTATCGAACGGTTCATGACCTTCCTAACAGGGATGGAAACTTCACCTAACATCTTCACAATAATGGTCGCCACCAGGTTCATGACCTTCCTAACAGGGATGGAAACTCTGGGTTGAGGCGGAGAATGTTCAGTCAATCCCGAGTTCATGACCTTCCTAACAGGGATGGAAACTTTCATCCTCGACTATGGCATAAAACGTGTCGCCCGGTTCATGACCTTCCTAACAGGGATGGAAACATGGTAATGATTACATAGGAAACATCGTGCTACCGGGTTCATGACCTTCCTAACAGGGATGGAAACCTTGTCAATCCAAGGTGCTATCCTTGTTTCACTTGGTTCATGACCTTCCTAACAGGGATGGAAACCAACGAACAGCGTCAGCGTGGCGAGAGGATGCCTCGTTCATGACCTTCCTAACAGGGATGGAAACTCGGCTGGAACATACTGTCATTTCG
>CAZMSH010000096.1:0-1743 GCA_964568875.1 uncultured Rikenellaceae bacterium | reverse complement strand
GCAGATTTAAGTCAAGTCTATAACACCTATCAAGGAGCCGCAGCTGCTTTGGAGAGAATTGATGAATACCTCTCTCTGAAACCTGAAATCAGGGAAAAAACAAATCCCGTTCTTCTTAAAGAAGAAAGAAGGGGAGATATCTCTTTTCAGCATATCCGCTTTAGCTACAACGGTGAAGAGGTCATTAAAGATGTTCATCTCCATATCCCCTCAGGGGAAACCTTGGCCCTTGTCGGCCCCACAGGAGCAGGCAAAACAACTTTGGTGAATCTACTGACACGCTTGTATGATGTCAAAGAAGGATCCATTCTTATCGACAGTACCGATATCAGAGATCTGTCTTTGAACTCTCTTCGCTCATTGATATCAGTTGTCCCCCAAAATATTTTCCTTTTCGACACAACGGTCAAAGAGAACATCCGTTATGGGAATCCTGATGCGACAGATGAAGAGGTGGTAACTGCCGCCCAACAGGTCAATGCCCATGACTTTATCTCCCGCTTCCCCCTCGGTTATGAAACTGAGGTCGGTGAAGGAGGAATCCGGCTGTCCGGAGGCCAGAAACAATTGATCTCTTTTGCCCGCGCCTTGATTTCCCGGCCCGATATCATCATTTTGGATGAAGCGACATCCAGCGTTGACAGCTATACAGAACTGCTCATCCAACAAGCTCTCACTGAGCTTCTCAAGGGGCGGACATCTTTGATCATCGCCCATCGCTTTACGACACTGGAACGGGCTCATCGCATTGCTGTTCTTAATCAGGGAGTCATTGAAACTGTCGGCTCACATAAGACTTTGATGAAAGAAAACCATTTATACAAAGGCCTTTATCAAAAACAGCTCCTTGGGAAAGGATCAACATGAAAAAGTCCGCAAATCGGCCATTCTTTCCCCTCCTGAAAGAGTTGAAAGCCTTATCCGATGAAAGCCGATTCCTTATTGTGGATCTCCTGCTCAAGCGGGATTATTGTGTCAAAGCCCTGGCCAGAGAAATCAAAATATCTGAACCCGCTGTCTCTCAACATTTAAAAATCCTCCGCGATGCCGGCCTTGTCTACGGAACCAAAAAAGGGTACTATATCCATTATAAAGTCAACAGAGGTGTTTTAACTCTTCTTTCTGAACGCATACAGGCTTGGTCAGAGCAAACGAGAGAAGAAATCTCTCAACAGAATCATGCAAAGGACAGAGCTTGTTACTAAGATTCCGGCTGTAATTCTTATGTCCGGCCCGTAACGGGAAAGCAAAATTTAGCAGGTAAGGGATTTTGAGATGATTTGATGAAAAAGAGATCATCTCTATCTCTTGTGCGGTGCCATCTTCCCCCGGGGAACTCCTCGGTAGGCGGAGTAAAATGAAAGACAATTTTTTTTACTCCCGGAAAAGAGAGCAAACTCAAATATTCCCCCACAGAAAACTTTCGGGGGCAGATCAAATCATATAAGTGGAGATCTTCGCCCATCTGTCTGCAAATCAAAAGGCCTTTTGCAATATCATCACAGAGAAGACAGTCCCCAAATGCATAGAGGGCATGAAAAAGAGTAATGGCATATCCTGAAATTAAACTCAGGGACTCAGAAAGCGGCTTACGTGAAAAGACAATCTTTTCCAGGAGCCTGCAGTCCTCTTCTTTATTCAGTTCAAGTGAGCGAAGGGTTCTTTGGGATGATGATGAAAAATCAAACGGACAGGGAAAAACATGCTGAGGGCTTTCAACAAAGCCGAAACGGGGATAAAATG
>CAZMSH010000095.1:0-1816 GCA_964568875.1 uncultured Rikenellaceae bacterium | reverse complement strand
GTGCAGAGTTGTGGTTCCTTTCCACAAAAAGGATCTCCCAAAGGGGACCGCCCTCGCCATTTTAAAACAGGCAGGCATCAGCAGAGAAGAGCTGGATGGTCTGCTATAAGTACTCAAATATTCAAAGTTGATCGCCGAGCCCCGCTTACTCACCCCAGCGTCTCCTCTATCCAGGCCTCGATCGCGTCTCGCACCTCCCAGAAGGCACCGAGCCGCTCCTCCTCGGTCCCTGCGGCGGCTGCGGGGTCGGGGAAGCTCTGGTGGACCCGCCTCCCGCCGCCGGGGAAGAAGGGGCAGGCCTCCTTCGCCCGGTCGAGAGACAGTCACCACCAGGTCGAACTCGGCGCCCCGAAATTCTTCCAAGCTCTTGGAGCGGTGGCCCGAGATGTCGACGCCCCTCTCCGCCATCGCCCTGATGGCAAGGGGATGGACCTCCGTCGGGAGGGTTCCGGCGCTGAAAACATCGTACCGGTCGCCGTGCAGGTGGCGCAGCAGTCCCTCGGCATTCTCGCGAGCAGGCCGAGTTATTGGTGCAGACGAAGAGGACGCGGGGGTTGGTGGTGGGGGACACGGTATCAAATCCTTGACGAGTAAAAAGCGAGAATCTAGTATTTAATTGGTTTTATATATTATCTCAAGTTCGTCTAGATTCTCTCTGACCTCGGAAATTAATCCGTTTAAGTTTTCTAGTTCCTGATCGTCATAATAATAAATATTGCCTGAATCAAATATAAGAAATTCTATAATTGATAATATTTCTTTGCATATTCCAGGTAATCCGAGTACTTGTAAGGACCAACTATCAGGGGCAAAATGAATAAATTTATTTCTGTATATATTTATGTTTTTCATAGCATCATCCGCCCCTTCTGTACTCATGAAACATTTACTATTGATATACATTTTCATGTCTTCTGACTTGATTCTTTCATATAAGTCACAAAAACGTGCCAGAAATTGTTCTTTTGGAAATTCTTGTTGAGGATTTTCCAGTTGGGAATTGAACGCCCGTATCCACTTTTCTTTATTTTTCCCCCCATAAACATTAAATGGGGCACTTCCTCTTAGTGCTAAAACCATAGATGCCTGAACTGAATTATGAAGTGCAATAATAACCTATTTCCACTGGTATAAATCATCTCGAACTTCCAGAATAAATTGCTGCGTTTTTTCCAGTGAATAATCACCTCTAATCTTTCATTTGTATCTAGCCAACCTGATTTAATATTTACCTCCTTAGCCATATTTTGGAGTTTATATTTATAGTATATTTTTGTTTTCCTCGAACTGCCCTCGAAAACGCCTCAAATATTACACGACATCATACTGACACATGAAACTCAGCAACTGGCAACACCCCCCCAACCCCCATCACCACCACATCCACTGGCCCTAAACCACCTTCGCCAAATACGTCTCGCCCACCACCGAAAAAGACGGTGGCCATTTCCCACACCACAAATCACGAAAGAACATTACACAACCCAAACAACCTTTAACTAGCGCCAAAATAAGATGGTAGAGACGAGAAGGAGTGGAGTATAGATCAGATGCCCCAAAACCCCACAAACCCCGACCCCGAAGCCTCCGGCCTCGGCGACCTCCTCACCGAGCGCGAGAGAAACCAGCTTCTAGCAAACCTCCACCGGACGCTGGTCTGGGTGGGGGTCCAGGACCCCGAGAGGCTCGAGATCGACCCCGACCTCCTGAAGGAGGAGATGGCAAGAGACCGGATCGCCCCCGCCGACCTCCCGCCCGAGGTCCACCCCGCCGCGGGGACCGTCGACCTCCGCCACCTCGTATGGAGGCTGATCCA
>CAZMSH010000094.1:0-1825 GCA_964568875.1 uncultured Rikenellaceae bacterium | reverse complement strand
TCGTGACCTGCGGTTCCGTAGACCGCCGCTCTATCCATCTGAGCTACCGGCGCGTTTCCATCCCTGTGCCGGGAACTGCCCCCCGACACCTGAGGGATTTTAGCATCATACGTTTTTTTTGACAAGTGCCCTTTTCCGAGTTGCCTTTTCTGATCTCTTTTATACACTATACGGGTACGGCAGCAGCGAGCATTTTTATGCCGAGGTACACAGAATACCCGAGAAGTGTGACAATCGCACTGATAAGATATCCATTGACGAATCCCACACCACCTGTCACGGGGTGCCTGATCAGCCTGCCGAAAATATAAGCTTCAACAGGCATTGCCGCCAAAAGGCCCGGCAGGTTTCTATTTACAATTATTGCGGCCCCGGATGCATCAAGAATGTCTCCTACTATGAAAACACTTGCCAGGCAACCAAGCAATGCCGAAAAAGACGCCTTGTACGCCATGCTGCAGGAAGGCCTGAAATCAGCTGCTATGCTGCACAAAAACTGTACGACGGGAGTGACAACAAGTGCACTTATGGATACGCCAAGTACTATGCTGCCGATTATATGAACCATTTTCTCCATCCGCCTCTTTTGTCTTGAAAGGTTAACGGAACCGTTGGATCTTCCCCGCTGCCGGGGAAGGTTCGCTTTCGGAGCTGATTTCAGGCTGTACGTGATATTCTGTCTATGATTGACAGCAGGCGAAGAAGATACAAAAGCACACACCCGTTCAAAGCGAGTATCATACCTATGGCCTGCCCGGGTATTATACCCGGAATCAGCATGGATGTGCCAAACATTATGGAAAGCAGGTTGAGGGTGAACTGGGCTGAATTGAGCTTCACCAGTACTGGGGGGACCGGCCTTGAAGGAGCATTTCCCTGCTTTAACAACGGGACCGCCATGCCCCAAAGTTTTATTCCTCCGCCGAGAATGTTCAGAATGCCGATAAGTATCGTCAGCTGCCCGACAAGGATCCCGGGGATAATACAGGATACTATTCCCAAAAAAGCAAAAAGAAGTCCGCAGAAGACAACAGCGTACGACCTCGGGAAAGCCCCTATGGGTGTATTTCCCGAAGCAAGCATTTGAATTGCCAGGATAACCATCAGAAGTCCCAGCTGGGCGCTCCCCGAAAAAGGAAGCATGCCGAGGGTAACCGGAACCAGCAATACGCCGAGCAGCACCATGAAAACACCTGTCAGCAGGATCATGGCCCTGTCCACGGGAAGGTCCGTTCCAGAGAGGCATTCTCGCTTCTCCGTTTTAGGGTAGGCACGGTATATTCCTGCGAGAACAGCGGACAGATAAATGAGTGCAATCCCATAAGCCAGGACCGCGCACGCCGTCATGGGAACCGTGACCAAATCTTTTTTCCAGAGAAGGAGTCCCGCCAGGATGGAAAACAGGTAAACGGCACCGCATCCTGCTGCGAGATGGCGGAAAATGCCCCCGAATTGCATCCATGCCCTGAATTTGTCCCTGGAGAACAGGAAACGCAATAAAAGGACAAGCCCCCCCGGGCCGAAACAAATGAACAATATGGCCCTGGGGATCCAGATGAGGAGGTCAGGAATGAAGCATGTAATGATCCCTGACGCAGCTATAGCGAGCCCGATCGCGATTAGGGGGAGGGATCTGCACATGTCCCCGAAGGGAGTCTTTCCCATGGCAACGGTCTGCAACCCAAAGATGAAGAGCAGCAGGCCGTACAGCCCGTTCTCATAGTAGGGAAGTTTCCCTGCCCCTGCAGGGAACAAAAGTATTCCTGTAGTCGTCATGGTCAGTGCCGCAATCAGAAGGATCACCACTTCCAGAGGTATTTCCGCT
>CAZMSH010000093.1:0-1829 GCA_964568875.1 uncultured Rikenellaceae bacterium | reverse complement strand
CTGCAGCAGCCAGCACATTGGTTCCCTCGGCAATATGAATATCAATTGCCTGGTGGCCGGGCTTATAACCATTATAAATAATACCCTCTCCCTGGACCGGCCAGATGAAGCTTCCTCCCCCCGTTACCTGAACCGCCTTCTTACCAACAGCCTCAACCTGGACCACCGCTTCTTCCAGGATAATTTCTTCAACAACAGACCGCTCCACCTCTTCACCGTTTTCACGGGTAACCAGGTAAACTACTTCTTTTTCACCATCTATACCTTCATTAATAATTTTGCTTTCATTAACATACATGGTTTGATCATCGATATAATCAACCGGGAAGGGTATTACTTCTACCACGGTTACCTCTTCCACGGTTTTTACGTGCACGGCAATATCTACCGGTGCTTCCCGGGTCTCTCTTTTCGTAAATATATCGGTAACAGTTAACAGGGGGGTGGTAGTTGCGGCGTTGAACTCACCCATACTGCGGCTCGAAAGTTCAGATCGTTCAGATGTTTCGTTTCCCAATCTATCTGCTGCAGCATAGTTAGTCTCTTCGCTACCGATTGGTTCGGCCAGCATGGCAAAGATATCAGCCGTTGTGTATAGTTCTTCCGGTGATACAGCACATTCTTCCGCATGAAATTCTTCCACTATATAAACATCACGCAGGCTGTCGCCATCACTGGCTGCTGTATAATATTCTTTCAGAGATATTTGCAGCTCTTCAACCTGGTCAGGAGTTGACACAGGTACCAGGGGATGACCGTCAATATGCAGCAAGAATGCGGTGGTGTAAAATGAAGCTTTATGACGAATTGCGTCGCAGACAGAGGGACTGTCCGCCTTTACATCGTTGTTATACTGTTTCTCAAGATCAATTTTTTCGTTTAAATTCAGTTCCATTCCATAGAGCTCGCCACAGCGTTCAACCAGGTTTTCAACAAACAGATTCAAAGTAGCCGGATCCTCAACTGCCCCGATTTCTGAACCACCCATGTAAACAACATACACCTGGCTATTTAAATAATTATGGTAAGTAAGCATTAAGGTAAGCGCTGCCACTGTAACCACTATGAAGCATATTCTATTACGCTTTTCGGCTTTTTTAAGCAAGCCGGCAAAGCAACTGCCAACCAATTTGTAAAAACGGTTCAGGAACTGCTCCACAGGCATTCCCCTTCCGTATGCTTTTTTGAAGACCAAACCTCTTCTATTATAACAGGTTTGGTCAAATTTCTCACCTTAGGTCCTTTAAATCCCCGTTTAGCCCAACCAGCATCGCTCTAAATAAAAAAGCCCCCTGTCGCTTAAACAGGGGGCTTGTCTATAGCCATCCGGTATATAACCGGAACTTAGCTAAATTACATCATCGGCATTCCGCCGCCGGGCATTCCGCCGCCGGGCATGCCACCGCCGTTATCCTTCTCGGGAAGGTCGGTTACCACGGCTTCGGTGGTCAGGAAGAGTGCTGAAATGCTGGCCGCATTCTGGATAGCAGAACGGGCTACTTTAGCCGGGTCAACAATACCGGCTTTCATCATATCTTCAAATTTACCGTTTGCCGCATTAAAGCCAACACCTTTTTCCATAGCCTTAATTTTTTCGGCAACTACAGAACCTTCGGCCCCGGCATTGCTGGCTATCACGCGAACGGGATCTTCGAGGGCACGCTTAACAATCATCATTCCCGTTGCTTCGTCGCCTTCAAGATCACTTTCCAGCTGACCAAAACCGGATGCTACGTTCAGGTAGGCAATACCGCCACCGGGTACAATTCCTTCTTCAACTGCAGCGCGGGTAGCGGAAAGAGCGTCCTCAATGCGCAGTTTTTTCTCTT
>CAZMSH010000092.1:0-1835 GCA_964568875.1 uncultured Rikenellaceae bacterium | reverse complement strand
GGTGTTAGCCGACGAAGGGCAGCGCAACCGCGCGCTGACTGCCCAGTCTGGAATGCCTCTAAAGCCCGACCGAGGAGGGTATGGCGCGGTTTTTGCCCCCATTGGGGTACTTGTTTTTTACGGGAACTATCTGGCGTAATGGTGCTTGCGTTGCAGTAGTGGGGTGATTGAGATACGGATTTTCGTTCGGGCTGATAAACCACCAACGGTTTTTGGCTGGCTGGCGTTCACGTCACCGAAGCAAAAACCGTGACAAACCTATTAAATATACCGTCCGTGTTAGCCACAGTTTTGAATTATAAGACTTTCTTGAGTTGCTCCCACGATTTTTTTATTGTCACCACATAGGTTGGTCTCTTTGATAGAAACACTGTGATATGGTTTAAGTCCTACTTAGAATACTTATTTCACTAGGTCTGCCCTTGGTTATTTAAGTTTGATGTGGCTTTTGAAATTGTAAGTAATGATAACGGGGTTTGAGTTCGAGGAGATACTTCTAAGTCTTTCAGGGTTCGTCGAGTATTTAATCAATGATTCGGGGTCTATATTGTTTTCTTTTAATGAATTGATGTAATTAACAGCCTCCCAACTCATAGATATTCTGCTATCTATTATTGTACTAAGATTATTATGTATGAATTCTTCTGGTTTAATGAAACCGAAAACATCATCGATGATGTTGACATATGCTGCCTTATTTGTTTGTTTATCGACTATAATAGTTTTAATATCGGCACCAATGAATTTCCATAGAATCAGGTTTTTGCCTGTCTCGGCTACAAACCTGATATCATGTTTGCCAGCCAGTGATGAACGATCAATATTGGTATTGTAGGGCACAGCATCTCGCCCTCTGTGGAGTATCCAAATTGGTATTAAATTTTCTTCTGAGACTCTAAAGATTGTGTCAACACCTGCCATGTAAATAAAGTACTCTTTGTTCTGGTAATACAGATATCTACCACCCGTGGGACTGTATTTATCAGAACCAGCATGCGGGTAGTTTATCCTGGGAACTATCTTGGTAATTTCACCATTATCGGTAAAGAATACCATCATTACCGAATCGCTTTGTGTTGCAGGTGCGCCGAAGTTTTGTTTACCTGCAGTTGTCCCCAGCGCAAACCATTTGTTATCAGCATATCTTTCTTTATTATAAAGAGATTGCATGGGTACAGGAATTTCCCTAATGAATGTTCCATCATACTTATAGTGCATCAACTCGTCATCCATTGAGTCAGGTTGCCAGTCAACATAAAGCTCTTCACTCTCATCGTTGGCTATAAGAGAATTAAGACTATATCCCAGATGTTCTCCAGGGCCCCTTCCTCCTCGGCCAATCTTGTTTATAAAGGATCCTTTTCGGTCGAAACGCAGTAGGCTGGCTGGGCCAGGAGCTCCACCACTCACATTCTGGTGAGCTATAAAAACATTATTATTAGTAAAATAAATCCAGATGAGATATGGCGCAAGACACTCGCTATTTGTTTCAAGAGGTATTATCTCGAATCCGGTAAACAGGTCTGAAAGATTCATGTCAATAGTTTCATCCGGTATTCTGTCAAGATGGAGGACTTTGATTGCTGATCCATCTTTTTTGACTTCCTCAACAATCTGGTTTTCTTTTGTACCGCACTCCGTAAGCATGATTGCGGCTAAGGTCAGGCATAACGCAGTTCTATTCATAGGTTTATTTGTCTGGTATGTGAGGGGTATTCTTGTTTGTTGTTTTTTCGAGTATAAAATGTCTTTATATTAGACTAAAATATGTAATATCTAGGAGCAAATTATCATATTTTAGTTTTTAAATCTCTCAGCAATTATACTTTCTCGAT
>CAZMSH010000091.1:0-1881 GCA_964568875.1 uncultured Rikenellaceae bacterium | reverse complement strand
TCATTTTTATACATATCTACATCGGTTTAGTGTAGACATTTTTCAGGACGCGTCATCCTTAAACCTAACGGCCCGGCGGTATGTTTAGTAGGTGTTACCAGACGTAGGGCAGGCGCGGTGTCCCGTTTTATGCCCAACCGGGCGCTCTCACAAGCCTGCCCAAGGATGGTATGGCGCGGTTTTTGCCACCATGATCGATCCTGCGAGGGGTAGGGTATTGTCTTGCTATTGAATATGTTTCGAGGTGTATCCACCGTAATTACTCTAAACGTTTCTTCTAAATTGCCTCCGTCTCTCTACCTAATGACAGTTCCCCGCTTACGTGACGGGCACGGTTTGCAAAAACCGTGACAAGCCTATTAAATATACCGTCCGTGTTAGCTTGCGTTTAGACACGAGGCGGAATCAAATTTTACGCTAGGTGTGTGGTTGTATTTTCAGTTATCCCTCTACAGGATGAAATCTTACTTTTTATCCCGGCGGAAAGAATACATTGCCAACACGGGATTGTCTGTTTCTTCAAGATTGCTAACAAGATCAACAAACTTGGGATTTTCCTTTTTAAATATCTCCAGCTCATCAGGTTTTAAATCCATTGTTAAGCGCTTATAACCACTGATTAGCTTGACAGGTTCATAAATGAAAATAAGTTTGTCTTCGTACGAATAGGATGGTAACCCTCCCTTATCTAGTGGGAGGATATCTGGTTGACCTACATAAGCATTCATGAATCGGTTATATACATTGCTTATTTTAGTTTTCTTATCATAATAGTGAAATAACCGACCTTCGTCCCAGACTCCATGAATAGAAATTATATAGTAATCACTCTCCTTAAAAAACATGTTCCAATGCACAAGTCCGGTCATATTATTCGATCTTGTGTATTCGTAGGGGCCATCTTCATAGTAGGCTTTAGGTTTTGAATACTTACCAAAATCAAAAATATATTTCGGAACCATATCATCTTCTTCTATGTCATAAATTGTATCCCATGAGGTAGGTTTGAAATATATGTTTTCACCGAATGTTGAGAATCCTGTTGATGTAGTCCAGTTTTCTTGATATTGCATTTGCCTCACTACTTTATATTCATTCGTATTAGGATCAAAGATTGCCAGCTGGCATGGATGATATATGCTATCCTCTATTACACCACCGGTACTTGTGTCAAGTAATATTTTGCCTGTTTTGGGATGAACATAGAGATTATTTCCAGCTAGACCCGGGGCCTTAGTTTTCTTTACAAACTCTCCAGAATAGTCCATCCAGCCAAAGGCGTAATTCATCACATCATAGAATATAACTTGGCTGAGTACTTCATCAACATAAATAAAGGGAAGTGATATGTATTCATCTGGTCCTCTGCCATGTTTGAATATAGAGCTTCGGAAACTACCGTCTCGATAAAACATCAGAATCCCGTTAGGGACTTGATTCGATTGGGGTACAACAAAAATTAAACTATCAGTAATTATGACCTGATTCCAATCAGAAACAAGGCTATATGGATTTGTCTCAAGAGGAATGAATTCGGGAGGGTTGAATAACTCTTTAAAATCGAGAATACCAGCTTTCTCTTTGTCGACGACCAGTCTCTTTACTTCTTCAAAAGACCTATGATCTTGGGGTGGATTTCCATTTGAACAGGTTAATAGAACCCCAGTTATTATGACAATTAAAGAAATCACTCCATAAGTAGTTAGTATCTTCATATTAGTATCCTGTTACTGTCTGTCAGGTAGCGTCTCCAGACGGATATTTCTCTCTCTCTTTCTTACTAATAGGCTGAAATCTATCATTTTGAGGTTCGCATCTAAATGCAAGCTAACGGCCCGGCGGTATGTTTAGTAGGTGTTAGCCGACGAAGGGCAGCGCAAC
>CAZMSH010000090.1:0-1907 GCA_964568875.1 uncultured Rikenellaceae bacterium | reverse complement strand
GTTGTAATCGCGGATCAACGCAGCGATCTCAGAGCCGTCACCGACGTCAGTACCGGGAAAAGCCACCAGCACCAACTGACCAACTTTGGCCTCGGCAGACATTTGGACCATTAGTTCTAAAACAGGGTCAAGCGATGTTTCCTGCGCCTTCACCGTTGGGACAAACGACAGCAGCAGAAACAACACCAAAACCCCGTGAAACAGACGGGTGTACATATTCTCCTCCACCGCTATTGTAACGCAGAGAGGGCAGTTAGGCAAGCAACCATAGGCAAGCGGGTGGGCGTCAAAGTTTCGCAAAGCGCAAACTGTCTACGCCGTCCAGCCGGCGATCAATCGCTGGATTATGGTGACACATCCCGCAAACAGGGCTTTCGGAAGTCTGCTTGAGCGTGCATGGCTCTGGCACAGGGGCGTTGACACCCGCAATCGGGTGCGGCTGGCATACCAATGCGAAAATCTGACGGCCACCCTTTGATTTGGGATTCCACAGTAAAGACCCGCCCATGTGCGAGGGAAATAGGCTACGGTGGGCGTAAAGTTTGGGTTGAGCGAGTTTTTGCGGGTTGGGGACGGTCAAAAAGCAGTCGAGGGCGCAGTAAAGCGGGCGTTAAACAAGGTAGGAAGCACAGTAAGTCTGGGGAGAGGCGCAGTCAGAGTCGTCCACAGCAGTTTGGCGACGGAGTGGCGGTCAGTTTGCGGGGTAAATGGAGACGCTCGGGGCGCAAGCCGGACTGGAAATCAGACCTGTGGCACGCGGCCATAGCGCAGCCGGTGCACCGGCTGCGCGCCATCCTGCGCCGTCGGCTAAGGTCAGGTCATCCGCGGGGCGGCGCGGGAGGCCTCGCGGACGAAGCGGGCGACGGTAGTCAGTAAGGTGAGGATGTCACCGAGGAGCGAGGCTTTGGCGGCGTTGGCTAAGCCGAACCACGGTGTGCGCTTCAATCCCAGGCGGCTCTGCACGGCGTTGCGGCTTTCGGCATACGACTGGCGGCCGTGGCGCAGGTCCCAGGTGGGGCCGGTGATGTCGTGGTCACGTGCCAGGCGTAACGCGCCGTCGGGTAAGGTCAGCCCGACGGTGACAGTCATGCCCAAGGGGTGCTGCGGGGTCCGCCAGGGACAGGCTGGGCGGATGTCGGGCGGTTGCGGATGCACGTCAGGGTGGGGATGTAGCAGGCAGCGTTGGTGACAGACCCACTTGGTTTGGCGGGTGGTGTAGTTGTGACCGTTGCAGCGCAAGCGATAGCCGTGTGGACACAGGGGTATACCGTCGGCGTCGTAGCCGCGTTGTAAGCACGCCGCGGCATCCTGGTCCAGCTGGTGGCGCCGAATTTCAATCGTGCGTAGAGCGTGCAGGTCTTGGAAGACGTAGCGCAGAATGTCATCGTAGCCTTCGCCGGCATCGCCGAGGACTTCACCGATCTGCAGTTCTGGATAGCGGGCGCGCAGGTCGGCGAAACCGGAGAGCGTCTGCAGATGGTCATTGCGATTGGCGGTGACGAAAGGGCCGCTGAGGGGCCACAGGGTAAAGAGACGGTCATCCACCACGTTGAAGGCCTTGCTTTTGTAGCCGAAGTAGTGTTTTCCTTTGGCGGAGGGTAAGGGTTGTGTGTCATCACCGTCCGCGCGGGGCTGATTACTGCCGGCGTAGTAGACGTAGGTGGCCTCGGGGTCGCGGGCGGTCGCATAGCGGCAGTGCGCACGACAGGCCTCGCTGGCGCAGTCGCAGCCCGTGTGACCGGCAGCGCGTGCGGCGCAGGTGCGGGTGGCGGCCGGTTTGAAGCAGTCGGCGTTCTGATGATGGCAGCGCATGCGCGAACGGGCGTATACGAGTTGGCTGTCGAGGGCCATACTGACGCCGCGCGCTGCGGATTCGCCGGGGAAGGTGCTGTGGCTAGGGATGAGCT
>CAZMSH010000089.1:0-1945 GCA_964568875.1 uncultured Rikenellaceae bacterium | reverse complement strand
AAAGAAAACTCTACCAACAACAACTACACACAAAACTACAAACAAAACCAACACCAAACAAAAAATATCAAACCAAAACTGAACAGGAAGGCCATACCCAACACCACCGACCGCATAGACCTCGACCACGTGGATGCCCTGCTTTTCAACATGCGCCGCTACGACACGCCGCCCATATGTCGCCTGGTATCGCCCGAACAGGCCGCCGCTTTCTACATGCTTGGCGAATCCACCATAACCAGCGCCGACGATCCCTCGAGGGTAGGGCAGGCTAAAAGAGTGGTGGGCTTCGACCCTTTCATCGTCGACAGGCCACACGTAAACGGCAACAGGCTGCTCAGGATTCTCAGGGACAACCCCGGCATCAGGTGCTACATCGTCAACACAGGGAGGATAGGCGGCAGGGACGGAGTCAACATGACTCCCGAGGTCACCTTCGCGGCCATAAGGGGAGCCCTGACAGAAAACATCAAGTGGAAGTACGACGACATCCTGGGATGTGAGATACCAGAGACGCTTGAGATCGCAAATCCCGAGCAGTACCATCCCTACACCCACTACACCAGGAGCGGGTATGCCGAAATGATCGGCGCCCTCCGGAAGGAACGACGGGAATACCTGGCCGGTTTCAGCGGCCTCGCCGCAGAAATAGTAAACGCGGTGTAACGCGAAAAAACGAAACCGGGCGGAAGAGCCGGCAAGCCTTTCGCCCGGTTTTATTTACCCGTTCGGTCCAAACGGGCTGTTTTCAAAGCCTTTACCTTAAGGCTCTGCTTGTTGGACGTGAAGAAAGGGATATAATAGGCCCAAAACGTCAACCATATATAAAACAGGTTGACAAAGGAGGCCTCTATATGAAAATACCCATCAGGACAATGACCCTCGCGGCGCTTTTTGCCGTACTCACCGCCGTGGGAGCCTTTATCCGCATTCCCTTTCCCCTGGTCCCCATGACTCTTCAGACCCTTTTCGTGTATCTTTCGGGCACCCTTTTGGGTTCCCGCGGGGGAGCCCTTTCCCAGGTCCTCTACGTGGGAATGGGGCTTGTGGGGCTGCCCGTTTTTACCGGCGGGGGAGGGCCGCAATTTGTACTTCATCCCACCTTCGGTTTCCTCGTCGGCTTCATAGCGGGATCCTTCGTCATTGGCTACGTACTCGAAAGAGTGAAAAAGGTCTCTTTCCTGACATGTTTTGCCGCCTGCGCCATCGGAACGGCAGTCATCTATTTCGCCGGCACTGTGGGGCTTTATCTCAACCTCAACTTCGTGGCCGGCAAGGCCGTTTCCTTCGGAAACGTGCTTGAAATAGGCGTTCTGCCCTTTGTCGCCGTCGACGCGATCAAAGCCGCGGCCGTAGCCGCCGTTACGGCACGGGTAGCGCCGAGGCTCAGGCACGCCATGACCGGGAAATAAACCATTCTTGAAGCCAAAAAGTGTTTATAAAGATTGACCTAAACTGACCATATACCTGCGGGGCACCTGCAAAATTTCTGGCGTACAATAAAGGGGTCAATATTTACGCTGGAGGTATCCGCCGCTTGAACTCAAAGTCGCGCCTGAAAAGTACGAAAGACACCGAAAAAGAAGCATGGGCGATCCTTTTGGTTCTCTATGCCGTGTGGGGCTCCGTCTTCCTCGCAAACCGCTTCGCGCTGGAAAGCTTCCCGCCCTTTCTCTTGAACGCCGTCCGCTTTCTCGGCGGCGGAGGGATCCTCTACGTCATACTGAGGCTAAAAGGGACCAAAGACGCCTCCCCCAAAGTGTGGGCCGGGTCCGCGCTGATAGGGTCTTTACTTTTCGTCGGCGGAGCGGGGGCGCTTACGGTGGGACAGCAATGGGTGGCATCGGGCCTGGCGGCCGTCCTCATGGCCACTGTTCCGCTGTGGACTGTTCTTTTCGCCGGGATATGGGAAAGGTTGCCCAACCGGGTCGAATGGGCCGGCCTG
>CAZMSH010000088.1:0-1950 GCA_964568875.1 uncultured Rikenellaceae bacterium | reverse complement strand
GCGTTTGGGGAAAGTATAACTCAAAAAAAACAACTATTGCAAAGTTTTGATCACCCCCAAATCCACAGTCTATGATATCTTGCAGTGATTCCTGTTGATTTCTGGCCGATTTTTTTAAAAGTTGCCCGGCATTTGTGAGCTGCTATGTTATACATCTCATGGTTTGTGTATATTTCAGGATTTTCTGGTCCTGAACTTGCACTTGTCCACATGACCATCAGTAATGCAATAGGTTTTGTGCATTAATTCTATAGGCTTCATTGAATATGAAGGTGCCATCAGGCTGTTCATGTCGGAAAACTGCAAAATCTCAATAACCTCCATTGAGCCTCCATTACTATTCTTGACACGGGGTTGCTCCTGTTGAGCCTTACTATCCACTGCCCTGCATGGTGTACTACTCGTCCGGCTATACTGTAGAATCCGAAACGCATTCCCTTGGGCTTTCTTCTGGAAAACTCGGCGGGCAGAACGTGACTCTTGAGTATGTTCTGCAGGTTCAGTGCGAGAACGCTTATCCACCACCAGGCGGCATTTGCTCCGAACATCTCGGAGGGTACGTGCCCTCCTCCCAACTGGTTCTTCAGTACGTCGTGAACCTGTTCACTGCTGCCGCAGCGCTTGCGCTGCCAGAGGACTACCTTGTCGGCTTCCGTGTCCATTATGTTGGTGACTATGCCGAAGAGCTTGTACCTGAAGCCGTTCATGGTCTCTATATGAAGCTTCTTCATGTTGGGGGGTTCCTCGAATTCAAGCTGTTCCCCTTCGCTCTTGCTCTCCTTAAAGGGCAGTTGCCTCTGGTTGCTCAGCTTCTCCCGGATCGCTATGTAGCGAAACTCGCTGCCATCTTTGCTCCTGGCTTCGGCGTCAGATGGGACGTAGGAAACAACGGCGCATTCCTGACCGGTGTATTCGAGTTCTACTGCGCCGTTTCTTCTTACTTCCTTCATGATGGGTACCCAGCGATCCTCCGGGACACGGCAGGATACCTCCCTGAATTCTTTTCCCACGTCACAGCTTATTGCGAACTTCATGACACCGAAACGGCGTCCCACTGCGTCGTCAGGGTCGGCGCAGTATTTCATGAGCTCCAGCTGGTACCCTGCGGTATCGCTTCTGAGATATACTTCCTTTACTCCTTCAGGAAGCCGGGATATGGACTCTTTGAAGACCCGCAGCTGTTCATGTCCTGCAAGTACGTTGCCATCCCTGAACTCCGTGTGGATTACAAGGTCCCTCTCCGCGTAATAGGTGTTGAGTGCCTGGTAGGAACGCTCCTTCTTGTAGTTGAATAAAGCGCTCCTGTTATCTGTAGGGATAAGAGTGGCATCCTGGTCGAGGGTGGCTATTGTCTGCGTGTCACGCTCCTGGAGCCAGGAGAGCATGTATGACATTACGCCCTTAAATCCTGATAGATGTTCGTTGGATAGGGGAATGAAAGATCTTCCCATGACACGTTTCGCGCTCTCTGCCGGATACTCGAAACAGCCAAGGTAGTCTCGAACGGCTGTGACCGAGGGCAAACAGCGTTTTCGTTCCTTTCTCCACCGGTTAGAGGCGCTCTTGCTGCCTTTCCTGTCGCTTTTGGCATTCGCAGACTGGAGCAACGTCTGCAACTTCCTGAAGCCAGGGTCGCCTTCAAGCATCTTCAGGTCTTCCACGCTCTCGCCTCCGGCTATGTTGAGAAGTATTAATGACAGTATCTGCTCTGCATCGGTGTAGCCCTGGGTGCGTCGGGCTCCTATCTCTTCGTTGATAACCCGGTCCAGTCCCATCCTGTAAAAAAGTTCGGTTACGAGAGGAAGTGCGGCCCATGCCGTTACGAGTCTGTCAGTCTCATCGATTTCATAGTGGAAAGCCTGTCTGTTCTGGTGTAACATATAAATCACCCCGTTGGTTTAGGTTTTGTTGATTCCACAACTACCTTAACACCTCTCCACGAGAGGTACC
>CAZMSH010000087.1:0-1979 GCA_964568875.1 uncultured Rikenellaceae bacterium | reverse complement strand
AATGATATCAAGGTAGGGCAAAGCCGGTTTGACGATGAGAGCAGAAGCTCCCTCCGTTAAATCGGCTTCCGCTTTTTCAAGGGCTGATTTTATATCGGTCGGTTCGATCTGTTCACTGGGCATGCCTTTTTCCGTGATTGACGTAAAAGCGTTGAAAGGTCCATACAAGGCCGAATCATATTTGGCACCGTAGCTCAAGATATCCCTTTCCGCGAAGTTCGTTTCGTCCATGGTCTTTCTCAAAACGCGCACGAAACCCTTCTCAAGGAAAAGCGGAACAATGCCGTGAGCACCGGCTTCCAGGTGACTTGCAGCAATATCAAGAAAACGTCTGCGCGTTTTTTCTATATCTGGTTTGCCGGAATCATCGAGGCAGACGTTTAGGCCGTGACTGGAAGCATGGGAAAGGGATACGTGGGTGAAAAAAAGCGCTTCAGGCCAGGCGGAGGTCAAAAGCCTGAGGGCCGTTTGAACGGGCCCTTTTGGGTCGGAAGCAGGTGTGCCTTCATTGTCCTTCCCTTCTTCATAATGACCGAAAAGCAGAAAGTTTCTTATGCCTGTTGAAAGGGCCCTCTCAACAGGTTCCTTCAACGCATCGGCCGAGAACAATTCTACCCCCTCAATGGCCTTCGAAGGGAGACAACGCTCTCTTCCCGGCAAAACAAAAAGCGGCATGACCAAATGCTCGGGGCCCAGGGAAGTGGAATTTACAGCTTTTATTCTTCCTTTCAAGGCAAAACACCTCACAGGAAAACATCAAGTTCCTTCCTGATCAATTTTATCTCTTCTTCCAGCTCTAGAACAGGAATCCGGGTTTCAGCCACGGCGTTCACGACGGCACGCTTGAAAGGGATTTCGCCTATAATCTTCCAGTTTCTGGCCTTGGCTTCCTCTTTGAGTTTTTCCGTCATCCGAGGAGCCAGGTCGGCCTTGTTGATCACGAAGGCTGTCGGTATGCCAAAACGTGCAGTGACCTGCGAGAGGCGATCCACGTCATGGAAAGCGGCCCCGGAAGGTTCCGTTACGACAATGGCCAGGTCTGCGCCGGTCATTGCCGAGATGGCGGGGCATGCGATACCCGGAGGGCCGTCGGTCAAAATGAGGGGAATCCCCTTCTCGCGTGCTGTGCGTCGTGCCGATTCCCTGAGAAACTGGACGAGCTTTCCCGAGTTCTCGCCTCCGGGATTAAGTTTTGCGTGCCACATGGGCCCAAATTCTGTCAAACCTTCGTAAGATGTACCTTGGCAGGTATCTATGAGAGATATGGCGCTTTCAGGGCATACTCTCCGGCATACGTCGCAGCCTTCGCAAAAAGAAGTGTTTACTACTGCCTTGCCCTCGGCCATTGTTATTGCATCAAACCGGCAAGCCCGGACGCAGGCGCTGCATCCAGTGCAAAGGGAAGGGTCGACTTTTGCCGTCTGCATGCCCCAGAAAGGTTTCTCTCCTAAAGGTTCGGGCTTCAGAAGTATCTCCAGATCGGGGGCGTCGACGTCGGCGTCGCATATGACGGTTTTGCCGAAAGAGGCAACCAGCAAGGAAGTCAGCGTCGTCTTCCCGGTTCCTCCCTTGCCGCTTATGACAACGATTTCATGAGGTTTCATCTGTTCAGTGTCCTTTCGAAAAAATCCCAGATTTTGCCGAGCTCCACGGCCCAAAGCGAATCTGCCATAGCAGGAGGCGTTCCTTCAGCGTAAGCTGCAGCGATTTTCCTCGAAAAAGGGAGCCTTGCAAGAACCGGAGCTCCATATTTAGCGGCTAGTCCGTCGATGTCTGCTGCGGCGAGATCGGAGCGGTTAACTAAAACCCCCACAGGTTTTCCCAGGTTTGTCACGGCCTGCAACGCAAGATCCAGGTCTGCTGAACCAAAAGGGGTAGGCTCCGTAACGAGCAAAACGGCATCGGCGTATCGTACGCCGGTGATCATGGGGCATGCGTTTCCCGGCGCACAGTCTATGACCTTGGGTACGTTTATGCCT
>CAZMSH010000086.1:0-2081 GCA_964568875.1 uncultured Rikenellaceae bacterium | reverse complement strand
AAACTAGCCAAATCCCGCGGATGCAAGAATGCGTCGGTAGAACGCGAATGCGAATGAGCACCCATCGAGGATTAAGTTATCCGCCCATATCAGGACGGGGACGACCATGGAACTGCAGATGAATAAGGTTTGTGGCATAGATGTACATAAACGGTTTCTGATAGCGACTATTCTTTCTAGAGACGGTACAAAGGAAATCCAACGCTTCAGCGCAACCCTTGAAGATCTCTTGACGTTCAGAGATTGGCTTATCAAGAATGGCTGTGAACAAGCAGCCATCGAATCAACTGGAATCTACTGGCATCCCGTACATGCTGTTTTAGAGGGAAAGATCGACTTGATAGTGGCAAATGCCTACAAGATTAAGCACACCCCTGGAAGGAAGACCGATATCAGCGACTCAGAGTGGATCGCTGAACTTTGTCTCAATGGTATGATTGAGCCATCGAGGATCTTTCCCAAAGATGACAGGGAGCTGAGGAGGTTGACAAGGGCAAGAGAGGGCTACGTCAAGCAGATGACTCAGGAAAAGAACAAGATCCATCATTCTCTAGATTCAGCATGCATCAAGCTCGCCTCAGTTGTCTCTGATATATTTGGCAAATCCGGGATGTATCTCTTGAACGGCATTCTAGAAGGAAAAGACATCGACGAGATTGTTGAAGGAATCCCCTCCAATCGACTCAAGAAAAAGGCAGATCAGATTAAAGAAGCGATCAAAAGTCGTCTGGAGATCTCACAGATTATCTTAATTCGTGGATCTCTGTGCCTGATGAGATCGATACAGGAGAGGATAGACGAATTGGATGGAGAGATTAGCGCGAGAATCCAGAGACGCAAAAATGATCTGGCCATTGCCATGTCCATACCTGGAATGGGTTTTATTTCTGCGACTGCTATTCTCGCAGAAATCGGTGACTACACTGATTTTGAGAATTCCGAAAAGCTCGCTGCATGGTGCGGGCTTGTCCCTTCTCTTTATCAATCAGCAGAAAAGGTCGTGCTGGGAGGAATAACCAAACAGGGTTCCAAGCACATTCGAAGAATGCTGATTCAGATCGCCTATGCCATATCCAGAACCAAGAACTCCAAGTTAAAGAGGTTCTTCTTGAGGATTCAAGCCAAAAAGGGATCTAAAGTAGCAGCAGTTGCCCTGGCAAGAAAGGTCCTCTGCATTCTTCATCATCTCCTCATAAATCAAGAAATGTATCAGGAAGATGAAGATAAGAAGAACTCGCGCAGAAAAACCATAGTTTCGCCTTCATCCATTGAGATGCCGATCCAAGAGATGATTGATTGCATCGTTAGGGCAGGTTATGTTGTAACGAAAAGTGATAGCAGAGGGCGATTAGGTTGAATTGGATTTCCATGGGTTTTCATGCGAAACGTTCATGATCCCAGCGGGCTCATGCACAAAGAATGAAAAAATAATATACAACTTTATCCAATCTAATACATGATATGGGCAGCGAAGGCCAATCGCTATATGGGACTGTGATCCCGAACTGCAAAACTGGCCATCGATTATCCGGATGCACAAATGCGTCCTAGAACGCGTATGTGAATTTGCCCAAAGAGGATTACATCAGCTGCCCATATCCATAGGATAGGGATATTATGGACAACAATCTGAATAAGGTTTGTGGTATCGATGTTCACAAGAAGTTTCTAGTTGCCACAATGCTTTGCCGCGATGGAACCTCTACAACTGAACGGTTCTCAAGTTCTCCTCAAGAATTATTCAGATTCAGGGACTGGGTCATAGAGAACGGTTGTCAGAGAGTAGCTATGGAATCTACAGGTCGCCTCTGGATACCAATTTATGTCGTCCTCGAAGGTTCCACTGAGGTCATCTTGGCGAATCCGTATAAGATCAAGCATACTCCCGGAAAGAAGACCGACACAAAGGACTCTGAGTGGATCGCCCAGCTCTGCCTGAACGATATGATAGACCCGTCGCGGATATTTCCAAAGGGTGATCGAGAACTTCGAGATCTTACGCGAGCGCGAGAGAGCTATGTCAGGGATCTCACCAAGCTCAAGAACAGAGTTCATCAAATTCTCGATTCTGGCTTTATACC
>CAZMSH010000085.1:0-2115 GCA_964568875.1 uncultured Rikenellaceae bacterium | reverse complement strand
AAACATAATTAAAAAAATTAATAATTCGTTTCCACTTATATGAAAATAAATAAACATTTAAAATTATATATTCATTTTAATAGGAGTATCAAATTAATATTCGATACTCCTCATTTGATTTGTTATTCAACAACAACTACATCACTTTGACCGCGTCCGAAGACTTCAGGTGAGTACATCTCCTCCGCTTTTGTGGGAGGAACGATGAAGGTTCCTGGCATGGTTGCTCTGGCAAAATAAGTATATTCATACACACCATCCCACAATAAACTGGTAAACACCTCTACACGAGAATCACGCAGATTTTGATGTTGGTACCATTGTGACCACCAATAGAAGAAATTAGTTGGTTGCTGTGGATCAACAGGGACGCTTTCACTAACAGCCAAATTGGGATTAATAATCTCCAACCCTGCTGGCAGTGGATCAACTAAGGCAACATGATAACGTCTATTATCAGCAACCATGGTTAATTTTACTTTCACACGAGCCCCTGCTTTGATGTGCCAAACACCATCCTCATCCAGCCAGACGTCATTGATGTCATCAACAGGTTCGTAGATCCTTTGAACTACAAATCCCATATCAAGTGGGTCTAATTGAAGATCAGTTGGTGCGTACTTAAGACCCAATCGATAATATAATCTACCGGTACCATCTTTTGATAGTATGATATCTTCAGATTCTTTATCATCAATAATGTTGATCAGATCTTGCATGGGAACCATGGTTTGGTAGCGATCGGTTGAATAGCCACTAAATTCAGTTTCTCCAGCATAAATATCACCTAACCAAATTCTAGCGATAAAATCAGGTTCCTGCGATTCATAAGTGTCGAAATAATTATCCATTGCAAGCAGTACAAAAACATTTTCCTGGGTGTTATCCCAACGTCCTTTGGTGCGATTTGCTTGCAAACCGGTTACTACTTTTGGAATTAGATCTGATTGAGGATTATCAGTAATCATCGCATCGAGCAATAAAGCATCGGTTCTTCGATTTGAATGGAGCAAAACATAATCATCATCACTATAACTATTGAAGAAATTAGCTGCACCTGCAGTTTCGACTACCTGGTTACCAACATGTCTTCTGATCTCTTGTACTGCAGTCACATATTGAGAATCCTTAATCAGTACTTGCCAAATCCAGGCAATTGCATCCAAAGAAAGGGCTTCCAACCCCTGATCGTCAATTAATGCTTTGGCTTTTCTTGCATCCAAATCACCCATTTTCATTCTTACAAATAGGGCATAAGCGCTAATTGTCTGTTTGGTTTTCAAACTATACCAGCTTGGATAATATTGTTCGATGTTCTGGAGGTAGGTAAGCACATATCCCCAGGTATTTTCAGATACTTCAAATCCCATTTCTTTCGCTTTTTGAAGTGCATGTGCTACGTGTACTGTGTGGAAAGGAATGGAAGGATATCCTTTTGCCCAGTATGGAAAACCTCCATCCCAGTTTTGCACCTTTGATAAATCTTCCAAGTCAATTTGTATTGATTTCTCCATTTCCTCCGGAGATGGCAAACCATCAGCATTGAAAGCAGAAAGTACATCTTTGAGTGCAGCGATTGCTAGAATTCTGGATGCCATTTGTGCGCTACTATTGAAAGGATAATCAATGAGATAAAGTACAGCATCGGATAAACTATTCAAAGCAGTTGAAGAGGTGGTGATTTCCAGCCCTCCAAATTGTGGAAAAACACCTTCAGGAGAAAGAATTGGCTGAGCAATAGCACCAGTATCGATGACACCATAAGTGGCAAAAGCTTCTGTTGTAGCGGGAGTATAAACTGGTAAAGAAATTTGAGCTGCATCTGAAATTGATCCAGAAATCGCAGCAATCTGCAAATATGCTTCTCCAGCCAAAATAGTGTTTCCAGGAAAACGGACTTCGATCCGATCGTTTGCCGGAACAGTAACACGGATGCCTTGATTCTCACTTACATCCATATTACTTCCTTCTATCACTACGTCAGCGGATAATTCTTCATCAGTCTGGTTTTGTAAAACAACTGGAATCTCAAATTGATCACCAAAATTTAGGAAGCGAGACATAGACGGTCTTACCATAAGTGGTAATCTTGCAGTCAGATTTGCCTCGTTACTG
>CAZMSH010000084.1:0-2133 GCA_964568875.1 uncultured Rikenellaceae bacterium | reverse complement strand
CGCCTGAGTTTCAGTATCTGCTCAGGACTCATGGCGGCGGCGGTTTTTGAATGCATAGATGAGGCCGTAGACAATCACAACCGGAATGATGACCGGCAGCAGCACCAAAACAGTGCAGAGATCGCCGAACCATAAAATCGGGTCCGGCTTGTTACGATGTTCTTTTGAGATTTTGCGGAGTTTGCCCCGCAGCCTGGCCACGTCTGGGCCTTCGTCGTTTGGGTAGTGGTAGCACTGAGGCTCCACGTCCCGGAGTTGGAAATAGTTCATTGCGTCGTGGTTTTTGGTGAATAGAAAAACCTCCCGAACATTGGAACCGTTCAACCACGACGCTGAAACTCGGAACCATGCCGGGAGGCCGTATGATATGAAAGTAAATACTCATTGTTGCGTCGTGGTAATGCAAATATAAACATTTTTTTGAAATACCCGCTGCTGGCCTTCACGCACGCACAAAAAAAACCCGGTGGCCGTCTGGTTAACGGACTACACCGGGTGATGTACGAATTAAAAATATGCAATTACCGCCTCGAAGCCACAAGGCAGTCTCTTAAAATCTACGAAGTAGGCCCTGTCTGCAGGACGCTGATCAGCTGCGGCAGCGGAGTTGCAAAACCTACACGCTTATGAACACGAACGGCCATCATATCAGCCTGAGCCAAGTTGATGGAGTCGCCTTCATCGTTGGTGATGGTTGCCTGATCCAGCAGTTTCACCCGAACGCCCTTTTTGTCGCCGTACACGGTTGCACGTTTCAGATCTCCGAAAAACGCAATCGGTGTGTCGGCAACCTCGCCGCCTGAGTTGCTGTCAGGCAAAGCGTCGGTGATGACGACCGGATATCCCCACAGCGTTACCGGCGCTGACTGAGAAGGACTGATGACAAGGAAGTTTCCTCGCATATCGTTCTGAGTGACCGCATCGGCACGGTAGGCCATTAGCCTCATCAACAGCTCGCTGGAAATATAATACTTAGCGTTTCGCCTTCCTCCTTTGGTCTGGCTAAATGCCAGATTCAACAGGTCAACTGGTGACACGTCAGCCAGAACAGATCCGGCAGCCATCGGGACGGCAATTGTGTCAGTGTTATTGACAATACCAGTCCACGGCGCACCTACGCCTGTGAAAAACTGTGAATCTTCCTCAGCTGCGATAGCTTCGCCAACCCGGCGGGAGCAGTAAGAAACCAAGTCAACTGCTTCATCTTCGATCAGTTCTTCGGTCAGTACAACGATGCACGCCAATTTTCGCAGCTCCTGAGTGATTTGTGACAGCTTCAGTCCTGTGAGGGGCTTGTTTTCGCCTTCGTCAATCCAACTGACAGCAACGCCGGTTGTCTCGATCGGAAGTTTTCTGGTGTTCCCCGGACCGTCAAATGGGAGATATCGCATCTCACGCCTGGCAATACCGTTTTCCTCTGCCACGTGCATTATCTCTGCCAGCAGCAACGAAGGAACCAGAATTCCGCCGTCTTCCAAATTGCTGGTATTCAGGTGCTCATCAAAGGCCTTCAGCTCCATTTCAATGGCTGCGGTGTCTTTCTTCCTGAGGAAAGAATCCAACCATTTGTTATTGAGTTCCCTCTCCTTTGGATTTGTTGCACCCGGTTTGCCAAATGGTTTGGCTTTTTGTTTTTCAAGCTCGAGCCACAGGGCGTTAAACTGCTCACGACTTTTTTCTGAGTGGCCAGCAAGGCCCTTGTCGATTGTCTCCAGAAAATTCAGGGTCTTTTCATCAAACCCGTGATTTTCCGGAAGCGTTAAATTTTGAAATTTATAACTCATCGTTTTAAGTTTTTTTAAGTGAATATTAGTTGATTTTCCCCGCCGCCGGACCGGCTACATGGTAGTGGCACCTTTTTCGGGTGTTTTTTCCGTCTCTTGCGCTCCTGAGTGGGTTGGCGACCGGCTCGGCGAGTGATACGTTGCTCCGGCTCCTGAGTCGCTTAAAACGGCTAAAAACGGTTCTATTCGCAAAAGTTGATTATCGGCAAACCAAACTTACCGGCGAGTCGCCTGGCTGTTTGTCTGTCTGACTCGCTGGAGTCATCAAATATCAGCACCGGCGAACGGTGAGCGGTTGCATTGTGCCGCTTCATGTAGTTAAGCTCCTGCTCTGAGAGCGGCTCTGCCT
>CAZMSH010000083.1:0-2142 GCA_964568875.1 uncultured Rikenellaceae bacterium | reverse complement strand
TTACTTATGAGAAAAAAATTGTGTAAAATTGTTTGCTTTTATCTTAGAATACGTAAAGGGCGTAAAAGGCATAGGGGCGTAAAAGGCGTAAAGGGCATAGGGGCATAAAAGGCGTAAAGGGCATAGGGGCGTAAAAGGCGTAATGGTGTAGGGTTTGGAGCGAACAAGAGGAGTATTAATCTGTTTTATAGGTATATATAAAATAAGATTATATGAAGAGAATTTCGATGTTGGTTTTGGTTGCGATTGTCATGGCGGTGTCTCTATTCGGACAACAGGAAGCTTCGACCATATACAGTGAGAGCCTTGCCATCACCCGTACCGGCATGTATGTATTGGGCGGATGGGCGGTTGCAAATATAGCCGGTGGAGCCTACGGCTGGGCGACAGCGACAGGCTCAGCAAAGTACTTTGGCCAGATGAACCTGTTCTGGAATGTCATCAACCTTTCAATTGCCGGAATAGGCCTGTACTCCAATCAGAATACCGGCATCAGCGACCTGGCAGTCAACGAAATGATATCCAAATTGATAAAGACAGAGAATATCCTCCTGATAAATGCAGGTCTTGATGTTGCATACATGGGCGCCGGCTTCCTTCTCAGGCATTACTCAGGGCGATCGGTAAACAGACATGATATGCTGAAGGGATATGGTAATTCGGTAATACTTCAGGGTGCATTTCTGTTTGTATTTGACCTGGCCCTGTACGGAATTCTCCACTCTCACAGACTGGGGGCCGGATTTGAAATAGCCAGTGCCATTACACCGGGCAATATCAACCTGCAGATAGGAGCAGGGATTCAGGGATTCAGGCTTGCATTAAACTTTTAATCGAGGGCGGCCATGAACATACTACTCACCGGTGCCAATGGTTACATTGCGAGGAACCTTCTTCCGTCGCTGCTGGCACAGGGTCATGTAGTATATTGCTGTGTCAGGGACAGGCAAAGATTTGACCTCTCTAAATATAACCAGGTATTTGTGAGGGTCGTGGAGGTAAACTTTCTCAGGAAAGAGACACTTTCAGCCATTCCTGATAACATTGATGCAGCCTACTACCTGATACACTCAATGTCAGCCTCAACTGACGATTTCGAGGAGCTTGAGCGGGAGTCGGCGCTTAACTTCATGCAGAGGATAAGTGAGACTAAGGCCCGTCAGGTGATCTATCTGAGTGGTATCGTCAACACAGAAAAACTATCGCGTCACCTTACTTCGAGGAAGGCTGTCGAGGAGATTCTTGCCAGGGGCCGGTACCACCTGACAACCCTTAGAGCCGGTATAATTGTCGGATCAGGTAGCGCTTCATTTGAGATAATACGCGACCTTGTTGAGAAGCTGCCGGTTATGATAACACCCAGGTGGCTCAATACCCGCTGCCAACCGATAGCAATACAGAATGTGATTGAGTATCTTGTCAGGGTCTTGCTTAACGAGGTGACATTCGATAATAGTTTTGACATTGGCGGAACCGAAATACTTACATACAAGGAGATGCTTCTGGGCTTTGCCCGTGTGCGCAATCTGAAGCGTAAGATCCTTGTCGTTCCCGTAATGACCCCGAGGCTCTCCTCTTACTGGCTTTATTTCATAACTTCAACTTCGTACAAGCTTGCTGTAAACCTGGTAAACAGCATGAAGATAGAGGTTATCTGCGGTGATAACAATCTACAGGAAGTAGTTCCAACAGACCTGCTTACTTATGAAGAGGCAGTCACATCTGCCTTCAGGATGACTGAGCAGCATGAATCAGTATCAAGCTGGACTGATGCCCTTTCAAGCAGCACTCTCGAAAATGGTATCGAATCTGTTATAACAGTACCAACATTCGGGTGCTTCCATGACAAAAGAAGTGCTGAAGTAGCAGATCCGGCTGCCACGCTCGACAAGATATGGAGTATAGGAGGCAGGACAGGCTGGTATTACGTCAACTGGTTATGGCGACTCAGGGGCTTCACTGACAAGCTTTTCGGCGGCGTGGGTTTGCGCAGGGGACGACGAAGCATGACAGAGATAGCACCAGGTGATGCTCTTGATTTCTGGAGGGTACTGTATGCTTCGAGGGTGGAAAAAAGGTTGCTGCTCTATGCAGAGATGAAATTACCCGGAGAGGCATGGCTTGAGTTCCGGATAAAAGATA
>CAZMSH010000082.1:0-2147 GCA_964568875.1 uncultured Rikenellaceae bacterium | reverse complement strand
CAAAAGTAGTAAGCACATCATTCTGATCAACAAAAGACATTTCGCAGTCGATCTGAGTGAATTCCGGCTGCCGGTCGGCCCGCAGGTCCTCATCCCTGAAGCACCTCACAATCTGGTAATATCTGTCGAAACCTGCCACCATAAGCAACTGCTTCAGAGTCTGCGGCGACTGTGGAAGGGCATAAAATTCACCCGGGTATATTCTTGAGGGAACCACATAATCGCGGGCACCCTCAGGTGTAGATTTATACAAAACCGGCGTCTCAATCTCTATAAAACCCTGACTGTCCATATAACTTCTCACCTCCCTCGTCATCCTGTGTCTGAGAATTATATTATCACGCACAGGCTTACGTCTCAGATCAAGATAGCGATACCTCATCCTCAACTCATCACCACCATCAGTGTCATCCTCTATTGTGAACGGAGGCAGCTCACTACTGTTCAGTATTGTTATATCTTTTACAATGATTTCAATATCACCGGTCGGGATCCTGCTGTTCTTATTACTTCTCTCTGCTACTATACCTGACACCTGCAAAACATATTCCCTGCCCAGTTCTCTTGCCTTTCTGCATAAACCGGCATCGTCATCCATATTGAAGACCAATTGTGTTAAGCCGTATCTGTCGCGAAGGTCGCAGAAGGTCATCCCTCCGAAATCCCTCGACCGTTGCAGCCATCCGCATAACGTTACCTCTTTACTTTTATCGCTGATCCGCAATTCTCCGCATGTATGTGTCCTGTACATCCCGTTTGTTTAATAATTTTCAGCAAAAATAGGCATTTTTCTGCTCCGGCAGGACCGGCAGCAAAAAATGATGCCGGCATGTTCCGTAAAACCATGCCGGCAATAATATTTTGTTAACGAATCAGGGTATCTTAGCTCTGCTTCAAGCAGAATCTACATAGAAAGACACCTCTCCATCAAGGCTTTAAGATCAACTTCCTTTCTAAAATCAACATTATTAGCCTTAATGTATGCCTTTATCTCTTTCTTCTTCGAGGGGAAGAGTTTCCTGAAACCTTTTGCATCAGCCAAAACCATACGGGTTCCGTCGAATAGCCGGTAGGTAACTGATGTCTCAAAATCGTATTCTCCAATGGGAAGGGCCACCTGGCCATGGTTATTGGCAGAAAACTGAGTGATCGATCTGGTTGAGGTTGTACTCGACATGCCGCCAAATCCTGACTCCCTGCGTGTATCTGTTATTCTGGTCTTCTTGACCTTTACAAGGTAAAAATCATCCTTGTGATTAACCACCTCTCCGAAAGTATCTTCAACAGGCAGCCAGATGTTGTCTCCGATCTTAATGCGGTCAAGATCTTTGGGATAGGCCAGCACAAGTATCTGATTTCCTGAAGAGAGAAATAGAATATCTCCTGTAAACAGGTTCAGGTTTATCCTGGTCTGATTCTCCACTCCATCCTTTCTTATCAGGGTAGCTTCTTTAAACTCCGTGAAAGAATAGAGCATCTCCCTCGGCAATTCGCTTTCAAGATATGCCTCTCCCTTGACAACAATTGTTTCACGCTGTTGTGAGAACAGCACAGGGAGGCACAAGAACAAGGCAATAATCGTAAACTGGTATCTCATACAACTAAGGTATTATGATTAATAGTAACTGTTATCTTCAAACATCATGCCGCTTATCACCAGGCTGCATTCATAAAGCCAGATAGCTGGCCAAACCATTTGAGCCTTATAAACAGATCAAGAACGGTTGCGAAGTCTGTCACTCCGCAACCGTTTTCTTAATCATATTTCAGTAAATTTTAGAACTGAGCTTCAAGTATCTCATCCACATAAACATAGTTACCTCTATGCAACCATCTGTAGTGGAGGTAGAATGTTTCATTGTCCCAATCGTAGTAGCTTTCAATGTTAGGATTCTGTTCAAAAGAAGCGTCAACCTCAGTATCCTCGTCGACGATTATCTCAACATCCCACCGGTTCTTATCACTGGTTGGAATAACCTTAAGCTTGAAATCGAGACCGTATGATATCCAGTATCCGGTTCCGAGATGTTCCCTGTAGTATCCGTGAGGCATCATCAGAGTGGTTTCATCCCATGAGGTCGGAGCTTTGTTCGTCTGTGCACTTGAAGACCTTCCTGTTTGAGAAGCAAAGATAGATGCCTTACTGA
>CAZMSH010000081.1:0-2175 GCA_964568875.1 uncultured Rikenellaceae bacterium | reverse complement strand
AAGGATAGTATCATTATGAAGTTGTTCCTGATCCTTTTACTTCTCGCCGGGTTTGTTTTTTCCGGTGAATTGACGGTTACCGTACCCTTCGATGGGTCATCGGTTACCATGGAGAATTACGCCGGGTACACGGTGCTGTTCTCACCGGAAACCTACCCCATGACCACCCTGGGTGCCCCGGCACTGCCGGTGCTTCCGGTGCAGGTGGCTCTTCCCCCGGAAAGCCGGGCGGTTTCCGTCATGGTGGTGGACGCGGTATACAGCCCGGTACAGGGACGCTTCAGTATTCTTCCCGCCACGGAACAGGTTCCCCTGAGCCTGATGGATATCACAGACATTCCCCTGCCCAGCCCGGACCCCGACATATACAACTCCTCCGAGGCTTTCCCCGGGGTCACCGCTGTGTTCGAAAGCTCCGGCTCACTTCTGGGCTTCCCGGTGGCCCGGATTTCTGTCTTCCCGGTGCGGTGGAACCCGGCCAGCGGTCAGCTTGAAACGCTGAACAGCGTCACTCTGACAGTTGAGTATGTTTCCGACACTTCCACGAGAACCGTTCAGGTAAGAAGCGCCAGCAGCGAACAGCGCAGCGGAGACCTTGTCCGCAATCTCGTGATCAACCCTGAAGGCGTTTTCCCCAGCGGAGCTGTCTTGGTGGAGAGCCGTGATCTCACCTTTGGCGAATATGTGATCATCACCCACCCGGACTACGAAGCACAGGCGGGCACCCTGGCGGAATGGAAGACCCGCAAAGGCGTTCCCACTACTGTAGTCACCACTACATGGGTTAACTCCAACTATTCCGGCGTTGATCTTCAGCAGAGAATCCGCCGCTTTCTCCACGACGCCATGGACAACGGAGTGGACTACGCCCTGATCTTCGGTGATGATGACAAGGTTGCCGCCAGAAGGATTCGAATCTCCTACAGCACTTATACCGAGAACGCCCCGGGAGACTACTACTGGGCGGACCTTAACGACAACGCCTACGGCGGCGTCGACCAGTGGGACTCGAACGGCAACAGTATCTGGGGTCAGTACAACATTGACAATGTCAGCTACTACCCGGCAATCTTCACCGGCCGGGCCAGCGTGAACTCAGTCACTGAAGCCAATACCTTTGTAAACAAAGTGCTTCGTTACGAGCAGGTGGACAATCCCACAACCGGGCCGGTCGAACTCCGTATCGGATACAGCACCGAACAGTTGTGGCCAGGGTGCTACGGCAGCGTCGGGGCTGAGATAATCGCCAACAGCTATGTCCCGTCGGGATGGAGCCATGACAAACGCTACCAGTCCGCCGGAACCAACAGCTGGTCCGCCACCAACGCCATGTTCAACGGCCTTCAGCACCACATCTATGTGGCCGCCCACGGCAGCCAAACCAGCTTCAGCGTTCCCGGAGGCAGTTACACCAACAGCAACATCCTGAACCTTACCAACATCGCAAGCGGCGGCCTTCCAGCCATATGGAACGCCATCAGCTGCCTTACAGGCCATCTCGACGGCTACGAGTGCATGCTGGACGCCTGGACCGCCAACCCCAACGGGGGTGGATTCGGAGCAGCCAACGCCCGTTACGGTTGGGGAAGCCCCTCCAGCCCCGGCAACGGAGCCAGCGAGGTTCTTTGCCAGAGGCAGTATCAGGCTCATTTTGTGAATGGCCAGAACACACTGGGGGCCATGCACTTCATGGGCCGTTACACCCTGTGCCCGCCCTCAAACTCCGTCATGCACTGGTGCATAATGAACTACAACCTCTTCGGCTGCCCCGAGCTTCCGTTGTGGACGGTTTCACCAGCCCAGCTCGCAATCGCGTTCCCATTAAGCTACAGCGGCGGAAGCTTCACTGTAATCGTTACCGACGATGGAGCACCGGTAAGCGGCGCCAGGGTAACTCTTTACAAGGGAGAGAGCTTCCAGGACGCCGATGTTTATCTTGTGGGCACCACCGATTCATCGGGTGAGGCTGTTTTCTACCCTGAACCTTCCACCATTGGGGAAATGCGGGTCACAGCGTGGAAATACAATTACACCGCGGCACTCGGCAGCACCAGCGTAACCGGCACATCAACCGAGGGTCGCGCGGAGGGTCTTGTATCGGTTGTGACAGGCGTCGGTAACCCGCATCCCAGCCCGGCGGTTTCCATGGCGTCAATTCCTCTCAGCCTCGATGCC
>CAZMSH010000080.1:0-2187 GCA_964568875.1 uncultured Rikenellaceae bacterium | reverse complement strand
ATAGAATGTCGTTTCAATGAGTATGTGTCTATACTGCAGGCGGGGCGGGTCATCGATAAGAATTATAATTGGATATTTGGTGACGGACATCTTGTTGTTAATGGCGATCTTTTCAACAGGGACCATGACCTTATGGCTTTGCTATGGCTTACATATAAACTTGATTATCAGTCGGCTGATGTAGGCGGGAAAGTACACCTGATTCTTGGAAATCATGAAGAGATGGCCCTCAGGGGTGATGTTAGGTACACTGTGGAAAGGTATCTTGAGTTTTCAGAGAAGATTGGAATACCATACCGCGACCTTTTTGGAGAAAACAGCGAGTTGGGTCGGTGGTTAAGATCAAAGAATTCAATGGTCAGAATTGGCAGAACCCTTTTTGTGCATGGTGGTGTAAGTATGGAGTTTCTCGAAAGAGGGCTAACTATTCCTGAAGCAAACAGGCTGGTTAGGGAAAACCTGGGGAAGAATAGGGATGATCTTAAAGAGAATGCAGATTTCCTGTTTCGTAATCATGGTATATTCTGGTACAGAGGCATGGTATTTACTTCCGAAGAGGTTTTGCCTCTTGGTCTTGAGGAAGTAACTGAAATAGTCAGTTACCTTGGAGTGGACAGAATTGTGGTAGGCCATTGCAAGGGACCTGAAATAGCCAGGGTGAGGGGAGATATGGTAATAGCAATAGATGTTAATCACCCACGTAACCACCAGAATGGAATCTCCAGGGCTTTGCTCATAAAAGTTGAAAATGGACTTGAAAAGTTGTATAAAGTCAATGATAACGGTGATCTGCAGGAAGTTACCTATCAGGAGGATCTGAGCGATGAATACAGGTAATGCCTTGTAAAATACTGAGGTTGTTATCCTTGCTTTTTTTTCAGCCTGTTAAGGATTATTTGTTTAGCTTTGGAGAAAGAATGCAGGAGCCGGAATGCTTTTTCGTAGGAAATACAGTCTGACTATCTTCATATTTGCAGGGTTCTTTCTCGGAATTGTTACCGGTCTGATTGTCGGTGAGCCTGCAACACCATTTACCGAACCTCTTGCCGATATATTCCTGAGACTGCTCAGGATGGCAATAATACCACTGGTTATAACATCAATAATAAGTTCGGTAATCCAGGTAGGTTCTGCCCATGGCCTTGGCAGAATTGGTCTCCGGACATTCATATATTATATCTGCACCAGCATGATTGCTATAGTAACCGGACAAATTCTGGTTAATCTGCTGAAACCCGGTGCAGGAGCTGATATTGGTCTTGAGGCCAATCCAGATACCATTACGGCTATTGAACGCGGACTTGGAGAAATTTTGCTTAATATCATTCCTGAGAATCCGGTCGCGGCTGCAGCATCAGGTGATGTTCTTCCGGTAATCTTCTTTTCAATACTGTTCGGATATTTTGTTACAAGGCTTAACGCTGACCAACAAAAGCTGATGTCAGGTTTCTTTGAGGCTGCTTTTGAGGCTATGCTTAAAATGACATCGTTAGTTATCTGGACTGCTCCCCTGGGGGTTTTCGGAATCATAACAGGCATCGTGGCAAGAACGGGATTCGCCGCTTTCAAACCTCTTGGGTTTTACTTCATTATTGTACTGGCAGGACTGGCCATACATATGTTTGTAACACTTCCGCTCCTTCTTTATTCACTCGGGAAGGTCAGTCCGGTAAAGCATTACAAGGGGATGATCCCTGCTCTTATAACAGCTTTTTCAACATGCTCAACTATAGTGACACTGCCTCTTACGATGAAAGCTGTAACAGAAGTATCGGGTGCATCAAAAAGGGCTTCCGGCTTTGTTCTTCCAATCGGTGCTACGATGAATATGGACGGAACGGCACTCTATGAATGTGTAGCCACAATTTTTATTGCACAGGTATATGGTTTTGACCTCTCCTTTGGTGCTCAGCTGACTATCGCAATAACAGCGGTGCTTGCTTCAATCGGAGCGGCAAGTATTCCTATGAGCGGCCTGGTAATGATGTCTATTATCCTGGGAGCTGTAGGATTACCCCTTGAAGGAGTGGTAATAATTCTTGCTGTTGACAGAATTCTGGATATGTTCCGTACTACTGTAAATGTCTTCAGCGACAGCTGCGGTGCTGTTATTATCTCAAGATTTGAAGAGCTAAGCGATAAAGGAAGCCCGAAATTATAATAATCTCGCTCTTCTATTATTATTTT
>CAZMSH010000079.1:0-2254 GCA_964568875.1 uncultured Rikenellaceae bacterium | reverse complement strand
AAAATACTCCGGGAAGTGCTTTTCTTCCGGAGGATTTTTCTGAAGTTATGCTCTTATGTTTATTCTTTCTTCTTAAGATTAATTTTTTCAAGTCATGGGCAATTGTACTAGCTCAATAACCCTGATTCTGTTAAAAAAATCAGGGTTATTTTTTGAACTAAAAATGTATTTTTTTCTTGGTTTTTTAAGGGACATAATAACTGATTTTTAGTTTTGGGCAAAGGTTCGGATTAATAGTATAATCTGCAGCCCAGCAAGTAATATAAGTTCCGCCTGAACCCTCATTGACTTTTTTCAGAAGCACACCATAATTATTTATATTTCCATTTATCCAACCCTGTAGTAAATTTTTAATATTCCAGGATAGCCAGGTGACATCTCCAGCAATAATAGTAACTATGCTTTCTGTTGTTGGATGTAAAGATACTGGATTATTCCAGGTGACAGTATATTGATCCCAGGGACTGGTTATCATGTGAGCACCAACAGAGAAATCATCTGAGCCATAAGTGTTGTGTTGGTATAAAAGCAATTCTGCATCAGCAACAATGGCATTATCCGGGATACTGCTTAAATCAAACTGAAGAAGGGATCTAATCACACCATTGCTATATGAACCGGTTTCTCTTCCCATGAGCAAACTTCCATAATTAGCATTGTTTTCATTTTTATAATTACTGCATACCCAGGTGTCCTTCCCCTCAGCATGGCCGGGCTGAATAATTTTAACCGGTTCTACTACAATGGTTACTGTTTCAGTGTCACTCCCTTCAACATTACCGGCAGTGAGAGTATAAATGGTAGTCTCAGTCGGAGAAACATTACGGGTACCGGAGTTCTCTACTTCACCGATGCCCGGTTCAATGGTGACAGTGGCAATACCGCTCACTTCCCAGCTGAGGGTAGCAGTAATTCCTTCCGTCAAGTATGATTTGTCAGCTGAGAAAGATTCTATATTTGGCGGCAGCAAGGTGATGGTGCCGTTCCACCAATCGGGCGGCTGCCAGAGCACCATAATGGTTATTTCAGCAATATTGTCTCCAAACGTATTAGAAGCAGTTAAAGTATAGGTAGTCGTTGTACTGGGAGATACAGAAGCAGAGCCGGATATATTAACTTCACCAAAAACAGGCTCGATAGCCACAGTATCGGCGTTACTCACTTCCCAGCTGAGGTTTGCACTTCCCCCGGGTGAAATCCAATAATAATCACTGGTAAAAGAATGAATCGTTGGAATTGTTGAGTCAGCTTCTTCATCAGCGGGATTTACGGTAATCATAGCTGAATGAGTAACACTTTCCGCACTATTGGTAGCAGTTAGAATATATGTAGTGGTTTCTATGGGTGATACTGTTTGAGAGCCGGAGGAATTAACTTCACCAATTTCGTGACTTATGGTAACAGAATCAGCATCGGTAACCTGCCAGCTCAAAGTGGTACTTTCTCCCTCGTCAATGGTGTTAACATCTACTATAAAAAAATCAATAACTGGACTGTCAATGGATATCGGTCCGCCATTACATCCGATAAGAAAAACTCCAAATAAAATAAGCAAGATTGTTAATACAAAATATTTGTTATTATGATGAATTTTTTCCATTTAAAAAGACCTTCCTTAATATTTTTGGAAAAATTAGGGATTGGTTTTTATAAGTAACTATCACCTCCTTGTAAATAAAACTTTTGGCAGGTGCTGAGGTTTTTTATTTGTGTGTATTTTTATATATATATTTATAGTTATTGAAGAGCAGTTTTTTCTTAATTATACACATTTCTAATGATTTTACAAAGCAGTTTCTTGTTTTGAAAAAAGTAATGCTCTTTCTTTTCCGGCAATTCTCCCGCCAGTCATGATATTTTATGATCTGGCGGGTGTATTGCCTCTTCTCTTTCTTTTCTTCTTTTAACACTCTCTCCTATTCCCAGCATGTCCTGAAACTGCCCTGCACGGATATTTCTTCCTGTATCCTTAGCAGGGCAAGTTGATGGAGATGCGCACAGAAAAAGACAGTTGAGCAGAAAAGACGAAAAAGCCTGCTCTGGAATGATTTATTGGAGAGCAGGCAGGTGAAATGACAAAAGAGCAGAATAAGAATTGTATTTATCAAGAATAAGTCCCTGTTGGCGAAAACGGAGAGAGAAGGCACGCATGCCGTGGTGCCGCACCGAGTGAATAACGAGGTGTGTCTTAAACAGCACGGCATAAAATATAGTTTACATAACTTAGCATTATCGCTGACCTTCCCTCAGAAGG
>CAZMSH010000078.1:0-2416 GCA_964568875.1 uncultured Rikenellaceae bacterium | reverse complement strand
CATGTATATTATGCCCTGATTTAATGTTGTCAATCAGCTTATTCTCAGGCATTAATTCATGTGCCCTTTTTGCGTCATCACCATCCATTGCTGCAAGCAAAATGCCATTTTCATCATAGTTTGAAACCGTATGCATAAGCATTGAAGGGCATTGGATCCTACTCACAGTTTCTTCTTGGTCGAAGTTTTTAAACCATGAGCCATCATAAAATGTGTTTCCAAACCTCAAATCATAAGAACCATTACCATTTTGGATACACCTCAATAAATCAAAAGCCTTGTTCATCGTCGGGGGTACAAACCATAGGCGAAGGCCTTCATCAGGATACTTCATCATATATCTTTCAGCAGCTGGCATTACAATTTTTCCCCAGCCGTTTCCCCAGAAATTCCGCATATAACTCCGTTCCAGATAAAAACGGGTATAGTCTTTTTCTGACGATTGATTTAAAAATTCATGTATCGTTTGAAAGCCATCTAACCATGCATACGTTTTTTCGCGTCTTTCTGGTTCAGTTGCAAAGAAAGGAGCATCCTCTATGACAATGCCTTTCACGTTGGTAGGCGAATTAGCTGCCAGCCAGGCCGTGAGCAACCCCCCGGATGAATGACCGGAGATGACGACCGGTTCTTTGATGACATTTTCTATGAACCAAATAAAGTCGTTGCCCATATTCTCCGCTGTATATTTTTGAGGATCCTTACTTGACTCTCCATGCCCATGGCAATCCACGGCATAAACATGATAATACTTGGAGAGTTTCGACAATACTTTTGCGTAATCTTCCCAAGAAACCATTTGTCCATGGATCAGCAACAAGGAAACGCTACCTTCTGGTCCTTCTCCATAATTTATAATCGTACCATCAGGAAGTGTTACCTGTTTTTCAAAATAGCCGGCCTCCTCTATCATTCGCGGTATTAGTTTGTCGTAATTCATGTTTCGGTAGGCGTATAAAGAAATAGCTGCGGCTATTACTACAACAAAAGAAACAATAATTATCATAACAACCCTCCACCTCCGTTTAAGTTTATCTTGCCTTTTCATCCTCATCTTCTCTCCTATCTGAACTAAGCACTTTTTCAAAAATCTCTGAGAACATACTTCCCTTAACAATGGCGAGTCCTTTACTTTCGTCTCCAAGTATCAGCAATGTATCACCGGGTTCTATTCCAAATATTTCTCTTGCTTCTTTCGGTATGACGATTTGCCCCTTTTCCCCGACCCGCGCCGTCCATGCATGTTTTCCTTTTGGTCCTTTCATGACAATGGCCTCCTTTCTAGTTAGTGGGTTTTGTATGATTTATATAACTAATTATACGCAATGATAAAGAAATTGTCAAAAATAAGATCATCCAGCCATTGACGATTGGACCTGTCTGCTGCAGAACATTGGTGTTGCTTCGCTTCAGCCTTTTCTTATTTACCTGTAATGCTGATGATCATCAGAGCATACACATACGAGTATAAATTTTCAGTGGAAAGGATCATGGGGTCAGCTTAATCCGCCCCCCTGCGTTGCCCCCTGGCTCCGGTCCGCCTTAAGGTCTGGGCGGGTAAGAGGGATCTGGATCATACCAGTCTGCCGGGTCAATATTGCCTGTATCATGTCCAGCTGTAACCGTCACTGGGATCAAACTGTGGTCGTCAAAACCGTAAAGTAGCCCATCCAAAACAAACTGGCTGTATGCTCCCGCTACACCGCTATCGGTATAGGCTACAAGATTGTAGGTTCCCGGGGGAAGGTTTTCTATGACATAGGTAAGCTGGTTTTCTTCTGTATCTACATAGTAGGCATGACCTTCTTCCAGGTGGAATGCCGTTACCCGCAGAGGCGGTATATGTTCAGAAGGATAGCTTAAACTACCACTGATACTGCCGAACTCGGCTTCGGGTTCAGTCTCACCATTTTCTGTTTCGGGTTCAGCAGCCGTCGGACCAGGCAGGCTCCCGTTTGCCTCCTCGCCGGGGGCTTGTAACTCGATAGAAGCGCTCTTGCTACCAATTTTATTTTCTGCGATAGCGACAAGTGAGAAGCTTTCACCTTCTGAGAGTAGGATCAGGGTTGAACTACTCTCGACAACATCTATGCCGTCATTACGGTTAAAGCGCACTGTCGGTTCAGGATTGCCACTAACCACCGCGGTCACCACTGTGCGATACCTTCCTGTTGTTGGATCTATTACCATCTCTTCCGTTACTTCAAGCTCGATTGTAGGTGTTGTCTCTTCCGGAATAAACAGGCTCTTAAGTGGCGTAAGCAAAACAATTAAGACTATTAACAACAGGATAATGATGGTACTGAGGACATACAGAACCTTTACATAACCGTTTTCATGATCAAGTAACATAATGCCAATTGGAGAATGTTAAAATTGTAGACAATCTGCTAAGGTAGAAGGGGCAGAGAAAGTC
>CAZMSH010000077.1:0-2552 GCA_964568875.1 uncultured Rikenellaceae bacterium | reverse complement strand
TCAAGCTGTCCCCATTACCTCCGCTCCCTGTGAACGAACTTATTATATTGTCGGCATCGCTTGTTTTTGCAGCCGTCCAATTATGCGAGCTTGTAACTACAGTGCTGTCGGATAATCCGTCGGGAATATCCAGCGATGCTGGATTTAGCGACACACTATAAGTCACTGTATCTATTTCGTTGAATTTAGTAAATGTCATCCTCTCATTCAAAGCGGCTATATCACCAAGTGCAATGTCGTTTATTTTAACAATTACTGTCATACTTCGATAACGTCAAATGAGGGATTAAAATATAAAACTGTTTCAGCTAATGCAACACCAACTCTCTGAAGCCGGTCTCCACTACCCGCTACGGGTGCTGTTGTCAGATCGCCTGTTGTTGTGCTGACATATACTGGCAGCCCTTCGTCAAAACTCCACCCACTATTGACAACTACACCCAGTAATAATATTTTTTTATTACTACCAGTACCGGTTTCCAAAGCAAGACCCGTGCAGGGAAAATAACTCCCGCTATCGGCATCGAGTTCACGCCAATCACCATCTCCATCCACGCCAAGGGCAGATCCAAACCCGTATGAGTTACTGTCGACATCGCCGAGTATAACAAACCCTTCATATGCACCATCAGAACCACTGTTCATTATGCTGATGTTCTTTCCATTCAAATCCAAATCACCACCAAGTGATGGAAGTGTATAACTCATAGCATCTATAGCCGTCCTCATGTTTGCAGCCGAAAGCGATGAAACGCTATTATCGGCATTGATTCGGATAAACGTCACAGCAGACGGATTGGTTAAATCTACAAGAGCCTGCCCGACAGTAGAAGCGTTCGTAATCCATGACGGCCTGCCTGTTATGTCTACCCATGCCACAGACCCTCCCCCTGAAAGTTGTGTTGTAGTGCTTTCTGTTGTCTTGCCGTCTATGGTTGTTAGTGGAATTTCAAGAAAATCAATATCATACAAAGCATCTGAAATAACCTCTCTTAAATGTAGAGTCACCCAACTATGACGATAGGATTTTTCAAGGCTCACTATATTATACGATACTCCGTTGTATGTTATTGTGTTTATTGGTGTTATAGCTGCCGATGAATCTTTAACATTCAAAACAAGGTATTCGCTGTATTCTTTTCTTGTGCAGAGATAATTAAGTGCTTTTATTCGCAGTAGCGGCATTTCGTCGGTACTTCCATATCTATCCCACTCCACTGTGTTCGCAGCAGAATAAACAATAGCAGCTAAATCATTAGTACCAGGGCTATCACCAAAATACAAGTCTCTATCTTCTTGTATTTTTTTACCGTCACCGGTGCTGCGATAATACCTGTCGAAAGTTATATCACTGTATGTATCATCGCCCACTGCAACAACTTTCGTCAAACTCACGTCTTTAATATAAGCATCCTCGCTGTATGCCCCAGCAGCAGATGGCGACTCGAAGAACTCCATGATAATATTGTAATTCCCATCTTCGGTAACCCTAAACACTTCATCACGTGGTGATTCGTATAACTCCCACTGCGGGACAATAGGTATTTCAAACGTCGTACTGTTACCACTGGGCTTAACGACTGTTATTTTCATCGACGGGAATTTGTCAAACTCACCAAGCATATCAGCAGACTTGCGCTGAAATTTTAAATTGATGTAGTCATTATCGGTAATCTTCGTTAGCCCAAATGTAGAGGTAAGTGTAACTTCCCTGCTGCCGACGTTATTATTGGTTATGTAGCAATGCAATAAAGTGTCGCCGTCTTCGCTGTCGGGGTCGTCGGGAGTAAAACCCGATAAATCCCACGGCCCAGCACCAGAGAAATCGTCAAGATCTGCAACAAGCTCCTCTCCCATGTTGCGATTCAGTAGCTTGTATCCAATTTGTTTGACAGAAGGAATAAGCGAAAGCTCGGCATCACGACTGAACTTCATCGAATCCACACTAACGGCATCCGTGGCCGCTGCCTTGGATTGGAACGCCAAAGCCCAGTTATAGGTGTAATTCTCTGAATCACGCTCGTAGATATTTCTTATTCGATATTGCCCTCCCCATTGCTGGAGTGTACAATCAAAAGGTGCAAGGACTTTCTCGATAACCTCAAGGCAATTATCTACATCTGTTTTGCCGTTTTCGGTTTTAAAAAACCTCCTGCAATCGAGTGTTGTGTCAGCCAGTGCGTTTTCGTTTGCGCCCATGCCATCAGGCTTAGTTCCTAATTTCACGACAAAATTATACTGAAACTGACTATCAGTATCGAGATTTGTAAGGCATTTTTTTATTATCTCCAATGGCGACAATCGGCCGCTGATTATATTCCCAGAGTCCAGAAACTCGAAATCAGATAAGTCCTTAAGCGCATCGGTAGCGGATAAATAAATATGCAAGTTGCTTTCAAACACTGACTTATACATATTTTCAGGCTGCAAATATCCCTGCCACAGAAGAGTAGAGGTGTCGTCATCATAGAATTTTACGATATGATCCCGGTATTCGCTTTCAAAAAGCTCATCATAAGCGGCTTCATTGGCTCGCTTTTTCAGGACAAACT
>CAZMSH010000076.1:0-2664 GCA_964568875.1 uncultured Rikenellaceae bacterium | reverse complement strand
TGTTTATTTCGGTTGAATTCTTACCAGTCGTTTCGGTTGAAAAGTTACCAGTTTACAAAAGACTGGAGAAGATATGAAAGAGAGGAATCAACATAGGTTAGTTTCCGAGGAGACGATTAAGATGGTGGGAATGGAAGGAGGCCGTAGGCCGAGTGGAATTCCCACCATCTTTTGCAAATTTTTCTGCCCCCTCGATAATTGCTTGCATAGCTTGTGTCATTGCACTATTAACTCTTGTGTTCAAAATAACAGCACAGGAGAAGATTTGGAGGATGATCAGCATGCACACTAAACAGGAAATAATCATCCGGCGATTTAGAGATGGAGAAAGTATCAGCAAAATTGCCTTGGAAACGGGCGTTTGCCGTCTTACAGTCAGGAAGTATGTTGAGTCTTATGAAAAGGAGAAAGAAAAGATTCAGTGTAAGAAGAATCATGATGACAGAGAGATTATAGAGGAAATAATCAAGATTCCCCAATATGACACCTCTAATAGGAAAAACAGGAAAATTAATGAAGAGATCATTTCGATAGTCCTCAATTGCTTAGATGAAAATCGTAAGAAGAGAAGTCGTGGTCAGCATAAACAGTTAATGAAAAAGGTTGATATCTTGGCCGTAGTCAGGGAGTCAGGTCATGATATAGGCTATACGGCCATTTGTGATCTTATTAATAAACTTGAGAGTAAGCATGCTGAGACTTATATCAGGCAGCAATACTTACCTGGCGATGTCTGTGAATTTGATTGGGGCGAGGCAAAGATATTCATCAGCGGGAAACTGCGGATTATCCCAATGGCTGTTTTCACCTCTGCCTATGGAAACTACAGGTATTCTGTGTTATTCCCACGGGCAAATACTCAAGCCTTCCAGGAAGCCCATGCCCTTTTCTTTAGTCATATTGGAGGTGTTTTTCGCAATTTAGTATACGACAACATGAAGGTAGCAGTCCGAAAATTTGTCGGTAGAACTGAAAAAGAAGCAACCCTTGGACTACTTCAGTTATCGACGTATTATAATTTTGGCTTTCGTTTTTGTAATGTTAATGCCGGTAACGAAAAAGGTCACGTTGAAAAGAGTGTTTCTTTCGTAAGACAAAAAGCCTTCTCCTCTAAAGATATGTTTTCGTCGTTAGAAGAGGCAAATGAGCATCTTCAAAAAGTCTGCGAAGCCCTAAATAAAAGACCTCAAAGCTCCAATAAAAATCAGACTGCTAATAGATTTTTGGAAACTGAGAAAGATTATCTGCTGCCATGCGAAACAGTTCCGTTCGAAGCTGCGACCTTAGCAGATTTGCGAGTAGATAAGTACTCCACAATTATGGTTGGAAGGAATCATTATTCTGTTCCTGAAATCTTTACCGGCAAGATTATTACGGCAAAGATATATCCAAGTGAAATATTGTGCTATCATGAGAGTGAAAAGATCTGCTCTCATAAAAAATCATTGGATAGAGATGAATGGATCATAGACATTGATCATTACTTAACAACTTTGAGTCGCAAACCTGGTGCAGTTGCAGGCAGTGTTGCCTTCCAAAGAATGAAACAAGAATATCAAACACTGTTCAAGAGACATTTTTCCGATAATCCCAAAGACTTCATAGAACTACTTATCTATCAGAAAGAAAAGCAGATGAGCTTGCAAGATGTTCTTGAGCTTGTCTGCAAACTTGAGCATGCATGTCCAAATAGCATAACAACCGACAAGATCAAAACAATAAACGAGCGGCAAGCTGAACCAATTAAGGCTAAGTTTGCAAACATTTTGGATAATGTTGCAGCAAAGCAATTACTTGAATTATCAGAGTTAATCCCCGACAGATGTGGACTAAAAGATAACCGAGGTGTATTATGATGAATACAGAAGAAAAGATCATCGAATATACTAAAATGATACGTCTGCCGGAAATAAGAAAGACCTTTAAGCTGAAAGCAGAAGAGGCCGTTAAAGAGAACAGTTCATATGAAGAATATCTTTGTGATCTGCTCGATGGTGAATACTACCGGCGATTAGAAAACAGAAAAACCAACCGTATACGTTCCGCCTGTTTTCCCTGCAAAAAATACCTGCAAGACCTAAACATTGATTATTTGCCGGAAGATGCCCGTAAAAGGCTTAAAGCTCTCAAAACACTCGATTTTATTAAAGAAGGGCAGAATGTTATTCTGGCAGGCAACCCCGGAACAGGGAAAACACATCTGGCTATTGCCCTGGGAATCAGAGCATGTATGGAAGAGTATAAGGTTTTATTTGCTACGATCCCTACGTTAATTACCCAACTCAAAGAATCAAGATCGGCCGGAACGCTTAGAAAGATGGAACAACGATTTGAAAAATATGATCTTGTTATCGCAGATGAGTTGGGATACATTTCTTTCGATAAGGAAGGTTCAGAACTACTGTTCACTAATTTATCACTACGGGCTGGAAGAAAATCAACTATCATTACAACAAATCTTTCGTTTGAAAGATGGCAGGAAATATTTAATGACCCTGTCCTGACTGCTGCTATGGTTGATAGATTAACTCATAAAGCGTATATTATTAACATGAGCAGTAAATCTTACCGGCTCAAAGAAACCAAAGAATGGTTGAAAACCGTTGACATCTAACTGGAACATTTTCAAGTGAAATAGTGGTAACTTTTCAACCGAAGAAAACA
>CAZMSH010000075.1:0-2879 GCA_964568875.1 uncultured Rikenellaceae bacterium | reverse complement strand
CGGGGAAACATGACCACAAAGGAAGCCCCCCTACCTGACAAAACCGAGTCGCAGACGGCATAAGCAACCGAGCGCTGGTAAGCACGCAATTGGATCCCCCCGACAGCCGCGAATTGAACCGGGTCCTGAAGCACACGCTGTAATCGTTGAATATCATACTCATTCAGCATGCTCATCACTCCTGTCTGGTGAGCCATCCTGCGCATCATTCAAAATCTTTTCCAGCACTTTTCTCAGCTGATTGGCAGGTGTTTCCTCTCCCTCTGATTGGTGATGGATGTTGATCAATCGTGAAACCTGCATCACCACCGAGCCAATCTTCGTGATTGCGATACCGAGTTCCTTAAAATCATTAATATTAGCTACCAACTGATCGAAAAAGAATTTAATCAGATAGCGCATCATATTGATCTCATTCTCCAAACTATTCAGTGATGGTTCGGGAATATCATCCAGCGCTGTCACGGGGAGGTGCTGAAAATAGTAATCTCCTGGATCTTGTTTACGTGTTCTTACCCGTTGTTTTCTTGGTTGTCTGGGTGTCATACAACTCCTCTTTAGAATCTAGAAATATTGTTCTAATTTCTTTCCAAGTATGACGCCCTTTAACCCTTTTGACAACCTGCATAAATGTGCAGGTTTTTGCTTAAAATTGGGTCATATTGGCAGGTTTTGGCAGGTTTTTAACAAATGGAAAATTATTTTTTCAAAATCGAAAACAATGGATAAAAGAACAAAGAACCTTACCTAACATTTTCAAAATCCGATATAATTAGTAGACCTTGTCAGACAAATTTAAAAAGAAAGGTCTCTTATTTATTTAAGGAGGAAAAACAACTTATGGAGGGAAATTTGACTGCCCTTACAGTACTTTCGGAAACAGGTGCTGGTCGAGCAGCCTTGCCACTACTTTGGTGGTTGGGACCCATCACAGCAATCGTGGCGCTTACTTTCGCTATCTATTTTTACAAACAAATGATGCAGAAGCCTGAAGGTACCGATAAAATGAAATTTATCGCCCAGGCAGTTCGCGAAGGCGCAATGGCTTATCTTCAACGCCAATATAAAGTGGTAGGCATTGTCTTCGCGATTTTGTTTATTATCTTTCTGGTACTTTCTTTCTTTAAATTACAGAACCCCATCGTTCCCTTCGCCTTTCTGACTGGTGGTCTGTTTTCCGGTTTGTGTGGCTTCTTCGGGATGAAAACAGCCACAAACGCCTCCGCACGGGCCGCCTTTGCTGCCAGCAAGAGCTTAAACTCCGGTTTACAGGTCGCTTTACGCGCTGGTGCGGTTATGGGTTTGGTGGTGGTCGGATTTGCTTTACTGGATATTACTCTGTGGTTCTTACTACTTTATTTCGGTTTTCCGGTGCTCTTTCCCAATAACTTCATCAGTGTGACTGCCAATCCATTACCACAAATCACTGCCATTATGCTCAGTTTTGGTATGGGTGCTTCCACCCAGGCACTCTTCGCCCGTGTTGGCGGTGGTATTTACACCAAAGCCGCAGATGTCGGCGCTGATCTGGTTGGCAAAGTGGAAGCAAACATCCCCGAAGATGATCCCCGCAACCCGGCAACCATTGCCGATAATGTCGGTGATAACGTCGGTGATGTTGCAGGAATGGGCGCTGACCTGTACGAATCGTACGCAGGCTCCATTCTGGCGACCTCAGCATTAGGTGTGGCAGCGGTTACTCTGGCTGGTATCTCACTGATACCGGGTAAATCTGCCTTGGAAACCGGTTTGATTTACATCAGCGCTCCCATCGTTTTGGCAGCGCTTGGTATTGTGCTTTCCATTATCGCCATCTATATCGTACGCACCAAAGATGATGCCGATCAGAGCCAGTTAATCGCTTCGCTCAGCAAAGGTTTGAATCTCAGCTCGATTGGGATCGCTGTACTTTCTTTACCCTTACTTTATGTTTTGGGTTTACCCAATTGGTTTGCTATCTGGATCTGTGTTCTAGCCGGGTTGGCGGTGGGTCTCATCATTGGTAAAGCCACCGAATATTACACTTCGCATGCCTTCAAACCAACCCGTGACATTGCTGAGCAAGCTGATACCAGCTCTGCAACAGCGTTGATCGAGGGTATGGCCGTTGGTATGGAATCGGGTGGAATACCCGTGGCTGCCGTGGTAACCGGCATTATGATCAGTTATTACGTAGCTGGTGGTGTCAACAACCTGTTGATGGGGTTGTTCGGGGTTGGCATCGCTGCCGTTTCGATGCTCTCTACCCTTGGTTTTACCCTGGCAACCGACGCCTACGGTCCAATTGCTGATAATGCAGGTGGTAATGCTGAAATGTCCGGTCTGGATCGCAGTGTGCGCCAACGCACCGATGAACTGGATGCAGTCGGTAACACCACAGCCGCTATTGGAAAAGGTTTTGCCATCGGTTCAGCTGCCCTCACCTCCATGGCACTCCTTGCTGCCTATTTGGAAGAAATTCGCCTGGTGCTAACTGAGTTACGCCATGTGGAAGCGCTGATGGTGCGTGGTGAGTTGATTCCGGTGATGCAAATGACCATGGATAATTTCATGGACTTCTATAATGTTTCGCTCTTAAATCCCGCTGTTCTGGCAGGTCTCTTTACCGGCGCTGCCACTGCTTTCTTCTTCTCGGCGATGACCATGCGTGCGGTTGGCCGTGCAGCTACCGGCATGGTGGAAGAGGTTCGTCGTCAGTTCCGTGAGATCGAAGGAATTCTCGAAGGCACAGGTCGTCCGGATTATGCGCGCTGTGTTGCTATCAGCACTGCCGCTGCCCAACGTGAGATGATCGCACCATCGTTGGTGGCTATCATCATCCCGGTTTTAGTCGGCATCGTCTTTGGTATTGCGGGTGTGCTTGGTTTACTGGCAGGCAC
>CAZMSH010000074.1:0-2884 GCA_964568875.1 uncultured Rikenellaceae bacterium | reverse complement strand
ATGCTTAGGAGAACAATTGACATGGACGGAACAAGCCTGACACCGGAACAAGAAAAATTAATCGCCTTACGCCAGATCTTGCCCGAAGCCTTTAGTGAGGGAAAAATAGATTGGGAAAAGCTGAAAGCCACTCTCGGCGATAATATAAAATTTTCGAACGAACGCTATGTTTTAAACTGGGCAGGAAAAAGTGACGCTTTCAAAGTGCTACAGACCCCAACAGCAAAAACATTAATACCCGTAAAAGATGAAAGCATAAACTTTGATGATACCCAAAATATTTTTATCGAAGGTGAAAACCTAGAAGTGCTGAAAGTTCTTCAAAAAAGCTACTTCGGAAAAGTGAAAATGATTTACATTGACCCGCCTTACAACACCGGGAATGATTCCTTTATTTATCCCGACAAGTTCTCTGAAAGCAAAGCTGACTATGAAAAGCGTGTGGGTGATAAGGACGAAGAAGGTTACTTAACCAAAGATGGAATGTTCCGCAAAAACAGTAAGGAAAACGGACAATATCACAGTAATTGGCTTAATATGATGTTGCCTCGATTATTTTTAGCAAAGAATTTGTTGCGTCAAGATGGAATAATCTTTATTTCTATTGATGATAATGAAATACATAATCTCCGATTGCTGATGAATGAAATTTTTGGTGAGGAAAATTTTATTGCTCAATTTGTATGGAAAAGAAGACAAAATGTTGATAGTCGTGCAAAGAATGGTGCTTCCACTGATCACGAGTATATAATCACATTTAAAAAAAGTGATGAAGGAATAATTAGAGGTGCAAACAAGGATTTAGATAAGTATTCAAATCCTGATAATGACGCACGAGGAGACTGGATGAGTGCAGATATGACCGGTCTTGCTACAAAAGAACAAAGGCCAAATTTGCATTATGATCTAAAAGATCCAGAAACAGGAATAATTTATAACTGTCCTCCAACAGGGTGGAGATATGAACCAAAAAGAATGGATGAATTGATCAAAAATAGCGAAGTAATATTTCCAAAAAGTCCAAGCGGTAGACCAAGAAGGAAAAAATTCCAAAATGATCTTGAGAGCGATTTTACAGGGTTTTCAACAATATTAAAAACAGTATTTAATACTCAAGGCACAAGAGAGGTTAGAAGTATATTTGATGAGAAGGAATATTTTGATTTTCCAAAACCCAAAGATTTAATTAAAATAATTATTGAACAGGGAACCACAAACCAGACGAGTGATTTAGTTATTGATTTTTTTGCCGGTTCAGGGACTACAGCTCACGCTGTGATGGAACTCAACAAAGAAGATTATGGAAACAGGAAATATATTTGTGTTCAATTGCCTGAACTTTGTGAAGAAAAAAGTGAGGCCTTCAAAGCGGGCTATAAAACAATAGCAGATATTTCAAAAGAACGAATTCGCAGAGCAGGAAAGAAACTACAAGAAGAAATAAAGGCTGAAATTAAAAATATAGAAGCTAAAATCAAAAAATTGCAGGGCGAACTACCTACAGAAGAAATCAAAACAGAAATCGAAAATCTTCAAACCCGAATAGAGCAATTAAAGATACAAGATTTAGGATTTAAAGTTTTAAAATTAGAAGATAGCAACTTCAAACAATGGCAGCAAATTACAGGTAAAGATGCAAAAGCATTAGCCGAACAAATGAAATTGTTTATAGACCCAGTTTCAGAAACAGCCACCATCGAAAATATGGCGTATGAACTTTTACTAAAAAGCGGAAAAGACCTGAATAGTAAAATTGACAAGAAAGATGGTTTTTACAGCATTAACGACAGTGAAATAGTCCTGATGCTTGAAAAAGCAACACAAAAGATAATCGATTCTGTCATTTCTTTAAAACCAAACAAAGTCATTGCGCTGGACAGATTGTTCAAAGGTAACGACCAGCTTAAAACCAATACGGTGCTGCAAATGAAAGACGCAGGCATTGAATTTAAAACGATATAGGAAATTGTATGAAATTAACGTTTGAATCCAATCTGCAATATCAGCACGAAGCCATAAAATCAATTACGGATTTATTTGAAGGCCAACCCTTGGAAGATTCCATTATAGAGTTCAGTCTCAAGGAAGAAGGTTCCTTGAATTTAATCAATGGAGTTGGAAATAATCTGATTTTATCGGAAGATCAAATTCTTGCAAATCTACAAGCAATACAGGAAAAAAATGAAATCACTGTTTCGGAAAAGCTGAATGGGATGCATTTTTCGGTAGAGATGGAAACCGGAACAGGAAAAACCTATGTTTATCTTCGAACCATTTATGAACTGAACAAACTATACGATTTCAAGAAATTTGTGATTGTCGTGCCTTCGATAGCCATTCGGGAAGGTGTATTGAAAAACCTTGAGATAACTCATGAGCATTTTCAAACACTATACGATAATATACCTGTTAACTTTCAGGTGTACGACAGCACCAAGGTTTCCACATTGCGGGGGTTTGCCACTACCAGTAATATCGAAGTTCTGGTCATCAACATTGATTCCTTTGCCAAAGATGAAAACATCATCAATAAATCCAACGACAAGTTGAACGGACAGAAACCGGTTGAGTTCATTCAAGCTACCCACCCTATTGTGATAGTCGATGAACCACAAAATATGGAAACAGATAAACGAAAATCGGCAATCGAAAACCTGAAGGCTCTTTGTACCCTCCGCTATTCGGCGACGCATAAGAACCTATACAATCTAACCTATAGCCTGAATCCGGTAAAAGCTTATGATCTGGGTCTTGTAAAACAGATTGAAGTAGACTCAATTATTGAAGAAGATGCCTATAATGATGCTTTTGTTTCAGTTGACTCCATTACAGCTACCAAAACCAAAGTCACTGCCAAAGTCTCAATAAACAGTAATGAAAATGG
>CAZMSH010000073.1:0-2894 GCA_964568875.1 uncultured Rikenellaceae bacterium | reverse complement strand
AAAACCCGCCACGCCTTCATACACTGCTCCCGCGGAAGCAGAATATCGGCATCAGACATCGGCCGCAATCCGCTCTCACGGTAAACCGACAGCTCCAGCGCCGTACCCTTAAGCAGCACCGGTATCATCCCGGCAGCAGACAACACCTCCGCCACATCGCGCAACGCCGACATGATAAATGAGTTTCGGGCAATGCTCTTAAATGTCTGATTTCGCAATCCCTGGTACAGCGTCGATGGCAACACCTCCTTCAATCCGGCATCCGCAATATTCTTCTGCACAAACGCTGCCACCCCGTGCTCATTTAAAAGCCACACAAACCGTTCAGCAATCCCGGCAGCAACTACCTCCGCTAAAGCAGCACCGGCCCCAGGTAACTCCCGCACACCTGAAAGCGACAGTAACGCCTTCATCTCCGCCGGTATCGGAACAGAAGCATGGTTTAAGCTCATTATTCTGTCTGTTAATAAAGATCAAATATACATAATCTGTGTTTGAATAAATTGTTTGCAACCTTGCCCGCCTTTCATTGGTCATAAAAGCTAAAGGTATTAAATTAGCATGCTGAAATCAGTGACCTGTCAAACCTGAACCTATGGCTACGAGAAAATTCAGAATATTCTCATTTCTGCTTGACATTCTGGTGCTTGCCTTCTCGTTCCTCTTTATGGTCTGGACAAAACCCGCAAGCCTGCGTCACTACCTGCCAACACACCTTCCCTTCTTCCTTATGCTGGCAGGCATCTGGCTAATCGTCTCCCTCCTCAACGGCAAAATGCACAGGGGCAAGATCATCAACCTCAGAACACTTTTCCTCAGGGTCATCACCAGCAACATAGTTTCACTCGGTCTGGCAGCTCTCATTATGTACTCTTTCCGTGAGTATGAGTACTCCCGTAGAATCGTCCTCGGCACGGCTCTGATGGCTACCTTCCTCGAACTGGTGGCAGGCATTCTCTACCTTGCATACAAAAAGGCGGTCATTCAGGAACCGGAACTCCATCTGAACGGTAAGAAGAACGGGATGCCGACAGAGATAGAGATGGTCGGCGAGATAGGCGAGAGCATGCTCAATGGTAACGGCGGATTCAAAATCAACACAGAACTTGTTGAGGCAATAACAAGGGAGGCAGGTGATGAAATGGCCAATGGTATAATGGCAATGGTTGGAGATAAATATGGCACCGACCATGTTCTGCTTTCAACAGGAACAATTACCAACATTCTGACGTTAGGCAGGGAGAGCAAGGATTACATCATTAACCTGAGAAATCTCAACAGGATAAAGAGTCTTGATGAATTCCTCGATGCCGTCAACAGCAGGATCAAAGGCGGCGGATACTTTTTTTGCTGTGTCGAGACCAAGAACAAAAGAAAAGAGAGATATCTTGACCGCTTTCCTCCGGTTCTCAACTACATCTTCTACACCTTCGACTTCGCCTTTAACCGCATATTGCCAAAACTAAGGCTCACCCGCGGAATGTACCTCTTCCTTACCGGAGGCCGGAATATGGTCATATCGCGTGCTGAAGCCCTCGGCCGTATCTGCAGGGCCGGATTCCGTATCACTCAGGAATCATTCATTGGTGACAATCTGTGTATTGAGGCCAGAAAGAAAACCCAGCCTGTTAACTCTTCAAACCACAACTACGGATTGCTCATAGCTCTTAACCGGATCGGCAAGGATGGCAAGCTGTTCAAGGTATATAAGCTCCGCACTATGCATCCCTATTCAGAATATCTGCAGGAGTATGTCTACGATCTTTATGAGCTTCAGGAAGGTGGCAAGCTGCGCAATGACTTCCGGATTACCTCCTGGGGTGCCGTGTGCCGCAAGATATGGCTCGATGAACTTCCCATGGTTATAAACCTCTTTAAGGGGAATATGAAAATAGTCGGTGTAAGACCACTCAGCAAACACTATTTTGAGCTCTATTCGAAGGAGATGCAGGAGAGAAGGATAAAGTACAAACCCGGACTCCTTCCCCCTTTCTACGCCGATATGCCCGACACCATTGACGAGATACAGGAATCGGAAAGACGTTACCTAGATGCATGGGATAAAAATCGCCTCCTTACAGACACAACATATTTCTTCCGGTCAATCTGGAACATCCTCTTCCGTCACGCCCGCAGCAACTGATCACCAATGCAAATACTATTAGACAAAATCAAATTCTGGTCCGGATGGCTACTTCTTACATGGTTTATTGTCATCCTCTCCCTGGCTCTGATTCCGTTATCATCCTCATTATCAAAACTTGATGTCGGCAAAATTGAGATCCGCTTCGACTACCTTTATCATATCATAGCCTTTGCCACCGGCACCCTCCTAGCAGTATTGTATTCTGTAAGAAAATACCCTTACCCTCAGCCCCCTGCTCTGCCTGTCAACCGTAGCTTTAGCGAAGGTTGGCGCACTGCACGAAGAATCAAGATTATTATTTTTTTATGCCTGATTCTCCTTTATGCCATCCTTCATGAATACATTCAGAAACTAATCCCCTGGCGTTCATTCAACATTAACGACATCATCAGCAATATCCTGGGAGTAGCCCTGGGCATCATAATCGCAATTCTGTTCTGGCGCAGACTTCGCTAACAGCAGTTAAGTCTTGATAGTTTGTAAGAAAAAGAAGAGAGGGTTTTTAAGAATTTTGTTTTGAAAAAAACTCGCCGACGGGAAGTATCAGTAACCGGCAGTCAAATTTTGTCGGCGTACGAACTACTTATTTCACACGCCGTTTCTCTTTTTTGGATGGCCTGCAGATTTTTCAGGATAGACCTATTATTTTTTGGGGAACAGACCGATTGAAGAGATTAATGAGGGGATGGAATAAGTTAGCGTTACTGTTTGATCCCGACGTTTCGAAGAAATGTCGGGAGAGTTGTAA
>CAZMSH010000072.1:0-2955 GCA_964568875.1 uncultured Rikenellaceae bacterium | reverse complement strand
ATGGGCCGGTCTCATCTGTGGTGCTTATCTGCCACTGGTAGGTAAGCGTACCATCGCCCGTGGCTGCTGCTACCTGGGTTAGGGCTGCCGGTGTATCTCCCTCGCAAATCGTCTGGAGGCCGCCGATAGTTCCTGGGGTGAGGTTGTTAACAACAACCGCAACAACATTGGTGAACTCAGTACACTGGTTGCCGTTAAGCGTTGAGGTGACCCTCCGGCGGAACCAGGTGTCTGCCATAAGCGACCCTGATGAGTAAGTAGCCGAAGTAGCTCCGGGTATGTTGGAGAAGTTGACGCCGTCAAGGCTTACCTCCCACTGGTAGGTAATTACTGCCCCTGCTACACCCGTTGCATCAACGCTGGTAAACGCTGCAGGTACTTCGCCCTCACATATCGTCTGATCGGTGCTTATTGAGCCCGGATCAAATTCATTGATGGTGATAAACACTGAGTTGGTGTACGCAACGCATTGTACCGTGTTCAGCGTCGAGGTTACCTGACGTCTGAACCATGTGTCTTCGGTAAGGGCCGGTGCCGTATAGGTGGCGTTCGTATTGACGCCCGGGGCATCGAGCCATGTGGTATTGTCAATACTGTACTGCCACAGGTAGGTAAATACGCCGTCACCGCTGGCCGGCACGCTCGTAAATCCTGCCGGTATGGCTCCTTCACAGATAGTCTGGTCAGTGCTTATCGATCCCGGTGAGAAATTGATGACCGTCACCTTGATGGCGTTGGTCTCCTTTATACACTCTCTTGCATTGAGTACTGCCTTGACAGAGCGCTTGAACCAGGTGTCAAGGAGCAGGGCGCCCGGATCGTAGGTCTCAGACTCGGCTCCCGGTATCAGATTGTAGTTGACACCGTCGACACTGCTGTACCACTGATAGAAGAATGAGCCATCACCGGTGGCAGCAACGCTGCCAAATGCTGCTGGGGTTGCTCCTTCACAGATGGTCTGGTCTCCGCTTATCGAACCCTGGTCGAAGTTGACAACTGTTACCAGCAACTCGTTTGAGGGATCGGAACAAACGCTTGATCCCATGGTTGAGTAGGCTACCCTTCTGAACCAGGTGTCGGCTGCCAGCACGCCCGGCGTGTAAACTGCCGATGTTGCTCCGGGGATTGGTGTCCATGTACTATTATCAGGACTGCTCTCCCACTGGTAGGTTATGAACCCGCCTGCGGTGGCATTTGCTACGCTGCTGAACGGGAAGGGTGATGTACCTTCACAGATGGTCTGTTCGGCACCGATCGTTCCTCCGTCAACGATGTTGATAACGGGAACCACGGTTCCGTTCATCTGGCGCGAGCAGAGTGTAGTCGCGTTGGTAGCAACCACATAGTATGTCTCTTCAGGTTTATTTGTCCAGGTAAGTGGCGAGCCTGTTCCCGGTATTGCCGCACCGTCGGGACCGCCGCTGTTATGCAGCTGGTAGTTGACTCCCACTTCCGAACCTGACAGTGTAATGGTAACCCCTGGTTCCCCCATACAATAGGCAGGAGGAGCTGTTACATTGTAAATATTGGGGAGAGGATTGACCGTTACGTCGATTGGGGTGTGTACCGTTGTGCAGACGCCGCCCGAGGTTTCGATGACCGATACCTGGCCGCTGATGGCCATGTTGAAGGTGACTTCGATCTGGTGGAGGGCCGGATTTGAGGTGATGGCGGCGCCCGGGGGTACTGTCCATGTGTAGGTCGAGCCGGGATTGTCGGTGACTGAGTAGATGATGCCGGCATCGCCCTGACAGACGCTTGCGGGACCGGCTACGTTCTCACCGGGGATGATCGGCACGACGCTGACAGGGAATACCACAGGTGCTCCTACGCAGCCGGTGGTCGATGTGAATGTCTCGGTTACGGTTATCTGGTCACCGGGGGTGGCCATGCCGGGAACAGCACTGACGATGATGTAGTAGCTGTTCGAGGGTATCGTTATCTGCAGTGATGGCGGAACTGTCCAGCTGTAGGTCGAGCCGGGGGTGTTGACAACCTGATAGACAAGGTTGGTTTCGTCTTCGCAGACTACCGATTTGCCGGTGATGGGTGATGTGACAGGCAGCGGGTTGATGGTGAAGGTCACCATGTTCGAGAAGACCTCGCCGGGACAGAAGCTGTCGGTGGCTCCGCGGACATATTTTGTTGAGTTGATGAGGGTGCCGGGATCGTAGGCCGGACCGTTTTCGCCCGCTATCAGCGTCCAGTTGCCGTCGCCGGGCATCGCTGCCAGGTTCTCGGTGTAATACCAGTAATAGGTTATGTTGCCGTCACCTCCGGTTGCAACGCCGCCGTTGGTGATGGCCGGTGCATCTTCATTGTAGCATACCTCGCCACCTCCTATTATGGTACCCGGAAGCACCGGAGGCAGTATCGTTACCACTACGTCGACAAAGTCGCCTATACAGTCGGGTGCTAGTATCGGCCTTATTGTGTAGGTTACAGTAAGCGAGCCGGTTGTGGTGTTGATATACCTGTCGTTGGCAAGGTAATCGTCGGGTGCTGTCAGCTGCGGCAATGCTGCTGTACCTGCCGGAGTAAGGCCTGCTGCTACGGTTTTGCTTTCGATATGATAGTAGTCGGGTGTCACGCTTCCCACCGCTGCTGCCAGTATTAGTCCTATAGGCTCGCCGCTGCAGGCTGTACGGTTGAGATTGGCCAGTACAGGCTGTGATGCAACTACTACTTCGATTTCAAACGGTGTGCCGGTACAGGTTCCTGTAATGCTTACTGGTGTGACCGTATAGGTAACCGTGACAAGGCTTCCGGTGGTGTTGGTGTATGTATATGTTATCGGGTCAGATGACGGTGTCAGCCTGTTGGGTGCCGGGGGTACATTGACAGGATCACTGGAGCTGACCGTATAGGTAAACTGGCTGAGTACGCTGTTGTTACTGTTGATGTTGTTCTGCAGGTTGTAGGTAAGTGCATTGCCGCTGCAGATGGTGACCAGAT
>CAZMSH010000071.1:0-3263 GCA_964568875.1 uncultured Rikenellaceae bacterium | reverse complement strand
TATAGTACCTGAGGGGTTGTTTAATGAGAGCTTCAGGCATCAAATAGTATTTACTAAATCTATATTTCACTATGAATCCAAGAACTGTAGCATTTCTATTTTCTTGTCTGGTTACATCTTGCCATTTAACCGGGCAGGGCAGAGGTCAATTCTATTCATATGATGCCAATGGCAATCGAATATGCAGGGAAATTATTGTTGAACAATTAATGCCAGTCGAATTTCCGGTTAAAACCTTTGAAGAAATTAAACTCATGAAGGTTGAACCTGAATATTTTATGAAGGTCTTCCCGAATCCAACCAGAGGTAGGATAAGAATTGAACTCTCAGGGTTTGAAGTAGGATTTAGGTCTAAGTATTTTGTATACAACTTAAATGGGAATCTTCTCTTAACAAAAGCCATCAACTCCAATGAAATGGAGGTCGACCTTACAGGATTGAGGGATGGGGTTTATGTTCTCCGCATTCGAATGGAAAAAGAAGTATATGACTGGAAGATTATTAAATCGGGGTATAGATAAATGTATAAGATGATGCTACAATAAGTCATTATCAAAAAGCCAGCTATGAAAAAACAAATATCCGCAGCAATATTCATTATATTATCTTTCAATATTTCTGCTTTTCCCTCTGTCATTGATACGACAAGGATTGTCGGCTCTGCACAAGGAGTCTTTTCCGTGTCTTTAAGTGGTGCATCAACTTATACTATACCGGTTTTTGCCTCCCCGGGAACAGGAGGAATGAGCCCCCAGCTAAGTATAGATTACAATAGCTGCTCGGGAGAAGGTTTATTTGGAAAGGACTTTCATCTTAAAGGGCTTACTTCCATTTACAGGGTTATTACGCCCTATTACATGAATGGAGTTGTTAAGGCAATTGATATGGATAGCGATGATCTTTTTACACTTGATGGTAATTATCTGATTTCTGCAACAGGTGCTTATGGTGGAGACAACTCAACATATAAGACTGAAGCAGAAACCTTTGCAACCATTATATCACATGGAACAAGTGGTCCCGCATGGTTCGAGGTAATAATGAAAGATGGTACTGTCATTGAGTATGGCAATGCGTCAAACTCAAAGGTAGTGGATGACAACTCCCGGGCAATTGTTTGGAATGTCACATTGATTACAGATGTTCATGGCAATTATATTTCTTTCAATTATGGATACAACTATTCTCTTGGTCAATCCTTTCTTGAAAGCATCCACTATACAGGAAATAATTCAGAGAATTTGATTCCTTATAATGAAATTGCATTCTCATATGAAACGAGACAAAACAAAAACCAGGTATTCTTCCCTGGCGGTGAGATTCCGCAGAAGCTGCTTATTAACAAGATAGAAGTTATTTGCGATGATACCCTTGTCAGAAGGTATGACTTCGATTATAATACCGACTTTTACACAAAATTAGTTGAGATTAGTGAATCTGCCGGTGACGGATCTTCTTTCAATAATACCAGGTTCCAGTGGGGGACTAACAGTTTGCCATCGACCAGGCTTGTAGATGCCGGGTCCGTTACAACAAGCGATAAACGCATCTTTACAGGTGACTTTAATGGTGATGGCAAACCTGATTATATTACAATGGCAAAGAAAACCATATATAGCACATCGGATGTATGGAAATTATACCTGTACAATGAGGATATAGATGATTATGTAAATACTGACTCCGGCGTCCTGAACTCAGCCTTCATCGGCATTGTGGTTTTCGACTACGACGCTGATGGAGATGATGATACATATTGGCAATACCGATCTACTTATTACGAGGACTTCAAGTATTATGAGCTGGATGGAGCTGAGTTGGTTAATGTGAGTGCCAGAAATTACAGATATAACACTTCGGCAAACAATGTCGGATACTGTATCCCAGGAGATTTTGACGGGGATGGAGACATAGATAGAATGTTTGTCAATTACTCAGGAGGCTATTATTCTTCAGGCACCATACAAGGTATTAACATTCAGGGTCAGTAATTTTTATCATTTTCTGGTGTAAGAAATGTTTCTGTAATTGATTTTAATGGTAATGGAAAGTCGGATATCCTTACTGAGAACAACGGCGTATTCAAAATATATGAATATGTAAAATATGATGAGGACTTTAAAATCCTCGTCAGTTATTATTACAATTCTTATAATGATGAATATTATAGTGGTGATTTTAACGGTGATGGGAAGACGGATTTGTTGTTAGTTGACAAATATTCGACACCTGACTCAATACGAACCAGAATTGCCTTTTCTGACGGAGAAACTTTCCATTCTGTTCAAGGCCCAATATCTATTTACTCCTTTGTTGGTCAGCCAGTTGGCGGAGAGCCTCCTTTAGGTGGCGATCCTGAGCCCATTACTTATTACGAAGAGCTAAGTCTTCAATTATTCGTTCATGATTTCAACAGGGACGGTAAAACAGATATATTTAAATCATTATATATTAAAGAAGCAACCGGTATTCCGGGAGAGGCTATGACATATACCGACATTCTTACAGAAGACATGTATATAAGTACCGGCCTTCAGTTCAAAACCGAATCCGTTTATTCAGGGACTCAAAAACCGAGATACTCGAATCTGCTGGACAACAACTTTGATGGAACAACAGACCTTCTTATTGTGATGAATAATGGAGGCGACAAAGTTTTGGAGTTTTACCCGGGAGACAACAGGGGTTTGATTGTTGATATCACCAATGGGCTGAACCTGACTCATCATATCCAATATGGCCTGCTTACTAATTCCAGCATCTATCTTACAGAATCTGAAACATTTCATTCATATGTAAGAAGAGCTATTTACCCTAAAAAAGTAGTTCATAATGTAAAGATATATAATGATAATACAGAAGTCTTATTAGGTGAAAAAACATATTATTACTCCAATCTAAAGGAACACCTTCGGGGCAAAGGGTCGCTTGGTTTTACGAAAAACTTCATCTGCGACAATATAACCACAGACAGCACTGTAATTGAACTCTCCTATGACACCCTGTTTTTCAATACCTACCTTTCACAAACAAGAATTTTCTTTGGTGGCGAACTCGTGCAAAGGCAAGAATATGAACAATCAATCGATTCTTTGTTTGATGGGAAAAGATTTTTTGCATACCGAAGTCTTTCTACAGACTATGATATTTTCAACAGCGTAAAAAGTCAGGTGTCAGCAACAAGAGACACTCTTGGGAACATAACATCCACAGTAACCAAATTCATGGATTTGAATGATAATATAACAGCGAGTGTCGTAGAA
>CAZMSH010000070.1:0-3303 GCA_964568875.1 uncultured Rikenellaceae bacterium | reverse complement strand
ATAGCGGTTAATGCTGCCAGAACAACCAGCATTACCGGGGTAAAAAATCCAGTGATAACCAGGGCGATAATGGTCAGATATTGGATGGCAATCATGCCCAAAACAGTGTAACGGGCAAGCTTTTCACCTAAAATAACCGGCATGGTGTGTATCTTTTTGGCTTTGTCAGCAGCCAATTTATCAATGTGTTTTCCAAACAGTACCGTGGTAGGTCCCAGAGCATATGTCAAACTTGCCCAAACCACATTCCAATCCCAGTTGCCGGTAATTACATAATAACCACCACCAACCATCAGTGGTCCCCAAATAACCAGGACGGCTATTTCACCCAAACCTATATACTTCAATGGGAAGGTATAAAACAAAACAAATACTACACCGGCAACCATCAGCCAAAGCGCTGTTGAACCACCTTGCAGAACCAAAGGAATCCCTGCTGCAACCGCGATCAAGCCAGTAATAGCGATATATACCAATAGAGAACGAATGGTTAGGAGACCCTGCTCCAATGGTTGGGGACCATATTGCGTACGGAAGTAATTATCCTTATCCACACCACGTTTGTAATCAGTTAGATCATTGATTAGATTGTTGGTTGCATGCGCGAATATCAAGCCTACCGCCAGTAATGCCCAACGCCCCCAATGAAAACTGCCATCCCGCCAGGCAAATATACCCGCTAAAGCAGCGGAGATGAAAGTCATAATTAAAACAGCCGCCCGGGTTGAAATCAACCAGCGTGAGATTACATCTAAAGCATCCCATTCAGCTTTTTCGATACGTGGGATAACCCGCAAAGCTTTTAACCACATACTTGCATTCATAATCTATCCTTTAAATAATTTATGGATAAATTTTATCTGATTTGCGTTAATTAAGCTTGAAATTGTAAAAACTTCGACATCAAATAATTCGTTTAATTATCTAAATCTGCCAAATTCTTGTTGCTTGGTCGGAAAAAATACTATTCCTTCGTTTTTCTCCCCCATGGATGTTGTTCTTTCTGGTTTATGATGTAATAACCAGGCTAAATAAGCACATGCCAAGGCATTTAACTCGCCTGGATTATAGATTTCATCCGCTGGCAAAATCCCCTTAATCAACCGAAATCGAGTAACTTCCTCAAAGAAATTCATTGCGTCTTTAATATGAAGTCCTGCTTCATAAAGGATGAGCTGCCTTTGTAGGCGACCCTCCAGGCTTAGGCTATCAAAGAGTGAAGCGCCACCACTCAGACGACTATATATTACTTCAGCTGGCGCTTCCACATAATGACGGATGGTTTCCTTCGAAAATTCTTCGTATCCCAATTTTAGAATTTTCTGATAAAGTTTAAAACCCCTCCGTACCCATACCATACATTCCGATAATTTTGATGGGGTTCTATGAACATTGATTCCTTCCTGTAAAAAGTGGAATTCAACTTTTCTTAAATCGCCACGTTTACTGGCAGGTACTGGAAAAAGTGTTTGATGATCCTCTTCTTCATCCACCAAACCCTTGTTTACAGTCTGTGGGGCATTAATGGCTACACAAGCTGATCCTAACCCGGCAAGATACGCCAGAATTTCACGTAAAGGACCATCTCCAATCGCTTGTATCCGCAATTCTGTATCCATGGCAATATAAACATACGGTTGATATCGTTGGCTTGGATCAATACCCACATAGAAGAGCGGTGTTTCTTCCATATCTTTAGTGTAGCGGATTTTTATTTCTTGATCAAATTTTTCAAGGTATATTCTGAATAAAAAAATACCTTTAATTTCCATTGTGTCAACTATAATAAAAGTATGGAATCAAAACCAAATCAAATCTCATCCACACTTATGATAGGTGATTTTGTTGTTTTCTTAATTGTCACCATAATTGGATTTGCCAATCATAATAGTCAATTTGACCTGAGTAGAATATTGGCAAACTGGATCCCGCTTTGTCTGGCTTGGAGTATGGCTGCCCCTTTATTGGGTCTTTGGAATCCCCAGCAACCTTCAATTGTCAAGAATTGGTGGCGGTTTTTTTGGGCAACCGTTTTGAGTGTCCCTTTGGCTGTGGTCATTCGCGGATTTATCCTCAATACGCCAACTATCGGTATTTTCGTTGTGGTCATGGTCGCGATGTCAACCCTCGGATTATTCATTTGGCGTTTCGTTTTGTCATTAATCCACCGGAATAAATCCAGAAGTTAAATTTTTCCCACACCTACATTCACGGTTTGCTTTTTTTCTAACCAAAAGAAAACGAAACCAAGTACACTGATTCCGCCGGCGAACAATAAAGCGTTGGAAAATCCCATCCACTTTGAAAGTACCGGGGCTAAAAGGGGGGCAACTACCATCGATGAATACTGTAAGGTTTGTGCTACCGCAACAAAAGTCGCACTATGTTCAGGAGGAACGCGTTTCATCAACTCATCAAAGAAAACCAGGTTTAATCCCGCTTGAAAAATACCATTTAAACCCGCAAAAATAACCACCGGCCAAACCTGTTGACTAACCCCAACCAGTATCGGATACAAAGCACTTCCCAATGTGGTTGCAAGAAGGACAACCCTTGAGCCACGTTTTCTTGATTGATTCGTCCAAAGAAAATACCCCAAAATAACAGTTGTATTGGCAGCGATTTGGATTAATGCAATCCAGTAATCCGATGCATTAATTTCACGCACATAATATAAAGGAAGCAATGGCGCAGCTAAGGCGGCTCCTGAAAGAAAGACAAACCTTTTCCAAATAAATGAAACGAAAGGTTTCTCCTGCCAGATTAAGCTTACATAGGATGTGATTTGTTCTTTCAGTCCAATCTTCACCTTCTTAATTGGCAGTACTTTGTCCGGTAAAACAATTCTGCTGGAAAAATAAAAACTAATGACACCACCAATTGATAAGGTGATGAAAAAGATTTGATAATTCAGTGGAAAAGCTACTCTGTCCAGAAATTGCCCAGCCAATAGTGCAGTCGATGCATTGGTTAATCCCAAAATCGACCACCGATGGGACATCAATTCAAAACGTCCTCTCGAACCAGCTACCTCATTCATCACCACAGAAAAACAAATGCTAAGTATAGTTTGCGGTATGGTGGCAATGGCCCATAGACCAAGGATCCCCAGAATAGCTGTAGCATTTGGGAAGAGAATTACGATGAGACCGGTGAACCCATAACTCAATAAAACTGTCAGACGCGCAAAACTGAACCAGGGGACAATATTCTTTCGGGTTTCCAAAAATTGTCCTAAGGGAATCGCCAATACAACCCCCGTCAGGGCTGGCATAAAGGTTAATAAACTTACTTCCAGTGTCG
>CAZMSH010000069.1:0-3648 GCA_964568875.1 uncultured Rikenellaceae bacterium | reverse complement strand
CGAGAAGCTCTTCGAGAGGTCCCTGATCTCCAGGAGGGCGGCCATAGTGGCGGGGAGTTGGTCGGGGGAGGTATAAGGCTTTTCTGTCGCGAGGGGTCAGGGCCACCAGCGGCCCACGTCCTCGATGGCGCGGGCGGTCTCCAAGAGGGCTTCTTCGCCGCCGAGGGCGAGGATAATGGGAACTAAGGCGCCTATGTCTGATAATAGTCCACTACGAGTCTTTTGGCTAGATGTGTGCAGCATCTCAGACCACATCGAATGGAGGTTTGATGGCTTTAACTCAAGAAGATAAGGTACAATTTCAACTAACCCTTGCTCCCGCAAGTCCTCGTCCTCAATCTCGCTGATTGTATTTATGGCTTTTTTTAAGACCCCACTCTTTTTTTGCTCAGAAAGTCTGGACGCAATCTTGGCAAAATTGATCCCCCTTGTGTATTCATCTTCGATCTGCCCGCATACCTCTAGTGCTACCATATGTTGTGATATGTTATGTGATATTCCTGCCAAAGCCCTATCTCTTGATTCTCTATCCTTTATTTGTCCAGCCAAAAGGAGAGCCCTTTGAGGGTCGGAAAGTCTGGATAATATTTCGCTCAGTGCCTTCTCTCTCATATAATCGTCCTTAATCTCCTTCGACACATTGAGGGCATCTTCAACTTTCGGGATTTCGATTGCTACGATTGCCAATGATCTCGCCTTTAAATAGTGGTCGTCAATATCTCTCGCCGCGGAAAGAGCCTCCTTTAACGCGTCAGACATCTTATTTTCAGGAAGTTTCGAGGAGATTTCGGCCAAGATCCTCGACCTCAAATATCCTTTTTTAATCTGCCTGGATATTATGAGGGCATTCCATGGTTCAAGTCTCGATGCAGTTTCAGCCAGGGTCCAATCTTTCAGATCATTATCTTTAATTCTTTCGATCATATCGAGAACATTTTTCGCATCGTTATTTGGGTGAGATGCTATATCAACCAGCAATCTTGCCGCTAACCGTTCATCTCTAATCGATTTGATAATTTCAAATAATTCTTTCATAGTATCAGTTTTCAAGGGCTCGGGTAAGTTAGGTAGAGCCTCTATCAAAGCCTTAGCTCTTAAATCCAATTCCTTAATTTGTTTGAATATGGAAAGGGCCTCTCTAAGAGCTTCAGCCTTAAGGGGTTCATAAAAGCTGGGTATTAGTTCCACTAAAAAAAACGCTGTAGTAAGGCGGTCATTCATCTCCTTAATATATTCCAATAGATTTTTCAGAAGCGTAATCTTCCGAATTTGTGAAAGTACGCATGCAAGATCTTTCAACACTTTAGTTTGCTCCCCTGCATCATCTATTTTCTTGGCCAAATCAAACGCCTCATTTAACGCGTCAGTTTTCTGAGGCTCTTGGAAGTTGGGGGCCATAATAGTCAAAATTTTGACTCTCAAGGCAGTATCTCTGATTTGCTTGATAACATCGATGACATCTTGAGACTGATGAAGTTTAAGTGCAATTTTAGCCAAGGCATTGTCTTTGGACGATTCATCTTTAATCTGCCATATTTCAGCAAGAGCTTTTTCTACGGATTCCATCTTTTGTGATTCATCGCACACTATAACGGTTGCTTCTGGTACACTTTTTTTAAATAAGTTTTCAGTGAATATTAAATCGCAAATATTTTTTCTTCTTGGTTTCGAATGAGTGTCTTTTATCGCTTTAGATGTACTTCTCCGCAAAGATACGTTCTTAATTTTGTAAGCCGAGGCGAGAAGCTCATCAAGGTGGGGAAAGTAAGGCGCTATGGCAATTAGCACCCTTGACCTTACTCGATCTTCTTTTATTAGATCAACTATAGGGAAAACAGATTGAGGCTCGGAAAGTCCAGGCAAGATCTCAACGATCGTCCTCCCTTTTATTGACCCGTCATCAATCTGTCTAATCAGATTTATAGCAAGTCGAGAATCGGATAACTTAGGTATTATATCAGCGAGAGCTCGATCTCTCAAGTTTCGGTCTTTAATTCGATTGACCAAATCGTATACTTTGTCAGGTTCAGGATGGCGAAGAACTACCTCCATCAAAGCATCGGTTCTTGTTTTTTCATCCCTTATTTTATCCACAATCGCCATGCATTCGTATAAAACATCATTTTTTTCATGATCTGACAGAAACGGCATAATCTCGGACAACACTTTTACTTTTAGATAATCATTCTCAATCTTTCGAGCATAAATCATTCCTTTCTGTGGTGTCCACAATTTATTTTTGACCAACTCACAAAGTAAATCTGAGGGGATGTTAGAAAATAAATTATTTACGGAAGATATTATCATTGCATAACGCGTTTCCAAACCAATTGAAGGGGCTACATTTGCCTTTTTGATATCGTATAATGAGCGTTTCTCCGTTAACAACCAACAGCAAGCGATATTTTCGATGTATCCACCCGTCTGCCCCAGACGTTCACGAGTCTGATACCATGCATTTTTGCCGTCGGCTGTCTCCTCACGTAGTAGACAGTGAATATCTTCAAGACGATCTGCCCTTTCCATGTGCCAGACGAGATTTTCATGAATATAACCGTCATCCGTCAAAGTATGCCAGAGGCCTCCTTCAGCGATCTCAAGATAGCGCTCTAGGAGGTAGGAGTGAGCATCTTTAAGACTTAATCCCAATCCTGGGATATCTCGCTTATTAGACGGCTCAACTGGAGCAATTATTAAATTTCTGCATAAATCATGTATCAGGTCGTGAAGGCGATAAGTTTGATGGTTACCGTCCAGCTTTTCGCCTGACAAAAGAAGGGCTTTACTTCGCAGATAGCGTAACGTCTCTTGAGCGGTTCTAAGATCATTTTTCCAGAGTGTTACTGCCATCTTTGGTGTCAAGACGACGTCTTCGGGCAAGACACCTAACCATATAAAAGCGATTTGTTTCTCTTCGGGCAGTCGCTGCAAACTGAGTTGGAATGATGCTTTCAAGCTCAGGTTTTTACGAGTAGCCTCGTCAGGCACGTCCCTACTACCTGGCATATCCAGGGATTCCAGCCTCGCCACTTCAGCTTTTAGATCGCTCAACAACTCCGACCATGAAACCCCATCTTTCACCTGAGAGGCCGCTAACTCCAATGCAAGTGGTAAATGTCCCACTTCATGAACCAAATCCAGAGCTTCTTGCTGCTCTGAATATCCAATTTTGCACCCCAAACACTTGGACAAAAGCGACAATGACTGGCCCTGGGTCATGACATCAAGATCATAGAGAAATGCACCTACAGCCCTGGCGATTAAGGAATCTCGGGTCGTTATCAACACCTGACAGTGAGATCCACCAACAAGAAAGGGTTTAGCGAAAGCAGGGTCCCATGCGTCATCAATCACTAAAAGGGCATATTTATCGTGTAAAATTGTTCTAAGATGCATTGATGCTGCTTCAAGATTCGTGGGATGAAATTCGTCGTCACCAAGAGCCTTAATCCAGTTACTCAATTGTGAGAGAACATCCGGCTTTTGGCCCAGAGTGACCCAGAGTATGCCGTCTGAGTATCGCCTCTGAATATCTTTGTCATACGCAAGAACGGATGCCAAAACTGTTTTACCGATGCCGCCTAACCCGTGAAGCGCGCTTATCACCAGCACACCTGGATTATCTGAGTTGCAGGTCAAAAGGCGACG
>CAZMSH010000068.1:0-3811 GCA_964568875.1 uncultured Rikenellaceae bacterium | reverse complement strand
GTCTGTGCACTTGAAGACCTTCCTGTTTGAGAAGCAAAGATAGATGCCTTACTGACATAAGCCCATTCATAGTCATTCTTAACATCAACCCTGAGGAGCAAAGTACCCTTTACCGGGTCTCCTGCATACTTTGAGGCTGCTGTAATTGTTATTGGCAGGAAGAAGACTTGCCTGAATGCTACGTTATCGTTAATGATCTTTACCGGGAACTCAGCGGTTAGTGAACCTGCCGGAATAGTAACTGTAGTTGAAGGCAGTTCGTATGCATTAGCAGGTAGTATTGTCTGGCCCGCAGGAACCATTGTCGGATCAACCTCAAAGGTGAGCGTATAAGATTCATCTGCATTCAGCCCGTAGCTTGTCACCATAAAGTTCTCCACCCTGGGCGTCTGGCCGAAGATTACCTTGCGACCGAGCACAGGAGGAGCAGTAGTAGCATTCCTGTTAACCCAGAAATAAAACCTTGGATTATCAAGCATTATACTATAAATTGACTCCACCTGGCCTGCATTTTCCGAAAGCCTGTACTTGGTTGTAGAGGTCAGCTTGATAGGTATTGCATAGATATCATCGGGACCCATACCAAGAGCCTCCACCTTATCGGTAAAGATCTTTATCGGTATCTTGGCATCCACTTCGCCGCTGGGTATTACAACTTTATTACCCTGTAACTGATAGCAATCTGCCGGCAGATTTATAACCTGCCCTGAATATTGCTGTGTTATGTCAGCATTGTAGACTGAGATGACAGACTCGTCAACCTGAAATGAGACCTCTATGTCGGTGTTCTGGTTTGAAGGCCTTACTCCAGAGAGGGTCACACCCAGCTCCACTGTGCATTCATCAGTATCATACATCCACGCAGTGTTAAAGCTCACTCCGTTACGTGCGATATATACAGACGGATCATCGTAGTCGAGCCAGACGTCTGTCTTACTGCATGCCGTGAGCATTGCAGTTATCGTTATTAATATTATTGCTATTCTTTTCATAGAATTTAACTTCTTTGTTGTCACACGTCCTAATTATTAGTTCCAGCCGGGATTCTGTACAAGTCTCCCTTCATACTTAACAATCTCGGAATATGGTATCGGCCACCAGTACATTTTATCGGCCCAGACTCTTGTCTCAATCTGTTCAACTTCGTATGTGAAACCTGTTGGCCTGTTGTTTGCATCAAATCCGGTAGGAGTGATTCTTATTCCATGCACCGGTCCTCCGAGCTTTTCACCTTCCTTCCAGCGTCTCAGGTCATAGAACCTGTGTCCTTCAAAGCAGAGTTCAATACGACGCTCATGCTTGATTTTTTCACGCATCTCCTCCTTAGTAAGTCCGGCAGGAATTTCCGGCATTCTGACCCTGGCCCTGATCAGATTAACAGCATCACGGGCTGTTGATCCGCCAATCCTCAGATCACCTTCGGGGTGAGGAACATCAGGTCCGTAAGCTTCGTTCATGGCCTCGGCGTAGTTGAGTATGATCTCGGCAAGCCTGATCTCAATCCTGCAGCTTGTTAGGTTACTGTACTGACCGGTAGCATATGCATAAAACTGCTCATGCAGAAACTTCCTGTAGTAATACCCTGTTTTTGTTGATGTCGGCAACAGAGGATTGCGATGAACACCACCTTCGTAAGTGTCAATATAATATGCCCTTGAACTACTGGCACCCCACAGGTAGCCGTTGTAGTTAATAGAAGCATAGAACCGTGGATCTCTGTTGGCGTAAGGATCAGCTGCATGAACAGGGTTATTCCAGTCAAAAGGCTCAGCTGTTGCTCCTGTTACAGGCCTCCCGCTTGCATCAAGAGGAACAACCTCAAAAGCATCTACCATCTCCTGTGTGGGATTGGTATAGCCATCGCAACCTTCAACTCCCGCAGGCATATTATACCTCTGGTTATTATACATCTGCTGGGATGACGGAGGTGTCGAGAAGATTGCCTCAAACTGAGAGGTGTGACTCGTAAAGGCAATCCTGTGGTTGTAGGTATTGGTGTTGCTGAAAGGCCTGTTGAATTTACTTACGCTCATCAGGCTGTAATAGCTGTTGCCATCAATACACTCCTTTGCATAGTCTGCTGCTGCAATCCACCTGTCAACATCTCCGACCGTGTTCTTCTCGAGTCCGAAAGTCTCGAAACTACCCTGGTAAAGCGGACTTGCGTAGTACAGGGCAACCCTTGACTTAAGCGCCTGGGTTGTAGTAATGTTAACCCTGTGCCAGTTATTGTCTACCCACAGAAGTGGCAGATTTGCAATAGCACTGTCGCAGTCTTCCATTATCTGTGCAACACATTCATCTATAGTATTTCTGGGCACGAAGATATCATCTTCCAGCGAGAGGCTCTTCGTTACGATCGGGAAAGGTCCATATCTCTTCAGGAGGTCAAACTGAAGGAAAGCCCTCCAGAAATAGGCCTGCCCCTTTCCATATGTACGGTCTTTAGCCCTGTCAGGATTGGAGACATCATCAATGAAAACAGAGTTGTCTACATTCTCAAGAAAAATGTTAGCTCTTCTGATTCCCCTGTATGCGTTGTCCCACGGTGATGTTGTCTCTCTGTAGGCAGAGTAAACTCCTCCAAATGTTATATTAGGCACGCTCGTGGGATTCCATATCCCGTTTGTAAAGTTACGAACGGCGCCCTGAAGGTCTGAGTGAACAGCTTCGTCAGTAGCCGAAGCCAGCATACCGTAACCCTGTACATCATTAACATATACATTGGTCATATGGTCGGCATAGATTGCATCGAGGAACCCACGCGTAAAATAGTAGTAGTTCCACACATCCTCCGGTGTCCTGGCTCCGTCAGGCGGCCAGGGCTGCAGATAGGGCCTTTCACAGGCTGCCATCATCAGCAGGGCAGCAATTACAACGGAAGGTTTTTTTATTGCTTCTAATATTTTATGATACTTTTTCATAATCTAGAATTTTAGGTTGACACCCAGGTTTATAATGCTCGTCATCGGATATTTGCTTATACCGGCATTCGGGTCTTCAGGGTCAAAGGTCTTGAAGTTATCAAGTGACAGAAGATTGTAGCCGTTAAGGTATATCCTCATACCATACATTCCCAGCTTGCGTGCTGCCTCCATCGGAAGGTTGTAGCCTATCTCCAGGTTTCTTACACGCAGAAATGCCGCATCCCTCAGCCAGAATGTGGAGATTCTCCAGTTGTTGTCATTTGCAACTGTGGTAAGTCTTGGGTAGTCGGCAGTAGCCCAGCTTGCTTCATCGGTATACCTGTTCAGGGCGAAGTCTGATATCTTGCCGTTACTGGTAAATGCGCGAACAACATTATTGTTAAGATAGTAGCTCTTCATTGAGCTTCCCTGAAGAAGAACTGAAAAATCGAAGTTTCCGGCACGTACTCCCATGTCAAGTGAATATGAAAGCTGCGGGAATGTGCTCCTGCCGATTGCTGTATAGTCATTGGCATCGATTACATTATCGTCATTCATATCTTTATACTTGATATCTCCGGGCTGATAAGGACCGAACAATTGTTCAGGACTGTTGTCGATTTCATCCTGATTTTTGAAGAGTCCCAGAGCAATCAGACCGTAATTCTGTCGAACAAGTCCTCCTGTTTCAACCCTGTAAAGGTCTTCCTTATAGGGTTCTGCCATGAAATCTATCTTGTTTGTCCAGAAATCAACCATTCCATTTATCCAGTAACCAAAATTTGGTGATGCATTATCTCTCCAGCCGATTGTAGTTTCAACACCTCTGCTGTGTACGATGCCTTCATTATCGATAGGCAGGTTGCTTGAAAGTGCTCCAAAAACCAGTGGCACACTACCCACAC
>CAZMSH010000067.1:0-3945 GCA_964568875.1 uncultured Rikenellaceae bacterium | reverse complement strand
TTATTCGGGATGAGTCTATTCTATCCGATGTGGACTAAGTCCGACAGGCTCCTAGGGGCCGGTCTTTTTTGGTGACGCCGGGGATGTTGGTCCGGCAGTCGTAGATCCAGGTGTTTTCGGTTTTCATGCCCTTCCGGAAGAAGATCACGTTGGCCTTCACTCCCTGGCTGTAGGGGGTGAAGGTGCCGTTGGGGAGGCGCAGCAGGGTGTGCACATCGCAGTCTTCCATCAGGTACTTGATGACGTCGCCCGCGGCGTCGGCGAAAAGGACGTTGTCGGGCAGCACCATGGCGGCCCGTCCGCCCCTTTTGAGTATGGTGACCACGTGCTGGATGAAATTGAGCTGCTTGTTGCTTGTGCTGACGGTGAAGTCGTCCCGCACCGGGGCCTGGTTGGCCCCTTTGGTTCCGAAGGGGGGATTGGTGAGGATGCAGTCGTACCGTTCGCCCCTGTCGGGTTCGTAAATGCTGTCGCCCAGGTAGATGCACGGTTCCAGCCCGTGGAGGAAGAGGTTCATCAGGGCCAGTCTCCGGGGGCGGGGGACGAGTTCCTGGCCGTAGTAGGTTCCTTTTTTGATGCGCTGGACGTCTTTTCTGTCCAGGGCTCCCCTGGTGACGTTCATGAGCCATTCGTAGGCCACCATGAGGAAGCCGGCCGTTCCGCAGGCGGGGTCGCAGATGGTGAACTCTTTGGATGCCCTGGGGTCGGGGCGCATGACGCTGACGATGGACTGTATCAGCACCCGGGGGGTGAAGTACTGCCCCGCACCCTTCTTTCCCTCGGCGGCGGATTTTTCCAGCAGTCCTTCGAAGGCGGCGCCCTTGACGTCCACCTCCATGGAGGACCAGTCCTCTTCGTCGATCATGTTGATGATCTTCTTCAGGTTGACCGGATTGGTGAATCTGGGAACGGCCTGGGTGAAGATGTCGCCCAGGAGGCCGGGCTGCCGGCCGAGGGCCCGCAGGATTCGGGCAAAGGAGTCCAGCAGACCGGTTCCGGACTTTTTGACGAAGGTGCTCCATGAGCAGTCGAGGGTGACGGTGTTCCTGTCCTCTTCGTACTGGATGCCGGAGAGGTCGATGTCCTTTTCATGGGCCATTTTGAGGAACATCAGGTAGGTAAGCTGCTCGATATAGTCGCCATAGTCGATTCCGTCATGGCGAAGGGTGTGGCAGAAGCCCCAGAGTTTATTTACGACGTCGGACATGGCTCATTCCCTTTTCTATAGTGTATTAGGCGGCAAGCGATTCGTTGATCTCCTTCAGTATCCCGTCGAAGGCCTCTCCGAAGATCCGCTTCGCCCTGGTGAGGCCGCCGTGCCGTTCGAAGACCGGCATGGTTTCGAAGTCCTCCTGCGATATGGCGAGGTTTTCGATGAGGTGCTCCCGGATATAGGCGAGCCAGTTTTTCTGCTCTTCGGTAAAGGTGTGTTTTTCGGCTAGCCGCGCCACCGTTTTTTCCACCCGTTCCCGTGCCGTGAGGATGGGCACGTGGTAGTCGGAAGCATGCTTGACCATGGAGATGATGTCGGCAAGGGGCTTTTGGTAGACGAGCGCGTGCCCCCGCTGCAGGTCTTTCTCGGAGAAATGGCTTTTTTCGAGTCTGTCGCGCAGGTCTTTCAAAACGTCGACATTCCACCCCGAAGGGCGGGAGAGCAGTACTTCGATGGCTTCGATCTGCTCGGGGTTCTTTCGGACGAACTCTTCGAAGAGCCGAAGGTAGTCCTGCGGTTTCTGGTAGTCGTCTCCGACCCGGAACATCACTTCGTCGTCCACCGTATCCACGATGTCGTACCCCTTGAAGAAGACCTTTTTCGGGCGGGGGTAGTTTTCGAGCAGGTCCTGGAACTCTTTATTCCGAAGAAGCGCCATGGTCCCGGGAAAGTCGTTCAGGAGATTCTCTTTCAGCCCGTCGGCGTAGGCTTTCATGTCACCGTCGGGCAGGAATCGGGCGAAGGCTTCCCGGGCTTCGGCGCCCATGGTGTTCTGGACGCGCCGCAGCCGTTTGATCAGACGGTTGACATTATACTCCCGGTCTCGGTTGTCGTAGATTCGTTCGATGATTTCGGCAAGGGAGACCGTCTCTTTCTGGAGAGTGACGTCGAAATCGGTGGCATTCCTGAAGTATTCGATGAGGCTTCCGTCGAAGCAGTCGAAGATGGTGAACTTCTCTTTGTTGATCTCCCTGCACAGCCGGGTTCCGCGCCCAAGCATCTGCACCCAGAGGATGCGGGACTTCACCATCCGCATGAAAACGATCATTTCTATGGCGGGGATATCCACGCCGGTGGTCAGCATGTCCACGGTGACGACTATTTTGGGTTCGGGGCGGTTGCGGAACTGGCGTATTTTCTGCAGGGGACGGTCGACGGTGGGGCTTCCGGTGATCTTCATCACGAAGTCGTCGCCCTTGCCGAAAACTTCCTTGCAGGTGCGCACCACTTCGTCGGCGTGGGAGACATGGGGAAGGTCGTTGACGGCGAATATCAGCATTTTGGGGAACCGTTTATGCTCTGCCTCGTGCCGGTCGGTGTATTTCTTTATGGCGGTGAGAATTTTCCTGGTACTGTCGGGAGCGGTGATTTTCTGCTCTATTTCCGCGGCGCTGAACTCCCGTTCGTCCTCCAGCGAATCGAGCTGCTCCGAGCCCGTTTCCACGTCGATCTCGCCGACCATCTCACCTTCCCTGAGGAATGCGCCGTTGATATGGATGTCGGACGTGATCTTTACGGCGTCGTAGTCCACAAGGTAGCCGTCGAGGACGGCCTGTTCGGTGCTGTAGGAATAGACCTTGTTCTTGAACAGGCCGAGGGTATGGGCCGCCGGTGTGGCGGTGAGGCCGATTTTCACGGCGTCGAAGTAGTCCAGGACATATTTCCAGCAGCCGGTTTCTTTGGCGGAGTATCCCCGGTGGCACTCGTCTGCGATGATGACGTCGAAGGCGTTGATGGGGATATCGAGCCTGTCGGCCTCGGTGTCGTACTCGAAGCCGCCGTCGGCGTCTTTGCCCAGCAGGTTGACGGCCATCCGCTGGATGGTGGAGACGTAGATGAAGGTGTGGGCTTCCCTCGGGTTGGTCAGGTACTCTTCGGGCAGCACCTTGGGGTCGAAGCTGCTGCCGTCTTCCAGCTCTTCGCGGCGGAATCTCTGGCTGTAGACCTCGTAATCCCTGTCCAGTTTGAGCCCCTCCGGCGTTTGAAAGGCGGAGAGGGCGAAAACGGTCTGGGCGGCGAGGGCGCGCCGGTCCACCAGGAAGAGAATCCGCCGGGCGTAGCCTGATTTCAGCAGGCGGTAGATGGAGGAAACGAGGGTGAAGGTTTTGCCGGTTCCTGTGGCCATGGCGATCAGCATGCTCTTTTTGCCGGCGCACAGGGCTTTTTCGATGGCCTCGACGGCTGCTGCCTGGTACGGTCGCAGGCGGATTATTTCGGCGACGGGCCTTTGAGCAAACCATCGTTCGGCACTTTCCGTGTCTTTGCGGTATTTTTCGAGCAGGGCCCGGGGGGAGTGGAAATCGGCCAGCAGCCGGGATGCGTTTTCTTTTCTGCGCACGTCGAGATGGAAGATGGACTCTCCGTTGGTGGAATAAAGAAAGGGAACCCTGTAGCCCCGCCAGTCGCCGACCGTGTCCGGTACGCCGCGGGCGTATCGCTTGGCCTGTTCCAGCACGTTTTCGGCGCCGAGAGAGACTTTTTTGGCTTCGATGATGCCGAGCAGCTTGCCGTCGACGAAAAGGGCGTAGTCGGCGGGACCGGTCCCGGTTGGGTATTCTTCGACGGCGTGACGGGCGAGCGACGAAAAATCGAGGACTTCGTCGTTGCGGACGATGATCCAGTCGAGGACGGGCGATCGAAGCCGCGCATCGATGCGCTCTTTTCGTGTACGAGCCTCGGATTCAGTCATTGCCACACCCCTTTTTCCGTGCGCGCCGCGGACGCTCTCGGGC
>CAZMSH010000066.1:0-4355 GCA_964568875.1 uncultured Rikenellaceae bacterium | reverse complement strand
GGGAATAATGGGCAGAATTGTTGCTGTTGATTATGGTAGAAAAAGATGCGGTATTGCCGTTACCGATCCTGCCGGCATAATAGCATCTCCACTGACAACGGTAAGAACACATGATATTGAATCTTTTCTTATCGATTATGACAAAAAGGAGACCATTAACGAATTTGTTGTCGGGTATCCCAGGCAGATAAATAATAAGCCCAGCGAGACTGCACGGGAGATCGACCCCTTTATTGCCAGGCTGAAGAAGATATTTCCGGCTAAACCTGTAAGCCTGATTGATGAACGTTTTTCTTCAAAATCTGCCATGCAGACTATGATAGAGGGCGGAGTGAAAAAAATGAAGAGGCAGGATAAAGCCCTGGTTGACAAAATCAGCGCTTCTATCATCCTCCAGGTTTACATGGAGACAATTGCAAATAAAAAACAGTAATAATGATATATCCTGTATATGTGTACGGCCACCCGATACTAAGAAAGGAATCTGAGGATATCGACAGGGATTATCCCGGTCTCAATGAGCTTATCAGCGATATGTTTGAGACCATGTATCATTCCGATGGCGTGGGTCTTGCTGCGCCCCAGATAGGAAAATCTATAAGATTGTTTGTCGTTGACGGTACTCCGCTGGCTGAAGATGATCCTGAAATGGACGGATTCAAAAGTGTATTCATAAATGCACGCATCACAGAAAAATCAGGTGAGATAGTGCCAATGACAGAGGGGTGCCTCAGCATTCCGAACCTGAGGGAAGAGGTTAACCGCGAATCTTACCTCAGAATGACCTGGTATGATGAGAAATGGGATTTTCACGATGAGGTCTTTACCGGTTATAAAGCCAGGGTAATACATCATGAATACGATCACCTCGACGGAGTGCTGTTCACTGACAAGGTAAGTCCGCTCAGACGCAGGCTCATACAGAGAAAGCTTAACGACATAAGCAAAGGTCACTTCGATGTCTCATATAAAACAATCCTTCCGGGCAGACGATTGAGATAAAAATGGTAACTTTATGCAGTCATCGCTGTATACGTGCTGCATAAGGAGATACCTTTCATAAGGCTGATCGCCCCTCTTTGCATCGGGATACTGACAGGTTATCTGTCTGATATAAATATTATGCCTGTTATAGTGATGGCAGTTGTGTCGGTAGCCCTGATTGCAATCTCTCTCTTCAGGAAGCAAATAAAATCTGATATTATTTATGGTACGGCGCTGAACCTGTTACTCTTTTCGGGCGGATTCCTGCTTCTGAGGAAGGAGCTTCAGTCCCCGTCTAAACTAAATGAGGGCGAAGAAATTATAGTGTTATGCCGTGTTCAGTCCTTTCCTGAGAAGAAGACGGCAAGCCATGCTGTTATGACAAATCTGATCTCCCGGGCAGACTCTTCAGGCAGGTATACTAAACTCCAGGGAAACATGCTGCTTTACATTACTGGTACTGATACCACATCTCCTCCGCTGTTGCCTGGTGACCTGATGCTGCTCCATGCCGCTCCTGCTGCCTTTACCAACCCGGGTAATCCGTTCGAATTTGACTACAAGTCATTCATGCTGAAAAAAGGCGCCAGGTACTATGCCTTCATACGCGGCAGTTCAGTTTTAGAAACCCTAAGGCCAGAGCGCAGAACATTGAAAGAAAAAGCTCTTATAACAGGTAAAAAGATATCACAGCTATACACTGAACTTGGTCTTGACCCGCAGAATGCCGCGCTGCTTTCAGCGCTTACCCTTGGTCAGAAAGAGATGGTTGACGACACCCTGAGGGAGGACTTTTCAAAAGCAGGAGTAATGCATGTAATGGCTGTGTCAGGATTGCATGCAGGTGTTGTCAGTATGTTTGTATACAGTATGCTCTTTTTTCTAGGCAGAAGATTAAAAACCTTAAGGGTAATAATTTCGATTGTGGTTTTGTGGGGTTTTGCCTTCATCACCGGACTTCCTCCATCGGTCGAAAGAGCATCACTGATGTTCTCATTCCTGCACGCGGGCAAGTTGCTGAAAAGACCTGCAAACAGTCTGAACTCAATACTGGCAGCAGCATTTATTATGCTGATTATTAAACCATCAGATATTACAACGCTAAGCTTTCAACTCTCCTTTTCCGCTGTACTTTTCATTACTACCTTTTTCAGTAAGGCGGCAAAAGTATTGAAAACCGGGTTTGCCCCTGCCGACAGGATGATTCAACTTGCCATTGTTTCAGTACTGGCGCAGGCCGGTACGGTTCCGTTCACCCTTAATGCATTCGGCAGATTTCCAGTGTGGTTCCTGCCTGCCAATATTCTTATCTTACCCCTTGCTTCATTGATTATAATAGGCGCCTTTGCAATGATTCTGCTCTCTCCAGCAGCGCCGGTGGCATCGATAATAGCATATCTTCTTAATCACCTTATATCTGTTTCCATAAGCCTTACTGAATTTATTGCCGGGTTGCCCGGACAGGCAGCAGGGATGGTGATGACACCGCCATGGCCTGAAACAGTGACTCTATTGGTTTTTCTCTTTTTTATCTTCCATACACTGCTTATAAAAAAGGAGAAAAACATAATGATACTTATAATGTCGCTGATGCCACTGATAACCATCTCAACAACCAGGTTTCTGATAATCCGTAATTCATCTGAGGTAATTGTATACAACACCCGCGGGGGAGTGGCGGCGGGATTCAGAAATGGTAATCACATCTATGTTGTCACCGATTCTGCTACTATAGAAGAACCGGTCGAAAGGCATATGACATCGATTCCTGTTACCGGTGAATACATTATCCCCGACAGATGGCCCGTATCAATTGATTTCATGGGCAGGTCTTTTATAATTGCCGGCAGGAATTCAGTAATCTCAACTGTAAGTTATTCATCTGACTATTTGATAGCCGGCCGCTTATCGCAAAATTTTGAATACCCCGATAGCAGCAACATCAGAGAGATCATTGTTACCTCCGGACGAAATAACGTCTTAATACCTGCAGAAGATAGAAGTGACACCTCAGGGATCCTTATTCATTATTTACAGACTGATGGTTCCCGAGTGTTAAAAATGCCTTTCAAGGAAAGGAAAAAGAAGTAAAAAATTGAATTATCGGGAATTTAAGTATTAATTTGCCGTGTTTTTTCCAATTCTGATCTGAAGATGAGAATAGTAATTGCAGGAGCAGGTGAAGTAGGCACACATCTTGCCAGGATGCTGGCAAATGACAATCATGAGATAATCCTCATTGACACGGAAGAGCTGCGACTCAGACCTATCGATTCATCACTGGATTTGCTGACATATCATGGTTCCGCCACATCAGTGAATATACTCAGGGATACCATAGGCAAAAAGACCGATCTTTTTATTGCAGTGGCACATTCTGAGGATACCAACATTACATCAGCAATACTCGCCAAGAGACTGGGGGCTGAGAAGACTTTCGCACGTATAGACAATATGGAATATCTCGAGAAAGGAACAAGTGAGTTCTTCTTCAGTCTTGGCATCGACAATATGATATTTCCTGAATACATTGCGGCTCAGGAGGTGCTGGGTCTGCTTCATGTAACCGGCACAACTGAGTTCATGGAATTTTCAGGAGGCAAATTAATGCTGTATGTCCAGAAGCTGGAAGAGAATGCGCCTATCCTCAACAGGAGCCTTCAGGAGATAGCTGAGAGCTTCAAAACTCACCAATACAGGGCGGTAGCTATAAAGAGGAATGAGCGTACCATTATTCCAAGAGGCAGCGAGCAGTTTCAGGCCGGCGACCTTGCATTTGTGGTAAGTACTCCGGAGGGTATAGATGAAATGATGCTTTTCTCTGGTAAAGAGAACTTTGAAGCGAAGAGGATAATGATACTGGGGGGAAGCCGGATCGGCAAGCATGTTGCTTCTCAGATGCAGAAAGAGAGCGAGGTTAAGCTGATAGATATTGATCGCGACAAGTGTCAGATACTTGCTGACACTCTTGAGAACACTCTGGTTATTAACGGTGATGGGAGAAACGTGGAATTGCTTGAGGAGGAGGGTATAACCAGAATGGATGCATTTGTGGCTGTTACAGGCAACTCTGAGACCAATATTCTCTCCTGCCTGCTTGCCAAGAAGCTTGGGGTCAAGAGGACAATAGCAGAGGTAGAGAATATGGAGTATATCAGTCTTGCTGAAAACACCGGAATAGATACAATCATCAACAAAAAAATATCTGCCGCCAGCCGCATTTTCATGCATACTACCAATCCCAATATTACCGAGATCAAGTGCATGACCGGAACTGATGCTGAGGCTCTGGAGTTCCTGGTTCCTGAAGGAGCAATGATAACCACAGCTCCTCTGAGGGATATTGGATTTCCCAAGGATGCACTGGTCGG
>CAZMSH010000065.1:2120-4789 GCA_964568875.1 uncultured Rikenellaceae bacterium | reverse complement strand
AGAGGTAGTCAGATTCCACGGGCATCAGGACGCCGATTATATAAGAAAGGTTTATGAGAATTCTGATATATTTGTGATGCTTAGTTATCCTGAGACCTTTGGTATATCTTATTTCGAAGCCGCGGCAATGGGCTTATACATAGTCGGGGTAAAGGGTACGGGTTCGTATGGTTATTTTAATGGCGATGAGGCTTCATTTATCGATATTGATGAACAACAGCTTACAGACTTATTGAAAGGACTCAGCGTTAAAGAGATGGAAACCAGATCAGCGAGAGCGATGGAAAAGAGCAGAATGTTTCATAATCACCAAATAATCGAGAGATATTTTAACATAATTAAAAGCAGTATCTGATCATATTTTCCTATGAATAAGACCGATCTGATAAGGGCAACCAAAATACAGAGTCTGTTCCGGCCATTTGCAGGCATCGGACACGTTATGCTTTTCCACAGTGTTACGAATGATTTTTCAAAGTTTAATCAAAGCATTCAGGTATCACCAGGTTATATTGAAGGAGTGCTGGAGTATTTTACCTCAAGCAAGACAGATATAGTCACACTTGATGAATGTTATAACCGTTTAAATGAAAAAGGAAGAACCAGGAGATTTGTTGCTTTCACTTTTGACGACGGATATGCTGATAATTTAACAAATGCCCTGCCGTTGTTCGAAAAGTATAATGCTCCTTTCACATTGTTCCTGACAACCGGCTTTCCTGATCATTCGATTGTGATATTGTGGTCGCTGCTTGAAGAGTTTGTGCTAAGCAATGACGAGATTCAATTTGAACATGAAGGGAATATTCTGAATTACCGGAACAAGACCGTAAATGAAAAGCGCGAATCGTTCTTCAATATACGGAACCTGCTGAGAAGGTGTAGTGCCGGTAATTTTATTCCGGTACTAAAGAAGATTCTTAATAAGGATGAGGATGAAATATATGAGCCAACCAGGAGACTGGCATTAACATGGGATCAGGTAAGATTCTTAAGCAGTCATCCGCTGGTTACGATAGGCGCCCATACTGTAAATCATCAGAATCTTAAAACCCTGAGGGAGGAGGAGGTGATAAGTGAGATAAGAGTATCTGCCGGGAAGATTGAGGAAATTACAGGCAAACAGGTTGATTACTTTGCTTATCCATTTGGTGGAATAGCTGAGGCAGCCGGACGCGAATACAGGATAGCCCGGGCGTGCGGATTGAAAATGGCTTTTACTGCAAATAATGGAAGCCTTTTTAAATACCATTCAGCTAAGCTTTTTTCACTGCCCCGGCTCACTCTGAATGAAAACTGGACCGTTTCACACATTGACTTATATGTTAACGGTCTGACTCCTTTACTTAACAGGTTGGGATTGAAATGATCAGGCATCAATATTAATATATTTAAAAACAGAACCAAGTGGAGATTACCTCATACTATTTTGTATTAATATCGGTGGCTTCGGTATTTATTTTCTATAATCTTAAGCAGAGACAGAGAATTTTACTTCTTTCTTTGATGAGCTCCGGCTTCATTGCCACCTACAGTTTTAATCTGTTGATATATGTTATTATATACTCAATTATCAATTATTATCTGGCCCTTGGAATATCAGGCGATAAAGGACGCAAATTTTTATTCAGGCTTGGGATAGTGATCAACCTTACCCAACTGATACTTCTGAAATATGTCTCTTTTACGATCAACCCTCTATTTGAGCTACTCGGAATCAACATTGATATTGGCATAGTCTCGAAAATAATTATTCCTGTGGGTGTATCATTCTTCACATTGCAGGCGATAGGTTATTTAATAAACGTATATAACAGATGGGAAAAGCCAGAGACCAGTTTTGTACAATTCTTCCTTTATATCTCTTTTTTTCCGAGGTTTCTTTCGGGACCGATAGACAGATCGAATCACTTTCTCCCACAGCTGAAAAGGGAGATTCAATTTGATAAGGCTGATATAGCAGGAGGACTCAGGCTATTGCTGTTCGGATTTTTCAAGAAGATAGCCATTGCCGACCAGCTTGCACCCATAATTAACAGTGCCTATCTGAATATGGAGACATCAGGTTCGTCCTATTCCTATTGGCTGATCTTATTACTTCAACCGTTATACCTCTATTTCGATTTTTCAGGTTATACTGATATTGCATTTGGTGTCGCGAGGTTTTTTGGAATAACCCTTCGACCCAACTTCAACGCTCCTTTCCTGGCAGAGAATATGACAAATTTCTGGAAACGCTTTCACATATCACTTTCAGCCTGGTTTCATGATTATATTTTTATCAGGACAAGTTTCAGATACAGAAAGCTGGGAGTTAAAGCCTCAGTTTTTGCAATTTTAGTTACCTGGATTTTGTTTGGAATATGGCACGGGGCAGGCTGGACATTCATGTTACTTGGGGTTTTGCAGGCGTCAGCAATACTTTATGAGTTCTTCACGAAGCGGTGGAGGGTTAAGCTATTTTCTGTTTTTCCGGATTATCTCAGGATTTGGTTTGGGCGTCTGGTTACCTATATGTTTTACGGAACGTCACTGGTATTCTTTTTTGCTCCTGATTTGTCATCAGTAATAAATTTCTTTTCAGAGTTTCCAAATATGGACGGTTACCTGCCGGGAGGTGTCAGAACCTCTGTTTTTGCAATGTCGATGCTGTTTGCATTTCTAATTCT
>CAZMSH010000065.1:0-2020 GCA_964568875.1 uncultured Rikenellaceae bacterium | reverse complement strand
TTGTTTTAGGTTCATCGAGGGGTGCAAGGGCAATTCTGGCAGGAGAAATTGAAAAACAAACAGGATTTTCTGCCTACAATCTTTGTTATCCTGGTTCAAATGTTGAGTTCCACGAATTCCTGATGAGAGTTTTGGTGAAATACAACGACCCACCAAAAGTATTACTGATGGTGGTGGATGATGATACATACTTTTTTAAGAGCACTGCAGGCACTATTATTTTCAGAAAAGACAGGTTATATCCACTGGTAAAGTATCCATATATAAGATCTGAGATGGTAAGCCTTGGTGAGAAGGACAGAGTTTTATCTGAGCTTCTGGTTCTTTACCGGCTTAATAAGTCAAATTTCGACCTCAGGAAGAAGCAGTTTACACCCGTAGATACAATTCTGTCCTGCGGATCAATGCCTATTTCCTGGAAGAGCCGGAATGGCGAAGACAGGTATCTTGTTAATTATGAAAGGGATTATCCGATTGATGAGGAGATTCCGGAGAAGGTTGATGCCTTCAAAAAGATTGTCAGCGCTTGTGATGAACACAATATAAACCTCATTGTGGTTTTCACCCCTATCAGGCGTGCCCACAGCAATTCATTTGAAGAGAGGATCAGGGAGTTAACCGGAGAATCCGGCGCGATTTACGTTTATGACAGAGAAAATCCGGCATACAGGGATGCAGAATATTATCATGATGGAGGTCATCTGTTGAATACCGGAGCAGAGATATTTACAAGAGAGTTGAGTGATTATCTGCTAAAACTTAGAGGCAAACTCTAACCTGTAGTCCTTAAGTCTGACGGCTTCATACAGCCTAGAAGATAGTATTTCAGGATCATTGGTATTTCTGTTCAACATATATCTTTCAAAGTCATAATAACCTTCAAATTGTTTTTTCAGCCATTTGGTAATTCGTGATTCATCATTACTGTCATTTTTCAATAAAGAATTACCTTCTAAATCAGATAACACCTGAAGGATGTAGGCCATTTCAATACCCACGGGGTTGTAACTCCATCGGTATGATTCCGGGTTTTCAAGAAATCCATAAGGGAAAGCATTCTCTATATAACTGACCGCTTTGGTTAGGAAACGAGCTTTAATTGTGCCGCTAATAATATCTATTGGGACAGTGTCAATAATATAAGCAAGACCGTATAACAGGAAAGGCATATATGAAATGGAGAGTATTTTCTGGAGAGAATGCTCTCCATTTTTATTTGCTTTTCTGAAGAGATTTCTTGTCCACCTTTTTACCAAAAACCTATCGTTAGTATAAGTGTGATCTATTATACCACCATCAAACTGATTAATTTTTTTTGGCAGATTGTAAAAAAAATCTCTGCTTATGCAAAGAATGTTTTCATCACTTGTATTAATTCCCAATGTTAGAGCCATGGCTCCGAACCAAATCTGCTGATTCAGGGTTTTGTATTCCCCGAGATCGGTGCCGTCAATTTCAATTGCCGACCAGGTGCTGCTTTTACTGTTGTAAGGATGTAACAAAATCACCTCTCTTGCTACAGACAGATATTTGTCTTCATTTAACTGTATCCCCGCGGTTATAAGCGGCTCAATAATCCATGCCTGTCCTATAAGACCATTACTCCGTGTTCCACCGTGTTTACTGTTATTGCAATGGAAAGCATAATTATAGGGTCTTGAATGCTCACCAGTAAGATAATTGAGCGCCCTGACTGAGGATTTCAGGAGTTTCCTGTCGTTGGTAAGCCCGTATGCCTTAAGAGTCAGCATTGTCCAATGGGCCGTGGTACGCATGAAGGTATCATCATTATACCATGGTCCGTCATGCCCTTTAGGAAAGCTTCCATTTTCAAGCTGCAAGGTCAGTCCTTTGTATGCACTTTTTATTAACAGGTCATGCAGACTGTATTCCATTTTATGCGATTATTCATATCTCTGGTACAGATGCGAAGATAAAAAAAAGTGCATGTAACTGTTTTATCAGCGTAAGCATTCGGCCTGATACATATTGATATGAAGCTGTAGGCGACCTATCTTGC
>CAZMSH010000064.1:0-5172 GCA_964568875.1 uncultured Rikenellaceae bacterium | reverse complement strand
TCTGATACGCTCCACTGATCAAGCACAAAACAACCACCCCCGAAAGGGGGTTTTTGTTTTCTATAAGACCCGTAGAAAGCTCGCTTTCTAAAGGGGCTTTGAGAAAACAAAAAAACCATGCGCAGCATGGTGGTTGTTCTGTATTTGCAGAACTGAAGCTTAGGGACGGTGAGCGAAGCGAACACCCCCGCCTGTACTGATAGGGGGAGGGTGCTGAACATGGTGAGGCACCCCCGCCTGATAAACAGCAATGATCTCTTTTCATACCTGAAGCAGGGGGACGGCCGAACAAAGTGAGGCACCCCCGCCTAATCCTTTATACACCTCACATACATACCCATCTTACGGTTGTAATTAAACCTTGTGATGTCGACTGTATTGTACTGTATGAGCCTGTGATAAGCATAGCTTGATCCTTCGGGTGTGGAAGACCACCAATAACTATGCGTCCCGATGGCTGAGAACGTTCCTGTTGATATCCGGTAACCACTGGCAAATGCTGAAAAACCACTGGCGTTACGCTTTCCCGGGTAATCAGTGTTGCCCGGGGAGCCTGCTACCGATGAAGGTGACCACCGGGTAGTAGCCGACATTGCCTTGGCTATTTTGTTACCTGAAGTGGTACCATCATAATTATACCCGTTTGCAATAAGATAATCCTGAAGCGTCGTCCATTCCGCATCTGAAGGGACATGCCAGCCGGAAGGACAAAGATTTCCGGTATTTACTACGTACCAATTGTACAAGACACCATGTACGCCATAAGTGCTTTCATTATTCATGAACCAGCAATAAGCCGGGGTAGTCAGATACATCCAGGTATTGTTATCCTCTACAAGGGGAATGGAAGTAACGCCATCGCGGTATTTTGTTGTTCTCAGGTTCTCAGCCATCCAGACCTGGGTGCCTATCTTTACAACAGGGTAATTTTTATTGTCTCCATCGGTGCAGGATGCAAAACTGAAAGTTATGGTCTTGTCCTGCGCAGGGATGTCTGTGATTAATGTGGTATAATTGCCAGAAGTGGCAGTAAAGAGCAGAAGGTCTCCCTGATTATATACCATATCAATGGTAGCCTTTTCACCCTTGCTGTCAGGAACAGAAAATATGCTCTTACTAATCTGTGACAAGGCTGATGGTTTTCCCACACTCAATGAACCTACATTTCCGCCACTGCTGACCAACCTCCCCGATAACCTGTAGTTCACTGACCTAATGTCAACAAGATAGATCCCAACCGGCAGTCCTCCGACAAGAAATTCATAGCTGCAGCTCTCAAGAAAGCAGTCACGTAGAAATAACTGTCTTCCAGCCAGATCAGATATTGTAATTACTGCATCTCCCGGAAAAGGTGTGACAAATTCAACCCGGGAACTCTCCTGCATCGGGTTCGGGTAAATCCTGATATCTCCGTGGTCACTGGTTCCGGTTCCTCCGATTCCCGTGGTACCTGTCAGTCGTAGAATATCATCACCATTAAGGGTTGTACTGGTTCCGGAAGTCAGATTATCCACTTTTATGGTAGTTATGGAGGATGAGGCGCCGGTTCCTGCAAAGGATATCAACAGGTCCTGTGCGGCAACTGTCAGAGTCACCAGGACGAACATAAAGACAAAAAGAGTTTTCATGACACACTGATTTTTCTTTAAAATTATGAAAATCAGTAATGCAAGTCAAATAAAACTACGATGACAATATCTCCTCTACAAACTCTTTCATCTTTTCATAATGAGAGCCTTTCCAGTATATCCGGTCACATCCCGGACACCTTCTGAAATGGAAAAAATACTTTCTGGTAAGAGGCTCCAGCCGTGAATCTATATCCTCTTTCCTGATAATCTCAATTATATTATTGCATTCTAGGCAGCGCGAAAACATCTTTATCTGATTACTGAGATCAAAACGGACTATCACCTCTTTCAACTGGTCAGCTGGTTTATCTGACCTGATCCAATATCCATGGGTTACAGTCTTGTATTTTAAAATCGCCCTGTCACGGGTAAGTATTATCCTTTCTTCATTTTGCGCGATTTCAACTATTTCCCTGTCTGCCAGGGAGCATCTGAAAAGGGTGTCAAAGCCCAGCATTCTCAAGTATTTAGCCAGCTTTGCCAGATGGGTGTCAAGAATAAACCTTGTCTCACGAAGAGGCCTGGCTCGCAAGCTCTGCACTGAACTTATATCCATCGTTTCAAAAACAGGGTATACAGAAACATAGTCATCTTCCTGAATCATGTAAGAAAAATCAACTGACTCTTGGTTTACTAGTATCAGGTCGACTTCAACATGAGGTACCCCGAGAGCCTCAATGACATGTTTGACGGTTGCATTCTCAGGAAACTGCTGCTGAAAAGAGACCTTCCTCAGCTTAAGAGGCAGAAAATCATTAAGCTCTTCATAAAATCTGAAAGTGGCGGTTTTCATTGTCTTTCATATATTATAAATGCAAATATAATTAATAATGAGATGCTTAGATGTTAACATAATCCCGGTATTCTTTTCAATCAATTATTACAGCAAATGGTAGAATATACATTCGGAAGTAAAATCAGTCTGATATTGAGATACTGTAATCCGGATATCTTTTTTTTATACCTTTAAATTCTGTAATCCAATCATGCTAACCTGCAAAGAAAGATGAAAGCAACTATCGGCCGACTTGCAATAATTGCACTGACAATTCTTTTCACGGAGACATCTCAGGCACAAAAAGCCATATACACCACAAACGGAGGGATGACTATAGGCTTCGGTATCGGAGGGGCATATCAGAGGTCTGATATTGCAAATTCCATTGGCGCTGGTTTTGATTTCTGGCTTGGGCACCACCTTGCACGGAAGGAAAATGCCTTTTTCGGTTACGACTGGCGGTTTCGGTTTCTCACAGGAGAGAACACCGCTCATGACCACAGAATTAACAACGACGGAACATATTCCAACATAAACTACAGGTTTTTCACTTACGATATTGAACTTGGAGTAACACTAAACCGCCTCCGGGAGCGAACGCGATTAGTCGTGTCAGGATTTGCAGGAGGTGGTATTACTCATGGCAGAACCTTCACCGACCTCTATGATGAAAGCGGCACCCTCTATGATTACAGCGTAATTGATCCAAATCAGATAAGGGAGCAGGTTTATGCTGACCTCCTTGAACTATCTGACGGTGATTATGAGACCAGGCTGACAAATAAGGCAGCCGTTCTGCCTACCCTGGGTTTTTACCTTGGATACCAGTTCTCACCCTCTTTCTCACTGGGTATTGAACACAAGACTAACATATCGGTAACCGAACACAACAGTACCTTCGGCATCAATATCGATAATCTGATCAGGACGAGCACGCCACGGGACAGAAACAACTATACATCACTGGTATTCAGGTGGAGCATGGGAGGCGGATCGGGAGGAGCCAGAACCAGAAGAATCTATGTTCCTGCAACAACTACAACTCCTGTCAGCAGTGTGTCTCCTGACAGGCCGGTAACAGTTCAGCGGCAGGTACCGGTACCGGTTCCTGTAGCACCCCCGGTGGTAAACATAACATCACCGACAAATAATCCGCACAATACTTCATCATCAGCGGCAAGTATCACGGCCAGAATACAGAATGTGAGCAACAGGCAGAACATACAGGTATTGTTGAACGGCAATAATGTCAGTTTTACCTTCAGCCAGTCATCAGGATTATTGAGGACAACTCTCTCACTGGCAGAAGGCAACAATTCACTCGTAATATCAGCAGCCAACGATGCAGGCATCGCACGGGATAACAGAACCCTTAATTATAAAAGGATAGTCAGTCAGCCGGCAGCTGCTCTCCCCGCTGTAAAAATCATCAATCCCGATGCTGCCGTAACAGTTGACAAAAATGTATTCCCGTTTAGGGCACGTACAGAGAATGTGAAGGCCTGGCAAGATGTAACAGTGATTGTCAACGGAACCAGGTTCACCAACTTTTCACTCACTCCTGATGGTGTTGTCACGACCAATATCGGACTTAATGAAGGATTAAACAGGATTGAGATTACAGTTAAGAACGAAGCTGGCAGTGCAACCGACAATACGACAATAACCTTTACCAAACCTGCCACTAAACCTGTTACACCACCCGTCACACCTCCGGTCACTCCTCCCGTAACACCACCAGTTGTGACACCGCCTCCGACGGTTTCCATTACCATTCCCGGTACGAGTCCGCACAGCACAACTGACCCGGCACAGAACCTGCAGGCAACTGTAACAGGTGTAAGCGGCCGTGATAACATTGACGTGACTCTCAACGGAAGGAGTATCGGCAACTTTACTTACGATAACAATACGAGAATCCTGAGGCTGAATATTCAGCTTACCGAGGGCCGTAATTTAGTAACAATTACAGCCATTAACGAAGCCGGCAAAGGTACTGCTTCACAGATAATACATAAAGAGACAAAGCCATGCCCGGTACCGGTTATCAGGATCATTGAGCCTTCAGGCAATGGTTTCACGACTGAGACACAAACACTCAGGCTGAGGGTATCCACCATCAATATAAGCTCAAAGAGCCAGCTTACCCTTACGTTGAACAGGAGGAACATCACTGATTTCAGCTACAGCGGTAACGAACTGATATATAATGCAATACTAGCAGAAGGAGTGAATACATTAACACTATCTGCCGAGAATGAATGCGGGAAGGAGAGTGTTACCCTGACAGCTACCTATAAACATAAACAGGTGGAAGTACCGGTTGAAAAGCCATGCGGGATAAGGATTAATCCGGGTAATGCAGATTGGCAGTTCTGTCTCATCACGCCATCAGGTACATTTAACCGTGGTAGTCTGACAAACAAGAGTTTCAGTTACTCAGGGCCTGCCAGCAGTCTCTATTTTATGCCAACGGCAGGAGGAGGCGAGGCTACTGTAAAAGGGGCGCCGTATACGGTAAGATCCGGACAATACTACCTCTTCACCGGTAATATCAAAGTCACAGTCAGCACTAGAAATCCGGGTTCTATGGGTCAATGGTCAGTCTGCATTGAAGCTGACAGACCGCCTGTATCAGGTGTAGGCAACAACCGTCCCAAGAGTCCGTGTGAAAAGTGAGCAGACAATTCTGGTAGCGACAACCCCGGAAAATAATAATAGAAGAGCGAGATTATTATAATTTCGGGCTTCCTTTATCGCTTA
>CAZMSH010000063.1:0-5189 GCA_964568875.1 uncultured Rikenellaceae bacterium | reverse complement strand
CGGGTTACCTGTCATACAATAACCTGGCCAGTGATATATACCGTTTCAATCCTAATACCGGTAAGTAATCATTGATCAGATCAATTTGATTAAACATTCTGGCAGTGCCGGTTGTTTGTTGTTGTTTTTTGTATAAAAAAAGTTAAAACCGCTTTAGGGCATATTCTGGTGTTTTAACTTTCTTTAGCTTAGAATTCTGAAATTTCATGTTACCTAACCTTAATTATAATGACCAGGGTCAGATATTTATTGTTGTTCAGTTTGTCCGTCTGTATGTATTCCCTGCTATCAGCTCAGGAAAAGGAAGATTACCGGATGGGCACCCTCTGGCTTAAAAATTCACAATCGCTTGAAGGTTTTATATGGTCAGCTGCAGGAATGTCTGATCGGCTGGATTATCTGTTTTTTAAGCCGGAGCTAAACGACCTGGCTGATAAATACTATGCCGATGATATTTCCCAGTTTGAAATATGGCAGGGATCACGAAGGTTCTATTCAATATTGTTGCCTATAGGTTCAGGAAAGGTAAGAAAGATCGCCGAACTTCATTTTAAAGGTGACTATAGCCTCTACTCGGCATTTGAGGGCCTTGACAGGGTGTTTTTTCTGGCAGATACATCAGGGAACATTTCACGGCTGGAGAATACAGTCGCAGGGGGTTCTGAAGCGGAACCAGGGGTTAATTTCAATAACGAATACAAAAAATCACTTACTGAAATACTTAATGATTTACCAGGGGTATCCGGTAAGATGGAAAATGTGAGATACCACAGAAAAGATCTGTCGAAGTTGCTGGAGGAATATCATAATGTCAGGAATTTATCGTTCGTATCCTATCCGATACCCAGGGCCGACTGGTACATAAGTGCAGGTGGAACAGCAGGGTTGTTCAGCCATATGACGAGGATAAATGGCATGACCGATAATTTTGTATCCCCGCTAACAGCGGTAAATCTTTCACTTGATATTGTCGCCCACCAGCGCAGGGCTTTTTCACGAATTAATTTTTCGAGATTCAGCGGACATCTCTACAGAGATTTTTCTCTTGATAATATCGCAACTAATACTATTTCTTTTTTTGAAGAGCGCACTTCGGTTTCATTGTTTGATGTTAACTGTCTTTTGGGCTTCAATCTGAACGCGAGAGGCAGGTTCCTGCCTTATGTGGCGGCAGGGGCAGGGTATACCGTTTATCTGAATTACTCCAACCAGGTGATGACGGAGACTCAGTATCTGGATTATGGCATTATTATAACTGATTTGAATCAGTTTGTTACAGTTCCTGATAATTACCCTGCTGTCATAGCAGAGGCCGGCGCTAACTATATACTGGCACCAGGAAGGTATATCAGAGCCGGAGCCTCATACGGCCGTATCTTTGACAAATCAGAAATAATGAAGAGCCGGTTCAACCTGACATTTACATATGTCTACAAATTGTTTTAACTACTATGAAGACCAGGATACTTAATTATATAGTTTTCTCTGCAATTTTTATATGGTCTGGAGGGTGTACCAGAGAGGCTGACAGGGATTTTCCACGAGTAAGGACAATGGATGCCATTCAGATAAATAGTGAGGGCGTTACGCTGGTCGCAGAGATCCTGAACAATGATTATTTTGATATTTCAGGTTGTGGGTTCATGATTTTTTGCGGACCACCATCAGCGCAAACACTTGTCGGATCAGTAAGGGGAGATCTGGATACAAAGACCGGATCTTTCAGCGCCAGGCCTGTTACCGGCATGGCCGGAGATGTTACATATTATTATTATGGTTATGTGACCTCGGGATCAATTACTACGGCCGGCAACATGTGCAGTTTTACCAGCGAGGGAAGCAAACCGGTACAAATAGTCGATTTCTCTCCTTCAACAGGTCAGGTGCTTGATACAGTCAATCTTTTGTTCTCTGATCTTTTGGGAGGCATTTCAAACATCGCCGTTACTGTTGATGAGCATCCGGCGAAGATAACCGGTTTTCACGATGAAGCTCTCCGTATAATTGTTCCTGCTGAACTGAACGAACGAGAGGCTACTATAAGAGTAGCTGACAACTCCCAGGTAAGTATCTATGAGAAAAAGTTTGAGCTGAAAACACCCCAGATAACCTCAATCAGTCCGCTTGAAGCAGCTCCCGGAGACACTGTTACAATTAACGGGTTAAATTTTCATCGGGAGAAGAGATTTAACATCATTAGTTTCAACAGTTTCTCAACTGTAGGCATATCAAGTTCCACAACCGAAATAAAAGTAATTGTGCCAATGCTTGAGGGCATCGATTGTGAAATCAGGGTTATTACCTCTGGCCAGGAGGCAGTCTCTCCTGATAATCTGAGCATCACCGGCTCACCGGTGCTCTGGAAAACTGTAGCCGGTTTTCCGGGTGGGGATATGTATAAAATGGGATCTTTTGTAATAGGTTATCATGGCTATGCTGGTTTGGGAGCCAGAATAAACCATGACTATGAGCACAGGTTCTGGAAGTATGACCCCTTTTCAGACACATGGGAGAGGATAGCATCCTGTCCGGGCAGAACAAGAATAGAAGCATATGGGTTCGCAATTAACGGAAAAGGCTACATCGGAGGAGGTTTTGACTATGATTCGCCTCAAAGGGCTGCATTGCGTGACTTCTATGAATATGATCCTGATCTTGACCGCTGGAAGCCCATTGTTGATTATCCCGGGAAACTGGATGTAAGTTTCAGGGGGTCTCCTCAGGTAGTCGATGGGAAGGCTTATATAGCATTTACCTATCAGGATTTCTATTCCTATAATCCGGCATTGCAGCAATGGAAGAGACTTCCTGCTCCTCCGGGAGGATCAATCAGCTCAACAGGTGCTTCTTTCGTTATTGGCAGGGACATCTATTACGTTGGTGGATACAACAGTATGGGCATTAATACAACCGAAGTGTGGTCATTTAACACTCTTGATGGTTCATGGACCAGAAAATCAAATTTCCCTGGTAATCCCAGGCGTTACGGTACAGGTTATTCTGTCGATGGTAAGGGCTACCTCTGCCTGGGCCTAAATGGGTCGGAGGTTTATAATGATCACTGGATGTATGATCCGGATAATGATACCTGGATAAGGTTAGGTGACTTTCCCGGACAGGCAAGGGCGGTAGCTCTTTGCATGATGATCAGCGACATGGCATATATAGGTACAGGTTACCTGGGGCCCGGTAATCTCATCGGGGATATGTACCGGTTCAATGCCTACTCATTAAAATGAATATATCTGAAAGCCTATCTGTTTTGACTTTGTGAAGTAACCTTCACTGCAGATTCAGCTTGTCTCCTATGAGGTACCGGTTTCGCTCAGGGGCATTACGGGTTATCAGTTCACCCAGAAACCCGGTTAAAAAGAGGAAGGTTCCAAGTATCATGGCCGTGAGTCCGATATAAAAGTATGGACTGTCAGTTACAAGCGGTGCTCTTAGTCCGTGATTGAGGTAATAAAGTTTCTTGGCGCCTACTACAATTGCCATTGCAAGTCCCAGCAGAAACATAAGGGTTCCCAATGAGCCAAACAAGTGCATCGGACTCTTGGCGAATCTGGTTATAAAGCCGACTGTCAGCAGGTCGAGATAGCCCTTGATAAACCTGTCGAGTCCGTATTTTGTAATGCCGTATTTGCGGGCACGATGCTCTACTACCTTTTCACCTATTTTCCTGAAGCCGGCCTCGCTGGCAAGCATAGGCATGTACCTGTGCATTTCACCGTAAACTTCAATGCTTTTTGCAACTTCATTGCGGTAAGCTTTCAGTCCGCAGTTGAAATCGTGGAGTTTGATACCCGAAGCCCATCTGGCTGTAAGATTATAGAAACGGCTTGTAATACGCTTGATGAAAGGATCATATCTCTTCTTCTTCCATCCTGATACCATGTCATAGCCCTCTTCCCTTATCATTCGCATGAGACCCGGTATTTCATCCGGACTGTCCTGCAGGTCAGCGTCCATAGTAATGATCACATCACCGGTTGCAGCTTCAAATCCTTGGTAAAGAGCAGCTGCCTTGCCGTAGTTGCGCCGGAACCTGAGGCCTTTTACAGCGGCATTTTCAGCAGCCAGCTTTTCAATTGCCTGCCATGACCGGTCTGAGCTTCCGTCATCGACAAATATAGCCTCATAGATGATGTTGTTATCCCTGCATACCCCGGAAATCCACTTCTCAAGTTCAGGCAGCGACTCCTCTTCATTATATACAGGTATGATTACGGAAAGGTCCATGTTATGAAAGTAATTTGTTTCTGAAAACTCATTACCTCTTATCTGCATGTGAGGTAACGAGCAAAGATAAGCCAATTTAATAATAATGAAATTAGCACTCTCTTTGTTTTGCTGGGTAACCTATTATTTGTAATTTTGCACAGGGTAAGTCTCATACGACCAGCTCCTGCTGAACTCCCCCAGGACCGGAAGGTAGCAAGGGTAGGCGGTTGTAGCGGTGCGATGTGAGTAGCTTACCCTTTTTTATTTAAGATTTACGATTTAAGATTTAAGATTTACGATTGCTAATACCTGGCCCGGGGCGGCTTCGCCGAAAAGGCTCAGTGCTAATAGAGCAGGGCAGAGGGCACTGTTAGCAGGGCATTGGAATAGGGTTGGTTTTGCTGTTTGTTCATTTTAGGCTATTTTTGCCGGTCGACATGTTATGCTCATAAAGATCTACAATGAAAATCCGAATCCCAGGGCGATCAGGCAGGTTACAGGGGTTCTCGAGTCGGGAGGAGTTATTATCTATCCTACTGACACGGTTTATGCCATGGGTTGTGATATCAACGCCGGCAAAGCCATTGAGAAAATAGCACGCTTCAAGGGACTCAATCCTGATAACCCCGATATGTCCCTCATTTTTCACAGCATGAGCCAGTTGTCTGAGTACACCCTTATTCGAGACAATAATATCTTCAAGCTTCTTAAGAGGAATCTTCCTGGTCCGTTTACATTTATTGTACACGCCAACAATCAGATACCAAAGCTGTTCAGAAATCGTAAGAAGACCGTTGGAATCAGGATACCTGCTTGTGAGACTGCACTTGAAATTGTCAGGGAACTGGGCAGACCCATAATGACCACCTCAATCCACGATCCGGACGAAATAATTGAATATACCACTGATCCTGAGCTTATCTATGAGAAGTACCGTGACTTTGCTGATTTGGTTGTCGATGGCGGGT
>CAZMSH010000062.1:0-5369 GCA_964568875.1 uncultured Rikenellaceae bacterium | reverse complement strand
GTTGCATTGTGCCGCTTCATGTAGTTAAGCTCCTGCTCTGAGAGCGGCTCTGCCTTTGCATCGGCCATTTTTTTAATAGCCTCGATTTTTTCTCTTTTCTGTTTCATGGTTTCCAAAATATTTCCAATTATCTACTTTAAAATATCGTTTATGCCTTATTACCTGCTGTTTATGTGTCTCTCTATTTAGCTGTGTCACCGCTACGCATTGAAAACCGCTCTGCCTTCAGACGTTCGATAATCTTGTCGAGGTCCTCATCACTGAGCCGCATAAGTTCATCCATTGGCGGCGGCATGCAGTGCCTGAGCATCTGATTTATGGCTGCAAATTTTTCCTTTGGTTCCAAATGCTTGAACTCGTCCTGAAGGCTGTCAATGTTTTCGTCAATAAACCGCCTCAAAACGTCTCTGAGCTGCTCAGTGCTGCGATTCCTTCCTCCCTTCGGTCTCCCTGCTGGGTTGCCTGATATTCCGGGTTTAAACTTTGCCATTGCTCTGATATTTAACTTGTTACGCTTCGATGCTCTGTTTTTGTCCTGATATTTACAGGCTAATTTAGACAAATGTACTCCTCCGGCAGTGGTATGTCTCCAAACTCCAGGTGTCGGCTGATGACCTCCACATACAGAGTTTCGCTTATCTCCTCAACTTTCCCGGTGTCGGGATTTGCATACCAGTATCGACAAAATTCCTCCGGCCCGGTTGTAAACATCCTTGTTGCATCAAGTCTCAATTTTTTCATAACTAACTATTTAATCCAAAAACAGGCCCGGGAGAGGGTTTCCCCTCCCCTGAAGGCCCCAACAGGGGACACGGCAGCCCCTGTTATTTTCTTCTTGATTGTCCATGTAGGATAATATCGTTAAACATTTCTTTCATCCTGTCATAAATCCGGTCGCCATAGGTCTTTTTAATATCCTCAGGGTTCAAGTTGCTTGTTGCATGGGTTAGATTTGCAGCCCTATTCAAAGTATATTCGTCATATCGTGCTGTTAATAGCTCTGAAATCACGTTAACCCTCGCACCGTAATGAAATCCGCTACTCTCAGCGCCGATGTCGTCAAAAATCCAGTATCCGCACTTTAGGCTAACAAAGTTATCGCCCTGCCGAATCATAGCCCTATCAAATATCTTGAACCCACCAATACAGAAATCACGAACAATTTCGGCACTGGTTATAAAAGCCGGTGCGATCGTATGGGTTACCTCAATGCCCTTTTCAAGATTGGTATTGATTCCGGTTGCGCTATACCTTTTTTCGACAATGCGAAAGAAGTACAAACCTTTCAGTAAATCGCAAAGCCCCCGCATTAACAGGCTTTTCCCTGTGCCGACACCACCCCGAAGCATTAGGCCTTTTGCAAAGCTCCTGCGGTCTGAATCCAAAAACTCAGGATCATGTCTCAGGTATTGAATGATGCTCTTTATTGCCGGTGAGTTCGCATCGTCGATAATAAGCTGGGGTTGCAGAACCTTTAAATAATCCAGATACAAATCATATAGCGCATCATGCGAAAAGTCCTGTATAGTAAGGATTCTATCGCAGGTCAACAGACTATTGATATCATCCGGCAGCGATCTGACGTACTGTTTTACCTGATGCTCCTCTTTCGGGTCGGTGGCCTCTCTCCCGGCAGCCTTATATTGCAGATATAGTTGCTTCGATTGTATCATGTCATTTGTTTTGAAGAGTCAAACTCAACTCTACCAGTTGCACCCGGAACATGTTTTGACCTCATCTCAATAACCAGCTTTTCAAACTGTTTTCGAAGTGCGGCGGTGCTCTGTATGTTCTTTCGCCAAAACTCGCACCCCGGCAACCATTCAATAATCTTTGCTGTCTCTTCCAGTGTGCGCCCGTCCCTCTCTACCATTAACCGGATGCTGTTTGCCCATTCAATGGGTTTTGCCCTTTGCAAAGAGGTAGGTTTTATACCCTGAGAGTTTAAGAAGTCAAAACTCTGTTGCCATAACTTAAAAGCCAAAGTTTCAAAATCATTCCCAGGTGAGAAGTCGGGGCCGAAGGCTTCCGATGTTTCTTTGTTTATGGTTTCTTGGTTTCTTTGTTTATATATATCATTATGCTTTGTCACGTGCTTTGTCATTGCTTTATCAAGTGCTTTATCAAGTGCTTTGTCAAAATATGATAAAGCAATTATGTTGCTTGTGAACTGGTTTTTGCTCCTCTCGATGAACCGGATAAAACCCCACTTCTCAAAATCTGTTAGTATTTTGCGAAAGGTATTATATGAACTTATTCCAAGTGCTTCCATGGTGTGAACTGTTGGTAAACCAAAAAACTCCTTCCAGCCAAGTCGGTTATTAAGGTCAATGAGCCAGAAATAAAACCCGGCATGTGATGCAGACACTTTCTGAGGATTCTCAAATGCGAAATCCCAGTATTGTCGTGACAGTTTGTAACCGTTAAGCTCATTTGTTCCTGTTGTTTTCATAATGCCGTGTTAAAATTGTCATTCGAATTTGCGCCTGGTTTCCAATATGTTTCCATTCGCTCGGCTCCCATTGTTGCTATGTGGCTGTTTTTGTGCCATTTGCAAGCCTCCTTTATTAGCTATGTGTCCGCTACTCATTGCGCTTTAATGCCTCGAGAAGCTCAGAGCGCTTATAATAAATCCGCCCGCCTATGCGATAGCTTTTGATAGCGCCCTTCTTGCGCCACTTGACAAGCGTCTGGCGGGACCGTCCCAAAAAATGAACGGCTTCGGTTTGTGAAATGGGTTTCTCTGGTTCCGGGGTCTTCGGTGGTTGTGGTTGTGTTTGCGCCTTCAGCAGCAAGGTTGCAAACTCCCTAAGGTCTTCGGCGCTCACGATTATGAAGGCGCTCTGGGTTTGAAGCATTTCAGCAGTTACCATTGGTTTACAAATTTAATTCTCTGTAAAGGTAAGATGCTGACAATTAACGTAATAGGGGACAAAAAAAGTATTTTTATTTATTTTTGTCCCCTACTGAAAATCAGAACTTTAAATGAAAATTGCAGACCTGTTGAAATCTTTCTTTAGTCTGCTTTTGACAATTTTAACAAGATAGTGTTTATAACTCACGTCTGATGCAGGGCTTTGCTTCCACTGCTTCTCTGCCATTATCTCGGTTTTGCTGATACCGAAATGAACTATAAACATCCCAACAATTACATATTTTTGAAACGCTCCCAGCTTCGACCTGTCAATGAGGAGACAAACAACTTTGAACGGATAATCAATAGCCATTTCATTCATGTAAGCCTCAAAGTCGCCGGCCTTATCCTGTAATATCTTTCTTGCTTTTGCCAGCGCCTTCACGAACTCCGGGTAATAAATATGTTGTTCATCTATGGTGACATCGCCGCCGGTGGTGTGTATTGTGAATTTCGGGGCATCGAGCAGCAGCAGCTCCGCCGGATCGCCTTTGGTGAATGACCGGGTGCGGCGGTTCTCCCTTAAAATTATTCTGAGCCTTTCGATCATATCGAGCAACAGCCCTTCCGGCATTTGCGGGTACTCTCTTAGTACCTTGTCGGCAAATTCTCTGTCTTGTAGTGTCATATGGCTTTATGTTTGACGGTCATTGTTTCTGTGAGCGGTTGTGTGTTTGCCATTGCCGCACGTCGTGCCTCACGGTCCCGATCAATGTATTTTTGTAACGTCTTAAGATCTGAATGCCCGGTAATTTCCAGCACATGGGTGATGGGTAGGTTGTAAACATTCAGCAACAGTGAGACACAAGTTTTGCGGGCTGTATGGCTTCCCAAAAACTCGCATTTTGGCCGGACAATTTCGATTGCTTCAGTGCCAACATATCTGGTGATTCTTATTTCGTCTGTAATGCCCGCCTCCCTGGCTGCCTCCTTCAGTGTTTCGTTGAATTTCTGAAGCGTGATCTTTGGAAGCTCATAATCGTATTTTTTGAGAATATCGAGCGCCGGGGCTGCATATCCTGTGAGGTCAATTTCCATTTTCTTTTTCGTCTTTTGCGCTGTGAATTTCCATACGTCGCCCTCGAGTTGTCTTTTATGAAAGCCCTCGATATCGCTCCACCTCTGGCCGGTGAATGCTCCGAAACAAAACAGGTCCCGCACCCTCTCAAAACTTGGCCGCTTTGAAAAATCGTAATCATAAAAGTGCCTAAGCTCGTGACGCGTCAGGGTAACAATATCCTGATCGGAATCTTTGCGTTTCTTCCTGTCGGCTGGCTTAATTGTCTCAAACTCAGTGTAAGTTGTGTATTTGTTGTAACCGTTCTTTTTCGCCCATTCGCAAAACGTCTTAAGCGACTCAATGTATTTGCCTTGGGTGTTCAGCAGTAAACCGGTCTGCTGCCCTTTCGGTCGCCGCTTCATCCTGCCTTTTGCCTCCCGGCTTCGCAAGTATCTGACGTAATCGTTTTTAAACCGGTGGTCAATCATAGAGAATGAAAGCTGACTGTATTTTGTGTTTACTTCGCCAAAGTCCTGAAGTGATTTTTTGAGGGTGCGGAATTTTTTAATCGTGCCTTCGGTTAGTTCGTCTGCCTGATAACGAAGGAAGACATCAAAAACCTGAAACAGATCCATTGCGTTTTTTTTGATCGGGCGCTCTTTGTCACGTCCCCAATCCTGTAATATAGTGCGAAGCTGGCCGATTGTCATATCCGGGAACTGCTGCTGAGCCTCAGTGTACTGTTTCAGCAGTTCCCTTTTGTACTTGCTTAAGCCTTCGTTAAACTCCGGTGATCCTGCGAGCTGGTCCCTCTTTTCCTGTTTTTTGAAATCCCAGTGCCTCGGAAGTATTGTATGTTCGGTTTTGATTTTAATCATTTGGCCCTGCTGAATAATCAAAAAGGCATAGAGCCGGGTTTCCTTCGGATTGAGTTTTTTTGTCCCTTTTTGATAGGGTTGCTGAAGTAAAAATTTGACCGTTGCCATAACATTCAGGTTTTAATTCTGGTACAAATTTACGCAAATTGGAAATATATTGGAAATATATTGGAAATATTTATTAACCGTTCTTTCCTTTTATTAACATCTCAATTCAATGTTATCACTGATTTACTGCTCTTTAGCTGTAAACTGTTGTAAATACAAGGTTAAACAAATACCCTATTTAGTAGCGCTCCCTCCGCTACAAAGAAAAAGCCCTGGTGCGAAAGCACCGGGGTTTTTTATTGGAGATCCGGCAAAAGCTTGCTTTTGTAAGGATCGAACAATAAAAACCCCGAGCCATGCTTCAGCATGGCCGGGGCTTTTTCCTTTGTTAAGCAACCCCCTTGAGGATCACGAGGAGCCAAAGGCGACGAGTAATCCTCACACGACCTACAGGAGTGTGAGCAGAGGATCACGAGCGAAACGAGTAATCCTCACACGACCTACAGGAGTGTGAGCAGAGGATCACGAG
>CAZMSH010000061.1:0-5645 GCA_964568875.1 uncultured Rikenellaceae bacterium | reverse complement strand
GGCTTCGATTACACTTTTCCCTGGGGCAGCGGCCTGACCCTTATGTCGGAGTTCTTTCACTATTCAAACAGGCCTGAGGAGGGTCAGCCCGAGGTGAAGAGAAACCTGTCGGCAGTGGTGCTGAACTATCCTCTCTCGCTGTCGCACAGCCTGTCGGGAATGGTATATTATAACTGGGATACAGAGGAGTGGTACAGGTTTCTGCGTCTGCAGCTTACCTATGACCACCTGAGCTTTCACCTCATGACTTACTGGAATCCTGATAACTTCTCTCTCTACGGAGGAAACGGCAACAGAAGCCTGTTCACCGGAAAGGGATTTCAGCTGATGCTGGTACTGGATATTTGAAAGGGTATCGGGTATGCTCCCATTCGGTCGCGAGCTCGACCGTCAGGCCGGTCTCGGTTCAGGTGTCAGGTGTGCTCCCATTCGGTCGCGAGCTCGACCGTCAGGCCGGTCTCGGTTCAGGTGTCAGGTGTGCTCCCATTCGGTCGCGAGCTCGACCGTCAGGCCGGTCTCGGTTCAGGTATCAGGTATCGGGTGTCAGGTGTCGGGAGATACCGAAAAAGCTTACTGCCTCATCATCAGGGAGGGTTTGGTCGAACAGCTCTCCCGCTTCCACGTCTCCCTTCAGGTGGTGCCTTAGCCAGGGCAACAGATACCGCTCAATGACAGCATGCTGCTCAGCTTTTGATATTGAAGCACCGCAAAAAGACAAAGCCTCACCCATTTCGCATAATGCCATCTTCTCACCCACCTGGCAGTGGCTGCCTCCTTTAATCTCAATCAAAGTTTTCTCATCACCGGCCGATTCGTGGAAGATTGGCATCGAATGATTAGCTGTTGAGGTAATGCAGTCTTTACTGCCCGATATCACCAGCAGCGGCATTGTGCGGATGCTTTCAGTCTCAGCGCTTAAAGCCTTGCTGTATAACGGCGTAAGCGGAACCACGGCCTTTATTGCAGCGGGATTTTTCGCGGCGGCCAGCCATGACGCCCCCCCGCCCATGCTGTGCCCCATTACACAATTCATTGTGTCAACAAGGTTGTAAAACATCGACTCCCGGTCCCTCCCGTATCGTCCCGCCTCGGCCAGCGCAAATACCATATCCTCAGCCAGCGCCTCGTGCGAAGGAAACATACCTGTCTCAGTTTTCAGAAATATCATTATATATTTTTCCGGAACCAAGGCCTCCCAAATATTTGAGTACGCGTCAGCATGCAACAGATAACCATGAGCAAAACAGATTACCGGATACTTCTCATCCGGTGATTTTGATACTTTAGCTCCGTAGCCTCCCTCTTCAGAGGGATAGTAAATATCGACAGGAACCTTTCTGTTGCCTCTTTCAGAGTCTCTCATCTCAACGGAGACATGCCCTATATTCAACGGCTGGGCATTAACTGACACAGATAAGGTCAGCAGCACTGCCTTAAAAAATAGTCTCGATTTCATAACTGACAAGATACTAAATCCTGACAAGCTTCGCAAAGCGCAGGAGTAGTTTTCTGCGTCCCGATTCGGTAAATTCAACTACGGCGGTGGTGTCAGGAGGCCTTCCTTCTATAGATATGACAGTACCCTGACCGAATCTTTCATGACGCACCCTGTCACCGGCAGAGATATCGCCGCTTATGTGAGCACTGCCTCCCGCCTGTGCCGTCTCTCTGCCCCCGGCTCCGCTGCCCCCGGCCCCGCTGCCCCCGGCCCCGCTTCCGGAAGCGCCGCTACCAGGCTGTCCGCCACCATTCGAGGTCTCTGAATTTTCGTTCGATTCAGTATATCTGAGTCGCTTCAGGGTCGGCTTTTGCTTTCCGTAGCCCGGCTCATTGCCTTTACCCGCCTGATACCCATCTCTGCCTGATCCTGAACCACCTCTTCCCGACGATGCTCCGCTACCGCCTGACAGAGAGCCGCCTCCGCCTCTGTATGAACCGCCCCTGCCTCTGAATGAGCCATCTCCTCCGCCATATGAACCGCCCCTGCCGTTATGGGAATCGCCTCTCCCCGGGAAGATGCTGTCACCGCCTGAGGTGGGTTCGTTCCATGCTGACTGGCCTGAGCTGAAAGAAAAGCCAGGTCTTCTGCCCGGAGCTGCTTCAGAAACATATTTACTGTCTATCTCCCTGATAAACCTGCTGGGATTGCAGCTCTCCAGGTTGCCCCACTTGTACCTGTTGAGGGCATAGCTCAGCGTGGCCCGTTTCATTGCCCTGGTCACCGCCACGTAGAACAGGCGGCGCTCCTCTTCGAGCTCCTTGGCAGTACCTGACGACATCAGCGAGGGAAAGAGATTTTCTTCCAGTCCGGTTACATATACATACTTGAATTCCAGACCTTTGGCTGAATGGGCTGTCATCAGGGTAACCCTGTCGTTGCCCTCCTCATCGCCTGTGTCCTGGTCGGTAAGCAGGGCCACCACAGCGAGGTAGTCAGCCAGGCCGGATGGCTCGCCATTTGTTTCGGCTGCCTCCGAGAACTCCTGAATAGCGTTCAGCAGCTGCTCGAGGTTCTCAAGGCGGGAGATGTCCTCAACAGTCTTCCCGTCGCGGAACTCAGCAAGAATACCAGTTTGCAGGGCTACCTCCTTAGCTATGGTAAAGGCATTTACCTCTGCTGCCCTCAGGGTAAACAGCCTTATGAGGTCGGTATAGCCCTTTATTTTGTTGCAGGTTCCTGCGTTGAAGTGACTGTGAAACCTGTCAACGTTCTCAGCAATGTCCCAGACAGATACGTTGTGTTCTCCGGCCAGCTCATAGAGCCGCGAAACCGTGGTATCGCCGATGCCACGACGCGGATAATTTACAGACCGGCGGAATGCCTCTTCGTCTGACTGATTGATTATCATCCTGAAGTATGCCAGTATATCCTTTATCTCCTTGCGCTCGTAGAATGACAGACCTCCATAAACGCGGTAGGGAATGTTCCTCTTGCGAAGGGTCTCTTCGAAGATACGGGACTGGGCGTTGGTACGGTACAGTATGGCAAAATCCTGCCACCTGGCCTGTTCGTTATGGTAAGTCTCAAAAATGTCGGAGGCCACCCTGACGCCCTCCTCCGAATCGGTAAGGGTAGGGAAGACCCTGATTTTCTCACCCACCTCATTTTTCGAGAAGATAGTCTTCTCAATCTGCTCTGCGTTCTTCTCTATTATTGAGTTGGCTGCCTTGACAATCGTTTGTGTCGAGCGGTAGTTTTGTTCTAGCTTGAAAATCCTGAAATCAGGATAGTCGTTTCTGAAATCAAATATATTGTCGATGCGTGCGCCCCTGAATGAATAGATACTCTGCGCATCGTCTCCCACCACACAGAGATTGCCGTGCAGCGCCGACAGCTGCCTCACTATCATGTACTGCACATAGTTGGTATCCTGGTATTCATCAACAAGAACGTAATGGAACTTCTCCTGGTATCGACGAAGTACTTCCGGGAAATCTCTGAAGAGGATATGGGTATTCACGAGCAGGTCGTCGAAGTCCATCGCATTGGCCCTGAAGCACCTGGTAGCATATTGTTTGTATATCTCGCCTGTCAGGGGCATGCGGTGTGACTTGTCGCGTTCGAAAAGCCTGGCGTCTGCCAGGTAGGCGGCAGCAGTGATTAGTTTATCCTTGGCGCCCGATATGCGGGCTGCCACCTGGCCAGCAGGATAGAGCTTGTCGTCAAGGTTCATCTCCCTGATAATCTGACGTATCACCTGCTTTGAATCGGCGGCATCGTAGATGGTGAAGTTGGGTTTATAACCCAGCAGTTCACCTTCGGTTCTGAGTATGCGGGAGAAAATAGAGTGAAATGTACCCATCCAAAGGTATTTAGAGGCCTCGGTTCCCACAACAGAGACAATTCTCTCTTTCATTTCACGGGCCGCCTTGTTGGTGAAGGTCAGCGCCAGAATCTGGTAACTGCGCACCCCCTTGCTGATGAGGTTGGCAATACGGTAAGTCAGTACCCGCGTCTTGCCCGCACCCGCGCCGGCAATAACCAGCGCCGGTCCCTCAGTGTTGAGTACCGCCTCTCGTTGCGCATCATTCAGAGATTCAATAAATTCCATCGGTTGCTTTTGTATCACGGCCCCGGGTTCCGGCCAGTTGCAAAAATACACACAGGGCCTGTAAATGCCTTGCTCTTTTTGGCAGAGGAACCAAAAACTTATCAACAAAGTGAGAGTGGGGAGGATGAAAAATTATTGCTATAATTGCAGCGGCAGATACGAAATAACGGTGCTGTCCGTTAAAAACTAAACCGGGAAGCCCTGTGAAATACCTCATTATTGTCATTCTGTTGCTCTCTGCATTGCAGCTGCCGGGTCAGATAACCGCACCCGATGCCAGTGCCGTACGTACTACGGAATACCCCGGTGGATACACCCCCAACGATCCTGTCTTCATTTTTTGCTCAAACGGGGCCACTACCGGATCTCTGAATGCAGCAAGTCCTGGCGGAACCGCGCCATTTAACTTCGAATGGCACCGCTGGAACACTGCAGACAACGACTTTACTATTCACGTTAAGACAGACGCCGGGGTGGAAACATCATCGGCAACGGGCCTCAGTGAGGGAGGTTACAGGGTGAGAATTACCGACGGTGGAGGATACAATGCCACCCTTATTGCCTGGGTGCACCTGTCACAACCCACGGCAGAGGCCAGCCTGATGGACCGGCGCTGCGACTGGGTGGCACTGAAGGGTGTGGCAGCAGCCGATACTTTCTTCTATTATCAGCCTGCTACAGGCGTGGCAAAGCTATTGCCGGCCTCACGTACTTTCGAATGGAGCTCGGAACCAGCCTCGGCAATTCCTTTTCCAACCCTCGATCTTAATCCCGTAACTTACTCTCCACCACTCGAAGATGTTACCTACAAACTGGTGGTTACCGACAACTTCGGATGCGTCAGCGAGTCCTCATTCTTTTATGAATCAATACATGTAAAAGCAGATTTCAGCGCTGAACCTGTTGAAGGTGAAGCCCCTCTGGAAGTTGTCTTTACCGATAATTCGATTCGGGCATCAACCTATGAGTGGAGGTTTGGTGATGACTCACTGTCGCGACAAGCTGGCTCGGTTGAGCATACATATTATAAACCAGGCATTTATACAGTTTCGCTGGTAATCGAAAGCAGCCTGAACTGCGTTGATTCAATCTCATACCAATATATTACAGTGCAACCCTCGGCACTCTCAATCCCTAATGTGTTCACACCTGACGGCGACGGTATTAATGAGTTTTTCAAACCAGATATAGCATCATTAAGGTTCATTGATATACAGGTTTTCAGCCGTAGCGGCATTATGGTCTACAGCTTCCGTGGGGAAGGCGACCGTCTTCGCGAATGGCAGGGATGGGACGGAAAGGTAAACAACTCTTCTGTCAGGGCGGCTCCCGGCCTCTATTATTATGTAATCAGAGCCGTCGGCTGGGATAATGTGGTATACGACTCAAAGGAAAACAGGGGAGCGTTGTATCTGTATAGGTGATAAATGGGCATAATGGGCATAATTGGCGTAGGAGGCATAAAGGCATAAAGGACGTAGAAGGACGGCGATTACAATACGACTCCAGAGGGATACAATCACACCCCAGAGGGGTGCAATATTAATAGAAACCACGGTGCTCCCTCCCTCTCTTGTCGCCGGCGGGCGGGAA
>CAZMSH010000060.1:0-5951 GCA_964568875.1 uncultured Rikenellaceae bacterium | reverse complement strand
TATTCTGTCCTTCCGGGCAATAAAGTTGAACGGCGTTCTCCCTGGGTTGAGTTCAGGCGCATGCCTGCCGCGTATACCAACAACCCCGGATTTGACCTGCTTTGCAGGAGCGAGTATCCTTCAACAGTAAAGATCAACGGTCAGGAGGTAAAGCAGTATAAGACGGGTATCTTTTTCAACCGGATTACCCTTGATGAAGGAGTCAACAGGGTGCGGGCTTCAGTCATGACAGCTGACTCACTGACAGCTTTTTATGAGCAGGAGTATTATTATGAAAAAGTTGACCCGACCAGGCAGCCCTTCCCGCTATGGATAGATACACGTTCAGTCAGCCCCGCCTATGATCTTGAGTTGTTACCCGAAGATGTGGTCAGGATAAGCTTTCATGGTTCAAAAGGGCAGGAGGGAGATATATTTTTCACTCCGGGTGATGTCGGGTTCAGGTGTTCACGTCGCGATTACGGCGATTACAGCCTTTATCAGGCAGATATCCCCGTGGCATTGCTTCCTGCCGGAACACCCTGCAGAATACAACTCAGGATAATCCCGGAAAACAGGGAGTCTGTATCAGGCTTCTTTGAATATACAACCGGTACCACTATTACCGTACGATATCCTGAGGATTTCCCGCTGCTCAGGGTGACCCGTGAAAATTCACGACTGATTTACAATCTGGGAGCTCCAAGGCTCGGAGGCCCTATAAGATCGGAGATAGGGCCGGGGGTCGTAATGAAGATGAACGGCAGGTTCGGCGACAATATCAGGATAAAACTCAGCAGCGTAGAGAGCGGCTTTATACACAGGAGTGAGGTTGAACTACTCCCTCCGGAAACAGTTAAACCTTCCTATTATATTACAAGTATGTCATGCGGCCCATCAACGGGAGCAGACGTGCTGACAATACCATATCTTGAGCCGGTGCCTTACGAGATTTATCCCGATCCGGATCAGAAGAGACTGATTATTACACTTTTCGGTGCCCAAACCAGCAGTACATGGATAACGCACAGGCAGGGTCTCAGGATTATTGACAAGATAACATGGCAGCAGACGACTCCTGAAACCTATCAGGTTTATGTTAACCTTCACACCCCGGAAATATGGGGTTATGATTTAAAGGTAGAAGGACAGAGGCTTGTGCTGAGGGTAAAGTATCCTCCAAAGTTTGACCCTGAGAGTGAGAAGCCTCTGGAAGGATTGAAAGTAGCGATTGAAGCCGGGCATGGAGGAAGCAATGCAGGCGCAATTGGGTTGTCAGGCCTTCTTGAGAAGGATATAAATCTCGATCTCTCATTCAGGCTCGGGGAACTGCTGGCCCTGATGGGTGCTGAGATAGTTCAGGTAAGGGATGCCGATATTGACATGACGCTTATCGAAAAACGTGACAAGGCAATCAATTCGGGTGCTGACATTCTTATAAGTATTCATGCAAACGCTGGTGGCACTGGATACCTGCAGGTAGCTGGTACAAGCACCTACTGGCACAATCCTTTCTGGGCTCCCCTGGCAACAACAATACATGACCGGCTGCTTGAGCTCGACCTTGCAGAATTCGGTGTTGTAGGATCATTTAATTATACCGGCATAAGGCTTACGCAGATGCCCTCAATTCTTGTAGAACAGGCTTTTATGTCGCATGCTGAAGATGAAGAGAAAATGGCTGAACCCGAATTCAGGCAGCAAATGGCGGAAAAGATATATGAAGGCCTTGTCGATTGGTTGAAGCAGCTAAACCGGTAGATTAAACAGACCTGGTAAGCCTGAAGGTTTGGCGGCAGACGGCTAATATTATTTGGCCATTAATAGTGCCAGAAGATAATTACAACAGATATCCTGACGCAATAGCGTTGTATTCTGATACCTGCTGAATTTCCCATTCAATGTCTCTGTTGAGCTCAGCGGCCATTACCGATGCCACCTTTGGGGCCATTGAAACAGATGCCCTGGCATCAAGGTATAGTATCCTCAATCTTCTGGCCAGAACATCATCAATTGTTCTGGCCATCTCTTTCCTTACTGCCCAGACTACTTCTGCTACGGTAAAATCAAACCTTTCATCAAGCTTCTCTGCATATTCGGGATTTTCTGTCATCAGTTTCATTATCTCAGGCAGGTCGCTGCCGTAGATATGTGTCCGTTTGCTGTGGTCGGGATTGCTTACATATCCATGTATTCTCTGAGTGGAGGTATTGCACACCCCTGGTTCCATACCATTCGCCTTGAGGGCCAGGTCGAGGGTCTCTTTTGCCATCTGCCTGTATGTTGTCCATTTTCCACCGGTAATGGTAACAAGTCCCGATTCAGAGATAATTAGCTTGTGTCTGCGCGAGATCTCCTTTGTTTTGGCTGCGCCTGAGTTCTTTTTCGGAGCGGCCAGGGGTCTCAGTCCTGCGAAGACGCATAGTACATCTTTTCTTTCGGGCTTTTTCTCAAGGTATCGGCCTGCGGTTTCCAAAATAAAATCGACCTCTTCTTCAAGAGCCCTGGGTTCCAGCATGAATTCCTTTACAGGAACGTCTGTGGTGCCGAGAATAACCCTGCCATGCCACGGCACCCCGAACATCACTCTGCCGTCAGAGGTCTTGGGCACCATGATGGCATCGTCGCCGCCAAGAAAAGATCTGTCAACTACAAGATGGACGCCCTGGCTGGGCATTACAAGGGGTTGCTCATCGGGATTGTCCATACGGATGATACTGTCTGCAAAGATGCCTGTTGCATTAATAACGCACCGGCCTCTGAGTTTAAATTCAACACCTCCAATGGTGTCGCTTGCCCTGACACCTGTTACTCTGCCGTCTGAGTCTTTCGTGAGGGCTGTCACTGCAGTATGGTTCACAACAGAAGCTCCTTTGTCAATAGCCGTCTGCATCATGTTAACCGCCATGCGTGCATCATCGAACTGCCCGTCAAAATACTGAACACCTCCCCTGAGATTTCTCTTTTCTATCTGTGGTATTCTTCTGATTACCTCTTTTTTGCTTACCGGCTTTGACCTGCCCAGGCTCATTGACCCCGATAAAAGATCATATAATGTCAGACCTATTGAGTAGAATGGCTTTTCCCACCATCTGTAACCAGCAATGATAAACCTCTGGCTCTTTACCAGATGAGGTGCATTCTTCAGCATGAAACCTCTTTCCCTTAACGCTTCGACAACAAGACCAATGTCTCCTTTCTGCAGATATCTTACCCCACCGTGTACAAGTTTGGTGCTCCTGCCTGATGTAGCCTTCGCAAAATCAGACTGCTCAAGCAAAACCGTCCTGAATCCCCGGTTTGCAGCGTCTATAGCAATACCTAAACCGGTAGCACCGCCACCTATAATTATGAAGTCCCATTCTTCATTTGACTCTGTCATCTTTTTGAGGAAGCCTTCTCGTTCCATACTGATAAATTAGTTTTAAAAAAGTATGAGATATGAAGTGCAAAAATATGGCAATAATACCGGAAAAGAAACAAAAAAGAAAGAAATAATAATATAAACGAAATTATAAAAGTTTTTAAAGGTTACAAATAGTGTGTAAATATGTTTCGTTTTGAGTTGGCTTAATTTGTTAATTTAATATATTTGCATATCATCTTGATTTGACTGACAAATTTTTGGTTATGGGAAATATTGTACAACGCCACAAGTCTATTCTTGAACTTCTTGAAAAAGAGGGTTATGTAAGGGTTCAGGATCTGAGTAAGATGTTTGGCGTTTCGGAAGTAACGATAAGAAAGGATCTCAAGCAGCTTGAGGAGCGCAAACTTCTGCTGAAGAATCATGGTAGTGCCAGTACTGTCGGATCTCTGATACACGACCGTCATATTGATGAAAAAGAGAAGGTGCAGGTAGAGGAAAAGAGGCGTATAGCAGCGGCGGCCAGTGCTCTTGTAGAGCCTAATGACAAGATAATAATTGCCTCTGGCACAACCATGTTTGCCTTTGCCAGGGCTATTAATCTTACAGCTCCTTTAACCGTAATTACGCCATCGGTAAAGGTTTCACTCCTCCTTAGTTATAAGCCCAACATAGAGATAATTCAGCTTGGCGGCGCACTCAGAAAAAGTTCCGCATCGGTAATCGGGCCCTATGCCGAGAGCCTGCTTGATGAAATGGTTTGCAGTAAGTTTTTCCTTAGCGCCGACGGTATTGACATGGATATTGGAATTACTACAAGTAATATGGCTGAGGCTCATCTTAATCAGCATATGATGAGGATCGCACATGAGGTGATTGTGCTTGCAGATTCTTCAAAGTTCGGCCGTAGGGGGTTCGGGAAAATATGCAATATAAATCAGGTACACCGTATTATAACCGACCATGATGCTCCGCATAATTTCATTCAGATTATTGAAGAGATGGGAATTGAGATCACACTGGTATGAACCTGCCTCTTTTCTGGGTCAGGTTGTTTTTTTGTCGGTCTGACCTGCGTCTGTAAGAAAATGGATTATTACCACCAAATAATTAGAAAATGAGTCGTTACATCCTTGCTCTTGATCAGGGTACAACAAGCTCGAGGGCTATAGTTTACGATAACAACGGTATTGCGGTTTCGTCGGCACAAAAGGAGTTTGAACAGATATATCCCGAGCCCGGATGGGTCGAGCACAATCCCGCTCAAATATGGGAAACTCAGGTTTCTGTTGCTCGTGAGGCTCTGTCGGCAGGACAGATTACTGATGATGCAATAGAGGCGGTTGGTATAACCAATCAGCGTGAGACTACCGTTGTTTGGAGAAGAAGTACCGGAGAGCCGGTTTATAATGCAATAGTATGGCAGGATCGCAGAACTGCAGATTTCTGCGACAGGCTTAAGGCGGAGGGATACTCAGAGGTTATCCGTGAAAAGACCGGACTGGTAATCGATGCCTACTTCTCTGCAACCAAAATACGGTGGATACTCAATAACACAGAGGGAGCACGGACTCTTGCCGAAAAAGGTGATCTTGCTTTCGGAACAATAGATTCATGGCTTATATGGAACCTGACCGGGGGGAAGAGACATATTACTGATGTTACCAATGCATCACGGACTATGCTTTTCAATATTAATACTATGTCTTGGGATGATGAGCTTCTTGAGATATTTGATATACCGGCGAATATTCTTCCTGAGGTAAGGTCGTCGAGTGAAATATACTGCAACGCCGTTGATTTTCTTTCGGTTCCGGTGAGGATTGCCGGTATTGCCGGTGACCAGCAGGCGGCCCTGTTTGGTCAGATGTGTACCGAACCGGGGATGATAAAGAATACGTACGGCACTGGTTGTTTCCTGGTAATGAATATTGGTAAAAAACCTGTCACTTCGGTAAGTAACCTGTTAACAACTGTTGCATGGCAGCTTGGAGGTGAGACTGTTTACGCTCTTGAGGGAAGTATATTTATTGCAGGTGCTGTGGTACAGTGGCTCCGCGACGGAATAGGATTTATCAGCAACTCATCTGAAATCGAAAAGCTGGCGGCGGAAGCAGATGACAGCGGCGGTGTCACTTTGGTTCCTGCCTTTACCGGATTGGGAGCTCCTTACTGGAATCAGCATGCAAGGGGTACTATATGTGGTATTACACGGGGCACTACTGAAGCCCATATTGCTCGGGCGGCTCTTGAGAGCATTGCTTTTCAGACGGCAGATGTGGTTGAGGCGATGAAAAAGGATTCAGGACTGAAGGAGCTTGAGCTGAGGGTTGATGGGGGAGCTGCAGTGAATGATCTTCTCATGCAGTTTCAGGCAGACATTCTGCAGGCTGATGTGGTCAGACCCCGCTCAACGGAGACCACTGCCCTGGGTGCTGCTTATCTTGCAGGCCTGGCGGTAGGTTACTGGAAAGACATCGGTCAGATAAAGAGACAGTGGCAGGCCGACCGTACTTTCACTCCCAAAATCGGCGAAGAAGAGACTGCCCGCCATGCTGCACGATGGAAGAGAGCGGTAAAAGCAGCCCTGTCATGGGCAGATGAT
>CAZMSH010000059.1:0-6387 GCA_964568875.1 uncultured Rikenellaceae bacterium | reverse complement strand
TGTATGATTGAGATTAATGTTGGGTTCAAATTGAGAGATGTTTATGATGAGGTGTTGCCTCACAACAAGCACGGGTATGACAATATGTATTGCAAGGACTTACTGGCTAATCTATTGGCTACCCACAGACGGAGACGTCTACCCTATGGATTGTTCGACAAGGTGTGGAGTGCGGAGAAAACATTTGATTTCATTGGGACAATGATGAAAGCTGACCGGACTATGCCTATTTTAATTGAGGACTTCAAGCATATTATGCGTATCGTCAGAAAGGCTGGTATCGACAACTATCTTAAAGGTGAAATCGAGAATTATATCCTTGACCTTGAATGGGATAAGCCGAAAGCTAAACCTGAAAAGAAAAGCACAAAGAAAGGGAAGAAATGATTTTTCTTTTTATTGTGATTTATTTCCTTGTAGGGCTATCTGTATGGGGCATAGCAAATGAGCTTGACGACATCCTGTATGACGACGAGTATCTGTTCACTTTCGCTTGGTATCTCTTCTGTTGGCCTATTGTATTCATCGTAAAAATCCCAGACCTGTATCGCTTGATAGCGAACATCTTCATAGACAAAAGAAAGTGATACACGTGGGGCGGTGCTTCTTACCTCCTTGGCACTGCCCCTCAATTCAATCTCTTCGCCTTTCTTCGGCACGTTCTTTTCGCATTTGTTTTTTCAGACGTTCCTCGTTCTCCTTGACAAGTTTTGGATTGGTGAAGTTCTCAATCATACGTATATAATCAAAGCCGACCTTCGGGAGCCCGAGTATCTTGAACACATTTGTGGAAAGATACCTTGTGTTTTTTCCAATGCGTTGTATGTATCTTTTTTTCTCCCTTTCCGACATATCACTTGTCGCTACCTTCACGGTTTGCAATACTATTTTGGGTGCTCTTCCGATTATAGCGTTCACTGTTTCAAGAACGATGTTCTCGTAGCCGACACCAAACTGTTTAGCGTCAAATAGTTCGCTGATGATAGCCTCGGAGGGGACATCGAGCAACGGCATGTTTCCAAAGAACGTATTGGCGGTTCCTACAAAAAATCCCTTCATGCGTTCTTTGGAAGTCCTCTTGCCACCAGCCATTAACTCATTGCGGAGTTCGTTGATACCTGCGACAAGGAGAGACTGCACTATCCACACAAGGGCGGATGTCTCCGTCAGTTTTACAGCACCGTTAAAAGTCCTTCCGCCCTGTTCGTAATCTATTATGGCACGAAGCAAAACGTTATAGTTCTGCATACGCTGTGAGCTAAACGGGAAGGCTGCACGAGTCCAGCCACTCCCCCTTCTTGCCGAAGGTCTATCATGAGTCATAAAGGTTGGTTGTGATTTCCTAACGACATCATAGGTGAGTTCTCCTATTTTCTTGTGGCGTTCAATTCCTTTAAGCTCGGGATACTCGGCATCAACCTTCGCTGTCATCATACCGTAGATATTTCTGACCACCCACTCGTCTCCGTTGGCAATGAAGCTCATTCCAGTCTTCATCATCCTTCGCATATTCGCACCATATTCCCCACGCCCAAACCTTTTTTGCATAGCCATTGCTATCTCTGGTGATATTCGCCCTTCTGAACGTAGCCTAAGCAAGGAATGTTTCCGTATATCTTCACGTGAACCCATGCCTGCAAACCAGTATTTTGCTTCAATTATAGGCAGGGCGGCGAGCAACGATGTTCTTGTCTTAATGCTTGAAAACACATTGAATGCCAATGTCCCAACGGCGATATTGCCGAGGACATTGTTCATAATCCTGTTCATCTCATCAGGATTGTAATTGAAGCCCATGTCGTCTTGAATAGCCCCGACCATTCTTTTGTAGACGGTTTCCCCGAACTTTGACTTAATTTCTTGTGCTATACCATTATCCATTAGCGCACCATATGCGACCTTTGTCGGTTCAGCAAGTCCTGCATATTTAGAACTGATATCGATACTCCTGTGTCCGGACGTAAGAAGCCCTTCAAGTTTAACAGGTGCAGTAGACCGTGTTCTTGATTTTGCTGTTGAGGGTGTTCCTGAGCTTCTCTGGTAAGCACTTCCTTTCATTCTGCCACTGGTGTCCATTTCCTGCGGTTTCCCTGTTGGCGCAAACTTGTCTGAAACAAGAATTTGTGTATAGAAATCTGCTTTATCAAGCTCGACACCTGTTTGTTTCAAGTGTGCTTCGTTGAATTCCTTATAAACATAATCCGATGTTTTTTTCCATGCTGCCACAACCGATAAAAGTTCGTCATCTCCTTCAACATGCTTGACGATATCGGCTATTTCTTGTTTAGTGATTTTCTCTATTTTGCCGTCTGTATCGAGACCGCTATCTTTCCCGCCGATAAGATGACGCAACCCGTCGGGGTCTTTGGCGAGGAAGTAGATTTTCAAAAGCTCGTCTTCTGTAACACGCATAGGCGAACCGCCGATTTTGAAACTGAGGAACTTATCAATAGCGAAACCCTCAATACCATCCCTGAACCTGCTTGGAATATCTGAGGACTTGAAGATGTCGATAGCGTTAAAGTAGATGTCATACCGTTTTTCCTCTCCCTTCACGATAGCACTATCGAATACTTTTTTAAATGCTTCGCTTCCAGTCAGAAGTGCGAACACATCATTATGCACAAACATTGAGAAGAGTTTATTGTCCGCCAACTTCTTTACGAGTGGATTAACCCGTGTTTCCCTCATCTGCTCAACGACAGAATTATGGAATTCGGCTTTTGATATACGTTTACCCTGCCATTCTATTGTGTATGCTTCAAGGCTTGCCGTGTAAAGGTGTTTCAGGCTGTCCACTATATCCTTTACTTCGCTTGCAGTCATATCAGCCAATGGCTTCCTGTTCATTCTCATAATGTTTTTCAGGTCTTGCGATGAAAAAATACCGCCGACTTCTGGGTGCTCGTTAAGAGCTTCGAATAAATCATAAACTGATTTTCCAAGAAGTTCTTCAACAGACTTGACAGCCTTTTCGTAGGTTTTCTTTTTCGTCTCTTCACGCATTTTAACGGGGTCGAAAGCGTCAAGTATGTTTGTTATCTTCTGCCATACATCGGGGACTATTTTCCCCATTTTGTGGGCACGTGCGGCTTTCTTTTTCATGCTCTTGAATTCCGCTATCGCCATAGCCTTCATAAATTCTTCTTCATAGGCAGACGCCCTTTCAATGGCAACACGCAAATCATCTGTTGTTTTCGCCTTCTCTATTGCGTCTATCATCTTGCCTCTGTTTTTCAGGCTGACATTTTGTTTAAGCCACGAGACAAGTTGTGATTTAATCTTTTGCGGGTCGACCTTTGTAAACCCTGCCGCAGCGGCTCCAAGTGGAAGACCAAGTCTTTTCGCTTCTTCACGGAGTGCCTTTATTTCCGAGGCGTCTTTTTTTGTCATTTCGCCAATAGCCATTTTCCTTTTTGCTGGAGCCAAGTCTTCTGAATACATATTCGCAGGCTGTGATTTTTCTGCTATCGTATCATGATACTTGCGGACACTTTCGATATATCTGTCAAGCCCCTCTGTTTCTGTATCCATACCTTCCCTGGCAAGTTTGTATTTAATCTCGTCTGACTTCCACCCGTCTAACGCAAGTCTGATAACAGCGTCTTTGACGGTTTCGTGGTCATTGAGGTTTATTTTATCGGGGCGTAGGTTTGTTTCCGCCTCTGTTACCTTTTCGGCTTCCAGCCTGATTTCCTCATTGTTCCGTATACGTATGCCTTCTTCTTCTGGACTGACCACTTCCGCTTGACTGGGTCTTTCGCTATCTCCCTCCACAATTTCTTTTCCAACTCTTTCGGCATATTCCTCACCCCCCTCTACGTCTTTAAGTTTGATGTTATCGTCTGTAGAAACATTCGTATAGTGTTTCCATTCACTCATCTCAAACTCTTTGACAGCCTCTCTTGACTCCTTAAAGGCTTCCGCAATATCAGACTTAAAAGAGCTAAACGCTTTTTCGTCTTTTAGTCTATTGTAGACAGAGACTAATTCTGCCTTATCGCTTGGAGTTATAACGCCAGACTTTAACGCATTATCTAATGTCTTTACCTTCGTTGCGTTATCGACATCAACTTCTGACAACACGTCAAGTGCAAAAAGTTTAAGTCTCTGCGATGATTTTTCGGGTGCCTCGCCACGTAGCTGCCTTGCCCTGAATGCGTCATCTGTCAGGATTTTGTTTAATCGAATAGCTTTCGCCCTTCCGCCTACACGCCCAATACCAAAAAATGTAGCATTCGAGAAAAACGATGTCGTCAACATATCAACAGGATTATAGCCAAGCTCACCTTCGAGGACGAGGTCTACTGCAATAGTTCCAACATCGACCCCAACGTTAATAGCGTTATCTATCATATAGGCTTTCAGGAATGGCATGCCCTTTGTAATCTTCGCTGATGTAAGACCAGAACGCATTGCAGCGACAGCAACACCGGCATGGATTAATGTTTTCACACCTTCGGCAGAAAACATATCTGTCCCAGGTTGAACAGCACCAATAGCAGCGGTTGTTGTATAAGCCGTAATGGAACCACGACCGACAGCCTGTGATGTCGCTGTGTATCCACTAACACCAAGAGCCTGTCCAGTAATAGCTGTAAGCAACATCGGCGTAAGGACACCAACAGTTGTCGCAACATGGTATTTTACCTTATCACCACCAGACAGTTTCGCCACTTCGTCTGCGATAGCCTCTGACTTTGCGAGAGCACCAGACAGATAATCGAGTTGTGCTTTCGAGCGTGTCCCCTTCTTGAAAAGTCCTCGGAATAACGCTTCTCCACCGACAAGGATGCCAAGACCAGTCTGTTGGAAGCCCTCTCCATATGCTGATGTAACCTCTGTGGCAATTTGTTTTGCCTCTTCCCTGAAAGAGCCGGCTTCCCGTAATGCCGTAACTGTCTTGTTTACATAATCCTGTTCCCATTTCTCGTTTTCCTCTTCCGTGAGCGGACTTGCCAACCTATACGTAACCGAGTCTCTGTTGTCTTTAATTTTAAGTTCACTAAAAAGGGTATCGATTTCTTTCGGGTTGTCCTCGAGAACATTCATGACGTCATTCCATTGCTGTATATTCAAGTGGTATCCGTTTTCACGCAATTTCCTTGACAGGCTAATTGGGTCAACCTTCTCTTCTGTCTTAAATCTGCCAAGAGACGCTGTCTGCCTTTGGAATGGTGTTAAATTCTCTTGACTTTTATATATAACATCGCCCATTTATTCCCCCGTTACACGTTTGAAAAATCCAGATAGTCCTTCCTTAGCTTTCCCAGCATAGCCGGATACATCTTTTACTGTTTTCCTGGGGTCGGCAAAGACGTCAATGCCTTTTTTCACAACACCCGATACATTTACACCATTCTTTTCGCCTCTCTGCTTTCTTACATCCTGCTGCATCTTTGCGAGAAGTTCGTTATAATTATTTTGTGCCTCATCTAACTCTTTTCGCAATTGAGCAACAACCCTTTGGTCTGATGTCTGTTGCATTTTAGAGTTTGCTATCATAATGTCTGTATAATGTGCCACAAGTTCTGTATACATTGCTGCATTAATGTTATATTCGAGAAGAGTTTCTCTAAACGCTTGGTTTCTCTCTTCAGGTGTTGCATTTTTCCCTAATGTTGACAGCTTTTCCATGAAAGTTTCTCCGAATTCAGGGGACAATTCTCTGCCAAGGAAAGTTTGAAGTTCGTCGTTCGCCAGTTTCCTAAACGCAACATACTCTGTGGAGTTTACGCCTCGCATAGTTTCTTGCAACGTATCAGAGCTGCCCTCAAATCTACGGATTAATTCTCTTTCTTTGGTAGCCTCATTGAATGCATAAACTTCTGTAACCTCCTTGTCGCCAACCTTGCCCTTAACAGTTTCAAACGACCATTTATCCTTTATGGGTTCCTTCACTGGATACTTGACAAGAGACGCACCGGAAAGAGCATTCATAGTCTTGATGTCGCCAGACATAATGCCACGTGTAAAGGGGTCGTTTTCCAGATACGCCTTCTTCTCTCTTGCGTCTTGGACTTCCGCAATGAGTGCATTCGCCCTTTGAGGTAGTTCTTGATTAATCTTAGCTATCTGTGCCGCTGCCTTCCCGACATCATTAGGGTTGACCTGCCCAGTTGCACTTCCAGCAATGAGGGCGTTAAGCTGATTAGTGGCTTCCGGTAGTCCCTGTGCAGCCACATTGAGATTGGCGAGTTCGGCTAATGCGTTCTGCTCACGTGCGTCCTGTGCCTGATATTCTGTCGCAAGTGCATTCCGCATTTGAGTAAATTGTCTTTGCTCCGCAGCCCTGTATCCAAGAGCGTTGACAATAGGTGTCCCTGCAGCCCGTAACGCTTGTGATAAGAATATATTAGCCACCCAAACCACCGCCGATAGCACCGC
>CAZMSH010000058.1:3284-6426 GCA_964568875.1 uncultured Rikenellaceae bacterium | reverse complement strand
TCATTACGCGACAATCATGAAAAGCCATTACTGGGCGGTCCGGATTATCTTTCGCGCAGGCGGGGCGGGCATATTAAGCTGGGAACCGACTGGAGTGACATGCGTGCCGGAATTACCTACTCATGGAAGTGGGGCAGCGTGGCCCTGGTGAATGACGGCGTTCAATGGGGCAGCGGGTATAACGGGACAAACATTTTCTCAGGAGATTTTCCTCCGTTCTTTCAGTACAGGCTGAATCTGCGACCGGTTAAGTGGCTTGAGCTGAGTTATTTTCACGGTTCCCTCAAATCGATGGAAGTTGACAGTGCACGCTCATACTGGGTAACCAACAGCTACGGTACCAGTTACCGCAGGGTGTACCATACCAAGCATATTGCGGCCAACATGATCACCTTCATGCCTTTTGAAAAACTTCACATTTCAGGCGGCAACAGCATTATTTACAGTGACTATGGAATTAATCCGGTATTCCTTATACCAGTATTGTTTTTCAAGTCGGTAGATCACTCGATGAACTCCGGCATTGACAATATGAATTCACAGATGTTCATTGACATAAGCTCTAAGCAGATAAAGAATCTGCATCTCTATGCGACTATGTTTATTGATGAGTTGTCGGTGTATCGATTCTACAAGCCGGATGAATGGAACTTCTTTAGCTACAAAGCCGGAGCAGCCCTTTATAATCTGCCGGCAGACAACCTGGTTATAATTGCCGAATTCACCTATAACTACCCGCTGACGTTTCAGCACTATGTGCCGACACTGACCTTTGAGACCAACAGGTATAACATGGGCCACTATCTTAAAGATAACTCACGCGAGTGGTACTTTGCCCTGGGGTACCGTCCGGTCAGAACTTTGGATCTTAAACTGTGGTTCAGCGATGCCGTGAGGGGTCCGGATTACACGCTGGCCGGCGGATCACGTGTCGGGAATCCGCCCCTCGAGAGTATTGAATGGAGCAACCGGTCGTTTGGGTTCAATGCCGACTACCAGGTTCTGAACGATATGTATGTGTGGATGAGCGTAGTGCGGAGTGATGTTTCGGGCGATGAGGCGCTGATGCCGGAGTATTACAGGGGAGTTAAGATGACGGTTAATGCGGGGGTGACGGTGGGTTTCTAGTTTCTGGTTACTGGTTGCTGGTTGCTGGTTGCTGGTTTAAAAAATAAGATTTGTGTATGTGGAGATGGTTTGGTATTTTTGGTAATGTTTTTGAGGGTTTTGGAACCATGAGAAAGTCGATTATATCATTTGCGTTATTAATCCTTGCAACAGGGATGATGCAGGGTCAGCTGTGGAAGACGCAGCGAATTGAGATTAACGCAGGACTAGGACCAACGCATCTTTTCGGTGATATAGGAGGATTTACCGACACTGAAAACTACCTCGGTCTGAGAGATATTACCCTGGCACAGACAAGATTCAATATTTCGCTGGGTGCCAACTACCGGGTTCTGGAGGAACTCAATGCACGTCTGAGCCTGACCTATGCTATGTTTAACAGTAACGACAAGAGAGGATCAAATGTAGCCCGGGGTTTTATTTCCACCACTAGTGCTTTTGAAACTTCATTGCTGGGAGAATATTACTTTATAAAGAACCGCGCAGAAAGAAGCTTCAGCTTCAGCAGAAAAGGTTCGATAAGGAACAGGCCAAGGTCAAACGCATTTCAGAACATGATAACCGATTTCTTCACACGGTTTGACATGTATGCCTTTACCGGCCTTGGAGGTCTTGCATATTCGGTGAGTCCGAATGATCTGCTTGCCGACCGTGATCTTAAAGATGGAGGTTTTACAATGGTATGGCCTCTGGGCATAGGAGCCAAATATATTTACTCCCCGGACCTTAATTTTGGCCTTGAATTCGGAGGCAGGTATGCTTTCAGCGATTATATAGACGGTTATACCTCTCAGTTTTCAAGCCACAACGATATCTATTATTTTCTTAATGTAACAGCAACATATAAGCTTCCAACAATACCCCGGTACATAAGGAGGCGCTAGTAGATATCCTGTTGCAGAGTCTCTTCTTCCTGATTTAAAAGCAAATAGATTTTGTTTTCTCATGCTTGTTTGCTAAATTTGGTGACGATCCAAATACCTGAAAGCCATGAGAAGAGCGATCTTATCGTTATCTGTTCTGCTTATAGCAGTTTCGGTGTCTACCGGACAATACTGGAAAACTCAGAGGTTTGAGATGATGGGCGGATTAGGAACGACACAGTTTTTCGGTGACATAGGAGGTTTCTCTCCTTCAGAGAACAATCTGGGGCTAAAGGATATTACCATCAGGCAGACAAGGTATAATGTATCTGTGGCCGCCATTTACCGGTTATGGAAGGAGCTTAACGTGAGGCTGAACATGACATACGGCGCCTTCAATGCAACGGACGACAGGGGTTCAAACATCACCAGGGGATTTGTATCTACAACCCAATTCCTTGAAACGGCACTTCTTGGTGAGTATTACTTTATCAAGAATACTGCAGAGAACAGCTACCTCTATACCAGAAAGAATATCCTTAGGAACAGGCCCAGGTCCATGGATGCACGGAGTGTCTTCTTCGGATTCCTTGCCAGGTTTGACCTCTATGCTTTCGGAGGAGTTGGCGGTCTTGGTTATATGGTATCAGCAAATGAAGCACTGGAGCTACGAGGGTACAGGGATGGAGGAGTTGCCTTTGTGGTACCTGCCGGAATCGGTGGAAAGATAATGATGAGTCCTGAGTTATCGTTCGGGATAGAGCTTGGAGGCCGGTATTCATTTTCCGACTATCTTGAGGGGTATACCTCTCAGTTTTCGAAATATAATGATGTCTACTATTTTCTGAATGCGACGGTGACGTATAAGTTTGATACGACGGATAGGAGGGTGTGGGGTTTACGGTAGTATATTACTTTCTTGTCTTGATACAAGAAAGTAATCAAAGAAAATCAAGACTATAGATTTTTTGGGGATCATAACAGCATCGCTTATTCCGCGCATTACAACTCGTCCGACTTCGTCGGTCTCAAACAGTAATGCTTTCTTCAAATCCATCGCTTCATAAGCTCTGCCTAATGATCTGTATCCCAAAAAATCTTAGGTCGGTCCTAACAGATGCTTCGCAGATAGTAACCAGGGAAGCGCATAA
>CAZMSH010000058.1:0-3184 GCA_964568875.1 uncultured Rikenellaceae bacterium | reverse complement strand
AATCCATCGTTTTTTATCTTCCAGGATTCCAAGTCTTAATGCAACTTTTCTTTTCCTTCTTAGCTCTTCCAAAAATTCACATTGGAATTTATTTTGTTCCGTCCTTGCAAAATCAATTACCTTGCCTGATATAGGATTATGCTGCTTCTTATCATAGGGCAGACAATCATAATAGAAAATTCGATATAGATTACAATTTTCATTTTTGGGCTGGCTAAGATGTTTTAAACACATCTCCCAAAGATCATTAGCTGTTCTCTTTGGATCAGGCTTTCTGATCTTGTTAATGGCTCTATATCTTTTCAGGAAGAAGCTTCCATCAATTAAAATAGCTGTAGTTTTTCCCATAGTAGCAAAAAAAATACTCTTGGGTCGGCATTCTCGCTATTCTATGGAAAATTGAGAATACGTCGCCAAGAGCGTTATATATGAACGCAAGTTCAAACTTTTTGTTCTAAAATCCAAATTTAATAACCAACAAGACACCTTCAAATGTACAAAATTTATTCCAAATAACGCAACGAACATTTCTGTTTCAGAATAATCACTCAAATTGATTACTTTTGGTTTTATTTCAGAGTTATGAAGATAGTCAGTGTTGTAGGTGCGAGGCCCAATTTCATGAAGATAGCGCCTTTTATCAGGGCAATCGCGAAACATAATCAAAAGAAACCGGCTAACCCGATTGAGCATCTGCTGGTACATACGGGTCAGCATTATGACGTCAGGATGTCTGATGCATTCTTTGCCGATCTGGGTATTCCGGCTCCGGATATTAACCTGGGTGTAGGCTCGGGAACCCATGCCGAACAGGTGGGCAAGACCATGATAAAGTTCGAGAAGGTGCTGAGGAAGGAGAAGCCCGACTGGGTAGTGGTGGTCGGTGATGTAAACGCCACCCTGGCATGCTCGGTGACAGCAAAAAAAGAGCTTATCAGATGCTGCCACATTGAAGGTGGCCTTCGCTCAGGTGATATGACAATGCCCGAGGAGATCAACAGGCTGGTAACAGACAGGCTGTCTGACCTGCTGCTGGTTCCCGATGAGATATCAATGGGGAACCTTCGTGCCGAGGGTGTTGCCGAGTCGGGGATGGTGCTTGTAGGCAATATTATGATCGACACGCTTGATGCCAATTTTAAAGAAGCAAAAAAATTGAAGGTTCTCGATATCATCTCCGATAACTTCAACCATGAAGCTTTTGCCGGAACCATAAAGGAGTTCGGTCATGATGATCAGTTTGCGCTGATAACACTGCACCGTCCCTCGAATGTCGACGACAAGAAAATCCTGACAGCACTGACAGAATTCTTCACAAAAAAGATCACCCGCGAGATGAAGGTGCTCTGGCCCATACATCCCCGTACAGAAAAGAACATGAGGAAGTTTGGATTATGGGAAGCTGTATCGGATAACAGCGATGTCTTTATCCTTCACCCCACCTCCTACCGCGAGACCCTGAAACTCAACAGCATGGCACGGATAGTGCTTACCGACAGTGGCGGACTGCAGGAGGAGTGTACAGTGCTTGGCACCCCCTGCCTCACCCTGCGGAATAATACCGAGAGACCGGTAACACTTCGTGAGCATAACGGAGCATCTGTGCTGGTAGGCAACGATGTAAAAAAGATAGAGAAGGAGTTTCGCAAGATGCTCACCATGGAGAGGAGACCGTTCAGGCCGCCATTATGGGATGGGAAGACTGCTGAGAGATGTGTTAAAGAGTTGATTAATTTCTAATGTTACTTTCTTGTCTTGATACAAGAAAGTAATCAAAGAACCGAGGAGCAACGCGACGAGCTCACGACCAAAGGGAGTAACATCAAGACTCAAGATTTTTTGGGGATCATTACAGCTTCGCTTATCCCGCGCATTACAACTCGCCCGACTTCGTCGGACTCAAACAGTAATGCTTCCTTCTAATCCATCGCTTCATAAGCTTTGCTTCATGATCTGTTTCCCAAAAAATCTCAGGTCGATCTAATAGATGCTGCGCAGAAAGTAACCAGGGAAGCGCATAAATGCGCTTAGTGGAGTATTCACATAAAGTCCCTTCATGCGTTATGGAACATGATGGCGCCGACAAGAAAACACGTACGGTTACTTTTACTCTCAGTCGGCGCCTTAAAAATCAACACTAAGTTTAAGATGACCACCGAGTCCTTCCTGTATTATTCTCATAAGTGTTGAAAGTCTGATATCTGAGGCATCATTTTCTATTCTGGATATATAGGCTTTTGTTGTACCACATTTCTTCGCAAGCTGCTCTTGGGTCATTTTGCGTTTTCTGCGCATCTCCTGAAGCATTACTCCCAGTTTAAATGCCTCGAATTCCTGTTCATACTTATCCCTTCCAGGTGTGCCTATCTTTCCATATTCCTGATCAAGATGATCACTAAATCTTGTTATTTTAGTCTTTTCTTCCATAATAATCCTCTTTTATTCTTAATGCCCTTTCTATTTCAACTCTGGATGTTTTCAAGAATATGCAATGATATAATTTGGGGGTTGAGTGTACTCAGATAATTACAAATATGCGCATTTTTGTAATCGATTTTTTACAGATATGCAGAATCTATTTCTGTTTCGTTCGGCAATTCGCTATGCGATAGGCCGGTTTGAAAATCAAATCTTTGATTTCAGAATTGTGTGGGTGGCGGTTTTAAGGCTGGAGCATATCTTTATCTTTTGCTTTTGAAAGGGAGTAAGTTCAGGATAGTGTTTCTGGCCGTGACCGGTCAGCAGGTATATTCCATTTGCGTTAGCCCTGATAGCCAGCTCAATATCTGACGGATGGTCGCCGATTATGTAAGAGTTCTCAATATCCAGTGAGTACTTTTCCCTGGCAGCATGGATGAAGAAGGTGTTCGGCTTTCTGCATTCACATCTCTCTTCTTTCAGATGAGGACAGATATAGACTTCCTCGATAGCGATTGCATGTTCACTCATCTTTTTGAGAATGAAAGAATGAATCCTGTCCAGACTGTCAGTCTCAATAAGTCCTTTACCAACACCGGGCTGATTGGTAATAATAAACAGCAGAAAACTCTTCTGAAGCTCTTTCAGGCAGTCAAACGAGAAGCTGTAGAATTCAACATCCTTAATATCGTTTATATATCCCTTGTCCTTTATGATTGTTCCATCACGATCCAGGAATACTGCCCTGTTCATTTTTCCTTTCTTT
>CAZMSH010000057.1:0-6483 GCA_964568875.1 uncultured Rikenellaceae bacterium | reverse complement strand
GGTCATTCGTTGACTGATTCCGCCCTTTCGCAGAATATTTATTGAAGAATAGGGTATTGATTAGTTTATTTGCACCGAGGTTTTGAGAGACTACGGCTAATGCATATCTCCTCAAGCTCTTCATAGATTAGGTTTTTAGGACAGTTATCTGTTGTCCGGAAGATAGGGGCAGCCATGCCGGATATCTTCCGGACACTTTTTTTTCTACCAGTTTCTTAGAATGCCAGTAATATCCTCCAGCGAGGCCCACAGCAGCCTTGAAATACCACGGAAACACCTGGTCTGCGCATGCTTTTCAACCATAGGTTGCCATGTGCCGATCCACTTCAGCGGGTGGCCTTCAATAAACCGAACCATCTCGTTGCGCATCTCGCGCCTGCACGCCTCATCGTCAAGCGACAGGTACTTGTCAACCATAAGGTTGATAAAGAGTATCTCGGTGCCCAGATGATCGTCGGGTATCTTGCCCTCAAATCGTGATTTCCAGCCGTAAGCCCTGTAAAATTCCCTAACCTCAAGCGTCGGTTTGTCAAAAATCAGATGCTCGTTGCCAAGTACTACCGACTCATATGGCGGGGCCATCATTGTGCCTGTTCCTGTGAAGAGATTCATATAGTCATCACGAAGATTGTGAAGGCAGGTCGAAGGATCGTCACATGACTCATGCAGTTCAGCTGCAGCCTCAATAAATCGTGGATTACGGCTGGTTACCGGAAGTTTCTTAAGTATTCCGTTGCGCCAGAAATCGGTTATGCACTCCTCGACGGGCTCAAACATAACCATACTGCCCGCAAAGTAAAGAAGCATACTATACCCTTTAAGCAGATTCTCCTTCTCTTCCTCTCTCAACTCTTTCATAAAATGATGTTATCATATGACAGAAAAAACAGCCACCGTGCCAGAATGCCTGAAATCAGCACAAGTACGCCTGTTATAACTGTCATATGACGGCTTTTGTTCATTTCGGTCAGAAAAAATCTGCTGAATATCAGAACAAATGCCATAAGCGATGTCACAGTCTGCAGTCCGGTAAGTATCGCTCTGCCTGTGCTTGTCCCCATTTTTGCCGTCAGGGTAACTGCAGCCAGTAGAATTGCCGCTGACACCGATACTGCCAGAAGAAGCGACGCCTGCCTGACCTCACTCTCCTTCAACATAATCGCCGCTATTGCTGTTCCGGCAGAAATCGTCGTCAGTACAAAGGCAAGGGGGGTACGTGCAGTGTGCCATGAAGGAACCGAGGGGAGATAGTATACTGCGGTCATGGTTAGCAGAAGCAGAATGGCCGCTATGACTGCCAGTACCGGCAGGGTAGAGGTAAAGTAGTTTATTACGCCTCTGTGTGAGAACCATGAGTACGCAAGAGATACCGCCAATAGTACCGACAGGGAGGCTATTTCCATTGAGAGTGGACTTTTCATGATGTTGTTAAGGGCATATACCGCCCTGAAAGGTTTGCCCAGGTGGAGAAAAGCGGTGGCCAGAGAGGCTATAAGCATTATTGTAATAAGGTGCCTCATGCGCACCATCGAATCTTCATCACCCGGTATGCTGCCGGTTCCTGACAAAACCACATGAGCCAGTATAACACCTATGGCAGCCTGCGAGGTGAAGGTGAAGAAGAGAAGGGAAAAGTAGTTGTGCATTGTCAGTAAATCTCAGTGTTGTTTACCATGGCATTACTTTCGTTGGCTGCAGATGAATCCTTGTGTGGCTTAATGACCAGTCCGGGACTTGTCAGCTTCGGGTCGGGAAGGGGAAATATTCCTGAGGTGGTTCCTTTTCTTGCCACAAAAGTGTCGAAGTAGCCGAACTCAAGAACCCTCATCGGACAGGCATCTACGCAGGCAGGATTCTTACCCTCGTACAGGTAGTCGATGCATGCGTCACACTTAGTCATTATACCCCTGGTGGGATCAATTTGCAGCGCCCCGTAAGGGCATGTCCACTGGCAGTAATCGCATCCCATGCAAAGCAGGGGGTCGATTACCACTATTCCGTCGTGGTTGCGGTGCAGTGCCGTAGTGGGGCAGGCGTCGATGCAGGGGGCATTCTCGCAGTGATTGCATGATATTGAAAGGTAGTAGCCGAAAGGTTTTTCAGTAACCACCCCGTTGGTTGTATTCCAGTTACCTCCCTCAATCTCATTTACCTTGCGCCATGACAGGCCCGGAGACAAATCGTTCTTGTCCTTGCATGCTGCCTGACATGCCTTGCATCCGGTACAGGCAGTTGTGTCTATATAAAACGCCGGTCTTCTCATTTTCTCTTACTTGTTGAATTTTTCTACCTGAACCATTATTGTGTGTTGAGGATTGCCCTTTGCCAGCGGGGTCCACTTCTCTGAGGTCAGTGTGTTGATGCATCCTCCACGGTCTATGCCGCTGCTGTCGGGATTGAACCATGCCCCCTGGGGAATATCAACCACCCCAGGCATAATCCTTTTTGTTACCCTGCAGGGGATAGCCACTGTGCCTCGGTCGTTCCATATTCTGACCATGTCCCCGCTTTTTAATTTTCTCGGTTCGGCATCAGCAGGATTGATAAAAACTACCTGGGGAAATGCCTCCATAGTCCATGGATTATTATTATGAGTCGAGTGTACCCTTGACATGTAATGGTGTCCCACTGCCTGGAGGGGGTATTTTTTTACTTCCGGGCCGAACGGACTTTCCCACTCCTGCAGATATTTAGGTACTGCGGGTATTTCAGCCGGGTTTTTCATCTCATGGAGACGGGGAGAGAAGAGTTCAACCTTGCCTGATGGTGTTCTGAGGGGGTTTCCTTCAGGATCTTTGCGAAACGCCTCGAAGGCTACCAGTGGTTTCTCCACCTTTTTAACGTAAACTCCGTCATTAGACGCACTGAACAATCTGAATACCGGCATGTCAGGGAACCGTCTGCGGCGGTAATATTCGTCTATCATCCATTGTGTCCACTCTTTTTCATTACGGCCTTCCGTAAACTGATCGGCAACACCGAACTTTTCAGCCAGTTCTGCACATATTCTGTAATCGCTTTTTGTTTCGAAGGGCGGATCTACAATCTGTGGCATCAGCATAACCTCTTCGCCATACTTCCAGCCATCGGTAACCCCCCATACCTCAAACTGCGTGCAGGCCGGCAAAACAAGGTCTGCATACATTGCAGAAGGAGTGAGGAAGTTATCCTGGACCGCTATAAATTCAACCAGTTTCTCATCCTTCAGAATTTTGGCCGTACGGTTGACATTTGAATGCTGGTTCATAAGTATGTTTGAAGCCACCGACCATATCAGCTTAATATTGTTATCAAGCCTGTCGACTCCCTGAACACCCTCTTTTTCAGCGGTCATCTCCTTACCCCTTACTATCGCTTCTGTCCATAAATATACCGGTATGCGTGCCCTGACGGGATTATTACCCATCGGGAAGACTGTCCAGTAAGGTGCTCCCCCAACCTGGTTTGCAAGACCGCTGGCCCAACCCCCGGGAATACCTACATTGCCGGTAATTGCCGCCAGAATTGCCCCGGCGATTACTACCTGTTCTCCATATGCCCTGCGTTGCATCCCGTAACCCTGGTAGAGAACGGCCGGACCCGAGGTGGCGTATTCGCGGGCTATCCTTTTTATTGTTTCAGCAGGAACCGAAGTGATCTGCTCGGCCCATTCGGGAGTCTTGGGAACACCGTCATGTGTGCCCAGAATATGGTCGGAATATGATTCTTCATTTTCATAGCCTGCAGGCATCTGCGACTTATCGAAACCAGAACAGCATCTTTTAATGAAGTCATCATCGGTAAGGTTTTCAGTTATAATAACGTAGGCCATGGCACTCATCATGGCGGTGTCTGTGCCGGGCCTGATGGGTATCCATTCATCGGCAAGTGCAACAGCGCTCATGCTTAGCCGCGGGTCGATGCATACTGTTTTAGCACCGTTTTCCCTGGCTTTTTTTATAAAGAAGTCACTGTTGGTTCCATCTTTCATCTCTGCCGGGTTCCAGCCCCACATTATTATATACTTTGAATTAAGCCAGTCCTGACGCTGGTTGCCGGTGTCGAGAGTGCCGTAGACATAAGGGGTTGCTATATTGATGCATGCCCAGCTGTAGCTGTTGTAGTAGCCCAGGGCTCCGCCGATAAGGTTCATAAGCCTTGCTGCGGGCCAGCGGCCGTTGGTGTTGTTGTATGAGCCGGTACCATACGGAACATAGATAGCTGAGTTGCCGTAGCGGTTTTTTATGTCGGTGATACGGTCGTACATAATGGAATATGCCTCATCCCAGCTTATGCGTTCAAACTTTCCTTCACCGCGCTTGCCTGTTCGCTTCAGCGGATATTTGAGCCTGTCGGGGTGATATTGCCTCTTTCTGTAGGCCCTTCCGCGCATACAGGCTCTGAGCTGCGGATCATCGACGCCGTCATAAGGCCTGTCGTCTGTTTCGATGCGTGTTATGACTCCGCCGGTAACGTGCACCTTCAGGAGACATTTTCCCCCACAGTTATGAGCAGGACATGCGGTTCGTATAATTGCATCGGGTTGGTAATCTGCCTTGTTTAATTCACCCTGCGCTCTGCGCCCTGTGCCCTCTGCTCTGATAGGTTCTGCCAGAGCCTCAAATGCAGGCAATGCCAGTAGGGAGCCGCCAATGACTGTAGACCACTGAACGAAGTTGCGCCTGTTTACCGTCTGGGACTTAGAGTCATGGGTGTTTCCACCTGAATCTGATTTTTTATTTTCCATATTAATCTTCTGTTGCATTGAAGGGAACTGTCCTTCCTCTTTCATGGCGGCATAAAAATAATAAATAAAACGGTAAACGGTAAACGGAACCGAGCCGAAGGCGAGCTCGCGACCGATTGGAAGCAACCGAGACCGGCGATAGCCGGGTGAGCTCGCGACCGAATGGGAGCAAAACGGGGAACGGTGATCGGTAATCGGTATCGGAAACGGTGATCGGTGATCGGTGATCGCTAATCGGTGATCGGTATCGGAAACGGGGATCGGTGATCGGTAGCCGGTAGTAAAAGGTATACGGTAAAAAAAAGATCCCGGAACATTGCCGGGATCAGAAGGTATAATGTTGGCAGGGTTGTTAAGCAGCTAAGCTGTCGGCTGTCTTCTGGTGAAGTCAGCTACCTCTTTCGGATAGAGACCATTCTCAAGTTTCTCCTTCACCTCCTTGAAGCACTTAATAGTATATTCTACGTCTTCAAGCGTATGTGATGCTGTGGGGATCAGGCGAAGCATTATGACATCCTTGGGAACTACGGGATAGACAACTATGGAACAGAATATACCGTAGTTTTCCCTCAGGTCGAATGTTACCTGTGTTGCTTCGGGTATACCTCCCTTGAGAAATACCGGAGTAACGGGTGATTCAGTTTTGCCCAGGTCAAAGCCGGCTTCTTTAAGCCCTTTCTGAAGGGTGTTTACTATAGTCCAGAGTTTATCTTTCAGTTCCGGATTACTCTGCATCATTTCAAGACGCTTGATGGCACCCAGTGTCATAGCCATTGGCAGTGACTTTGCATATATCTGTGACCTGAGGTTGTAACGCAGATAGTTGATCACATCCTTTGAACTGGATACAAATCCGCCTATACCGGCGAAAGACTTGGCAAAGGTTGCAAAGTAGACATCAATCTCATCCTGAACTCCGAAATGTTCTCCCGTTCCGGCACCGGTTTTGCCCATGGTGCCAAATCCGTGAGCATCATCGACCAGCAGCCTGAAGTTATATTTCTTCTTGAGGGCAGCTATCTCGTCAAGCTTTCCGAGGTCACCTGCCATGCCGAATACACCTTCGGTAATTACAAGAATTCCTCCGTTGGTTCCCCTGGTCAGTTTTTCTGCCCGTTGCAGCTGCTTCTCGCAGTTTTCAATGTCGTTATGAGGGAACACAAACCTTTTACCCATGTGCAGCCTCAGTCCGTCGATAATACAAGCATGCGATTCGGAGTCATAAACAACCACGTCATGCCTGTCAAGGAGAGCATCAATAATTGATACCATTCCCTGGTAGCCGTAGTTCAGCAGGTAGGCATCTTCCTTGCCTGTAAACTCGGCAGCCATTTTTTCAAATTTCTCATGTGTGGAGGTCTGCCCCGACATCATTCTTGCACCCATTGGGTAAGCCATGCCATATTCAGCAGCAGCTTCGGCATCAACTTTTCTGATCTCAGGATGATTGCCAAGTCCCAGATAGTTGTTCAGGCTCCATGTAAGAACCTCTTTGCCCATAAATTTCATTCTGGGAGCTATTTCTCCCTCGAGTTTTGGAAACGCAAAATAACCGTGAGCCTGCTCCTGATACTGCCCCAAAGCACCACGGTTTGACTTAATCTTTTCAAATATATCCACGATAAGACCGTTTTTAAGTTTTAAGCCCCAAAAGTAGATATAAACAATTATATGGTGATACCTATTAATACGTATTTTGGGAAGGTATCAGGTATCAGGTATCAGGTATCAGGTATCAGGTATCAGGTATCAGGTAT
>CAZMSH010000056.1:0-6615 GCA_964568875.1 uncultured Rikenellaceae bacterium | reverse complement strand
TCAATGGCTACATGATTACCAATTGTAACGAGTTCTGAATATCTGAAAAATGCAGTATCGGCTATCCTGACATCTTCACCGCAGGAACGAAAAACACTGGTATCAAACAGATTCATAAGAACCAGCCAACTCCATCAAATTGAACAAAGATCAAACTATAGCCCTCCGGATACAGCTATGACACTTCCTGTAACATAGCTGGTGGCTTCCAACATGATGAGTATTGAAGCGAGCTCTTGTGGATCTCCTAGCTTTCCCTCTGGGATTCCGGTCAGAATCCTCTCCATTACTTGGTTTGGAATAGAATCCGTTAGGCCTGTACTCATGTAGCCAATTTCCAAGAGATTAGCTGTGATTCCTTTGGCAGCGTTCTCAGAGGCAACAACTTTCATAAGGCCTTTCAAACCCTCTTTTGAGGCACTGTAAGCGACGGTTCCAATAGAACCTAGTCTTCCAGTAACAGAGCCAGCGTAGACGAAACGGCCATAGCCAGATTCTCTCATAGCAGGCAAGAATGCTCTGGTAATATGAAAAGCACCGGTAAGGTTTGTCTTGATCACTTTTTCCCAATCGGAAGGAGTGGTTTTATGGGTCATCGAGCTTTTCGATATGCCCGGAAGGTACACGACACAAAGTTCTTTTGACAAAGATGAGCACAATGCGGCCAGCTGGAGACAATCATCGTAGTTCTCTACATCGCACCTTAAGCTTTTTACTCCAGGAGGAAACTCCACGGGATTTTGATTGTATGAACACAAGACTCTTCTATCACAATCATGCAATCCGGATGAAACTATTACTCCAAGAGAGGAAGAACCACCAACAACAACATAAAGTGGGTTAGCCATAAAGTTACCAACGCAACAGGGAGGCACCCCAAGTCCACCCTGCGCCAACAGCAACGAAAGCAACAAGATCACCCTGCTCAATGCAGCCATTCGAATTAACTTCATCTAGAAGCAAAGGAATAGTCGCACTAGAGGTATTGGCATAACGATCCATGTTTGTGTGGAATTTTGAGAATGGGATACCAATTCGCTTAGCACTTTCCTTTAGAATGTTAATACTGGGTTGATGAGGTATCACATGTTTTACATCATCAATCGAAACTCCAGATGAGTTAATTACATGCAAGAGTGCCTCCGGAATGACTTTTACTGCCGTCTCAAACACTGATCTCCCGTTCATCTGAAAAAAGTGTAAACCATCAGAAACGGTTTTCTGTGTCGGTGGCAATTCCGAACCACCTGCAGGAACCGTAAAAGACTCATACCCAGTTCCATCAGAATACAATCGCGAGCAGAGAAAACCTGTATCATCAGGTGTGTCCGATAAAACAACGGCACCAGCCCCATCGCCAAAGAAAACACAATCACGTCTTTTCCAATCAACTATCTTGGAGAATGTATCAGCGCCTATTACCAAGACTTTCTTGGACATACCTGTTCCAACAAACTGTGCACCAATTGTCAAGCCATATATAAAACCTGCACAAACTGCATTGATATCGAAAGCAGCAGCTCGGACTGCACCTATTCGAGCTTGAACCTTGGGCGCAGTGGCTGGAGCTATTCTATCAGGGGTTGCAGTTGCTAGTATAACCATGTCAAGTTCATCAGCATCAACACCCGCACTTTCCAATGCTTTTTCTGCCGCCGCACAGGCAAGGTCAGAAGTTGCGCAATCAGAAAGGGCAATGCGCCTTTCTCGGATTCCCAAGTTTTCTTGTATCCATGAGTCATTGGTTGAGGCTAGTTTTTCAAGATCTTTATTGGTAACCACTCTCTCTGGCGCATAACTGCCAGTGCCAATAATCTTGACTCTTTTCACCATTGATTCCTGAGCCACTGTTAACCTCCCTTATAGCACTTATGCAATAAGAATTGAACAATACAGAACATGCAATGTTTACCAGCCAGCAGCAACAGAATCAACTATTATGCAAACCTGCTCATCACTTAGGTCGTTTCGGCAGGGAATTGAAACCTGTGACTCATCAAACAATGCCTGATTCGGAAGATCGTTCCGTTCTCCGCCAAAGAGAGAATTTCTATCTATTCTCTGATGCCAGACAGCAGCTTCAACACCTCTGGATTTGAGGGCCCTAATGAAATCCAGCCTTCGCTCAACTCTAACTGTAAATAGCCAGGTGGAGCTTGTTCGATCCGATTTCTCTTCAAGCAAAGCCAAGCCGGGAACACTGGCCAACTCGCTCCTATAAACCTTGTTCAGAGATTGACGTCTTTCATGCGCCGCTGGGAAAAACTCCAGTTGCGCAACTCCCATTGATGCAGCAATGTCGTTCATGTGGTACTTATAGCCAAGCTCTGATATATCCCATTCCGGTTGACCCAGGGGAGAAGGCTTCCGGTTCGCACGGTCTATTCCAAACCATCTGCGACGGTAAGCAGCCTTGTAGTCTTGGTAATCCTTTGCTACAAGCATACCCCCATCTCCGGTTGTGAGTTGCTTGATGGCCTGAAAAGAGAATACCGAGAAATCACCTAGTGAACCGACCGGTTTGCCTTTATAGGTTGCACCCAGAGAATGGGCTGCGTCCTCTATAACGAAGAGATTATGCTTTTTTGCTATATGGTCTATCTCATCCATATCGCAGGGATACCCACCGTAGTGAACAGGAATGATCGCTTTGGTTCTTTCCGTGATTCTGTGCTCAATGTCATCTGGATCTATGTTCGGCCCTCCGGGCTGTATGTCGGCAAAAACTGGAACCCCTCCGGCCATCATTACCGAAGTAGCCGTGGCTACAAATGTTTGGGCAGGAACAATAACCTCGTCTCCAGGACCGACTCCTGCACCCAGAACTGCGAGGTGTAGTGCGGCCGTACCGCTGTTAACGGCAAGAGTATGCTTAACATTGAAATGACTCGAGAAAGCTTCTTCAAACTCTCGAACGTTCTTGCCCTCGCTGAGCCAGCCATCCCGTAAAGTGGCTGCTACGCGATCTACAACTGCAGCAGGAACAAATGGGTTGAAGATTGGAATCACTTCTTGCCTCTCATATGGTACTCTCGGTTTTCGACGGTACTATAGACCAATTTACATTAGGTCGAACCAAACCGGGAATTGGTTTACCCCATCCTGAGCGAACGCTGCCTGGCTCTCCGGAATCAACAACCTGGAAAGCGGCCGCATCATGCTCAAGGAAATGGATTTGGTAGACTGGATATCTTGTGCTGACTTCTGCGCAGATTCGAACAACACCCTCGGCAAAAAGATTCCCCGGAATAGTGAATGTTGCTCTGTACTTCCCTTTGCTATAAATCGACTGTGTGTTATTCAAATCAGCGGCATTGAAAAGGTGCTGACCCTGATCGGAAAAGAAGCTTAGGGCACACAGAAGATTGACATGATCCTCGGCTACTTGAAACACCATATCAATGTCAACGGGATAACGGATGTCAACAGAATCTGTGTGATTTCCCGCTTGTTTTACACTAACAGAAAGCAATCTGGCAATATCGTTACCTGGTGCGGTTTCCAAGCTCCAATTACGGTCTCCCATTTTGTTCCCGCTGCCAGTCAGATACTGGCTGGTGACAACATCTGCTTTTCCGTCAGCTACGATTCTACCTGAGTCAAGAAGAATCGCTCTTTGACAAAGCCTTGTAACCGCTGCCATCTGGTGACTAACGAACAAAACGGTGCGTCCGCCTTTCGCTACATCGCTCATCTTGCCGAGACACTTCTTCTGAAATTCTGCGTCGCCGACTGCCAAAACCTCGTCAACAATAAGAATCTCAGGCTCAAGGTGTGCAGCAACTGCAAATGCAAGGCGAACATACATACCTGAAGAAAAGCGCTTAACAGGCGTATCCAGGAACTTCTCTACTTCAGCAAAAGCCACGATTTCATCAAATTTTCTTTGAATCTCATTGCGTGTCATGCCGAGAATTGCACCATTGAGGAAAATGTTTTCTCTGCCGGACAACTCTGGATGGAAACCAGTGCCCACCTCAAGAAGACTGGCTGCTCGGCCCCTCATGGTTATCTTTCCCTCTGTGGGCGGAGTAATCTGAGAAAGAATCTTCAGAAGGGTGCTTTTCCCGGCACCGTTGCGACCGATTATCCCGATGGCCTCACCTTCATTAACATCGAAGGAGATGTTCCTTAGAGCCCAGAAATCTTTTTGTTTTGGAAGAGTATGCTCTTTTCTAAGAAGCATGTTGAAGATGTGCTGAGTCTTCCGGGAAATGCTATCACGAAGACAAAGATATCTCTCGCGCTGTGCCCCGATTCTGTACTTTTTCCCAAGGTCGTGAATCTCGATTATAGGCTTACTCATCACGCAATATCCGCAAAATAGCGCTCTGTAGAACGGAAATAACGTAGTCCTACTAGCAGGTAGATAAGACTCATGAACAATGAAATCCACATCGCTGGCCAGTCAAAAGCTGAATTCCCGAGCAGCCCTGCACGAGCATTTGAGATCACGCCTGACATGGGATTAAGCCAAGTCATGGCTATTTTTGCCCATGGATAACTGTCAAGCATTGATACCGGATAAATGACAGGCGTTACATACATCAGTGTCTGAATCAAGAAAGGCAAAGCATACCTGACATCGCGATACTTAACATTGATCGCGGAAAGAAACAACCCAATTCCCAAGGAACACATTACGGTTGTCAGTAGAAGAACAGGGAGCATTAGTAAACCAGTAAGCCCGGGGGAGAAGCCATACCAGATCATCATCCCTGCGAGGATGATTAACGCAATAAAGAAATCCACAAATCCTGTAGTGGCAGCAGTTGCTGGGAGAATCAGACGGGGGAAGTAGATTTTTTGAACTAAAGGTGCATTTGCAACCAGCGAGTTACTGGCATGGCTTACTGTGCCTGAAAAGTATAGCCAGATTAGCTGCCCAGTATACAGGAAGATGGGGTAGGGAGTTCCATCACCGCTTTCAATACCCGCCATCCGATTAAAAATGAATGAAAATATGACCATCGTTGTAAGCGGCTGCAGAACAGCCCAGATAACGCCGAGTGCTGTCTGCTTGTACCTGACAGATACATCACGCCATGCCATTACCAAAAAAAGGTCTCTGAAGTGCCAGAGCTCATGCCAGTCGATTTTTGTCAGACGACCTGGCGGAGAGATCTCATAACTTCTATTCAAGTTTGTCCCTAATCAAGAAAGAATAGACTTATGTAACTCAACAGCGTATAATACATTCCGCTGCTATGTGTGGCAAGAAGATGAGTGGTGATGTGAGTTTGGAGTTAGCGTGATAGCATCCTCGAGAGGGAAATGGCAATTTGGCAAATAGGCAGTTTTCAGCTTCCAGAAATAATTTTTTGATATCGTTATTGAATATAATAGTAGAGATTAAGGCATTTGTAGGTAAGGATTGGGTTCCCCTATGAAGATTGCTATTCAAAAAAATTCTGGAAGCTATTGGCGCCAGTGGCATGATGAATTGCTTTCTAGAGGGATTGAGTCTTGCCTTGAAGATGTTAGAACCAGTTCTGGATATGAGTCGGCATTATCATCTGATGGGGTCATGTGGCATATTAACATGAGGCCATCTATTCAGGCCTCAGCCAGCAGTCTGTTAAGTGCATTGGAGAGTTCTTCCCATAAGCCGGTGTTTCCTAACTACAGCACGAGATGGCATTTTGATAATAAGATATCCCAAAGTTACCTTTTTAAAGGACTTGGGATAAACACTCCGGCTACTCATGTGTTCTGGGCAGAAGAACAGGCAAAAGAGTGGGTTGAGACCAACCGTAGGTACCCTATCATCGCAAAGCTCAAACGTGGAGCTTCATCGTCATGCGTGTTCAAACTGGATAGTAAAAAGGATGTCTTGCGCTACATACAAAAGATGTTCTCCGTAAATGGAATGTCTCGTGGCAATGGTTCTGTAAAGAAATCCAGTTACAGAGCTTTCAGAGATTACTCAAGAATGATGGTTCTTAAACTTCCACGCCCCGTCCTTGAGTACTTTCTTAGGAAAAGACCAGCTCTTAGAGATGTTTGGCCCAATGAGAGAGGTTATGTGTATTTTCAGGAGTATCTTCCCGGGAATGAATTTGACACTCGGGTTACTGTCATTGGCGGTCGAGCCTTGGCATTCAGACGATTCAACAGAGACAAGGACTTCCGTGCATCAGGCAGCGGGAAGATAGATTATGAAATGGATTCTATTGATAAGAGAGCGATCGAACTTGCACTCAACATAAGCAGTACCAACCGCTTCCAGTCCATGGCATATGATTTTCTGATTGATGAAGATGGTAAACCAAGTCTTGTTGAGATAAGCTATGCATATCAGAGCAAAGCTGTTTTCGATTGCCCGGGTTTCTGGGATCCAAAGCTGAACTGGCATGAGGGACATGTACTGCCGGAAGCCGCGCATGTAGAAGATTTCATTGAACAGATTGAAGAGATAGGCCATATGCAGCTAAGATGATGGATTATGTAATAATCGAGCAGATAGTATACATGTTAACTTCACATTTTAACATCGCGTATCAAATGAAAAGATGGAAAAGGTCATAATTGCGTTATAGCTATTTGAATGGATTAATAAATAATGTCAATTGTACATGTAAGCAATGTATCAAACAGCAGAGTAACTAATTTAGA
>CAZMSH010000055.1:0-6710 GCA_964568875.1 uncultured Rikenellaceae bacterium | reverse complement strand
GCCGTTATGTCAATATGACATTACGCCGCTATGCCCTTTACCCATACCCCATACCTCTCAACCCTTTCCCCTCGGCTTCACCTCCGGCTGATAATCAATACTCTGTCCGCATAGGGTATTCAGTCCGATTACCAGGTTAGTAGCGTGAAGTGAAAGAACCGAATTATAGTCATCCTTCCTGTATCCCCCGCAGAGTGTTGCAATCAGTGGAATCTGTCTCTGAAGTTCTTCCTGCAGGTCAGCAATATACTTGTACACTATCCTTGCCGCCTCCATCCACTCTTCTGTTGATAGCTGGCTTGCAAGTTCATCCCACTCGTGACTGTCAGCCCCCTGGGAGAACACCACATACTGAACCCTGCCAGCGGTAATCTCTATTGCCAGGATTGCCAGATTTTCCTTTAGCTCAGCCAGGTATTTTTCGTGCCGCTGAATGATATTGATATTTCCGCAAACCGGTGAAATTGCCCTATCAATATCTTGCACGAAATCCCTCGAGTTGTCAATGCTGTTACCGTAATGGCCGTCAAGATCAATATAAGCTCCGCAAAGTCCGAATTCCCTGTATATCTTCATAGAGCATATTACTTGCCCTGAAAATGCACAGAAAAGGGCACTGCGGGTAGGATTGGCATGGTGGAAACCCGTAACAGGACTGAATGCAATTGTAGAGGGATTCTGAACCGCATATTTCAAGGCTGCATAAAAAGAAGCGTGGCAGTATTTAACCGTTTCTGCGTACTCAGGTGTCCACTTAATGTGAAGTATCCGGCTTGTCTTTCCTTTATCGAAGAAGTTGTCAACCATCTCTCTGGTATGAGCAACATAAAAGTCTTTCCTTTCAAGCAGCGGGAAATCCCCTTGAATATCCAGATAATTAAGCAAATCCTTCTGTCTGAGATATTCCATAAACAGTTTCGGTTTCGCAGGCGATTGGGAATAACTCTCAACTCCGCCAGCATCAAGCGACATCTTAGGGGTATAGAATGCTCTTATTCTTGGTAATTTCAAGTATTTCATATCCAGTCTAAATCAATTGCTTCAAGATCATCGGTTGGATAACCATATTCTTTAACTAACAGTTCTTTATCAAATTGCAGCTTCCTTGGATCAACTATAAGGTTAAGTAACTGGTCAATCCAGGAGACTTCCGTTAATAAACGTTCTTTCAAATCCGCCATTATCTGCATACCAGGCTTGACACTTCCATACCCGCTGGCATGCAGATCATCGACCAGGGCATAGTGAAGCCTCTTGCGAAAATTATAAAGGAAAAGAAATGTCATGCCAACATCCCCGATAGCAATATGCCTTTGGAAATTGCCAAACAACCTTAGGAAATCGGTAACATCGCATGGTAGATCTTCATCCTCAGGAATATCTCTTTCGAAGATATGAAACATAAAACCCCCTGGAGTAGTCTGATAATTCAACTGCTTAAGCATTGCTACAATCATGTTGTACCTTATTTCCCTTGGGGGATTGTCACTGAAGACATCGTCATCCCATTTCCATGAAGGCGTAAGTTCTTCAAGTTCGTATAGGGTATCCAGTAATTTCTCTGCGAGTAACATAGGTGAATTCATATCTCCGTTTTTGATTCCTAATAGCTTTCGAATAACATTTTAAGCTCTTTCTGCCTGTTCCTCATCCCTCCGACTTTATAGCCCATAGTTCCACCCCGTTTTCTGGTCTCTTCCAGTAGGACTGACTGCCAGAAGATCAGCCTGTCCCAGGTTTCTGACACTTTCTTCTTAACAAAACTGTACAACTCTTCCTCCGCCTTCTGTTGATCGGAGGACTCAGCAAGAACCGATTTAATTCCAGTTCCTGCATTCATTTCTCTTGCGTGTTTCCATGTATCCATATAACAAAGCATTAAATTAGTAAATTCCCTTCAATGCACACGAATACACATTACCGGAAGGTGATTTCCAACATTTTTGGCGAACTGCCCGCATCTCTTTACCACCGTGGTGTTGACTCGGTTGGTATCCGGTTAGGGATTCATGATGCAACTCAAAGGTATTCAATTCTTTTCTGATTTTGTTATTGGCAACACCCCGGTGCAGAATTTTTCTATCATTGTTGACAATTATACTTAAAGGTACTTTTTGAAAAAATAGCTGATGGTACTATATTTGTTTTAACTGATATAATAATCAAATGAGCATCCTGCAGAACGCCCCGAAGTCGATTGAACGCAGAACCTTCACCTGCCCCGGTTGTGGCTATTCAGCACAGGTATATGGCGAGGCCTATTTCGACAAGGCATGTTGCAACTGGCTCTCAACATTCAGGTGTCTCGACTGTAACCGGGTATTCGAGTATTTCGTGTCAGAAATCGAAAAGTGGGAAAAAGTCGACGAACTGGTCCATAAACTTAACGATGATGTCCTCTGCATGAATTGCGGATCACGCAATGTGCGTGCATGGACAGCCTCAACACCTGAATGTCCCGCCTGCAGAACAATGATGGATTGCTCAGTCGATGGGATAATCAGACTTGGACTTGGGGGCTGATGCCCATTTCTTAACACCAATGGCCGGCTCTAAGGAACTTGAGAGAGTACTTTAAACATGCCGGACAAAGAAACCTTCCTACTAACAGGTCTGTGTAGTTTACCAACTCAGAGGGGCCTATTGGCTCGTCTTCAGGGTGTCGCATGCTAATATCGTTGTAAAACTTTAAATTAGGATCACAGGCGAGAATGAAATCACGAAGGTGCAGGTTCTCAACCTTAATCCCACGCATTGCAGGGTTATAAACAGGGAACTTATTAACCGGCTGATACCAGTATTGAGTTTCCATACCTGAGCCACAAGGCAGCATTTTTGAAACATAATTGCACTCTGTGCAACCGGCTCTGTAAATTGCACCCATCTTAAACCTGTTAATTTCAGATTATAAACTTAGTTAAAAGATATCCATTTAAAATACTCATGGGCCCCATGACCAAAATACCCTCTATGAGAATCACCTGCTGCTTTTCATTACGAACGTAATCCCTGGTACCCTCAGCCCTGCAGGTTGTCTGGTATATATGCCACACATCCCTGGGACTCAAAACCAGACTGGTTCAGGTGCGCCCTGCGGGAAAATCCAAAACCAGACAGCATGAACTGCTTGAGATAAGTACCGAACATTCAACAGTGCCTGTTACGGCAATACTGAAGGAGAACCTGATCAATGATAAAAGCCGGAGGGTTGATCCTGAGGAGGACTACCTGATTACCGGCAGCCTGAAACCGGTCTACCAAAAGGCCGAAATGATCGCTCAGACCGATATGGTAACCGTTCTCATACTTGGCGAAACCGGAACCGGCAAGGAGCATCTGGCTCGGTATATACATAACCGCTCAGGCCGGAAGGAGAAGCCTTATCTGTCGGTAAACTGTTCCGCTTTCAATGATTCTCTTCTTGAATCGAGACTGTTCGGTTATAAAAAGGGTGCGTTTACCGGTGCCGATAAAGATACTGAGGGGTTGTTTTCTTAGGCCGTGGATATTTCGGACCATTTTGACCCCCTAAAAACGGCATAAAAGCGGGCAAGCACAGCTTGTTTTTTGATGACATTTCGGCAGATGTTGACCCCTCATGGATAATCAGGAATGGGATTAATGTTTTTCTGGGGTTGTCGCGCCGCGCGCGTTTAACTTTTCAGAGCATGTTGACCCCCCTCAAGTTGGGCAAGCGCATTTAGCTTCAGAACTTTTCGGAGCATATTGACCCCTTTTGTTATTTGATTATCAGAAGGTTTTATTTCTTAGAGAAAAAAACTCTAATACTTGGCAGATGGCAGGAAAAATAAAACCTATGAGTCAGATCAAACAGTTAATGTTATTACAACACCAGGGTCATAAGATTAAGTCTATTGCCAGGACCCTTGGTATAAGCAGGAATACGGTTAAATCATACCTGTCTAGGGTAAATGATTTAAAACTGAGTGCAGATTACCTTTTATCGATTGAGGATCCGGAACTGGAGCATATCTTGTCTGGAGGAAACCCTGCTTATAAGGATGATCGGTTTGAGTATATAAAATCAAGGCTGGATTATTATCAGGAACAGTTAAGATCCCCAGGAGTTACCCGTAAACTTCTTTGGGAGGAGTATCTTGATGAAGTACAATCGGGATATGGTCTTACACAGTTTTGCTTTCACCTTAACCAGCAGCTTCTGGCACGTAAGCCGAGTATGGTACTTAATCATGAACCCGGAGAAAAGCTATATATAGACTTTGCAGGCCACAAGTTGCCATATATTGACATTGACACCGGAGAACTAATCTACTGCCCGGTTTTTGTAGCCTGCCTTCCCTACTCCGATTATGCATTTGCTATCGCAGTGAGAAGCCAGGGCATTGACGATTTTATACATGCTCTTAAGCTGTGTCTTGAGTTTTTAGGCGGTAGTCCTCTGATACTGGTCCCCGATAATTTTAAATCAGCCATAATAAAGGCAAATAGGTATGAGCCAGATCTAAGCCGAGCACTTGAAGACTTTTGTAATCATTATGGGATAACTGTTCTCCCGGCCAGGGTTGCAAAGCCGAAGGACAAGGCACTTGTAGAGAATCAGGTAAAACTTGTTTATAATCGTGTTTATGCCAGGCTTCGTAAACAACAGTTTTTTGATATTCATTCACTTAATGAGGCTGTTCTTGAAAAGATAAGAAAGCACAACCAGACTCGTATGCAGAAAAAGCCTTACTGCCGTGAGGAGAGGTTCCTTTCCATGGAAAAAAGCAAACTATTGCCGCTGCCCGAAACATCATACGAGATCAAATACTACCGGGAACTGACAGTTGCCCAGAACAATTATATATATCTCACTATAGACAGGCATTATTACAGTGTGCCTTTCAAGTGGATCGGGGCGAAAGCTAAAGTCATTTATACCCGTTCCGTTGTACGCATCTATATCCGGGGTGAAATGGTTGCCATACATCCACGGGACTATACAATCGGTGGTTACTCGACCATATTGGACCATCTGTGTTCTCATCATCAACACTATCTGAAAAGAAGCCCGTCATATTACATGGAAAGGGCGGAAAAGATATCGGACTCTCTTTTACAAGTTATGCAATCACTCTTCGATGGAGGCAGACCAGTGGAACAGAACTATCGTACCTGTGATGGACTTCTCAGTATAGCCCGGAAATCAACCCCTGAGATCTTTGATGAAGCATGTAAAAAAGCCATTGAGTTCAGATGCTACTCTTACAAGTATATCTTGAGCATGGTGGAAAAGCTACAGAAACATGGACTTCCGGAAAAGGAGGTATTTATCCCTCTTCCTGAACACACGAATATCAGGGGGCGGGATTATTATAATCAACTTTCATTGAACCTTTAAAAATATCTTATGGAACAACAGATTGAACTAAAATTACGACAGATGAGACTCACGGGTATGGCCCGTGGATGGCAGGCTCTTAAAGAAACCCGGCAAGTCCACGAGCTGTCCTTCGGCGAAGGGTTGGAAATCCTCATACAACGCGAGGAGGAAGAGAGAAAGAATAATCGCTTTATTCGCATGATTAAAGGAGCAAGGTTCCGATATCAGGCAAGCCTTGAGGAACTAAGTTATGAACCCTCAAGGGGACTAAACAAATCAATGATTGCATCACTTGCTACCTGCCAGTACATTACCAAAGGAGAGTCTGTCTTAATCACCGGAGCCACAGGTTGCGGCAAAAGCTACCTCGCCTCTGCACTGGGGCACCAGGCCTGTCTTCATGGACATAGTGTAATATACTCCAATACACAGAAGTTCATGCTACGAACAAAAATGGCCAGAGCAGATGGAACTATATTGAAATATTTTGATAAAATTGCAAACGCATCCCTGTTAATCCTCGATGATTTTGGTTTGACCAAGATGGATCAGCAACAACAATTTGACCTTATGGAAGTCATTGAAGACCGCCATGGGAAAGCATCAACAATCATTGTGAGCCAGTTGCCACCAGCAAGTTGGTTTGATGTGATAAGCGAAACAACCATTGCTGATGCTATATTAGATAGGCTGGTTCACTCATCAAACATTATCGAATTAAAGGGTGAAAGCTTAAGAAAAAAACGGTAATATTGTCAGTTACCATCTGTTCTTTCAAATAAAACCTTCAGGGGGTCAACATGACCGATTTGAGGGGTCAATATGACTGAAATATCCAGGCCGACGGTGGAACAATATTCCTCGACGAGATAGGCGATATCACACCTTATATGCAGCAGGTTCTTCTAAGGGTGCTGCAGGAGAAGGAGATTCAACCTGTCGGTGGTAAGGCCCGCAAAGTCAGTGTAAGGATAATCAGTGCCACCAATAAGAATCTGGCTGACCTGTGCAGGGAGGGTAAATTCAGGTGGGATCTTTTTTACAGGCTCGCTGTAGCTGAGCTTGAACTTCCGGGTCTTCAGGAACGTGGCTCCTCCGAGATAGCTGAATTGATCAACTATTTTATAAGGAGAAAGAAAAGTGAGTTGAGAAAAGAATCGTTGCTTGTTCTGGAACCTGAAGTTGCAAGGTTTCTGCAGAATTACTCATGGCCCGGTAATGTGAGGGAACTCGAAAACCTGATCGAAACACTCTATGTCTTCCAGGGCGACAGGGTTAAATTCGATAGCCTCCCTTCAAGGTTTCTGGAACGGTCTGAAGGGAAGTCGCTGAAATGGGTGGATGTGGAACGCGAACACATTAAGTA
>CAZMSH010000054.1:0-6917 GCA_964568875.1 uncultured Rikenellaceae bacterium | reverse complement strand
CCGACGGGTGCGAGAATCTCTTTGTTTTATGTCCGGTGCCAGACCTTCGTTACAAACCTGACTGGAGTGACCGTGAATGGCTTGCAGATGTCATAATTGATGACATTGCAAATCGGACGGGGTACGATATCAGGGGTAACCTGCTTACAAAGGTGGTTCTTGACCCTGTTGACTGGCAGAATATGTTTGCCCTTCATCGTGGCAGCGGCCTGGGTCTGGGGCATAAGATTACCCAGGTGGGTGCCTTCAGGCCTTCAAACAAGGATGAGGTATACAGGAACCTGTACTATGTAGGTGCTTCGACGGTACCCGGCACCGGGTTGCCCATGGTGGTTATAAGTTCGAGGTTAACAGTTGAAAGAATAGACAATGAGTTTGGAATTGTATAACGATACCTGCAGGAAGTGCAGCAGGCTGATAACAACACGTTACAGTACCTCATTCTCGCTGGGGATAAAATCGCTGCACAAAAGCCTTCGGGAACCTGTTTATTCTATCTATGGTTTTGTCAGGGTCGCAGACGAGATTGTTGATACTTTTCACGAGCATGATAAGGCTGCTATCCTGAAAGAATTTGAAGAAGATACATGGAAGGCGATAGGAGAGGGGATTAGCTCAAATCCGGTTTTGCAAAGCTTCCAGCTCGTGGTTAACAAATATCGTATAGACCACAACCTGGTAAAGGCATTCCTCAGGAGTATGGAAATGGACCTTACCATGTCGGGATATGATGACGGACAATACAATGAATATATATACGGATCAGCGGAGGTGGTAGGACTGATGTGCCTGAAGGTATTCTGCGACGGTGATGAAACACGTTATTCTCATTTGCTTCCATATGCCCGCCGGCTTGGCGCTGCTTTCCAGAAGATAAACTTTCTCAGGGACATTAAAAGTGATTTCCACGATCGTGGCAGGGTCTATTTCCCTGGTATTGATTTCTCTGGCTTCAGCGCTGATGCCAAAGAGAATATTGAAAGAGATATAGCCGGGGATTTCAGTATAGCCCTTGAGGGAATAAGAATGCTTGACGATAAAAGCAGGTTTGGAGTATATCTTGCCTTCAGATATTATGTGGCTCTTTTCGATAAAATTAAAAAGACATCACCATCTGAGGTGGTGAAAAAGAGGTATCGCATCAGTAATTTGCGCAAATTTATGCTGTTTGTTGAGGCACGGTTCAGAAACTTACTAGGTACAATTTGAATTTTATCTGATGAAAGAAAAAACTGCTATTGTAATAGGAGCCGGTATTGCTGGTATTGCATCGGCTGTCAGGCTTGCCAGGAAGGGTTATCAGGTTACCGTTTTTGAAAAAAACAGTTATCCGGGCGGTAAAATATCGGAATTGCACGATGGGGGGTTCAGATTTGATACTGGTCCTTCATTGTTTACACTACCTGACCTTGTCGATGAGCTTTTCACTCTCTGCGGGAAAGATCCGCGCGATTATTTCAGCTATTCAGGCCTTGACAATTCATGTCGTTATTTCTGGCATGACGGCACTGTTGTTGATGCATATACCGACCGTGACAGGTTTGCAGCTGAACTAAATGCAAAATGCGGTGAACCCGTTTCCCACACTATAGGGTTCCTTGAAAAATGCAGGGAGCTTTATGAGCTTACAGCCAACGTGTTTATCTTTTCTCCGTTTAGCAGCTTTGATAATTTCATGACTGAAGATTCAAAACGGGTTGCAAAGAACTTCCGCAAGCTTGATGCTTTCAGTACCATGCATGGAGTTATCAGAAAGCATTTTACTGATGAGAGGGTTCGTCAGTTGTTCGGCAGGTATGCCACATACAACGGGTCGAATCCCTACAAGGCACCGGGCACTCTTAATGTGATACCTCATCTTGAACATAACACCGGGGCCTGGTTCCCCGATAAGGGAATGTATTCTATTGTAACAGCTCTTATGAAACTGGCAGAAGAAGAGGGGGTTGAATTCAATTTTGATAATTATGTAAGACTGGTGCTCGCTGATGGCAAAAGGATTGCAGGCGTAACCGCCGGAGAGTATTATTATAAGGCTGATGTAGTTGTGAGTGACAGTGATATCGTGCCCCTTTATCGAAAACTGCTTAAGGAGAGGGTGCCGTTATGGTATTCGGCAGGCGACAGGAGTACCTCGGCATTGATATTTTATTGGGGTATTGAGGGTGTTTTCCCTCAGTTTGACCTGCATAATATATTTTTTTCGGGTGATTATCCGGCTGAGTTCAGGGCACTCTCAAAAGGGACAATCAGTGATGACCCCACGGTATATCTGTTCATAAGTTCAAAGAAGGTTGATTCAGATGCTCCGCAGGGTTGCGAAAACTGGTTTGTCATGATCAACGTTCCGGAGAACAGGGGACAGGATTGGGACGGAATGATATCGAGGGCCAGGGAAAATATCATCGGCAGACTCAAGCGTGAAACAGGCAGGGATATCGGTTCCCTCATAAAAACAGAGAGGATACTTGATCCGCGCCTTATTGAAGAGCGGACCGTGTCTTACCGCGGTTCACTTTACGGCAGCAGTTCAAACAGTAAACTGTCAGCATTCCGGCGCCACCCTAATCACAGGAACCGGTACGCCAATCTCTTTTTTACGGGCGGCAGCGTGCACCCCGGAGGCGGGATACCTTTGTGCCTGGCATCAGCGAAAATTGTGGCAGGAATAATACCCGAAGTGAATAATGATTAACAGATGGACAAAAACAGAAGTTTTACAAAGGAGCTTTTATGGATTTATGCGGTCGGACTGACCGGAATGATGATTCCTTACACACGTTCTTATTTCATGCTGATTACGCCAGTGAATCTGCTGGTGGTAACCGGGTTGCTGTTCTATAACCATGGAAACTGGGATGTCAGGACTGTGCTATCATTTACTCTTGTGGGTATATTGTCGTTCTTTGTTGAAGCACTGGGCGTAAATACAGGACTGATCTTCGGAGAGTATAGTTATGGCCGTACACTGGGTCCGGCATTGCTGAACACTCCACTAATGATCGGTATTAACTGGGTGTTGCTCGTCTATCTGTGTCACTCTGTTTCGGTCATGATATTTGAAAAACTGCCCCCCGGGAGTATTTTCAGCCGGCTTTACCGTAAGGCTCCATCACTGCTGGTAGCTGTTGCAGGCGGGTTGTTGATGGTGACATATGATATTGTCCTTGAACCTTCTGCCATTAAGCTCGATATGTGGTCGTGGGCAGGAGAGGGAATTCCTCTTCAGAACTATGTGGCATGGTTTCTCTTCTCCTTTGTCTTTATCCTTTTTATCGGACTTAGCCGCATAAATACACGTAACAGAACCTCTCTTCCACTCTATCTAATACAACTGGCATTTTTTCTGATACTTGATATCTGGTTTCTGTTATTCTGAGTGATTTGATGGTTGGCGGCTAATTGCTATTTTTGACGCCTGTTGACTTATTGTACCTCATTCAGATATGGAGCGCTCAATTCGATACAGCATACTTATCGCTATCCTTACGGCAATCTTCCCTGTTTTAACCTGTTCTCAGGAATCAAAACCATTTAATCCTAAGGTCATAGGAGTACACGGTTCTTATGGGTTCATTATTCCGCATGCGCGTATTGTCGAGCCGCTTACACACACCAATCCTTTTTCGGTTGAGTTGAACCTTGCCTTCCATCTGACTTCAGAGGAGATATGGAAGTACTGCTTCTGCTATCCCAGGGCAGGGGTGGCACTTCACTATGTCGATTTTGGCAACAGGGACGAAGTGGGAACAGCTGTTGCTTTGTATCCTTATATAGAACCTTTTATCGGAGCATGGAGACGTATAAGCATGGGGGTGCGGTTTGGTATAGGGTTTTCTTATCAGACAACCATTTACGACGAGGTATCCAATCCCCGAAACTTTTTCTTCGGTTCCCACCTGGCATTTATTGCAATGCTGAACAGCAGCCTTAACCTGAGAATCAACGAGCATTTTACCGGCAGGTTTACATTCAGTTATAACCATATATCCAACGGGGGTACAATAGAACCAAACTGGGGTATCAACTATCCGTTGGTCGGATTGGGTGTTGATTATACTATTAATCCTTACGATTTCAGGGAGCGTGAGCGCAACAGGGATGCCGTGCTTAATCCTGACAGGGACAGGTTCGATCTGGCGTTGTTCTTCTCAGGCCGCGAAAGCAGTGATTTTGAACGTTGGTATGGCGTATACGGGGTGTGGGGCGGCTACAGCAGAATGGTAGGACGGGTAAGTGCTTTTTATGCAGGAGCTGAACTTGTCTCAGATATGCTTGTGAAACGGGAGGTGTGGCAGGAGTTTGTCGACGGGACGATTGATAACGCCCCTGACCACATGAGGTTCAGTGTTCTGACCGGACATGAACTGGTTCTGGGCCGGTTCCTCTTTTCGCAGTTTGCCGGTGTATATCTTTATGCCCCTGTCAAGGCCCGCAATTCATGGTACCAGAGATATTCCCTCCTTTACAGGTTTGCTCCTTCGACATGGGTGGGGATTAACGCAAAGTCACATTATCAGGCAATAGACTTTATTGACCTGAGGCTTGTGCGCTCTTTCTGAGGGTATTGGATGTCGTTGACTCGCCGGCCTAACTTTTTTTGGTAAAAATTTTGGCATGAACGAATTGTATTCTATATTTGCATCCGCTTTAAGGGCGATTAGCTCAGCTGGTTCAGAGCACCTGCCTTACAAGCAGGGGGTCGGCGGTTCGATCCCGTCATCGCCCACAAAAACCCTCTGTCGCAGACCGGCAGAGGGTTTTGCTTATGTATACAGTCTACATACTTTATTCGGGAAAGCTAGACAGGTATTACATTGGTTACACCTCTGATGTACAAGACCGGTTATTGAAACACAATAGGATGTCAAAAGGCTATACATCAAGGGGTATTCCCTGGGATCTGGTCTATACCGAATTGTTTAAAGACAAGAAGAGTGCCATTCTCCGGGAACGCCAGCTTAAAAAATGGAAGAACAGGGAACGGATTGAATCACTGATAAGAGCCGCTTCAGAGCATCCCGACTGAAAGTCGGGAGGGTCGGCGGTTCGATCCCGTCATCGCCCACAAAAACCCTCTGTCGCAGACCGGCAGAGGGTTTTGCTTATGTATACAGTCTACATACTTTATTCGGGAAAGCTAGACAGGTATTACATTGGTTACACCTCTGATGTACAAGACCGGTTATCCAATTAAACAAGTTTCTCGCCATGCTCTTTTTTTGTCTCTTCAGGAGTTGTATGCAACCTTACGGTGTTGTTCTAAAGTCATTATGACTAAATAGTTATTAACAGTTTTTGTTTTGTTTAGTTGATAAAATAGAATGTAACACTCTAATATTGAATATTTGAAGACAGGAAAAAAGCAGAAAATACATATCTTAGCTTATTATATCCGATCAGTCCTTAAAACTGATCAGTTGATATGCTGTAATTATATGCAGGAATGCATATACTTAAATATCAGATTTTTATGAGCCTGATGTCTGGAAAATAGAACCTAACCTTTATGAAACAAGAAGCCCAGAATCTATCAAAAACAATAGAAAACCGGAATCTTTCTGGAGAAATCACCGGCTCTCCTGTTAAGAAAGTCCGGTTTTCCGGCAGGAAAGGTGTTGTCAAAAGAGCTGCTCTTACTTTTGTAATGCTTCTCGCGGCCTCTCTCCTTATTGATACTGTTGCACAGGATACCACACCTCCGGTTGTCAACACCAAAACATTTACACTTCTTCTCGATATTAACGGTACAGCGACACTTCTCCCTGAAGATGTGGATAATGGTTCCAATGATGAATCAGGCCCGGTGACATTATCAGTAGCACCCAATTTCTTTACCTGCAGCGACCTGGGTCCTCAGACAGTAACTCTTACGGCTACCGATCAGGCAGGTAATTCAGCGTCGGCTGATGTGGTTATCATGGTTGTAACATCATTAAATATCAATTCAATATCACTAAACAACTGTGAGCTCGCTGTTCCGTATGCTCTCTTTATTCCTGATGTAAGCGGAGGCGATGGTAGCTATTCATATTACTGGGAGGGCCTTGAACCTGGTTCGAAGCCGTTTCTTGAGGTTTTACCTTTTCCTCCCTATCTGGTATTCTCAAATACCTCCACTTATGAAACACCTTTCTATAACAATCTTCTGCCTGATGGCATTTACAATATCCGTCTTGTAGTTACTGATGGAAACGGATGCGTCGATACATCAGTAATGGTAATGAATAAAAGCGGTGTTGTTTTTGACAATATTACCCTAAGATACAGTGAAGCATGTGAAGGCGAGGTAAAAACCTATTTCGCAAATACAGACTCTCTTGTTACCTATAACTGGACCGTTGAAAACGGTACTATCCTCAACTCCGACCTCGACACAAACATGATCGATGTGCAGTGGGATACAGGTATTAACCAGGGGGTAGTCGTGGCTACTCTTGTTAAGGTTAACCTGGTTGGCGATACCTGCACCTCCTTCATTGTCGATACAGTAGCTGTCAATCCTGTGCCTGTCCCGGTCTTTGATAATCCTGCGACAGTAGCATGCATCGCTTCAGAGGTCACCTATAAACTTACAGACACATACTCCACCTATGCCTGGAGTGTAACAGGAGGTTTTATAGTTGCCGGAGGAACGCAGGGCTCTGATTTTGCTACAATACGCTGGGGTGGAGGACCCGACGGAAGGGTTTTGGTTTCGGTAAGTAATGAACACTCATGTAGTGGATCAGTTTTCGTAGATGTCTATGTATATAACAATACGATTACGCTCACCTCTGCGCCGGAAACAGAAAATCAGTCACTTTGTATCAATACCGGATTAACGAATATTACCTATGCTACCACAGGTGCTACCGGGGCTACATTTACCGGCCTGCCTGCAGGTGTTACGGGTATCTGGGCCGCGGATGCAGTGA
>CAZMSH010000053.1:0-6982 GCA_964568875.1 uncultured Rikenellaceae bacterium | reverse complement strand
TCAGCATTACTTGGAATGCCCATGGATATGTTGTTAATGAATGACCTGTTAATAGTTTTGGACCACCAGACCGACAGGTTCTTTCATGTTTTTTCGAAAGACAACTTTGATCATCTGGGTAGTTTTATCAGAAAAGGAAGAGGGCCGGGTGAGGAGGTTTACATAAATCCGTTCTTTAAGGTACATGCTGATGATGAGATTTTGTATCAGAGCGAAGATGATTTGAAGGTTGCAAAAATCATTAAGTCTGAAAACTCACTTGACATAATCATTCATGACGAATATGATTTACCCGTTTCCATGCGTAACGGTGTGGATTTCTTTGTGGTTAACAACACTCTTCTTACTTCCAACTATCTGGATACCGCTTCAAGCGATTACTCTGTTTATAATATGGAAACCGGCAATTTATCTGAATGGGGAGAATCCTTCTATTTTTCAGACAAGAGTATCCCTTCGTATAACCTTCCTTATTTTAATGCAAAAATTTCAACTGTCAATTCAAAGGAGAACCTCATAGCATCAGTATTTAACCAATTCCCCATACTCAGAATATATTCTCTCGAAACCGAACAGCTGATTACACAACTGCAAATGTCTGATACTTCACATAACGTGGAGTTAATGCTTACAGGCCAGGGACAGCCCGGAACCGGGGGGATGATTAGCTATTTTCACCGTATTAAATCAACTGACGATTACATATATGCTCTATATGGTGGATTTTCAGTAATGGATCATTTTAAAGAGGGAGAAGAGCCTTATGTTTTTGATTGGTCAAAAGAAGTACATATATGGAAATGGGACGGTACTCCAGTAATGAAGCTCATATTAGACAGACCCGTTACCTCCTTTGATGTCACCCCTGATAATAAGAAGATCATTGCCACTTCAGTTGTTGACACAGATAAACTCTTTCAGGCAATAATTCCGTGGGATTAATTTCAATCCGTATCATCTGTTACTACTCCACCCGGATAGAAAGAACTTCTCGAATTCAAACAATTCCGATCGTTTCAAGCTAATATTTCTTACAAATTTGGAATTCAATTCCAAATTTGTAAATTTGCCTTATGATTAAAAGAACTGCAGAAGACGAATTAAGGATACTGGCAGGCCAATTCCGGGCTGTTGCCGTTGTTGGCCCCAGACAATCGGGAAAAACAACCCTGGTAAGAAGCGTTTTTCCTAAAAAAGCATATGCAAACCTTGAGAACCCCGACCTCAGGAGATTTGCGACTGAAGATCCAAGAGGATTCCTGGCCACCTTCCGGAATGGGGCAATTCTCGATGAAATTCAGCGTGTCCCTATACTTTTCTCATACCTTCAGCAGATTCTCGATGAAACGGATGAGAATGGGAAATTTATTCTTTCGGGTTCGAATAACTTCCTGATACAGGACAATATCTCTCAGAGTCTGGCTGGCAGAGTAGGCTATCTGTTTCTTCTGCCACTGAGTATGCAGGAGTCAGAAAACAATAAAACGGATATCAATACCGTAATTTTCAGGGGAGGATACCCGGCTCTTCATAATGATGATAAGATCGAAACGGGCAGATACTATTCCAATTATATCATTACCTATATTGAGCGTGATGTAAGACAACTTAAGAACATAAGCGACCTTTTTCTGTTTGAGAAGTTTATCCGTCTGTGCGCAGGAAGGATCGGTTCTCTGCTAAACATGAGTAATCTTGCACTTGAGACCGGAGTTGATGTTAAAACCGTTGCCTCATGGCTGGGAGTTCTGGAAGCAAGCTTCGTACTCTTCCTGCTAAGACCATGGCATGAAAACTTCAACAAGCGTGTCGTAAAAATGCCAAAACTCTACTTCTACGACACCGGTCTGGCAGCAGCGCTTCTTGGAATTGAAGGTGTCGGGAACCTGCCAATCAGCCCCTATCGTGGTAATCTTTTCGAGAATCTTGTAATCCTCGAGTTTATTAAGAACCGGCTTAACCATGGGAAAAAAGCAAATCTCTTTTTCTGGCGTGATAATACAGGTAACGAGATCGATCTTGTCTCTGTGAGAAACACGGTTAAGACGGCAGTGGAGATAAAGTCGGGCCAGACTGTTACCGAAGAGTTCTTCAAAGGTATTAATTACTGGAATAAAATTACCGGCTCAACAGGTGGTCTGGTGATTTACTCAGGTAACAATCCGCAAATCAGAAGTAACGGTGTAAGAGTGGTACCTGTTTCACAGCTGGGTGAAGTATTATCGCAAGATATTCTCTAAACCCCGGTGGAAAACCTGGTACCCCCAACTCAAAAGATTACAAATAATTCGGTCGTTGACACAGATAAACTCTTTGAGTCAATAATTCCCCTTTTGTAACAAACCAACCCCCCAGTTCGTCTGAAAGCAAGCTATACCCTTCTATGAGAAGAAAAATTGGTGCTCAGATGTTGGTCTGCTTCTTCGCCGGGCTGGTAGTACAGATTGCGAACAGCTGTACTTCTACACACCCTACAGACAGCCTGTCAAAATTAGACCTAAGCTCAGCCCTGAAATTAAATGACACACTGCATGTTCAATCCACCAGCGTAAACCAACTATTGATATAATGGCAAAAACACCACTCAACCTCCTTGTTATAATAGCTTTGGCAATACTTAGCTGTTCTTGTAAAAAAGGTGCAAATACCAATTCCAAGGTTGGAGAGACTATTGATTTATCTTCATCCCTGGAAAGTTATGAGGTTTTACCTTTAAGCTCTATTGCTTCAGAAATTGATTATGTTATTCTTGAGAATTCACCTGAGGCCTATTTCAGGGGGGAAACAAGCAACAGCTATGACAAATTATATAAGATATATGACAACATCATTCTTATCTCTGATGGAGAAAAACTAGTCTCCTTTGACCTAACCGGCAGATTCCTGAGACAATATGGAGCCCGTGGACGAGGGCCAGGGGAGTTTATTGATATTTCTGACTTCACGGTTAATCCTGAAACCAGGGAAGTGCTGATTCTCTCAGCCGGACTGAGAAAAGTTTTCATTTATGACTTTGAAGGAAGACATATCAGAAATATTGACATCGACTTTGATCCGTTCTCTATAAGAATACTCGGTAACAAGCTTTTTTTCAGCACACCTAACAGAATGCGGGCCAGCGCCTCTAATCATGTAATTGTTATTACAGATTTCAACGGTAAAAGAATGAATGAGTTGCTAAACCGACCGGAACCAAATGAAATTGTTGGATATGGGAATAAAGCCTTTTTCGGTGCACAGGTTTCTACCATCATAAAAAACCGATACTACTTCTGGGCTAATATCTATGACACCATTTATTCTTTTAATGAGAATTTCGAAGGAATAACTTTATTCCCCATTAACCTGGGCAAAGATAGAATCCCCCAGGACTATTTAACTACTGATAAATACAGTTCTCTTTCCTTAAGTGAACTGAGTAAGTACATACAAAATCAGAACCTTCTCATCACAGATAAGTACTATTTCTTTGATGTTTTTAATAAGGGCAGACTGGCCAGAATTGTGGTATTCAGAGACTCACTGAAGAGTTATAATCTGCATTATATTGAAGATTCGACTAATAAGGTCAGAAAAGCTTTTCAAAATGATCTTGATAATCTTATGCATTTCTGGCCATTGGGAACCTTATCATCAAATATGCTTGTAGGTTTTGTCCATGGGGCAACTCTAAGACCATACCTGGAAAAGGAAAACCAGAATATCAAAGATGAAACATCAGCCGGTAAGCTAAAAAAGCATTTATCCGATCCCTTGTTTGATGAAAGCGTGATTATGATAATGGTAACCCTCAAATAATGATCTTCACGTGCATTTCATCACTGCAATCCGATAACATTGTCTGAATACTCTTTCCCTCTACAGGATGTATCCTCCCGGGCATCAGCTCAGCAAGCGGCTCCAGCACAAACCTGCGTTCAGAAATTCGGGGGTGTGGTATAACGAGCCCTCCTTCATTTATAAAACGGTCGCCGTAAAACAAAATATCTATATCGATCACCCTCGACTCATATCCCTCAGCACCAAAGCTCCTCACCCTCCCCATCGAAGCCTCAATGCCGGAAATCAGTTCCATCAGCGAAGCCGGCTCCAGCAGGGTACGGTAAACAGCTACCATATTATAAAAAGACGTTTCGGCGCTGAATCCCCACGGCTCGGTTTCATAAACCTGCGACACAACCACCCGTTCAAGTCCCGACTCCTCAAGCCGCCGCAGCGCCCCGGAGAGATTCGCAGCCCTGTCACCCATATTGCTGCCAAGAGATAATACAACCTCCTCCATACTAATAATATCTTTACCCAAATCTATCAAATTGACAACATCCCGGCCGACCCGCTCCTCTTTTTTTTATATCTTTATGCCCCTTAAAATTCCCAAAATTAGTAAAATATGAAAAGTTTTATCAAAACAGTGCTTGCCGTTATCACCGGCATCATCCTTTCATCGGTCATATTTTTCTTCTTCTTCATAATGATGATCGGCGTAATGATATCATCAGGTAAAAAGCCAGTGGTAGTAAGTGACAAGTCGGTACTTATCCTGAAATCAGGCGTCCCGATCCCCGACCGCGGCAACCCCAATCCATCATTCACTTTCGACCTGATGAGTATGAACATGTCACCCACAACAGGTCTTAACGACATACTTGCAAACCTCAAAAGAGCAAAGGAAGATCCCAAAATCAAAGGCGTAGTAATCGAAACCGGCATCCTCCCCTCAGGCTGGGCCACCGCCTCAGAGGTCCGCCAGGCACTCCTTGAATTCCGCGAGTCGGGCAAGTTCATCATCTCATACACCGACTACATCCTCACACAAGAGTCATATTACATCTCAACCGCCGCCGACAGAATATACATCAATCCCACGGCAACAATCGAACTTCAGGGTATCAGCTCAGAGGTGATGTTCTACAAAAAGGCACTCGAAAAAATCGGTGTAGACGTTCAGATAATAAGGCACGGCAAGTTCAAGGGTGCGGTGGAACCATTCCTTCTCGACCGGCTAAGTGCCGAGAACCGCGAACAGATTGCTTCGTTTACAGGCTCGATATGGAACAGCGTGGTCGGTGACATCTCCGCCGCCAGAGAACTTGAACCAGCGGAGATCAACCGCATTGCCGACCTGATGCTGGCCATCGACCCTGATGAAGCCTTAAGGCTGAATCTGATTGACGGTCTGCTCTACACAGACCAGGTCTCTGACACCTTGCGCATGCTTTGTGACATTGAACCGGAAAAAAAGATCAATACTATCTCAATGTCACAGTACTCTAAGGTTCCCGCACCAAAAGTCAAATCGGTACCAAAAGAGAAGATAGCGGTCATCTATGCATCGGGATCGATAGTGATGGGCAAGGGTACCGAGGCAAACATCGGTGGCAATGAATATGCCCAGGCTATCAGGGAGGCACGCCGCGACAGCAGTGTAAAGGCCATCGTCCTCAGGGTAAACAGTCCGGGTGGCAACGCAATAGCCTCGGAACTGATCTGGAGGGAGGCCGACCTTGCGCGACAGGTGAAGCCTGTAGTAGTTTCAATGGGTAACTATGCCGCTTCGGGAGGGTATTACATATCGGCCCCGGCTACAAAGATAATCTGCAATCCGGCCACCATAACCGGCTCAATAGGAGTGTTCGGTATGATACCCAATGCCTCAAAGCTGCTAAACGAGAAAATCGGTGTCACTACCGAGGTGGTGAAGACAAACAGCTATGCCGATGCCCCGTCGATCACCCGGGCCATGACCTCGTATGAACAGCAAGTAATACAGAACAGTGTCGAAAAGACATACGCCACCTTCGTAGGACATGTGGCAGAAGGACGCGGCATGACTTTCGAAGCAGTAGACATGATCGGTGAAGGACGGGTATGGAGCGGTGCCGAAGCTCTTGGCAACGGACTGGCAGACATGGCCGGAGGCCTTCGCGACGCCATCGCCGAAGCAGCCGAGCTGGCAGAGCTTGAAACCTACTCTGTTAAGGAACTTCCCGAACTTGTCGATCCGTACACCAGAATTATTAATGAGCTCACAGGAAATGTCCGGCTCAGGATTGCCGAAAGGGAACTCGGGTCCCTGGCTGCCTACGTCAATGACCTCCGCGAACTGGCCACCCTCACAGGAATCCAGGCAAGGATGCCGTTTTTCATTAATCTAAGGTAACAGAGGTGTACGGTCAGAGCAGACGATACTATATCCTCTACCCCTTCTCACTGGTTTACGGACTGATTACCGGAATCCGCAACATGCTCTATGACAAGGGCATCCTGCGCTCCACCGAGCATAGAGTTCCAACCATCTGCGTAGGAAACCTTGCTGTCGGGGGAACCGGGAAGACCCCCCATGTCGATTACCTGATCACGCTGCTGAAGCCCCACTACAGGGTAGCCGTTCTGAGCCGGGGATACAAAAGAAAGACCAAAGGCTTCAGAATAGTAACGGGACTCGACACTGTGGCCATGGCCGGTGATGAGCCCCTGCAACTTGCGCTCAGGCATGGTGACATAACCATCGCCGTCGACCGCAACCGCAACAACGGAATAAGGGAGATAATGAGGCAGCGGCCCGAAACCGAAGTGATAATAATGGATGACGGGTTCCAGCACAGGTCAGTACTACCCGGGCGCTCAGTGGTTCTTTCCGACTACTCAAACCTCTACATAAACGACTGCCTGCTGCCCTGCGGTACACTACGCGAACACCGGCGGAACATAAGGCGTGCCGACATAATACTGATAACCAAAACCCCGCCCGGCATAACTGCCATGGACATGAGGGTCATGTTCAGGAGAATAGGAAAGTACCCTTACCAGAACCTCTATTTCACTACCCTGAAGTATGGCGCCCCGGTGCCGGTGTTTCCCGGTGAGGTGTCAGATTTAGACATGGCCGCAGATCTGGAAGAAGCAGATATATTGCTGATAACCGGAATAGCTAACCCCGCTCCACTTCTCTCGCACCTAAACGAAACATGCCGTTCGGTCA
>CAZMSH010000052.1:0-7051 GCA_964568875.1 uncultured Rikenellaceae bacterium | reverse complement strand
CTGGGCTGGGGTTTTTCTGATACTTACTGGGAGTTTTCTGACGGGCATGTTGGAAATCAAAACATTTTGTTGCATTCAGGAATTTTAGGGGCAATACTAATGCTTTTATTTTTCATGATTTTTCATGAAAGGCTTTTAATATCAGCCATAAAGGGGCATCATAGAGAAAATCTCGTATTTTTCATTTTCTTTATTGGCTGGTATATTATACATTCTACAAGTGGTCAGCATTTTTCTTTTATGGGCATGCCCGGAAAAATAATAATGCAGGCTACATTCTTTTCATTCGGAGCATTTCAATATCATCAGGTAAGGCTAAAACAAATAGAGATATTTAATAAATGATCCACATTATTCATTTCAGGCCTAACCCTGGGGGCATAGAGTTATTAATGCCATCCATAATAAGATCATTACCCAAATTACGTTTCAAAATATTTGTTATACGACCTGCAGGAAATGGGAAACAAAATGTTTATGCCGATCAGGATGATCTTAGTATTAGTTATGGTTCGCATAATAATTCTAAGGCATTTATCAAATTATTCTTTTATGCCCTTAAGCACCGCAAGGATATTTTTCATCTGTACAATGCGGGGCCCTTTGTATTACTCTTGCTGCGTTTTACCGGGACGAAAAAGATTGTTTACTCCATCCGGGGTACCAAGTATTGGAATAAACCATGGCAAAAGATATTGAGGAAAATTTCCTGGAGGATGGGTCTAGGCAGAAATGTGAGAATAATTGCGAATTCTAAATTCAGCCGTTCGGTCTTTTTAAAGGAAGTTTACAACCGGTATCCGGTGCAGGTGGTTTATAATCCCATTTATAACTCAGATCAGAAATACCCTGCACGAGTAAAAAAAACTGATAAAGAAATCAGGATCATTTATGCGGGTAGACTTGTTAAATGTAAAAATCTTTATAAATGGCTGGAATTAGCTGGAGCTATTCAAACAAAAAATAAGAATGTCAAATTTGAAATTTACGGTGATGGTTCTCTGAAGAACAAACTGGTGGCATATTGCGAAAAACTTAATCTGGGTTCATCGGTTCAATTCATGGGTTTTACCGAAGACATTACAACTGCCTACAGCCGGGCCGACCTGATGATTTTTCTTTCGGAATACGAATCCTTTGGCAATGTGGCGGTAGAAAGTATCCTTTGCGGAACACCTGTGATCGTTTCAGCCATCCCCAGCATGAAAGAAATTTTTAATAATTATCCGGAATTTCTGTTAGAGCTGGAGTATAACCTGGAGGAAAACGTGCTGAAAAAAGTGGAGAAACTTGATCAGTTAAAAGCCATTGTTCCCAAAGCAATAGAAGAGTTTAAGGAACGTTTTTCAATGCAACAGCATATCCAAAAACTTGATACAATTTATAATTCATTCAATCATAAGGCTTGACTAATATACCGGTTATAAATTACCACTCTGTAGGTCTCAAACACCCGGCCTGGAAAAAAAACTATCTAACCCTCGAACCACCATTTTTCGAAGATCAGTTAAAGTATTTCTCCAGATATTACAATACTATAACTCTCAAAGAATACTGGGAAATACGCAACAGAAAGAGAGATCCTGTAAAAAATGCCATAGTACTTACCTTTGATGACGGCTATCTGGACAACTGGCAATATGCTTATCCTCTGCTGAAAAAATTCGGATTGAAGGGAACAATCTTTGTGAGTACTGAATTGGTGGATTTGAAAAACGGGGTACGCCCAAACCTTGATGATGTTTGGAATAGCAAGGCAAAAATGGAAGACCTGAAAAATTGGGGTTTTCTAAGCTGGGAGGAAATGCACATCATGGAACAATCCGGAGTGATGGATATTCAATCGCACACCATGACCCACACCAAATACCCGGTATCGGTTAAACTTGTTGGGTTTCACAAGCCGGGGGCAGATTGTTTATACTATATCGGCAACCTTTTCCCTGAAAAGAAACCCTATTATATTGAAGATTCGGGATTTGAAAAATTGCTGTCTTACGGGTTTCCTGTTTTTGAAATGCAGTCAGCTGTCATTGCCAGGAAAGTTGAAATTAACCCCGAGTTTATTAATCATTGCACTAAGGTTTTAAATACATATAATTTCAGCGAATATCAGTTTGAAAAAGCGTTTGAGCTTGTAAAGGATAAGTATGAGAAAATGAGCAATAGTAACACCCTGATTATTTCGCGGGAAACAGAAGATGATTGTCAGGAAAGGATAAGATATGAGGTATTTGATTCCAAAAGAATAATTGAAGAAAAATTAAACAAAACGGTAGAGTTTCTTTGCTGGCCTCATGGAGATAATAATGATTTAGCAAACGAAATGGCGATGCAAGCAGGATACAAGGCAACTTCGCTGGGAAAAATGCCTGGATCAAAACTTGACAACAACCGCTTTGATAGACTGGGTCTTGGTCAGGTAAGAAATAACCAATTCCTGTCTATGCTAAAAGCCCGCTATAAAATCCAAAGCTACAGAAAAAAGCAACCCTGGATTGCAATAAAAAACACCTATGAATTCTTTCGTGACTTTTAATATATGCAGTTTGTTGTAAAGAAAATAATTAAGGATACAACAAGTATTTCAGTTGTAAATTGGGAAGAAACCGCAAACTTGAATGACGGTTTTTTTTCCTATAAGTGTTTGAAGAAACAGGTAAAACAATTCTCAAACAACGACGAAACTTTTTTTATCCTGGGTGATCTGATCCCTGAACCCGGCCAAAACATTGATTTTGAGTTTTTAAAGAACAGCATAGAAAACAATGTTATACACAAACTGCCCGGCATCTTTTATCTGATATACATTCACGGAAAAACCGGAGAAACAAAAGTTTTTAGCAGCCTGTTTCACCTGCTTCCTATATATTTTTATCAAAATAATTATGAAATAGTTATTTCAGGCTGCCCTGATGAAATTATCCGTTTAACGGACAGAGAAAAATTTGCCATTGACAAGCAATATATCCTGGAGCGGCTTTTCTTTAATTATGGTTTGTTTGAAAAAACGTATTTTAAAGGAATAGAACTTGTAAAAGCAAACCATCATATTCAGGTAACAGACAGAATAAAGCAATCAGAGCAATTCCGTTTGGCTGATCTGTTTACCCGGAATCCCAAAAGAGGAAAAAATACTCTTTCCGGTCTTTCTCAATTGTTTGTTGATCGCCTCAAGACCTATTTACCCGATGAGAAGTATGCTCTTTCTTTCACCGGAGGCTTTGATGGACGTACTTTGCTTGCTGTATCCCTGTATCTGGGAAAAGACTTTTTTACCTATGCATTCGGCTCCGGTGTATCACAGGATTTGTTAATACCTATAAGCCAGGCCAAAAAGCTGAACATTGAATTCGACCCGATCATTCTGGATGAAAAATATGCTGAAAATTATGCATATAATAAAGGGATTGGGTTGATAGAAAAATCCTGCGGTAAGGCGTCTTTCTCAAGAGCACACTATGTGTATGCAGCAAATATTCTTTCTGAAAAAACTCATTATATGATTACCGGAAACTTTGGTAGTGAATTGTTTCGGGCCATGCACAGTCCCGGTGTAATGATCTCTGAGGAACTCATAGATGTTTTTTCATTACAAGATGAAGCTGAATGGATTGGAAAATTAAAAAATTCCCCGAAATGGGAATATTTGAACCAGGATGTTGATTTTTCTCCGGCTTTTGATCAGCTTGTTTCTGATATTATTGCCTTTAAGGAAAAAACAAGACAACTTAATACCAATGAAGCTTTCTATATTTTTGTTTTGAACGAAGTGTTTCGCAAATACTTCGGCCCTGAAATACAAATGCAGCAGCACTACGTGGCAAATCGCTCGCCTTTCATTGACTTTCAATTTATAGAGGCACTATTTAAAACCCATTATTGTGGCGTATACAGTGACTTTTTTACCCATAATCCTGTTAAGAGATTCAAAGGTCAGCTTTTATATTCACATATCCTTAAAAAAGCTAATTCACCTCTATTACAGATGCCAACCGGAAAAGGATACAGGCCCTCTGCACTTTTAACGCATTGGGGCAAAGTGCAACTGGTTGCCAATCTGATAAGGAAGAAACTCAAAAAAGGAAAGTCAGAAGTCGATGATTTTATGGTGACACGTTCCTTTTTGCATCACAAAAAAAAGTGGAGTGTTGCACCTATTTGTAATGAAATATATAATGAAAAATATATCCGCAAAAAAATGGATACTGCCGCAAAAGCCGACAATTTATTGATTAATGTGGTTTCTTCCAACTTGTATTTGTCAAATTTGTTAAAGAATGGATAGAAAAATCATATTATGTATCCTTGCAAACGATCAGCAAGATGATCACCGGTTATGGATGGATGCCTGCAATGCTCATTCTGACATTGTAGAATATGATGTGGTTGATCTTACGGGTAGCGATTGGATACAAAAGCTAAGTAATAAAAAATATGATTATTTTTTGGCAAAACCACCGGGGATAAGGGCCAGTATTAAACAACTTTATGATGAGCGGATTCACATTTTAGCCCATTCTGTTGCCACACCCATAATGCCCCAGCCACAGGAAATATATATTTATGAGAATAAAAGGTATTTTTATTCCTGGTTGAAAGCCCATAATCTGCCCCACCCTAAAACTGACATTTTTTATTTTCAGAAAGAAGCTATGGATTTTCTTAATAGCTGTAAATATCCTGTTGTGGCTAAAAACAATATAGGGGCTTCAGGGAGTGGTGTTATAATTTTACATAATAAGAGTGAAGCTGTTAGCTATGTAAAAGATTGCTTCTCGCAAAAAGGTGCACCCCGAAGATGGGGGCCCAATTTAAGCAAAGGAGGTCTCTTGAAAAGAGGGTTTCATTATGTTTTGAGACCGGGTGATATCAGAAAAAAGCTTGATGTTTATCAGGCAGTTAAGAGCGAAAAACAGAAGTATTTTGTTGTTTTCCAGGAATACATTCCACATGACTTTGAATGGCGGATTGTTGCCATTGGTGATTCTTACTTCGCACATAAAAAATTGAAAAACAATGAAAAGGCCAGTGGGTCTTTACTCAAAGGCTATGAGAATCCACCTTTAAAGCTATTTAGGTTTGCTAAAAATCTTATGGACAGATTCCATTTCACATCCCAGGCCATCGATCTTTTTGAAACGAATGAGGGTGAGCTTCTTATCAATGAAATGCAATGCATATTCGGACAGTCCGATCCATATCAAATGCTTGTAAATAGTAAGCCTGGCAGGTACAGATTTAAAAATGAGAAATGGCTTTTTGAAGAGGGAGAGTTTAATGAAAACCAAAGTTATAATTTAAGACTGGAATGGATAATAAACCAACTGGAGGCCTAAAAGTTTTATTTGTAAGTAGCGGAAATAGTGGCAAAGAAAGCATTGTTATTGCCAATCAAGCTGATTCTTTGAGAAAAGCAGGGCTTCAAGTAGAGCTTTTTCTTATAAAAGGATCAGGATTTTGGGGTTATTTGAAGAATATCATTCCTTTAAGAAAACATTCCAAAAAGAAACCATATGATATTATCCATGCACATTACTCTTTTTCAGGCTTTGTGGCAAGCTTGAGTTTTGCTAGACCACTAATTGTTTCTTTGATGGGCTCTGATATTCATGAAACCATATTTAGAAAATATAAGATTAATTTTTTCAGGGCTTTCTTTGGTTGGGATTATACTATTCTAAAATCTGATAGAATGATTATCAGGGGGGGGGGGAAAACAGCCATTATCCCCAATGGGGTTGATTTGGATAAGTTTTTCCCAATGGGGAAATCCCAATGCATTAAAAAACTTGGTTGGGATTCTTCAAAAATAAATGTATTGTTTGTTGGTGATCCGGCAAGGATTGAAAAAAATTTTTTATTAACAGAAAAGGCCATTGCACTTTTAGATAATGAGTTTATTGAACTGCATACTTTGGGAGGAGTTGCCCATGAAAAAATTCCATTTTTGATAAATGCTTCTGATTTTGTAATACTTACAAGCCTTTGGGAAGGATCACCAAATGTTATAAAAGAAGCCATGGTCTGCAACTGTCCTATTGTCTCAACAAATGTGGGTGATGTGAAGTGGCTTTTTGGAGAAGAACCTGGTCATTATCTGGCTGATTTCACAGCTGAAGAAGTAGCTAAAAAAGTAAAAGAAGCGATAGAATTTTCAAAAAATAGGGGGAGAACCAATGGCAGGGCGAGATTAAAAGAGCTTGGTTTGGATGAGGAATCTGTTTCGCAAAGAATCATTGAAGTCTATCTGAAATGTCTGAAAAAACATGAATCTTCTTTTAAATAATTCCATAAATACAGCACAATGGCAAAAGCTTTTAGAATCATCCCCTTTTGCATCACCCTTTCAAACACCGGAATATTACAATTTCTTTAATTCAATATCCGGTTTTTCTGCCGATGTATTTGCTGTTGAGCAAACTGAAGAAATTAAGGCATTGGTTAGCGTTTCTTTGCAAAAAGAAAAAGGGATAAAAGGCTATTTTTCAAGGAGAGCAATCATATACGGAGGACCGGTTTTTTTTGAAAACAGCAATAAAGAGCTGTCTTTTCTTTTACAAGAAACAGCAAAATATTACAGAGCAAAAGCGATTTACCTTGAAATCAGAAACTTTTTTGATTATTCTGCCTATAAAACAATTTTTGAACAAGCTGGCTTCAATTACATACCCTGGTTAAACTTTCATTTAGCAACTGACTCTTTAGAGAATGAGAAAATGAATATAAGTAGTTCTCGGATGAGACAAATCAAAAAAGCAATCAAAGCAGGTGCATTCTGGAGAGAGGCTGAGTCAGAAAAGGAGATAAAGGACTTTTATGAAATTCTTCTGGACCTATATCAAAGCAAAATAAAAAAACCACTTCCTACTTTTGAATTTTTCCAAAAGTTTTATTCAAAAAAAGCAGGAAAATATCTTTTGGTCTTTTTAGATGAAAAAGTAATCGGCGGTATAATGTGCCCTGTTTTGCAAAATAAAGCCATTTATGAGTTCTACGTTTGTGGTCTTGATCGTGAATACAAAGATCAATATCCAAGTGTTATGGCAAC
>CAZMSH010000051.1:0-7420 GCA_964568875.1 uncultured Rikenellaceae bacterium | reverse complement strand
GGTAAAACATCCTGTAATGAATGTTTCACCTTAATAATATCTGAATCTTACAGAGCCGTAACAGTGAATGAGGTACCGTCATTAACAACCTGGAGAACGCGGTATGAATCATAGCTTCCTCCCCATGCAGTCCATGGATCGTTAATATACCCGCTCTTATCGGTTCCGGTGAAAGTACCTTCGATAACCTGTACCGAACCATCAGGATGGCCGATGGTAAAAGTGTAGTCAAAATCTATTCCGGCATCCCAGTCCATTATGTTTACATAATATGTACCCAGAGGATCTGCCAGCCATATTGATTTGTCGACTTCCGGATTGGAACCTGTTGCGCCTCCGTCGCCCCATTCTGTCATCGGATAATCATCCGTATCACTCCAGATAACGATATCCATATCATCATCTGTAGGCCATGAGAACATGATAGTCAGAAGAGTGGGATCGTTCTGGTTCTTTATCGTCACTTTGCCGGACGGGAAAACCGTTGACGGGTTGACGAGGTACCTTTCTGCAATACTCTCGATAGCGATCCTGAAATCAAAGGTCTCGTCCTGCTCAGGAACATCGTCCTCCTGAGCAATAATGTACAACTTCCCTTCTTTGGCGTAGGGGCCCAGTACAAGAGGTTCTGCAACGAAATCGTCCTCATCTGCAGTACCTCCGGTGATAACGACTGAAAAAGTAACTGCCCTGTCAAGCATCTTATCAAGTGTTACGCTGTAGACCAGGGTATCTCCTTCGTTGATCGTCGTCCCGGAGCCCAGGGCTGTAATTGTGGCCAGAGGATAACCGTCGGGGCTTATAATGGGCTCTACATCCTGGCTTGCCGTGTCGCATGAAATCATTCCTGCAACTATTAGAGCAAGTCCGAGCAATTTGTATGAAATATATTTTTTCATCATAACGTTATTTTATTATTGGTTAATTCAGCTTGCACTACTGTTTTACATAAGTACATTTGTAATAATTGCAGGCTCCTGCATAACAGACAGAATACTCTATGTAAAGATTGCCTGTCTCAGGGTCGACTGAACCAAAGTCCGTTCCGGCAACCCAGTTAGCCCAGTAATCAGCCAGGTAGTTTTCCTGTACCGTAATTACGCCACAGACATCGGTGAATGTAAACCCGGGCGTTCCCGGAGCGAGCTGAGCCGGGGTCCAGTGGCCGACGTATGTGGTCCTGTAAGTACCTACGCCTATTTTTGTAATAACCTCGTCGGTCCTTATTATCTGTGAAGGATCACCGGTGGTGCTTACCCTGTCAATGGTCAGGGTATATGTGCCTTCAAGGAATGAAGGACAGGCATAGTTCATGGTTATTGTTATCGGCTTGCCGTTGTTGATGATTGTCGGATCGCCCGATGCCGAATTAACTCTGAGTATCAGCTTGGGAGACGTGGCCAGAGGCGTCTCTATGCCTTCGGTGAGCATGGTTATTGTAAAAAGCCCGAGAAGGTTGTTGGACGGTGACAGGGTCATTGTGGGATTGTCAATCCGGTAATGGGTCCCCTCGACAGCTGTTGACGAAGGATCGGCAGCAACCGTCAGGGAAATATCATTTGTGATATTTTTAGAGGTGGGGCCCACAACCTTCATTCTTATTTTGAACTGGTATTCTTCTCCGTCTGCAACAGCAGCAATGGTCTGGCTCGTCTGCTCAAATCCCGCAAGATTTGGCCCTTTATCGTTCAGATCATATTTGGTCTCATCGTCCACAAGACAGGAATTCACAAGGAACAAGCCGAAGATGAATAATAATGTATATTTAAATGTTTTCATAATTCTTGATTTTTTAAAAATTACTTAGCCCAGAAGATCTTATCAGTAAAGGCCGCTGTCGGGTTATTCTGAGAAGGAACATTTTCCCCGTTCGATGAATACTCGCTTGCAGGGTAGAAAAGTCTTACCGGTCTGTCATCTGACTTGGAATAATTCAGAGGAATTGGGATGTCTTTGGGAAATCCCGTCCTGTTATAATCGAACCACGATTGTTCTGCCGTAATGCCATTGACTGCTATCCACTTCTGCGTAATTATCGCTTCAACCTTATTGGTTGATGAGTTCCATCCTACAAGATCCTTTACCTGTGAATAGTATGCGGCAGCCTGACTGCCTGAAAGGCCCAGGTACTGAAATGAGGCAGTTATGCCACTTTCGTAAAGCTGCTGGCCTCCGTCGGCAACCGTGATAAAGCCTTTATTGGCAGCTTCAGCCTGGTTGAAATAACTTTCTGCCAGAGTGAAAATAATGGCATCCTGAGTTGAGCTTTTCAGGATCCCGGGGCCAATGTTCGACACAAACTCTGGCATGTAGGCATCAACCACGGGAGTGTCATAATCGAGCAGTCCCTGAGGCACGCCAAGATGGCCGGTAGCGGGTGTCTCATATATTCTGTCAATACGCGGATCGCTGAAAGAAGTAAGTACATTAATAACATAGTCGGTGGCACAGGTCGCCCTGTTATCCATGGTCTCGGTGCCTGAAGAGTTCCAGCCGAAATAATCCCAGATAAGGTTCTGCTTGCCGGCTATTTTATCCTGGAAACCCGGATTAACACCAACGTCAGCAGTTATATAACCTGAACCTTCGGAATTGATCGCTGCGATCTGGGTCTGGATATATGAAGCCTTGGAGCTCAGATCTGACTGGCGGACCAGTATTCTGAGCTTAACGGTATTTGCGAATTTTACCCAATCACTCATATCCCCGCCAAACATCGCATCATCATCTCCGGGAACCAAAAGCTGATTGTCCTCGTTGGCATTCTTTATTGTGGCAATGGCATCCGTCAGCTGAACGATAAGGTCTTCATATATTTCCTCTGCATCGTCATATTTCGGGGTTGCCTCCTCGCTTCTGCCAAGGGCTTCCGAGTAAGGAACATCGCCATAAGCATCAACAAGCAACTGGAAATGATATGCTTTCATGATCTTGCCTATTGCCTTGTAATAATCATAGCCATCTTCAAGCTGATCGAGAATGGCATATTGCTTCAGGGTGGATGAATATGACGTCTCAAAAATCAGGCGATAGAATGAAGAGGTCACATTATATTTGAATTCGTCAGTGTACCAGGAGAATCCATCGCTCTGGCTCCAGTTGTACATGAGCATATTGCCGAGAGTGTTATAGTACCTGCTGTATTGAATCACATAGGCAGTATAATACTGGGCAACAGGAAGAACAAGGTTAGGAGTCACCTTCGTGGGATTATTGGGATCAGTGTTAACATCCAGCCACTCCTCACACGATGCTGTCAGAAGCCCGAAGGCTGCCAGCAATATTGCGAATTTTATAGTGTTTTTCATATTGTGTGGTTTTTAAAATTCAATGTTCAGGTTTACACCGAATGATCTGGTTGGCGGAGATTGCAGGAATCCGCCTATACCCACGGCATTATTGGATATCGATCCATAACCGTACAGCTCTTCCTGATTATTGAACTCAGGATCCGAGAAAGAATTCTCAGCAGGAAGCAGAGTAAGAAGATTTCTGGCAATAAATCCTACCGTAAGCTTACGCATCGGTGTTTTTGCAAGAAGTGATGAAGGAAGAGTGTAGCTGAGAGCGAGCTCCCTTATTTTAAGTGCAGTAGCATCTCTTACATAGTTCTCCTTGACATCGTTATAAACATCGGTCCAGTAGCTCTGGCGTCCGCCTGCAACAGGTATGTTGGTGTTCTCAACATAGACACCGTCGCTGACTTCAATAACTGAATTGGGGATAACGAAATCCTGTCTGTTGGCAGACACTGACTCGAGCGACCTTCCGGTAAACTCCATGTAATCAAGCCCCTGGGAATAAAAGACATGACCTGTTCTGTAATCCGCTGTGGCGGAAAGACTGAAACCTTTATACTTCATGGCAGAATTCAGTCCGAGAATGTAGTCAGGAATTGTGCTGCCCATGGGTGATAGTTCAGGATTTGTTTTTGGCCAGCCGGTACTAGGATCGATTATGATTCTGCCCTGCGGATCTCTCTGGTATGTATTGGTCTTTAACTGCGGATAATCCATGCCTTTAACGGCAAAAATACCGTACTGTCCGCCCAGGCCTCCATATACCTGTATCTCATCAAGCCCTTCCTTGATCTCAACAACCTCTGTACGGTTTGTGGTGTAGTTCAGGTTCAGGTCCCAGATAAAGTCCCTTACGTGAAGCACCTGTCCGCCAAGTGTCAGTTCAAAACCCTTTCCGCTCAATTCTCCGATGTTTGTAAGGAATGAAGTTGCACCCGAGGCTCTTGAAGGAGTTGTTGAGGTGATCAGGTCTGTGGTTTTGGTAATGAAGTATGATGCGTCGAGGTTAACTCTTGACTTGAAGAAACCAAGGTTCAACCCTATTTCAGTCGTGTTGAGCCTTTCCTTCTTTATATCGGCATCAACAGTGGTTCCGCTGAGTACGAAGCCGTTGATGCTTCCAAACGGGAATGAAGAATGCTTGGTGTATCTCTCATTTATCTGGTATGCCCCCAGATCATTATATACAGTCGAATTGCTGGCTGTGACTTTTGCATAGGAGAGTACATTGTTGTTCCTGAGTCCCTCTATGGCATCCGTCAGAACGAAAGAGAGACCCACTGCAGGGTAAAAATAACTGTTGTTCCCCCTGGCAAGGGTTGATGTCCAGTCATTCCTTCCTGTCAGGTTCAGGAACAGGTAGTTCCTGTATCCGAATGTTAAGTCTCCAAAGACACCCAGGTTCCGCTCCATTGAGTTATCATCAAAAACATCCGGTGTGCCGGAACCATTTGATACATCATAAAAGTTCGGAATACTTAAATTCTCGACCCTGATCTCTCTCCATAAGTATGAATATGCAAAAGCTGCACCTCCCACTATGGCCTTAAGAGAAAAGTCATTGAATGTAAAATTGGATGTCAGCAACAGGTCAGATATATATGACGACACATTGGATCCGCCAACTTCAAGAAATGAAGAGATGTCACTTCCGGTCGGCTTAATGTCAGTGTCAAAAGTAATGGCATCGCGATAGTTCTTGCCGTCGCACCATGACAGGTTGGCTGCCTGCCTGGCTGTAAGGTTCAGCCAGCTGGATATATCCCATGATAACTGGACATTGGCATTCAGCCGTTTTGTAATACGTGTATCCCTGTTGGTATCTATATTCATGTACGGGTTTTCATAGTAACCGTTATAATAACCGCTGGGGGTTGAAAACTTGTCTGTCCGCCAGTTTTTATATCTCGAAAGCGGAATGTTGGCTGATGTGTTTAACAGGAACCAGTACAGAGGCCTGTCCTGGTCACCCATTGTACCACCGGCCTTGTCAGTATCGTCAGTAAAGAAGCTTGTGTTCAGCGACAGGTCAACGTCACCCATCTTCTTGCTGGCATTAGCTCTGATGGTTGTCCGGTTGTATGTGTCTTTTGGAACTATACCGGTGGCATCCTGACGGCCTACAGACAGGTAAAATTTACTCGTCTCTGTGCTTCCGCTCAGATACAGTGTGTTGTTCAGGTTATGACCCGTGTCAAAAAAATCGAGCAGGTTGTCCTTAACCGGTGCATATGGCACTTCCTGGTATGACCCGTCGGGGAAGGTCGGACCTATCTGCCGGGGAATACCGTCGAAACGAGGACCCCAGTTGGTGTTCTCGATTGCATCATAGGCGCCTTCCCAGCCTGTTCCGTACTCTGACTGGAATTTCGGCATGTAGGCAACCATATCCGCAGTGTAGGAAGAATTAAGTCCCACGGTGAATTTGTTGCCTGCTGCACCTCTTTTTGTTGTTATGATTACAGCTCCGTTACCTGCTCTCGATCCGTAAAGCGCTGCAGCAGTAGCTCCCTTAAGAATACTGATGTCGGCTATGTCGTTAGGGTTGAGAGCATCAAAAGCACCCAGGGGAGCTATGGCTCCGTCAATTACCACAAGTGCCTGGTTGCCTCCGGAGATGGATCTGAACCCTCTCAGGACGATCTGCGTCGTAGGATTAACACTATTATCCTGAACGTTGATCTGCAAACCTGCCACTTTTCCGGCAAGCGCACTGGATGCCCTGGTCGGCTGAGCAGCTGCAAGCTCTTCATTATCGACTTTCTGGGTCTGATAAGTAATTTCCCGCTTTTCCCTTCTTATTCCAAGGGCTGTGACAACTACCTCATTCAGACCAACAAGTTCCGATTCGAGAGCAATATCAATTACAGAACGTCCTGCTATGTCAACCTCTTCCGTTCTCATCCCTACGAAAGAAAACACAAGAGTTGTAGCATTCTCCGGCGCTGAAACTGAATATCTACCATTTATATCAGTTATAGCTCCGACAGTTGTACCTTTTACAATGACAGATACCCCGGGAATAGCTCCCTCCCCCTCAGTGGCCGAAGTAACTGTACCTGTAATGACTCTTGTCTGCGCAAAAAGTGCAGCAGCACCCGTAAACACAGACAGAACAATCAGTAGAAAAAGTTTCTTCATACGATTTAGTTTTAGATTTGAATTTGACCCGGCAAAATTATCAGATTTATAACAAAATCCTACTAATATATGATTTTTTTTATAAAAATGTAACTTAAAACTGCCTCAATAAATTCTGGAATATTATTCTTTAAGTCTTGCATAAGATTTATAGTACAGAATTATGGTTTCAATCCCTTTGAAAAAGTTATATAATGGGTAATTTTCGTTTGGGGAATGTATTGCGTCGCTATCGAGCCCGAAACCCATCAATATTGACTTTGTTCCTAGTATTTTTTCAAAATCTGCAACAATCGGAATGCTGCCTCCGCTTCGTACCGGTACAGGCTTTTTCCCAAACGATCCTTCAATAGCCAAAGAAGCTGCCATATATTCAGGCGTCTCGAGCGGACTTGCATAAGCTTCCCCGCCGTGCAGGTATTCAACTTTTACCCTGACTCCTGCAGGCGCCAATGAAACAAAATGCTTTTCAAAAAGTTGCGCAATTTTTTCAGGCTCCTGATCAGGAACAAGTCGCATGGAAATTTTCGCAAAAGCCTTTGCAGGCAGGATGGTTTTTGTTCCCTCGCCCGTGAATCCGCCCCAGATCCCGTTAACATCAAGCGTTGGCCTTATCCCGGTTCGTTCGGTGTCGGTGTAACCATGTTCTCCGTCGAGACCTTCAACTCCTATGGAGTTCATGAATGCTTCACGGTCAAAAGGACGCTGGGCCATTTTCCGTCTCTCTTCTTCAGTGCATTCAATCACATCGTCGTAAAATCCGGGAATTGTTATGTGATTTTTCTCATCTCTCAGAGCTGATATCATTTCACAAAGTGCATTGCAGGGATTTACAACAGCTCCCCCGTATAATCCGGAATGAAGATCGCGCTCCGGCCCGGTCACTTCCACCTGCATATAGGCAAGCCCTCTGAGTCCTGATGTAACAGAAGGAATGTCAGCCGATATCATTGTTGTATCAGAAATGAGTATCACGTCGG
>CAZMSH010000050.1:5607-8401 GCA_964568875.1 uncultured Rikenellaceae bacterium | reverse complement strand
GCAAGTGCTGCAGGGCCTTTAATACTTGTTGCCGTGGTAGAGATATGGGGACTGGCAGGAACCCTCAGACTTATACCATTCGGACTGGCAGCGTCTGCCGTTCTCTGGTGGAGGCTTCGCAAAATAAGCATCCAGCAGGAGGTTTACAGCAGTGCCCTTAAAATAGACTACCTGGCGGTATTCAGACAATTCAGTCCGGTGTTTTTAACCCTCGGAGGTATAATTTTCTTTAATGGAACACTAAGAGCCACCCTGATACTATTTATCCCTGTTTACCTGGTTCAGGCGGGAGAACCTCTTTGGTTTGCGGGAGTCTCACTGGCAGTGCTTCAGGTAAGCGGTGCACTGGGAACCTTTATTTTCGGATCCCTTTCAGATATAATAGGAAGAAGAACCACCCTTCTGATATTAACCATATCAGCCCCGCTACTGATGCTGCTTTTCCTTAACTCTTCAGGGATAATACTGATCTTATCCATTATACTTCTTGGAATAGTACTTATGCCACCGCAGTCAATAATGCTTGCTACCGTCCAGGAATTCGACACGAAACATCTGGCTTTCGTTAACAGCATCTACATGACAATGAGCTTCTTCGTCAGTGCCGTTATGGCAATGGTAGCAGGTGCAGTAGCCGACAACCTGGGACTGGCACGCACATTTGCAATCTTTTCTGTGCTGTCGCTGGTCGCAATCCTTTTTGCCAGAAGGGTGCCGGTGAAAGTAAGGGCGTAGTTGGCATAGAAGGCGTAAAGGGCGTAGAAGGCGTAATTGGTGTAATTGGCGTAATTGGTGTAATTGGCGTAAAGGGCGTAAAGGGCGTAGATGGTATAATGACGTAATGACATAATGACGTAATACGTAATAGGGTTTGGGGTTGCGGGTTGCGGGTGCATCATGCTGATATCTGACACTGGCACCCGATACCTGAACCGAGACCGGCGATTGCCGGGCGAGCTCGCAACCGAATGGGAGCAACCGAGACCGGCGATTGCCGGGCGAGCTCGCGACCGAATGGGAGCACACCTGATACCTGATACCTGACACCTGATACCTGATACCTGATACCTGATACCGTTATGTTAATAAATGTGAAAATCCCGGCCGGTGTTTTATTCTCTCTGACTGTGATTAACATTTTTATCTTAACTTACCCTTCTTAATCAAAAACCGGAGGAGAACCAATGAAAAAACAGAGATTAGGATCAGGTCTGGCATTATTGTCGGCTCTGCTGGTGTTGATGGTGGCAATGGCTGCTACCCTGCAAAAAGACAGGACCATAATTAAAGATGGGAAACAGAGGCTTGACGCCTATGCCACCCACCTCAACATGGAGAAGAACTCACCCTACAGGAGCCTTCAGTGGCAGTTCCTGGGTCCGAAGAACACCAGCGGCAGGATTACCGACGCTGCCATTTCGCCTGACAGGGACTTCATACTTGCAGCAACAGCCTCAGGTGGTGTCTGGAAGACAACAGACATGGGCGAGACATGGGTTCCGATATTTGAAAAAGAGATATCATCATCGATCGGGGATATCGCCATTGCACCCACAAACAAGAACATCATCTGGGTCGGCACCGGAGAATCCAACATATTCAGAAGCTCACACGCCGGTTGCGGCATTTACAAATCGGTTGACGGCGGTAAAACATTTACGCACATGGGCCTTGAAAACTCAAATACCATATCCCGCATTGTGGTTCATCCGAACAACCCCGAGATTGTATATGTTGGCGTGTCAGGCAACGAATGGACCACCAATCCTGACCGCGGCTTCTATATGACCACCGACGGTGGAAAGACATGGACCGCCACATTGCAGATTGATGACATGACAGGTGTAATCGACGTGGCAATGGATCCTGTCGATCCGGCAATAATATATGCTTCGACCTGGCAGCGGGTAAGGAAGAAGTGGAACGATCCGAGGACTGAACCAGGTTACACGGGTTGCTCAATATATAAATCGACAGATGGAGGTAAAAACTGGAAAGAGATCAGCAACGGTCTGATGCCTCCACATCAGCGCGGTCGTATTGGTCTCTCAATAGCGATGTCGAGTCCGAATATCATCTATGCATATATTGATGATTATGAGGTGGTGCGTGAACCTACAGAGGCTGAGAGGAACGACCCTTACGGACTGCCCTCCTGCGGTTTCATACGTGGAGCACAGCTCTTTCGTTCAGACAACAAAGGGGAGACATGGAGAAGGGTCTCTCCCACCGATAACCAGATACTTCAGAGATTGAGCAATACCTACGGATGGGTATTCGGACAGGTAACTGCCGACCCCACCGATGAAAACGTAGTATACCTGCAGGGTGTAAGCGTTGCGGTAACCAGGGACGGGGGCGCCACATGGAGTCGCTTTTCCAATCCTGGTGGCGACAACCACGGGATATGGATAGATCACAAGGACAACCGTTTTATGGTAGTCAACAATGACCAGGGAATACATATTACCAGAGATGGTGGCACGACATGGAAGAGCAGCTACAGGTCATTGCCTGCAGTTCAGTTTTTCAATGTCAACTACGACATGGGCACTCCCTTCAAGGTATATGGCTCGATACAGGATCACGGAAGCAGAAGGGCAGAAGTTATACTTGCGAACGGACGGGACAAGATTCCGGCTGTTGACTTCAGCAGCGCACCGGGTGGTGAGGGAAGTCACCACGCCATAGACCCGACCAATCCGAACATAGTCTATTCGGCAGGCTTTTACGGAACCCTCTCAAGGACAATCTACAACGACAATGATACAGCCACACGGCTCGACAGGGAAGG
>CAZMSH010000050.1:0-5507 GCA_964568875.1 uncultured Rikenellaceae bacterium | reverse complement strand
ACAGTAAACGTAATCAGGGAAGATCCTGTGAATAAAGATATTCTCTATGTCGGTACCGACGTCGGAGTATATGTAACGAAGAACGGGGGCAAGAAGTGGGATGTACTGGGAGGTAACCTTCCTTCATGCTTCGTACATGACCTGATCATTCATCCCCGTGACAATATCATTGTGATTGCCACCCATGGCAGGGGAATGTATGCAATGGATGCGAATCTGGTGAACGGAAAACGGTAGAGGTATCGGGTACCGGGTACCAGGTGCCAGGTGCCAGGTGCCGGGTATGCTCCCATTTGGTCGCGAGCTCGCTGCGCTCGGTTCGGGTACCGGGTGCAAGGTATTGGGTATCGGGTATCGGGTGTCGGGAACCCTGTGCCCTGTGCCCTGAGCGGCGGCGAATCCGCCAGATCACCGCATACCACATACCGATTACCTTATTACCGCTACTGCCTCCTTATGGCGGGTGGTGTTTCCGGTGCTGTCGAAGGCTGATACCCATATAATATAGAGACCTGTTGGCAGAACTCGTCCTGTGTCATCGGTGCCATCCCATGTAAAGAGGGATTCATAGCCTGTATAGAGGTTGTCGGCAAGGGTTCGCACAGGGTGTCCGTTTTCGGTGAAGACGACAATTCTCACCACGTTTTCAGCAGACGGAGCGGTAAAGGTTATCACAATCAGGTCATCAATGCCATCAGAATCGGGTGTGATGCGGCGACCCGAAAGTGATACGGCAGATCCGTTCGGGATACTGGCTGAATTCACTGAGTTTAAGGCGCCCGGAGTGGCCCAACCGGAAGCGCCCGATGCGGAATGCCAGTTCTGGCGGTTCCATGAATCAGCACCCGGGGTAACTTTTTCAAGAGAGATCCCTTCGACCACCGAAAGCAGTGAAAAGTGCACCGACTTGTCGTAACTCATACGGTCGATTATATCGAGCTCACGGTTGTAGAGTGTTACGATGGCCCTGTCATCGGGCATTGACGGCAGGGCCGGTACGGCAAATATCCTGTCGCTGGCGGCGCTGAAGAAGCGCTCCACAAGCAGCTGCGGGTCGATGGTTACAGCAAAGTAATCTCCCGGAAGAATACATCTTGGCTCTTCTGACAGAGGAAAGGGAGATGATAGAGATCCTGTACCAGGATTTTCAGATTGCAGTAAGAAACGCGAGGCATCGAGGCAGCGGTCAGATATATTTACAAATTCTACAAAGTCATGTTCATCGGGCCAGGGATCAAAGAGTATCTCATTGAATCTAATATCGCCGGGCAACGATTGTTCAGCCAGGGCAAAGCGAAAAGACTTTGTTTCAGGTCCGTTTCCGCTGTAGTCGCGCAGTGATTCAGGAGGCATAAGAGAGTATATTTTTCCCCTCTGAAGCGATGCCGATATAGTGCATATGAAACTATATCGCAGAGGGTCAGCAGCAGCTATCGATGTAATTGTATACCCTTCCGATGAATATCCTTCCATTGCCTCTTCCGTATTTGAAATACTCTTATTGAACCTGATATTAAGTGTGACGCTGTCAACGGGGAAAAGGTTGGTGATATTTACCGGAGTTATATCAGGGTTGGCCGCCGCCACAGAATTTGCAGTGCCGGGTGTACCGCCGAGGCGTGACACAGAGGATGTCCAGTTGCTTTGACCACCGAACGGATGGCCGGCATCGATCATTTCCAGCGACCACCCTCCATCCTTCTTTAACGCATCGGAGTACCAGCTGTCTGAATAGCTTACACCGTGTATCATTATTCCGGCACTGTCGTAAAGAACCAGAAGTCCGCCCTTGTCTGCAAGTGTGGGAAATGATTTTACGCCAACTGCAGTGCCAAAGTCAGACATCAGGGCAGCAGCGGTTGTGCTGCAAAGAATGGTATGGCTACCGGCATCAAGGGTTGTCTCAGGTAACAGGTAGGATGAAGAGTTGTAGATAATACTCCATCCGGTCAAATCGAGTTTAACGCCTGATGAATTGCATATCTCAATATATTCAAACGGAGGTAATCCGACAGCAGGGATAGGATCGGCCATTATTTCCGAGATGACAATATCTCCGGGAAGGGCAATGGCATATTTGAAGCCTGCGGAGATGCTGCTGCGGCAGTTTCCTGACTGATCGCAAAGTTTTGCTGCCTCAATTGTGTAGTCGTTTCTGTTGATAAATGGATCAGTGAAATTCAGCTTAAGGGTAACGGTATTTACCGTCGTTACTGATAATGGAGTGATGTTGCCCGGCTGGAGCAGCCAGTTTGATGGTGCCAGTGATTGATCATCAGGTTTTTCTGAGAGGTAAACCAGCAGTGAATGGCTACCTGCAGGCCTGACTGCCTCTACTGACGGGGCTATGGTATCGGTAATCCACTGGCCTTCGATTCTCAGGTCATCGAACCAGAGAAGCCTGTCGAGGGTGGATGTATACCGGAAGAAGATTCCGAACCATGAGGCTGCCGGTAAGAAACTATCTTGTCCTGTTTCTGACGACACTACCATCTCCTCATTGTTTAGCAGCATAAGGGTCCACTCTCCAGACGGTGTTCGTTCGACTCTTATAAGGGCAGCGCTGTCGGCTCCAATTGCGGTTTCCCAGTTGATATCGCTGGTGATTACCGTTGTTGCCAAACCGTTGCTTACCCTCATCAGCTTCAGTATATCATCACTGCCGGTGAAGTTGACGCCTACTGCGATACCGTTAACTGCTCCGCCCGGTTTCATCTCGTGAGGTGCAGCGTCGCTGACCAGGAAGACAGTCCAGTTATTTGACGAGGATGGATTATGGCCGTGCCTCAGCCTGAACTGCCAGGATGCGTTACCTGATTGCAGGCTGAGTCCGATTGTTTCGATTCCCACCTGGTCGGCACCGGCCACACTATTGTCGAAAATATGCCTGAGGGAGTATACCCCTGAAAGGGGCATTTCGGGTGATGCATTCCAGCGTCCGGGTGTTGATTCAACCCAGGAACCCGTGGTTCCCGCCTCGAAATTATCGGTAAGCTGTGCAAAGGCAGCCAGTGGCATGAATGCCAGTATCAGGGTGAGTTTATTCATACAGCGCGACAAAAAGTTTAAAAAAGAGTACTTTTGACTCTTTATTCCGTAATAAATTTCGCAAACATTAATCAAAAGAGCAAATAAAAATGAAGGTAGCGGTTGTTGGAGCAACAGGCATGGTAGGCAGGTCGATGCTTAAGGTTCTTGAGGAGAGAAACTTTCCGGTAACGGAACTTATTCTGGCGGCGTCGGCCAGATCAGCGGGGAAAGAGGTAATGTTCAAGTGCAAACCTCATAAGGTCATTACCATTATGGAGGCTGTTGAATCCAAGCCTCTGTTTGCAATTTTTTCAGCAGGAGGATCTGTATCGAAGGAGTGGGCGCCGGCCTTTGCCAAAGTCGGGACAATAGTGATTGACAACTCATCGGCATGGAGGATGGAGGAGGGTATTCCGCTGGTGGTACCTGAGATAAATGCCGGTGTGATACAGGCCGGCGACAGGATAATTGCCAATCCCAACTGCAGCACTATACAGATGCTGATGGCGCTGGCACCTCTTCACAAGGCGTACAGGATCAAAAGGGTTGTTGTGTCTACATACCAGTCTGTTACAGGAACAGGCGTCAAGGCTGTTACCCAGCTTGAAAATGAGGCCAAGGGTATTGACGGCGAAAAGGCATATCCGCATCCTATATACAGGAATTGCCTGCCCCATTGTGACCTTTTCCTTGATAACGGATATACAAAGGAGGAGATGAAGCTGTCGAACGAAACAAAAAAGATTCTGGGCGACGCTACGGTACAGGTAACTGCCACGGCGGTAAGGGTTCCTGTCGTGGGAGGCCACTCGGAGTCGGTCAATGTTGAATTTGAGAAAGAGTTTGAACTTGGTGATGTACGAAGGCTGCTTGGTGCATTTCCCGGGGTGGTTTTGCAGGACGACCCGAGCCTGAATCTCTATCCTATGCCGCTTACTGCCCACAATCGTGATGAGGTATTCGTTGGCCGCCTGAGACGCGACTTCACCCGTGAGAAGTGTCTCAATATGTGGATTGTTTCGGACAATATAAGGAAAGGTGCAGCCACCAATGCCATACAGATAGCAGAGTATATATTGAAATCAGGTCTGATGAAAAGGCAGGAGAGATGAAGGTCCTTTAGTATGGCTCCTGGTTATGCCAATAAGTCGGGGTAGGGTTACGTTTTCTGACCGGCAGATTTCAAAAATCACATCTCATAGAGAAAATCATTGTACGGGTAGCGTTTTACGTGTTCCTTCCTTACCTCTTCGTAAAGAAGCGACCGGAACTCTTCAATATTGTTCTTATGCTTTGCAGAGATAAAAATGGTTTTATAATCAGGATTGGTACCCATCCAGGTTCTTTTAAGTTCATCAAGCGAATAGTTACGCCTGGTAGCCGGGAGCAGGTCATCGGCATCCTTTTCAATAAACTCATAGGCGTCTATCTTGTTAAAAACCATAATCGTGTTCCTGCCGAGCGATTCAAGTTCCTTGAGGGTTTCATTGACAACGGTTATCTGCTCTTCGAAGCCGGGATGTGAAATGTCTACAACATGGAGAAGAATATCTGCCTCCCTTACTTCATCGAGCGTAGATTTGAATGATTCGACAAGGCTGTGGGGCAGTTTCCTGATAAATCCCACGGTATCGGAGAGAAGAAATGCCAGATTGCCAACCACAACTTTACGAACTGTTGTATCGAGGGTTGCGAACAACTTGTCCTCGGCAAAAATATCTGATTTGCTTAGCAGATTCATTATCGTTGACTTGCCGACATTGGTATAACCCACAAGGGCTACCCTTATAAGCTTTGCCCTGTTCTTCCTTTGGGTAGCCATCTGCCTGTCTATCTTCGTCAGCTGAGTCTTCAGCCTCGCAATTTTATCGCGGATAATTCTCCTGTCGGTTTCTATCTCGGTTTCACCAGGTCCTCGCAGCCCGATTCCCCCTCTTTGCCTCTCCAGGTGGGTCCACATACGGGTAAGTCGTGGCAGCAAATATTGATATTGAGCCAGTTCCACCTGCGTTTTTGCATGAGCCGTACGTGCACGGCCTGCAAATATGTCAAGTATCAGGTTTGTTCTGTCAAGAATGCGACACCCAAAGATCCTCTCTATATTTCTCATCTGACTCGGTGAGAGCTCATCGTCGAAGATGGCAATATCGACCGAATGCTCTTTTATAAATAATGCTATCTCCTCAGCCTTGCCTGTTCCGACAAAAGTACGCGGATTGACAGTCTCCAGCTTCTGCCAGAATCTTCCGATAACAACAGCTCCGGCGGTATAGGCAAGAAATTCGAGCTCATCGAGGTATTCCTGTGTTGCATCTGCATCCTGACCCTGAAAACTAATACCAATAAGTATGGCTCTTTCGCCTGTCTTTGCTGCTACCTTCATCAATGCCTGATACCTGTTACCTGTTACCTGTTACCTGTTACCTGACACCTGACTCCTGATACCTGACACCTGACACCTGACACCTGACTCCTGA
>CAZMSH010000049.1:0-8686 GCA_964568875.1 uncultured Rikenellaceae bacterium | reverse complement strand
TTTACATCGCAAATCATAAATCGTTAATCTGAAATCTGAAATCCCCTGACCTCCCCTCCTGCTGCCACAAAATCATCCGTGAATCCCGGATAAGACTTATTGATACACTTAATATCATCGACTGTAATGCCCTCTTCCGACAGTACTGATGCTGCAGCCATTGCCATTGCCATCCGATGATCATTGAACGAACGGGTTGCCGCATGCCACAAACGACCGATCCCTTCAATTTCAATACTGCCGGACTCAACCCTTACCGCAGCACCAAGTTTCTCAAGATTTGTTTTGATATTGTCTCCCCTGCTGCTCTCCTTCACGACAAGTCTGTCGGTGCCGGTAAAAATGCTTTTTCCCCTGCATGCTGCCGCCAGTATGGCCAGTGGAGGTGCCAGATCCGGACAGTCGCTCAGGTCTGCCATGAAAGGCTTCAAGGCAGCCTTCCTTACTGTAACCTCATATTCCCCTTCCTTAACATCGGCACCTGCCTGACGAAGCACATCAAGTATTCTTCTGTCTGCCTGCAACGAATCGCATCTCAGGTTTCCGACTGTCAACTCTCCTGATAATGCTGCCATAACCAGAAAAAATGAAGCACCGCTCCAGTCCCCCTCCACTTTTAGGGTCTGGGGCCTGTAGGTCTGCTTTCCCTTGATAAAGAACTCTTTATAATCTTTGTTCTCAATCACTATTCCAAAGCCGGCAAGCAGCGAGATAGTCATATCGATATATGGCTTGCTGGAGGCATTCAGCAACTTAATTGTACTGTCACTTTCTGCCAGGGGAAGTGCAAAAAGGAGACCGGTAAGGAACTGTGAACTCACTGAACCATCGACTTCAACAACCCCTCCCCTGAGCGGGCCCTCCACCATAATGGGAAGAAAACCCTCCCTGGTGGTAACAGAGGCACCCAGCGTGGCCAGAGGCTTCTCTATCATGCTTACCGGCCTTTTCCTCAATGAACCTTCCCCTGTAAGTATCAGCGACTTGCCTGTCATGGCTGCAACAGCTGAAAACATCCTTAGTGCTAGTCCCGATTCGCCGCAGTTGAGTGTGGTTACTGAAGGCTTCAGTCCCCCTTCAATCACTATCCTGTCAGATTCCCTGGCTACACTGGCACCAAGGGATTCTGCTATTGCAAGCGCAGCCACGGAATCATCACACCATGAAGGATTAAGAATAACAGATTGTCCTTCACACAGCAATGAGGCCACAATGGCCCTCTGCATGTAACTCTTGGAAGGCGGTGCATCTATTCGGCCGCTTACCATCCCTGACATAAAAGTTACTGACATATCATGCTAGTTTTTCTTCTTCATTACGAACCGGGTCAGTTCCTCTATTCCAACCTTTGAGGTAAATGCCTTTCCCGGCTTTTCAAGGAATACATAGTTAATGTCCTTGCCTGATCTCTTCTTGTCATATACAATCCGGCCAGCCACAATCTCGTTATCAATTGCCACTGCCGGCATAAGATCAAGCTTTATGAACAACGACATTATCCTGTTGTAATATGCACTGCTCAGATGGTTTCTCTCAACCGAGTATTCTATAGCCTTCGCCATTCCCCATGCAACAGCCTGGCCATGAGTGATCCCATACTCAAGTTCGGCCGCATGACCAAGGGTGTGACCAAAATTCAGGAGACGCCTTTCTCCCTTCTCATGCATATCAGCCTCAACAATTTCTGCCTTGATACTGACGGCACGGAAGATTAACTGCTCCATAATGACCGGATCCCTGGCAATTATCCTGTCACAATTGGCTTCTATAAGTCCAAGCAGCTCCTCATCCCTTATGAGTGCTGCTTTTACCAGCTCAGACATCCCCGAGCGGTATTCTTCGTCAGACAGGGTAGCTAACATCTCAGGATCACAGACAACAAATTCAGGATTATTGAAGACTCCTATGGTATTCTTTGCGGTAAGTGAATTTACCCCGTTCTTGCCCCCGGTACTGGCATCTACCTGCGAAAGCAGTGTCGTCGAAACGAAGCCGAACCTTATACCCCTCATATAGACTGATGCAGTGAACCCGGCAATATCGCAGACAACTCCTCCACCTATTCCGAGAATAAACCCTTCCCTGTCGGTTCCCGCCTTCAGAAGCTCCTCCACAATGCCTGAAATCGTCGGTAGTGATTTGCTCTTTTCACCCGGATCTATTGTTATCACCTGACAATTCGGGAAATAGTCACCATAAATATCCTTAACATTCCTGTCAGTTATTATAACAGTATTCCTGACAGGTATGAGGCTGGTGACACTCTTCCAGTCGGAACCGATCAATATCAGGGAGCGGCCTTCTGTTGTATTTATCTCAATAGTTTCCAATGCTGTTTCAGGTTTGAAATTTACTCTTTATTTTCCGAACTATCCTGTTGCTTAAGCGACTCCTTGTGTATGAAATCAAACAAACCTGAGATAAACTCTTCACTCAGTCCGATACTTCTGCCTTTGCTGAGTCGTGAATTCAGAACCTCCTCCCATCTGCCCTTCTGAAATGCAGGCAGCCTGTGGTCTTTCTTGAACTGTCCTATCTTTTCAGATACCTTCATACGGTTTACCAGGGTAACCAGCAGATCATAATCGCATGTATCGATACTTCTCCTCAGCTCATCAAGATCTCCATCCTCCTCGGCTGTTACCTTTTCGACAATCTCACTCATTATCTTGCTTAGCTCCGGCAGTAACACCGATGGTTCAACCTGCTGGTCCTTGTCACTAAGAGCTGATGATGGATCGCAATGAGATTCTATCATTAATCCCTCAAATCCAAATCCCATAGCCTTCCTGGCAACCTGAAACACCAGGTCTCTCCTGCCCGATATATGACTGGGATCATTTATCATGGGTATTTCAGGAAACATCTCCTTAAACCTTAAAGGAATATCCCACAGGGGCTGGTTGCGGTATATTGAACCTGTAAATGACGAGAACCCACGGTGGATTGCTCCGAGTTGTCTGATACCCGTTCTGTTCAGTCTCTCAAATGCCCCTACCCACAGATCAAAATCAGGACTGACCGGATTCTTGACAAATACCGGCATGTCAACACCCTTAAGGGCGTCAGCCACCTCCTGTATCCCAAAAGGATTGGCCGTAGTCCTGGCACCGATCCATACTATGTCAACACCGGCTTTAAGAGCCTCTTCAACGTGCCTGGCAGTAGCTACTTCAACAGAAACAGACATTCCTGTCTCTTCCCTTACCTTCTGCAGCCATGGCAAGCCCTCACTGCCCACACCTTCAAACGCCCCGGGACGTGTTCTTGGCTTCCAGATGCCTGCACGGAAAATGGTTATCCCTCCTTCTGCCAGCTCCCTGGCAGTCTTTAATACCTGCTCTTCACTCTCAGCACTGCACGGCCCTGCTATAATAACCGGCAGCTTTAGCGGAACGCCCTTAAGGCTTACAGGTACTGATTTTATAATGTCATTCATCAAAAACCTCCCCTTCTGAATATTCACCCAGAACCTTTATATCACTGCATACAGATGTTGCTTTCTCAAGAGCTGCCCTGTATCTGCTGTAATCCTCAAATGTCAGATCTACATAGAAGAGGTATTCCCATTCCCGTCCTATAATTGGCGTTGACTGAACCGTAGTCAGATTACAATCGCCTGACGAGAAAACTGAAAGCACCTCAACCAGCGATCCCTTCTTGTGAGGAAGTCTTATCACCAGCGATGCCTTGTTAATGTCAGACTTCTTTCCGGTATCGGTTACTGATTCTCCCTGACCGGCCTCAAGAATGAAAAAACGTGTGTAATTGCGACTGTTGGATTCAATTCCTGAAGCCAGGATATCAAGACCATAAAGCTCAGCCGCCAGAGAGGAGGCCACGACACCCACTCCGGGCATCCTTAGCTCCGAAACCTCCTTGGCGCTAAGAGCAGTATCGGCCGATTCAATCATTTTGAGATCAGGATATCCGGTGAAAAACTCACGACATTGCATCAGCGCCAGCGACTGTGACCGTATCTCGTAAATATCGCTGATATCCTGACCGGGATATGCAAGCAGGTTCAGAGCCACCCTCATCTTTACCTCCCCCCTGATTACAGCACCAGATTCACTAATAAGGTTATAGTTTGGAAGTATACTCCCTGAAACTGAGTTTTCGATAGCAACAACGCCATATAGTCCGCTGTCGTATTGTATCAGCCTGAATAGCTCATCGAAGGTAAGCGTCGGCAGAATCTCAATTTCATAATTGAAATATCTTCTTGCCGCCATCTCGTGGTAAGAACCCCTGAAACCCTGTATCAGCACTTTTCTCATCCTGTTTTCAATATTATCGGTTAATAATAAAAAAAACCCGCCTTATCTCAGGGCGGGCAACATTATCTTGTTATAATATAACTCAATAGAGAATCTGCCCACCCCGTTCCGGATAGTAAGCAACATGGTAATAATAGTTGAAATTCAAAGAGTGCAAACTCATCGCCAATTAATTTTTCAAGGCAAATGTATTAAAAACTTTTTCAATCGGTTTAACAGCACCCTGTTTTATTATTATTTTTTTTTTGTTCTCTTTTCGCAGAAAGATCGTAATTGCTTACTTTACATCCGGCAGAAGAACCACATATCTTCAACATTATTACAATGACGCGCAAAGAGTTATACAGAAGAGTCACCGAATATTTTACTATTGTATTACCAGTGGCTGAAACAGAACTTGAGTATTCTGATGCCTACTCTCTTCTTGTTGCGGTGATATTGTCAGCACAATGCACCGACAAACGGGTTAACCAGATCACACCGCGGCTGCTGGCTGCCTTTCCCGATGCGCAGGCTCTGTCAGAAGCAACACCCGAAGAGGTCTTCCCTTTTATCAGATCATGCTCATACCCTAACAGCAAATCGAAAAACCTCGTCGGCATGGCAAAAGTACTGACAAATGAATTCAACGGAATAGTACCCTCCGATACCTCAGAACTTGTCAGGCTCCCCGGTGTCGGCAGAAAAACGGCCAACGTTATAGCCTCCGTTGTTTTCAACAAGCCGGTTATGGCTGTTGATACTCATGTTTTCAGGGTAGCGGCACGGCTGGGCCTTACTGTGAAAGCCAAAACACCATTGGAAGCTGAAAAACAGCTGACTGCCGGTTTTCAATCCTCTCTTCTTCATAAGGCACATCACTGGCTTATCCTCCATGGAAGATATGTATGCAAGGCCAGAAAACCACTCTGCTATGAATGCGGATTGACAGATGTATGCCTGTGGTACAGAAAGAATAATGTAATAACACTATCCGAAACTTAATCCGGCTGATTTAACAACATCTCTCTATTTTTTCTATTTTTGATACTCAATTCAACCATCCTAAATGGACCACAGAGAAAGATACGAAGAGTTGCTCGACACGATACGGATGCTCAGGAATGAGATAGAATCGCTAAAGGCAGGGAAGGATGTCAGGAACCATGATAATGAAAAGGAGATTTTTAAACGGGCTTTTCATTCAACCTCCCAGCTGATGGCTGTCAGCAATCTGGAAACAGGCGTTTATGAGGACGTAAATGAAGCTTTCCTTAAGCACCTGGGCTATGAACGCTCCGACATAATAGGAAAAACCTCACAGGAAATACAACTCTTTACCGACATTGTACAGAGCGATAAATTCATTAAGGTACTGCAGAAGTTCAGGAAGGTACGTGAAGTTGAAGTAACACTGCGGACAAAAACAGGTGATGAGAAACAGTTTCTATTCTCTGCTGAAACAATACTGCTGGGAAAACAACCATACCTGCTGACCTGCTATGATGCCGTCAGAAGCGAAATAGAAAATATAGGCAAGAGAGAACGCGATTTCGTCATAAGAGAGATATTCGACACCATCAGCAACTATATTGCTCTCTTCATGCCTGTAGAAAACAGGTTCATAATCAATGATTTCAACTTTAAGGCTGCCGAAATAGAATTCATAGACAAAAGACAGCTCATCGGAAAATACCTCGACGAAACTCCACTGGTAAAACGGTCAAAACTGATTGAAATACTCAAACATGTAAACATCACCAGAGAGCCCTATAAACTTGCCGTATCGCCTGAAGGAGATGACACCGAAGGCTTCTATACGGCCTTCCTGCTATCCAGCGGAGAAATAGTTGTAACGTGGGAACCGGGGGCCGTTGTGAAGGTGAAGGAAAAGGACTATATCAAGCAGGGGCTTGTCTTTGAAAGATTTGCAGGTATGCTGCCAATGATGGTTTTCGAACTCGACCTTAACGGTAAGGTTGTATATGCAAACCAAAAGGGCCTCGACCACTTCGGATATGACCTCGATGATCTTGAGAAGGGGGTAAAAATCGGTGAGATATTCAGGGAAGACCTTCCAAAGATACTTGCCAACATAAAGACACTGAAAAATCCTACCCAGTCGCTTCATAATGAATATACAGCCTACAGGAAATCAGGTGAATCAATACCGATACAAACCCATACGTTCGCAAGTTTCGAAGACGGAGTGCTTACCGGCTACCGCGGAGTGGTCATTGATATAAGAAAGCAAAAGAGCTATGAGGAACAGATAAAAAGGGAAAAAACATTCCTGGAACAATTTATAGATTCTACTCCTGAAGCAATTGTGATCGCCGACCTGGAAGGCAATATAATGAGGATAAACCAGGAATTTTCCCGGCTGTTCGGATATTCGGCGCAGGAGGCTGTCGGTCAGAACATCGATGACCTTGTGGTTCCCGATGACATGAGAAATGAAGCAGAGTCTGTAATTGAAGCGGCTAAGACATCAAGACAGGAGATCAGCCATACCGAAAGAATTGACAAATGGGGAAGAAGAATACATATCAACCTGATCGCATCTACGGTAAAATTCAATGACGAGACTATTGCAACAGTAGGTATCTACCGTGATATCTCGTCGATAAGAAAAACCCAGATACTCCAGGAAGTACTCTACAGTCTCTCCAGCCAGGCACTGAGAATGGTGAGTCTTAGTGATTTCTACCCGGTGATAATCCAGGAAATTGGCAGGATATGGGATACCAACAATTTCTTTATAGCCCTGTATAATAAACAGAACGAAACACTCTCCCTTCCGGTATTTGCAGATGAAAAGGATGAATTCGACGAGATACCGGCCAAAAAGACCATAACCAGCTGGGTCATCAAGAATAAAATGCCTGTTATCCTTCGCAATGATGACATTGTAAGGCTTGAGGAGCAGGGCGAGATAGAACTTGTAGGCTCACCGTCAAAAGTATGGCTCGGCGTTCCCCTGAAAGATGAGGACGAGATCATAGGGGTAATGTGCCTGCAGGATTACAACGATGAGAACAAGTTTGACAACGAAGATCTGTACGGACTGGAATTCATTGCTAATCAGATAGCTATTGCAATACAGAGGCGAACGACCCTCGACAACCTGGTGCTTGCGCGCAAAACAGCAGAAGATGCTGCCTTTGCAAAACAGCAGTTCATGTCAACGATGAGCCATGAGATACGTACACCCCTCAACGAGGTTATAGGTATTACCAACCTGCTCCTCCAGAGTAACCCGAGGGATGACCAGATGGACTTTCTGAAGACTCTGCGGTTTTCGACAAACCACCTCCTCACACTTGTAAACGACGTTCTCGATTATAACAAGATGGAATCGGGTAAACTGGTGTTCGAAAAGACTCAGTTCAACATTAACGACTTCCTCGATGAGATCAAAAGATCTTACAGCTTCAGGGCCAGGGACAAAAAACTCGATTTTATTTTCGAAAGTGATCCTGACCTGCCACATGAGATAATCGGAGATCAGATAAGACTTAACCAGATACTCTCTAACCTCCTCTCAAATGCTCTCAAGTTTACAATGCAGGGCTCCATCACACTTAAGGTGGCTGTTGAGGAAAAAGCCAAAGAGACAGTTAAGATTCTCTTCTCTGTTATTGACACCGGAATAGGAATACCGGAAGAGATGCAGCAGAAGGTCTTTGAGAGTTATTCGCAGGCTACCCTCGATACTACCAGGAAATTCGGAGGAACCGGACTGGGCCTTGCCATCTGCAAGAAACTTATTGAACTGATGGGAAGCTCAATAACACTAAAAAGTACACCGGGCAAAGGTTCTGAATTCTCATTCTCTCTCTCATATGATGTGGGAGAAGAGATTCCCGGAAGGATAAAAGGTGAAATGTCAGATCAGTACGAAGGTCTCAGGGATAAAAACATTCTGGTAGCTGAAGACAATAAGATAAACTTCTTTGTGGCTAATAAGTTCCTGCAAAGCTGGGGAGTTAATGTTACACACGCCGAAAACGGCCTCCTGGCACTCGAAATGCTGGGCAAAGAGAAATTTGACCTGGTTTTGATGGATCTACACATGCCTGTCATGGATGGCGTGGAAGCATCAAAAATCATCAGGGAATCGGATAATGAAGAACTGAGAGATATTCCCATCGTAGCACTTACAGCCGCAATAATGTCGGAAAGCCAGGATAAAATCAAGGATATATATATTAATGATTACGTGCTGAAACCCTTTAAACCAAAAGACCTGTACGAAAAAATACTCAGACACATAAGGTAATGAACGGGTTCCGGGTACCAGAACCGAGACCGGCGAAAGCCGGGCGAGCTCGCAACCGAATGGGAGCAACCGAGACCGGCGAAAGCCGGACGAGCTCACGACCGAAGGGAGAACCGAGCCGAAGGCGAGCTCACCGGAGCCTGAA
>CAZMSH010000048.1:0-9857 GCA_964568875.1 uncultured Rikenellaceae bacterium | reverse complement strand
CTCCGCTCCCGACCTTCGGTACGGGACTCCGCTGCTCTCCGCCTGCGCGGCAATCGAGGGAGGCCTCACATTCTATTCATATCCGACCCCTCTGGGGTCGTTAAGGTATTTTTGTTCCCTGCCCTCGCCTGCTCTTCGCCCTGCACTCCTTGCCCACTCGACCGCAGGGAGATCATCATCGCAAATCTGATATCTGATATCGTTAATCTGAAATCTGATATCTAAAACCCCTCCAACACCTCAATCCTATTCCTTATCGGCGGATGCGTAGCAAACAAAGAACTGAACGAAAATCCCTTATCCTTGTCACTTAATTGCGGATTCTCAATAAACATCTGGGCAACATCTTTTCTCTTAACAGCTTCAATAACAGGATCGCCCGATACTTTCCTGAGGGCCGAAGCCAGCGCCACCGGTTTCTTCGTAAGTGTAGCTGCTCCTGCATCAGCCATATACTCCCGCTTCCTGGATATTGCAAACCGGAATAGAGAAGCCAGCAGGTAACCTACCAGTGCCAGCGCCAGTGCAATCAGCACGCCCGCAGCATTGCCTCCTCCCTTTCTGCCGCTGCTTCTGGTCATGGCTCCAAACCGCATCGACCTGAACAAAGCCTCGGCAATAAAGGCAAATATCCCCACAAAGATCACCGATATTATCAGCAACCGTACATCCCGGTTCCTGATATGAGTAAGCTCGTGGGCAATAACGCCTTCAAGTTCGTCATCATTAAGTTTATCAATTATTCCTCTCGACAGGGCAACAGTATATGTTTTGTCGTTAATGCCGCTGGCAAAGGCATTGAGAGAATCATCTTCAATTATGTTCACCTTCGGCATCTTCATTCCTGCAGCTATCGACAGGTTCTCAACAAGATTATATACCCTCTTGTTCTCCTTGCGTTCCAAAGGTTTTGAGCCGGTAGCTGCATTTATCATGGCGGTGTGCGAAAACCATGCTATCATAAACCATATACCCACTCCGATGACTATCCACGGGACAAACAACAAAAATTGCCCGGAGACCGATCTTATATCCCTGAATTCCGGTTCGGAAGTGAAGAAAACAAGCAACCAGGCAAGCGCCAGCAACACCACCGGAAACAGTATCAGCAATATCAGCGACCTGGTGTTGTTCTTCCAGATCTGTGTCTGCAAACCGACATATTTCATAGGCTATGTTGCTTTAGAAAGAGAGCTTCGGTGCCTGATCAAGAGTTGCTCTCTGCTCGGTTCCCAAATCAAACATCTGCTCACGCTTGAATCCGAACATACCCGCAAAGACATTCGCCGGGAACACTTCAATAGCATTGTTAAGCTCCTTGGTAGCCGAATTGAAAAAGCGCCTTGCAGCTGCCAGCTTGTTCTCGATATCGGATATCTCCTCCTGCAAATGCATGAAGTTCTGGTTGGCTTTCAGATCGGGATAGGCCTCAACGGCTACCTTAAGCCCTCCAAGGGCACCGGTCAGCCTGTTTTCAGCCGCTATCTTGTCATCAATGCTCGAAGCACGCATAGCCCCTGCCCTCGCCTCGGTCAGCTCAGTAAGAAGCTCCTTCTCATGCTTCATATATCCCTTAACAGCATCTACCAGCTGTGGTATCAGATCGTGCCTCTGCTTTAACTGTACATCAATATCGGCAAACGACTGTTCCCGGTTGTTACGGAGGCGTACCAGCCTGTTGTATACCCCTATTGCATAAAGTATCAGCAGAAAAACCAATACCAGAAAAATAATCAGAATTGTCATGACTGAAATCTCAATTTAGTTTAACATGTCGTGATTAATAGCATATCGTCTAAAACATAAAACAGCGATAAATCTTATTTAAAGGTAACAAAAATTGTTACTTTTAGAACGAACACGGATATTTATGTCATACACTGATCAACAACCTTAAAATTAGATATATATGGAAAAGAGTATCAAGGGAACACGTACCGAGCAGAACCTTTTGAAGGCTTTCGCCGGTGAATCGCAGGCAACAAACAGGTATGAGTTTGCCGCTAAAGTAGCCAAAGAAGAGGGCTATGAGCAGATAGCTGCCATTTTCATGGAGACAGCGGCCCAGGAAAAACAACATGCCAAAAGGTTTTTCAACTTCCTCGAAGGTGGCATGGTGGAGATAACAGCAGCTTACCCTGCCGGTAAGACAGGAACGACATCGGAAAACCTGCTGCATGCAGCCGAGGGTGAAAACGAGGAGTGGGAGCATCTCTATCCTGAATTCGCCCGCATAGCCGAGGAGGAGGGTTTCAAGAGCATAGCCACTGCTTTCAAGGCTATAGCCGCAGCTGAAAAAACGCATGAGGACCGCTACCGCAAGCTGCTCGAAAATGTCATGGGCGACAAGGTGTTCCAGAGAGACGAAAAAGTATTCTGGTATTGCCGCAAATGCGGTTATGTGCACTTTGGCACCAAGCCTCTCAAAACCTGCCCTGCCTGCCTGCACCCCTCTTCATATTTCGAGCTTATGGCTACCAACTACTAAAACCTGCTCCTTCATAAAAGTATATGGAACTACCCGACAGCAAACAGACTCTCAATCTGATAGCCCGTCGCCAGAGCGACAGGGCCTACTCCGACAAGCCGGTGGAGCAGGACAAACTCGACAGGATTCTTGAGGCTGCACGTCTTGCTCCATCCGCCTGCAATGCGCAACCATGGAGGTTTATTGTCGTCACCGACCCTGAAACACGCAGTAAAATAGCCGAAGCGGCTTCTGCCAAAGCATTGGGCATGAACACTTTCGTATCGCAGGTACCGGTATTCATAGTCATTGTACGTGAGAAACCTAACCTGACATCCAGAATAGGAACAGCGGTAAAGCAGAAAGACTATTCGCTGATGGATATAGGTATTGCATCGGGATTCATCTCGCTGCAAGCGAGTGCGGAAGGCCTGGGTTCCTGCATAATGGGTTGGTTTAATGAAAAACTGGTGGGGAAGATTCTCGGGGTGCCCGCGGGGAAACGGATTGAGCTGATCGTTGCGGTCGGATACCCTGCGAAGGAGTACCGTGAAAAAAAGAGAAAACCTCACGGGGAGGTCATCTCTTATAATAAATACTGAAGCTGCCGGCCGGCAAAGGGTTTTGTTGTCGGCCAGCAACAGCTTGACTATTAACGTAATGCCTCCAGGGCTGTCTTGATTCTTTTTACCGCTTCGACTATCTGATCGTCTGAGGTGGCGTACGATATTCTGAGGCAATCGGGTGCGCCAAAAGCGGAGCCTCCTACAGTAGCCACATGTGCCTTGTCAAGGAGATATAGCGCCAGGTCATCTGATGTCCTGATCTCCAGGTCGCCGGCCTTCTTGTTCAGGAAGCTGGTTACCTCGGGCATAACGTAGAAGGCTCCCTGGGGCACGCGCACCTTAAGGCCTTTTACGTCAGCAAGCAGAGAACAGATAAGGTCCCTGCGCCTCCTGAATGCTTCCCTCATCATCTCGCGGGATCCCGATTTCGAGGTTATCGCCGCCAGTGCTGCTCTCTGCGCTATCGATGAAACTCCCGATGTAAACTGACCCTGCAGCTTGTTGCAGGCCTTTGCTATCCACAGCGGAGCACCGATATAACCTATCCTCCAGCCGGTCATGGCATAACCCTTTGAGACTCCGTTGACTGTTATCACCCTGTCGAAGATAAAATCAAAAGAGGCCATGCTTACATGTTCTCCTGTGAAGGTGATGTGCTCGTAAATCTCATCCGACATGATGAAAACGCCTTCATGCTTCTCAACTACCCTGGCTATCTTCTCCATCTCCTCACGGGTGTAAACCATTCCGGTCGGATTGCTCGGGGAGTTGAAAATGATCATCCTCGTTTTAGGGGTAATGGCTGCTTCGATCTCTTCGGCGCTGGCCTTGAAGTCATTCTCTATCTTCGTGTTTATTACCACGGGCTTCCCTTCGGTAAGTATCACGTGATCCCAGTAGCTTACCCAGTAGGGTGCAAGCAGTATCACCTCGTCACCGGGATTGACGATGGAGAGCATTACGTTGATCAGCGAATGCTTCCCTCCTGCCGATACTATTATCTGGTCACAACTGTAGTAGAGTCCGTTCTCAACACGGAACTTCTCAGCTATGGCCTGACGCAGGTCATTGTAGCCGGGTACGGGAGGATAAAATGAGTAGTTGTCGTCGATCGCCTTCTTGGCTGCTTCCTTGATATCGTCGGGCGTATTGAAATCGGGCTCCCCGATAGCCATGTTGATAACGTCAATACCCTTCTCCTTCAGGTCGCGGCTCTTCTGAGCCATTGCCAGTGTCTGTGAAGCCGATAATGACTTGATTCTGTCTGACAAGTATTCCATAATTTTCTTATTTTGTATTATTTGGGATCGAAATTGAGAAAAGGTCAAATGTATAAAGTTAATTTGATTTGAACCATAATAAATATTAGGTTTGTATGGTTAAAAACAGCGAAAATGGATATGCTTTTCGACATCCTTAAGATAGTGCTGCCTTCAACACTGGTCTTCCTCACCGCCTGGGCTCTGCTGGGCAAAATGTTTAAGAATGAAGGCGACCGCCGGCGACAGGATATCGTACTGCAAAACAGCCGTACAATATTACCTATAAGGCTGCAGGCCTATGAGAGGATAATCCTCTTCCTTGAAAGAATAACCATGGAGTCACTGCTTGTAAGGATGAACAAACCGGGAATGTCGGCGGCACAGCTGCATAGCACACTGCTGAATACCATCAGGTCAGAGTTTGAGCATAACCTCTCACAACAGATCTACATGACCCAGCAAGCCTGGGAGGTAATAAAAAACGCCCGCTCAAATACCATCAAGATCATTAATACCGTGGCAGCCAGCCTTCCCGAGACAGCCACCGCCGTCGACCTGAGCAAAAACCTACTCGAAAAGGTTATGGAACTCGATAAAGAACCAACCCAGGCCGCCATCGAATACGTCAAAGCCGAAATCTCCCGCCTGCTGTAACCATCCACCCCGGTACCAGGCACCTGATACCTGATACCCCATACCAGGCACCAGATACCCGATTCCCGATACCCGATACCTGATACCTGATACCTGATACCTGATACCTGATACCTGATACCTGATACCGCTACATCAACTCAATACTCCGTCTAATAAACCGACTCAACTCCTCCCCCTTCAGCATATTATTCGCCAGCAACGCCAGATCCACCAGCTGACCGGCATACTTGTTGCCTGAGCCCCACTCCTTCAGCTTCGTCGAAAACTGCTCCTCAGCAACATCCAGCTTCTTGCGCATATCCGCAAGATCATCCTTCTCAGCCTGGCTTATCTCTTCCGCCTTCTTCTTCTCGTGTTCCTTCTCCAGAAAATCAATCTGCTCCTTAAGCTCTTTCATCTCAGCACGCACATCCTTCAGCTCCTCTGCCGTCTCCTTCTCGACCTCCTCCGAAAGCTTGATTATCTGAGGATGGTTCGCATTCACAACAAGATTGTAGCTGTCAGGTAGGTCTCCGTAGAAACCCATGCCCCCGCCGCCCATCTGCGACATATCCTTCATCCTGCGCATAAACTCTGACTGGGTTATTAAAACCGGACTCTCACCCTCATCCATCGGCTCAAAGACAACAGAAAAATGTTCCTTGCCGGTAAGCCTGCCCATCAACGCATGCCTCAGGGAAGCCTGCTGCTCCTCACCTATCTTCGCGTCCCTCTTCTCATCCTTCAGTATCAGCTTCTCAGGAACATCCGAGTCAACCCTCACAAACCTGCTCTCCTTGAACTTCGTCTCCAGGTGGTTCAGCAGGTGGGTGTCAAGCTGGCCGTCCATAATCAGCACATCATAGCCGCGCGCTTTGGCCTTCTCGATATAGTTGTACTGCGCCAGCTTATCGGTGGCGTACAGATATATCAGCGTCTTGTTCTTGTCGGTCTGGTTCTCCTTTATCAGCGCCTCGTACTCCTCGTAAGTAAAATACTTGCCGTCACTGTTCTTAAGTAGCGCAAACTTCGCAGCCTTCTCGTAGAACTTCTCCTCTGTTATCATGCCATAATCGATGAACAGCTTCAGATCATCCCACTTCTTCTCGAAATCGTCACGGTTGTTCTTGAATATCTGTGCCAGCCTGTCAGCTACCTTCTTGGTGATGTGTGACGATATCTTCTTCACATTTGAATCGCTCTGCAGGTAACTCCTCGACACATTAAGCGGAATATCGGGCGAATCCAGCACCCCATGCAGCAGTGTAAGAAACTCGGGCACGATACCCTCAACCGAGTCTGTCACATAAACCTGGTTGCAGTAGAGCTGTATCTTGTTCTTCTGTATCTCAAAATTGCTCTTGATCTTCGGGAAATAGAGTATCCCCGTCAGCTTGAACGGATAGTCAACATTGAGATGTATATTGAAAAGCGGCTCGTCACCCATCGGATAAAGCTCGCGGTAAAACTTCGAGTAATCCTCATCCTTCAGGTCCGCCGGCTTGATCGTCCACGCAGGCTTGGTATTGTTAATTATCTTGTCCTTGCCGGTGTCAACATACTTGCCGTCTTTCCACTCCTGCTCCTTACCGAAGGCTATCTCTATCGGCAGAAACTTGCAGTACTTCTTCAGCAGGGCCTCTACCCTCGACTCCTCCAGGAACTCCTTCGACTCCTTGTCGATATGCAGAATCACATCGGTTCCAACAGCCTCACGCTCAACAGGTTCAATGGTGAACTCAGGACTCCCGTCGCACACCCAGCGAACCGCCTCGGCTCCCTCCTGCCACGACCGTGTCACGACCTCAACCTTGTCAGACACCATGAACGAAGAGTAGAACCCCAGTCCAAAGTGACCTATAATCGCATTGGCCTGATCCTTATACTTATCGAGAAAATCATTGGCGCTCGAGAAAGCAATCTGGTTCAGGTACTTGTCAAGCTCCTCTGCCGTCATCCCCACTCCGTTGTCAGAAACGGTAATGATCTTCTTCTTCTTGTCAACCGAAACGCTGATCTTCAGATTCTCAACATCTCCCTTATATTCGCCGGCCCCGTACAGCGTCCGCAGCTTCTGCGTCGCATCAACGGCGTTCGAGATTATCTCTCTCAAAAATATCTCATGGTCAGAATAAAGAAACTTCTTGATTATCGGGAAAATGTTCTCGGTGGTTACTCCAATTTTTCCTTTCTGCATATCAGTATAAATTAAAGGTTAGACTCAAACAACCGCAATTTTTTCAAATCACGTGCCACGGCAGAATTACTGACAAATAGTCACTGTAATACCGGCACGCATACATTCTGCACAGCGTAGCTTACTAAAAATACTGGGGGAACCGGAAAATGGAATACACGAGAACCAGCAGCGCCGCAATTATCAACCCGACCAGTATCCTGCCCGTTCTTCTTATCCTCCGGGTCTTCATGGTCAGGTTCTTCTCGCTGATCAGCTTCTTCACTGCGTTGTGTATGCGCAACACCGAATTGTTGGTCGCCGGCACCCAGGCAAACGGATTGATACCCGACTTTGCAACCAGCTCATCCGGACTCTCACCCGATACCAGCAGAATTATTATGATATCCGGATTCACCTCTCTGATCTCGGCGGCAATGGTTTTGACCGGATCGTTCTGGTCGTGTGTGTCGGCAAATGGCAGCAACGCAATCCTGGTGCTCCTTCCTGCGCGGTACTGCTTCACCAGGTTCAGGAACTCGTGGCGGCTCTGGCTGGTGATCACCTCATACCTCGTGCTGTCATTGAACCTGCGCTTGACCTCTACAGAGTAGCTCCTCTTTTCGTCAAGGCAGAAAAGGTATGTGAATTCAGCATGGGGCATTGTTCTGGGCGATTTCCGGTAAAGGTAATAAAAAAGTCGTTTCAGCTGCCTGCGGCCTCGTCAAGGAGTGTCAGCAGCTTCTGGCAGGCCTCTTCAATCTCTGCCTTTGAAATCGTCAGCGGCGGGGCTATCCTGAAGGCATCATCACAAAACAGGAAATAATCGGTTATCAGACCGTGCTTCGGACCGTTCGCCACAATATGCTTAACAAAGGCTTTGTCTGACAGCCTGACAGCCATAAGTAATCCCTCTCCCCTGATCTCTTTGATGAGCTTATGCCGGAGTCTCTTCCTGAAGAGATTGGCCTTCGCAGCTACCTGTGAGACGAGATCATTCTCCAGTATATATTCCAGTGATGCCAGTCCTGCTGCGCAGCAGACCGGATGTCCGCCGAAGGTGGTGATATGCCCGAGCGGCGGATCAGACATAAGTGATCTCATTATCCTCTTCGATGATACAAAGGCGCCAAGGGGCATCCCGCCACCAAGGGCTTTCGCAAGTATCATTATGTCAGGGGTTATCTTGTATCTCTCGGCCGCGAACATTGTTCCGGTTCTTCCGAAGCCTGTCTGACACTCATCGAATATCAGCAGAGCTCTCTTTTCGCAACATCGTTGTCGCAGTAGCGATAAGAATCCCGGTTCCGGCAAAATAACCCCGGCCTCGGCCTGTACCGGCTCAACAATCACGCAGGCTGTCTCTTTGGTTATCAGCTTTATCGATTCCGCATCGTTGAAGGTTCCCCGGCTGACACCCGGCAGCAGTGGACCAAAGGCGGCGCTGTAGGTGTCGCTGCCCTGCACGCTGAGGGCGCCGTAGGTGCTGCCGTGGTAGGCGTTGTTGAATGAGACTATGCCGCTGCGGCCGGTATATCTGCGGGCAAGCTTCAGGGCACCTTCGACCGCTTCGCTGCCTGAATTGACGAAGTAAACCGTGTCGAGTGGCTGGGGAAGGATGGATACCAACCTGGCAGCGTACCTCACCTGCGGCGACTGCACCATCTCACCGTAGACCATCGTATGGAGGTAGGCTCCGGCCTGATTGATCACAGCGTCGGTAACCTTTTTGTTGTTATGTCCGGTGTTGCTTACCGAAACACCTGATACAAGATCGAGGTATTTCTCTCCACCCGGACCGTAGAGATAAACCCCGTCGGCTCTTTCAATCTCTGTCAATAGCGGCTCCGGGGATGTCTGTCCCAGGTATTTAAGAAAAAGTTGTCGGTTTGAAAGCATGGCTCTGCAGTTACTTGGCCATCACGTTGATGTCATTAAGGAGACCATCGCGAAAGGACTTGCCCAGGGGAATGTTCTTTTCTGTCTTCCCTACCAGCAGGTCGAGCGATTTCTCCTGTATGGTTTGTATCATTGACTTATTTACAATAAACGACCTGTGCACCCTGATGAATAGTTCTGCAGGCAACTGGCTTTCAATGGCCTTCATGGTAAAGTGGATGGTGAATTTCTCATCCGCCGTCGCCATCGTGATATAGTTCTCGAGAGCCTCTATATAGACTATCTCCCGGAACTTAAGCTTCACCAGCGTTGAGCCCTTCTTGATAAAGATTTCACGATCTCCCTGTGGTATTTGCGACTTGCCGCTCTCTCTGGGGGCGTAATGACTTATGGTCTTTTCTACGGCCTTGCAGAACCTGCCGTATGATATCGGTTTCACCAGGTAATCGACTACATTCAGGTCGTATGCTTTAGCCGCGAATCTGTCGGCCGATGAGATTACAATTATGTTTGGTGGAGTCTCGAGACTGTCTATCAGATCGAAGCCGTCCATTTCCGGCATCAGGATATCGAGAAATATCAGTCCTATGTCGCGGTTTGCCAGCAGGGCATTGCGCGCATCGACAGCATTTTTGAACGTACCGGCGTGCTTCAGGGTGTTCGTCTTCTGTACGAACTCCTCGATAACCCTGCAGCTAAGGTCGTCGTCATCGACAATGATACAATTCATATAAACTAATATCTTCGATTCAGTCTGCTATTCCCAATTCAAATATAGTAAGAAAAAAAGAACCCGAATTGTTCAAAATCTAAAAAGAAAAAATTATTTACCTCAAAATTTAGGAAACCCC
>CAZMSH010000047.1:0-12199 GCA_964568875.1 uncultured Rikenellaceae bacterium | reverse complement strand
CAATAAAAAACCCCGGTGCTTTCGCACCAGGGCTTTTTCTTTGTAGCGGAGGGAGGATTCGAACCTCCGACCTTTGGGTTATGAGCCCAACGAGCTACCTCTGCTCCACCCCGCAGTTTTTACGAGGTGCAAATATAATAGAATTGAGCGTCGGCGCCAAAGTTTTTTTTATTTTTTTCTGCTTTTTTGGTAAGTTTGCCTCTTTCATGGCGTTCTGAATGAGCAAAATCAGTATTTTTTTTGTTATTCAATGTAAACCATAAACGTAAGATACCATGCCAAGAGTATTTAAAGCTATCGATATCGAAAAGGAGGAAAAGGAGGTGATGCGTGATTATCTCGATCGCCATATGCCTCATGTGATATGTGCCGATCAGGTTACGAAAGGCGATAAATTTACCGTAAAGGTCAAGATGGGTGATAACTATACGCATCCTGATGACCCTGACCATTTTATAAGTGTAATTCAGCTTTGGAACAGAGAGACATTACTTGCAGAGTGCCGCTATTCGGCAGGAGCTTTTGGTAATAAGCCGGCTCACTCTGAAGTAGATTTTTATCTGACAGCCCCTGAGGTCTCAATGAACCTGACAGCAATGGCGGTATGTACCAAGCACGGCCTCTGGCAGAGTGAGGAGAAACCGGTAAGGGTTGTTCAATGAGCCGATGTTTTATCTGAACAGCAAGGAAATAATTCTCAATTAACGTAGTTATCCATTTGATCATTGTCTATTTGCTCCTATCTTTGCGGGGCTATTTAACAATCTGATGGCAAATAACGATATAAAGAAAAGAAACTGGCGCGACAAATATCGCTTCGCAGTTTTCAATGACAAGACCTTCGAGGAGGTTTGGAGAGTAAGAATGACCCAGTACTCGGCATTCCTGCTGGCAACATTGATACTTTTAATTATTGTGGGGTCAACGGTATCACTCATCGCTTTCACAAACCTGAGGGAGTTTATCCCCGGATATCCTGATGCCAATTTGCGCAGAAGCATCTATATGAATGCAATATATCTTGATTCTCTGGAACACGAACTAGATTTAAGGGACAGCTACTTCCAGACAATCAATGCAATTGTTTCAGGTAAGGAACCTATCGACAGGCTGGCTGTACAGGACACTACCCGAGATTATTCCAATATCACATTCAATACGTCATACCACGATTCCCTTCTGCGTGTGCAGATGGAAAGGGATGAACTCTACAACCTTTCTCTCGGTATTAATGCTTCGACAGGCTGGAGGGGGCTCGCCGGTGTCCACTTTTTCCCTCCGGTAAGGGGTATAGTCACTGCTAAGTTCGACAGCCGGACAAGACATTTCGGATCTGACATAGTTGCCCGTCCTAAGGCACTGGTAGGTTCAACTCTCGACGGAGTGGTGATTTTCACGGGCTGGACGATGGAAACCGGTTTTGTGATACAGGTGCAGCATCCAAATAATATCATATCCATCTACAAACACAATGCGGTATTGCTTAAAGAGGCGGGTGACAACGTGCGTGCAGGTGAGGCAATTGCCATAATAGGAGATTCAGGAGAGATGTACACTTCGGGCCCGCACCTGCATTTTGAGATATGGTACAACGGTGAAGCCGTTGATCCTGAACTTTACATAATGTTTTAATCAATCCCAATGCGCAGGCACATTACCATCCTGGGATCAACAGGCTCGATAGGAACACAGGCCCTGGAGGTCCTTTCCGGTTATCCTGACAGCTTTTCAATAGAAGTTCTTACTGCCAACAACAACTTCAGGTTGCTGGCCGTTCAGGCCAGACAGTTTCTTCCTGACTCAGTGGTGATAGGAAACAGGGAACATTATGAAGTGCTGAAGGAGATGTTGAAGGATTTGCCTGTAAAGGTATATGCCGGATATGAAGCTATTGAACAGGTGGCTGAGGCAGGAAACAGTAACATTGTACTGGCGGCAATGGTGGGATATTCAGGACTAAAGCCTGCTTTAAGGGCGGTGAATGCAGGAAAAATTGTTGCACTGGCAAACAAGGAAACCCTTGTAGCAGCAGGCCACCTAATGAGGAAGTCCGCCCGTGAGTCGGGAAGTTTCATTATACCGGTTGATTCTGAACACTCTGCAATCTTCCAGTGCCTGGTGGGTGAAGGAGACAATCCTGTCGAGAAGATTACTCTCACTGCATCGGGCGGTCCTTTTCTTAACCTTACTGCAGAACAACTTAATGAGGTCACTCCTGAACAGGCATTAAAGCACCCTAACTGGCAAATGGGCAGTAAGGTAACCATCGATTCAGCCTCGCTGATGAATAAAGGACTGGAAGTTATTGAAGCACACTGGCTTTTTGACCTGCCTGCAGATAAGATTGATGTTATAATACACCCACAGTCGGTAATACATTCTATGGTACATTTTAGTGACGGATCGGTCAAGGCACAGATGGGTGTCCCCGATATGAGGGTGCCGATAATTTATGCTCTCTCATATCCTGACAGGCTTGAAACCAGCCTGCCCCGTCTTGACTTCAGTGAGTGTAACAATCTGACATTCATCAAACCTGACACCGGAAGGTTCCGCAACCTGGCTCTGGCATACCGCGCCCTTGAAGCAGGAGGCAACATGCCATGCGCTCTTAATTCGGCCAATGAGATAGCCGTTACCTCCTTCCTTTGCGGGGAGATTGGTTTTGTTCAGATGCCTGATGTGGTGGAATATGTTATGGACAATACTGAACGTTTAGAGGATCCTTCTCTGGAGGAGCTTGAATACACCGACATAAGAGGTCGTAAGCTGGCAATGGAATATATACGTAAAAACGGAAATAAAATATGATAGTACTCGTTAAAGCAGCACAACTTATTCTTGCCCTTTCAATACTGGTTATTATTCACGAGTTGGGGCATTACCTATTTGCAAGATTGTTTAAGACCAGAATAGAAAAGTTTTATCTCTTTTTCGATCCCTGGTTCTCTCTGTTTAAGTTCAAGAAGGGTGATACCGAATATGGGATCGGCTGGGTGCCGCTTGGTGGATATGTAAAGATATCAGGCATGATTGATGAATCGCTCGACAGGGAGCAGATGAAACAACCCCCTCAGCCTTATGAATTCAGGTCAAAACCTTCATGGCAGAGACTCCTGATTATGGTGGGAGGTGTTCTTTTCAACCTTTTGCTCGCCATGGTGATCTATGCAGGGGTTCTGTTCAAGTGGGGAGAGACCTACCTTGCCACCAAAGATGTCAGGTACGGTATTGTAACTGATTCACTTGGATACGAGATGGGTCTTAGAAACGGAGATCGCATTCTTACTGTTGACAACGAGTACGTTGAGAACTTCTATGGAATAGGATCAGATATCATCCTTAATGAGAGGAGTTCGCTGCAGGTGGAGAGGGAAGGTAGAATTGTTGAAATCCCAATAAAGAAAGAGTATGTGCCGCTTATGCTTAAAGGCCAGGGAAAGATTGATGCACGCGTTCCTTTTGGACCTTTCATAATAACAGGATTCGGCAAGGAGTCACCGGCACAGGAGGCGGGACTGATAACCGGAGACGAGATTACAGCTATTGACGGCAACAACTTTTCCTGGTATGATGAGTTTCAGGATTACCTGGCAGTTAACCGGGGTGAAGAGGTCGGTGTTAGCGTCAACCGCGATGGAGAGCAGATGAATTTCAGAGTAAAACTGGCAGAGAGTGGCATGCTTGGTGTTACCAGGGAAGTGTCACAGGTTTTTGAACTGACTGAAAACAGTTATGGTTTTTTTGAGTCTGTTCCAAAAGGCATAGCGAAAGGAGTTACAACGGTAGGCGATTACCTCAAGCAATTCAGACTCATCTTCTCACGTGAAACCAAAGGTTATGAGTCTTTGGGAGGTTTCCTCACCATAGGAAGTATATTTCCTGGAGCCTGGGACTGGCATCATTTCTGGAACCTGACAGCATTCCTTTCAATAATACTGGCGATAATGAATATATTGCCAATACCGGCTCTTGACGGCGGCCATGTTATCTTCCTTCTATACGAGGTGATTACCAGGCGCAAGCCCAGCGACAAGTTTATGGAATATGCCCAGATAGCAGGTATGCTATTTATTTTCGCCCTTCTGATATATGCCAATGGAAATGACATCGTACGGTTCATTATCAGGAGGTAAAAAAAGCAGAAAGAGCGGTTGCGAATCATTAAACTATTTATACCTTTGTTGTGATTTATAAAAACTTATGAGATGGCATCAATGATAGTTCTGGCAGGTATGTTCGGCCCCACAGAGATAATACTGATTATCCTTGTTGTTGTTCTTCTGTTCGGAGGAAGGAAAATTCCCGAACTGATGAGGGGCATCGGCCAGGGTATGAAGGAATTCAAAAAGGCGTCACGTGCTGAAGAGGGTAGTGACGATAAGAAGGAGTAATTTAGTTATGACTTTTTTAACCGGAACCGTATCCGGATTGTTGATATAACCCGCTGTTCATCTGCGGGTTTTTTCATTTCTTTATTGGCATAATTATTGAGCATTTAAAGAAAAAAAATACTGATCATGAAAATCAATACTTTGGTTATTCCGGCACTTATAATTGCCTTTACCTTAGCAGGTTGCCGGGACAATGGAGACTCAGCAGCCTCAAGGTTGCTCTCGAATGTATCAGGCTCATCAGGTGAGTTGGTAATAGTCGCTGAGAAGGCTTTTCTTGATGGCTCTGAAGGAGAGAGGCTAATGAATATCTTTCAGGAACCTGTGCCCGGTTTGCCACAGTACGAACCAATGTTTTCTTTGCTCACCGTAACCCCGGGTGGTTTCGGACGACTCTATAGAAACCATCGTAATATTTTGTTTGTTACCACAAATACCGGGGTGGAAGAATCAAAGGTAGTGTTTCAGACTGATACCTATGCAGCTACACAATTGATATTTAAGGCAGAGGGTCCTGATGCAGCTTCTGTAGTTGATGAAATAGAAAACAGAAAAGAGCTGATATTCGAAAAGCTCATCACTGCTGAGAGAGAGAGATGGATGAGTTATTATCGACGTACCCAGTCAAGTCATACCTTCAACAGGCTTCGTGATCAGCACAGGATTTCGATGCCGGTACCGGCAGGTTACCGAGTGGATGTGACTAAGCCGGGTTTTGCCTGGATGGCACTGGAGACCCCTACAACAACACAGTCGGTACTGATGCACTATTTCAAGGCCTCAGGAAGTTCGGTGTTTACCCGTGACAGTATGATAATGATTAGGAACAACCTTACCCGCCAGGAAGTCAAGGGTCCGGTAGATGGCAGTTATATGGCAATTGAGGAGAGAGCTCCTGTTGACTACAGGATATTCAGCCATAACGGTCGTAACTATGCTGAGATAAGGGGTTTATGGACGCTGGTGAATGGCTTTATGGGAGGACCGTTCATTTCGGTAATGACATATGACGAAAAGAACAGACGTGCAGTATTTCTTGATGCGTTCGTCTATGCCCCCAATGACAACAAAAGGGAGCTGCTCAGGCAGGTCGAGGCTCTTCTTTACCTTGCTGATTTCCATTCTCCCGAAGAGGCCACCGTTATCGGCAAGATGCCTGAAGATAAAAAGTAGCCTCTACTCCGGCAAGGTTTCGTACTTCTGGTTCCGGCGTCGTGGTGTGAAGCCTGCGCGGGATATGATATCCCTTAATCCGGCAGAATTAAAACGGTAGCCACCTCCGGCTGAGCTGACTACATTTTCCTCTATCATGACTGAACCGAGATCGTTAGCTCCGGCATGAAGCGATAACATAGCAGTATCTTCACCAACAGTGAGAAGAGAAGCCTGGATGTTTATTATATTGTTAAGCATTATACGGCTTATTGCTATAAGCCTTATATAGTCTTCCGCCGATACAGTGTTCCTGATACCCATTTCAGAGAAGAGCCTGGTTCCCTCATCCTGAAAAGGCCATGGAATGAATGATATAAAACCATAGTTGCCATCAGGTTTTTGAGACTGCAGTTCCCTGAGCAGGCTGAGATGTTCGATCCGTTCGCGTGCAGTTTCAGCATGACCGAACATCATAGTTGCTGATGTCGGAAGGTTGAGGCTATGTGCCTCTCTCATCACCCCGAGCCACTCACGGGTGGTTGCCTTGGCCGGGGAGACTATCTTCCTTACCCTGTCTGAAAGTATCTCCGCTCCGGCACCGGGCAATGAATCAAGGCCTGATTCAATGAGAGCCTCAAGTACCCTTCTGACAGTGATCTTATCCTTTCTGGCAAGCCATAATATCTCAGGCGGTCCCAGGGCATGGAGTTTAAGTGCTGGGAATTCCTGCTTCAGAGTGCTGAAGAGTTCTGTATAGTATCCGAGACCCAGATCAGGGTGCATTCCGCCCTGAAGCAATAGCTGGTCGCCGCCAAGGTCGAAGAGTTCACTGCATTTCACGCGATACTCTTCAAGGGTGGTAATATATGTGTCGGGAGCTCCTTTCTTTCGGCAGAAGTTGCAGAACAGACACTGAGAGAAGCATATATTGGTAATGTTGACATTACGGTCGATAATCCATCCGACCTCATTTCCCGGAACCTGTTTTCTGCGGAGTTCCATGCCGGCAAGCATTAGTTCGGCCAGTGGTGCTTTTTCATAGAGCCATAGTCCTTCATCAATGGTTAGTGATTCGAGAGCCAGAGCTTTACTGAAAAGTATATCGTTGTTCATATCGTCATTGAGTGTAACCGGGGAGTATATGATTATATCCCGTTGGTTGTACCTAAGGTGCTGATTGCCGTTTCAAAGGTAGCAGATTAAGGATTATAAGAACCGATATTTTGTATTAACTTTACCCTTCAATTTTTTCGGATAGCTGATCGCGATTATCGTATCAGATAAGATGATTGCAGGGTATGTTCAAACAACAGATTTCGCGTATGGAAAGGAATAAAATAATTGTTGGTATAAGTAACGGAGATATTAACGGTATAGGTTATGAAGTAATCATGAAAAGCCTTGCCGACCAGCATCTTATTGAAACCTGCATCCCGGTTGTGTATGGTTCACCGAAGGTGGCTGCTTATCACAGGAAGGCACTCAACATAGAGAATTTCAGCTTTAATAATATCAGAGATGTGGATGAGGCCAGTGATCGCAGGCCCAACCTTATCAATTGTCTTGATGATGAGGTGAGGGTAGAGTTGGGGAAGTCAACCCAACAGGGAGGCGAGGCTGCATTGAAGTCACTGGAGGCAGCAGTGGCAGACCTCAGGGATGGGAAGATAGATGTTCTTGTAACGGCTCCTATCGATAAACATAATATTCAGTCAGATATGTTCCGCTTTCCGGGTCATACCGATTACCTTAAGTCTGTTTTCGGCTGTAATGATGTTCTCATGCTGATGATTTCCGAGAACATGCGAATAGGTACGGTAACCGACCATATACCATTGGCTGATGTGCCCGCAGCAATCACCGTTGATAGTATTATGTCAAAGCTGCGTATACTTAACAGGTCGCTGATTGAGGATTTCAGTATCAGGAAACCACGTATAGCCGTTTTGGGTCTCAATCCACATGCCGGAGACAGATGTCTTCTGGGCAGGGAAGAGGAGACCATTATTGCACCTGCCATCAGTAAGGCATTTGATGAGGGTATTATGACGTTCGGGCCTTTTCCCGCCGATGGGTTCTTCGGGTCAGATGAATTCACCAAATTTGATGCGATCCTGGCCATGTATCACGACCAGGGTCTGATACCATTCAAGGCGCTTGCCTTCGAATCAGGAGTCAACTATACTGCCGGCCTGCCTGTTGTCAGAACGTCTCCGGCACATGGTACTGCATTTCAGATTGCGGGCATGGGAAAGGCGAGTGATTTATCATTCAGACATGCTGTATACCGTGCATGCGACATTTATCGCAGCAGGCAACTGTATAAGGAGATATCAGCAGATCCCCTGCAGCATCAGCAGATAGATACCCGTCATGAAAGACCCGATGAATTACCTCCGGAAATACCAAATAACGACAACCACCTATGATTGAATATATCAAAGGGAAAATCACTGAGCTTAATCCGGCTTACCTGGTAATAGAAACCGCCGGTATGGGATATTTTGTCAGTATATCACTCAACACCTACTCACAGCTGGAGAGCGGCTCTGAGGTAACACTGCCGGTTCATGAAGTAATAAGGGAGGATGCCCGTCAGCTATACGGTTTTGCAGGCAGATCTGAAAGAGAACTTTTCAGGCTTCTTATTACCGTTAACGGAGTTGGTCCGAATACAGCCAGAATGATGCTCTCATCGCTCAAACCATCAGAAATTGAAAAGGCGATATCAGATTCCAACGTACATCTTCTTAAAAGTATAAAGGGCATCGGACTTAAAACAGCAGAACGAATTATCGTAGATCTGCGTGATAAGACCGGAAAAGTCTCACAAGCCGGAGAAATTTTGACGCTCAAGGACAATACAATGCGGGAAGAGGCGTTATCTGCTTTGATGATGCTTGGATTTGTCAGGAGCGCCACGGTAAAGGTAATCGACAAATTACTTTCAGAAAATCAGAATCTGACAGTAGAGGAGCTTATTAAACAGGCGCTCAGGAATTTGTAATTGATTGTAACCGGTTGAGCCCAGGAGAGAAAAATATAAGCCTGTCGTCACTCTTTTTATGTCTTTTGCTTCTGTCCATTTCAGATGGGAATCTTGTTGCTTATGGCAACCCGCCTCAGACTTTACGGACGCAGGACACCATACGTCGCCCTTTGAAGCTTGAGGATGTCCCTCTTGTGCCCTGGGACAAACGCAGCTCTTCTCCGTTTTTTCTTGACATGCCTTCAGGTTTCAGGCGAACAGCCATTTATGATCCTTCCAAAAACGAGTATATTATTTATCAGAAGGTAGGAGATCTTGATTATCGAATACCTGTCAGAATGAGTCCTGAGGAGTTCAGAAAGTATGAGTATGAAAGGGCTATGCGTGATTACTGGGAATCACGGATAATGGGACAGGAGGGAGCTTACCGCTCTGGGCTGATACCACAGTTTGAGATGGGAGGTGAGACTTTTGACAGGCTTTTCGGGAGCAATGTGATCAATATTGTTCCTCAGGGATCGGCAGAACTGATATTTGGAATTAATGTTTCACATACAGAGAACCCGGCTTTGAGTGAGCGTCTGAGGACTATCCCCACATTTGATTTTCAGCAGAAGATTCAGATGAATGTCACGGGCACGATAGGCGACAAGATGCAGTTGGGCATCAATTACAACACTGATGCTATGTTTGAGTTTGAGAACCGTACCAAACTTGAGTATTCCGGCAAGGAGGACGAGATTATCAAGAAGGTGGAGGCAGGTGATGTTACCCTGCCATTGCCCGGGACACTTATTACTGGCAGTTACAGTCTTTTTGGACTGAAAACCGAGATGCAGTTCGGGAAGCTTACCGTTACAAGTGTGGCATCACAACAGAAAGGAGAATCCCAGGTAATTGATGTCAGAGGTGGTGCACAGGTACAGGATTTTGAAATCAGGGCGGATGAGTATGACGGAAACAAGCACTTTTTTCTGTCACAGTTTTTCAGGGATATTTATAACGAATCGCTGAAAAATCTTCCTCTTGTAAGCTCAGGCGTGAACATTGAGAGAATAGAGGTTTGGATCACCAACAAAACCAGCAGGTTTGATGAAGCAAGTAACAGAAATATTCTTGCATTGATGGACCTGGCTGAGAATGCTTCACACATATATAATCAGGTGCCTGATTTTCAGGCTGTTCCGGGCACAGTTCCTTATCCTGACAACAATGCCAATCAAATGTACGAGTCTCTTTTAAACAGTTACACGGGAATCAGGGATATCGCACAGGCAACAGAATCTCTTGAGCCTCTTTATCCGGGGTTTCAGATCGGACGGGACTATGAAAAGATAGAAAATGCCAGAATGCTGAATGAGCGTGAATATACAGTGCACAGGCAACTGGGATATATCTCACTTAATATTGCTTTAAATACTGATGAAGTACTTGCTGTTGCATATGAATACACTATAGGTGGAGAGGTATTCAGGGTGGGGGAGTTGTCAACAGATGGTATCAGTGCCCCTGATGCTCTGATACTGAAACTCATAAAGGGAACTACTCTAAGCCCCCGGCTTCCAACATGGAACCTGATGATGAAGAATATATATTCACTTGGGTCGGGTCGTATCGAGAACAGAAACTTCGACCTGAATATTCTCTATCAGGATGATGTTACAGGCAATGCAATAAACTATCTGCCTGATGGCAACCTGTCAGAACAGCTTCTGCTTCAGGTTCTTGGACTTGACAATCTCAACTCACAGCTTGACCGTGAAGCAGATGGAGTATTTGACTTCATTGAGGATATTACCATTAATTCAAATCGCGGGAGGATAATTTTTCCGGTTCTGGAACCTTTCGGTGAATTTCTTGCATCGAAGATAACTGACCCGGCAATAGCAGAGAAGTATGTATTCAGGGAGTTGTACGACTCTACCCAGACGGTAGCACGACAGATTGCAGAGAAGAACAAGTTTCTGATAAAGGGACAATATGCTTCAGCCTCAGGGTCAGAGATAAGGCTCAACGTAGCCAACATTCCCCAGGGAGCAGTCAAGGTTACTGCCGGAGGAGTGCCTCTTACTGAGAATGTTGACTATACTGTCGATTATTTCGGAGGAGCCGTAAATATTATCAATGCAGCCCTGATTGAGTCTCAGACGCCCATACAGGTGTCTCTTGAGAGCAACCAGTTTTTTGGCTTCCAGACGAAGACCCTGGTCGGAACTCATCTCGATTACCGGATATCGAATAACTTCAATATAGGAGGCACCATACTCCATTTGAATGAGAGGCCCTATACACAGAAGGTTACTTTTGGTGAGGAGCCGATCTCAAATACGATCCTTGGGTTGAACACCTCGTACCGTACAGAGTCGAGACTTCTTACGCAGGCTATAGATAAATTGCCTTTTATTCAAACCAGGGCACCCTCTTCAGTAAATTTCTTCGGCGAGGTAGCCCGCCTTTTCCCGGGCCATTCTAAAGCAATTACGAGTGCCGGGAATTCATATATTGATGATTTTGAGGCGAGCGAAATACCACTTGACATTAAATCCTTTCATGCATGGGTACTGGCAAGTTTACCGCAGGGCCAGAATCTCCTGTTTCCTGAATCGAGGTACAACAATAATCTGATAAGTGGATTCAACAGGGCACGAATTGCATGGTATGTGATTGATCCACTTTTCCTCAGAAACGGCTCAGCAACTCCCGATCATATCAAGAGCAATCCTGATCTGCAATCGAGCCATTTTGTGAGGGAGATTTTCGAGACAGAAATATTTCCTTTTAAGGAGAGTCCGAGCGGCATTCCAACCAACATAGCTGTCCTGAACGTTGCCTACTATCCGGTAGAGAGAGGCCCATATAATTATGACACATATCCCGGAAGCTATTCGGCAGGGATTAACGAGGATGGGTTGCTTAATGAGCCTGCTTCGAGGTGGGGTGGCATAATGAGGGAGATTGTAACCAGTGATTTCGAGGCTGCCAACATTCAGTATATCAAATTCTGGCTGATGGATCCTTTTGTTGAAAATCCGGATCATACAGGGGGAGACCTCTATTTTAATCTGGGTAATATTTCTGAGGATATTCTGAGGGATTCACGCAAGAGTTTTGAGCACGGGTTGCCCGGGGGGGCGGATGTTAAGAATGTTGATACGACTGCCTGGGGAAGGGTCCCGACCATTCAGGCAGTAGTACATGCCTTCGATAATAATCCGGAATCACGAAGATATCAGGATGTGGGTCTTGACGGGTTGTCCAATATTGATGAAGCGTCATTCTTTGCTGACTATCTTGAAAAAGCAGGACAGATTGTAAAGCCGGAGGTACTTGAGAATCTTGTTAAGGATCCTTCGGATGATGATTTTAAATACTTCAGAGGATCGGAATATGACAGACTTCAGACAGGGATTCTTGAACGGTACAAGAGATACAACGGCATGGAGGGTAATTCACCGACGTCAGAGATGTCGGGTGAATCATATCCCACAAGCGGTTCTACCATGCCTGATATGGAGGATATTAACCGCGACAACACATTAAGTGAAACAGAGAGTTATTATCAGTACCGGATTAGTATGCGGCCTGAGGATTTCGTGGTCGGCAGCAATTATATCGTTGATGAGATAGAGTATACTGCCACGCTTGCCAATGGTACAAAGTC
>CAZMSH010000046.1:0-12337 GCA_964568875.1 uncultured Rikenellaceae bacterium | reverse complement strand
TTAGGATTGAAACGGTATATATCACTGGCCAGGTTATTGTATGACAGGTAACCCGTACCTATATATGCCATATTATTTAATACCAGACAAAATAATGTACTCCTTGCAGCTCCCGCATAATCCTGCATCCTCTCCCAAAGATCATTCTGAACGTCATATCTCCAGATATCCTTATATACCAGTGATTCATTCATCCCAAGACCTATGTAATACTTATCTTCTATACTAAACCCTACACCCTGTCTCCTAGCTCCGCCAGGAAAGTCATTTTTCCTTGCCCATGTATTACTTTCGGTATTGTATGCCCAAACTTCGCTTTTATGTGAACCATATGTGTCTAATCCCCCCACCAGATATATTGTATTACCAGCTACAAATGAGATAGCGCTTGAATATAGAAGCTCTGATGGGTAAGATAGTTTAGTCCACTGGTTTATTGATGGTACATAAGAATAAAAATCCTGAGGTCCAAAAGTAATATATGCCTTATCGTTAATAACTTGTGACCATCCAATAAAATTATTTTGGACGTTGCCGGGATAATCTGTAAGTCTTGTCCAACTGTTATACTCAGGATCATATTCATAAAAGTCGCGAAGCAACAATCCAGTTTGGTCATCACGAGTTGAGCCACTTCCAATATATCCCTTCCCTCCAATTGTGAAGCCTACTGGAGACACTCTGGTACTCCCCGGGAAAGCCGCAACCTCTGTCCATGTGTCAATTGAGTTATCATATCTCCAGAACTTACGGTTATAATCATGGTGGACCTTGGTTCCCAGCCCAGTATATCCATAGTTACCAATCACAAAAGAACCCATTCTGAATATATTTCCTCCCGGATGGTCACTAACCCTAAACCATAACTCCGGCCAGTATAAAATTTTAATCATACCGTTGGCTACTCCGGTTTTGTTTCGGGCAATCACACTTATCTGGCAATCCTGCCCTTCAAGGTTGGGGGCAAGAACCTGTATCTGATTAAAACTACTACTTACAACTAACGCATTGATGTTATTGAACTTAACTATATTCCCCGCGATACCGGTTTCAAAATAATTGCCGGTTATGGTAACAAGCTGGCCCGGGTAAACCTCTGATGGTGTAAAATCAATTACCTCAGGACCGGGAATTTCAAGGACCTTAATTATACCCGGGGCCACTCCTGTCAGAGTTCCAACGGTAACACTCAGCTGACAGTCAATTCCTTCCAGGTTAGGCACGATTACCTTAAGCTGCGTTGGAGAACAGCTTATAATGGTAGCTATAACGCTGTTAAATTTTACTATATTCTTTGACGGAACCGGATTAAAGTTTTGCCCGTTAATGGTAATTGTCTCTCCGGGATAGGCCTCTGCCGGGAAAAAATCGGTTATCTCAGGCATTACCAGCTCAAATTTAGTGGCAAAAACATTTACATTGCTTCCGCTGGTTACCGAAACCGAACTAAGCCTTACATTAAGATCATGAGGGACTATGACACTTAAAACATCATCAACAAACTCAACCATTGAGGCAATGTGGTTCCCGAATCTGACAGTCATTCCCGACAACCCGCCTATTGTACCTGAAAGATGCAATAACACAGTATCTGCCAAATTGCCTTTCTTAGGGTGCATATCGACAATAGTTGCAGGCTTGCTCCCCATGCTCTTATATTTGCATGTGTTTCCCAACACAATAGTGGTTCCGTCATAGAGGAAAGCAGAATACCAGTACTCCTCCCCGTCTTTCATACCAATCTCGGTTCTTACACTGAAAGAACCTCCGGCTACATCGGGGTCTGCCTCCAGTGCGCCGATGAAGTTATGCTCTGAAGGCTGTCCCTTATATATTAGGAATCCGCATTCAGGAGTCTTGTTATCTTTAATATTGCTGATCCTTGCATTAAGTGTAGCGCCCTCATTTGTAATGCTTGTGGCATCAAGAGTAAGCAGCCTTGGAAAATCCCTTTCTGCTTCCTTTGTACAGCCTGACAGAAAAACTACTGTAACTATCAATATAAATACACTCTGAATGATTGATTTCATGGCTTAAAACAGTTTGTGTTGATATGAAACAGAAAAGAATATACCACTCTTCATATAACCGTCATTATAAAGAAAATGGTTGTATGAAGCACCTGCCTGAAGACGCGACCCCGATTTCAGATTGTAGTTTGTACCTGCCTCAAGCATTATGCTGGCAAAACCCGAGGGTTTCTTATCATCCTCCAGCAGGGTAACCAAAACAATATCCTCCGAGATGATAAGCGTCTCTTTCACCGTACTGCTCCTGAACCGGCTGTATCCGTAGTATCCGATACCTGATGAGATGTAAGGCCTGAAATTATCAATGGTGAAGAGATTTACTCCAAGGTTCAGACTGAAGTTCAACAGTGTAACGTCAATGTTTTCCTCCAGAAAGATAGTATAATCATAAAGTGAATTATCCTCCACATCGTGAAAAAGACTGCCCCTGTATCCGGCAATAGCAGCCCGCAGAAACATAGGCCCTGAATATGAATCAAGCTGACCCGACAAGCCAAAGAATGCAAAAAGTGAATTGAAAGCTTTAGAATTATGATCCGGATTCACAGATGTTATAATCGACGCCCCTCCTGATACTCCTGCATAACCCTTGCTGGTTGGTGGCGGGTACATGCTATAGGGCAATTGCCGTGATGCATGGTAATCCCTCAGGAACTTAGCAATATCTTTGCTCCGGTACCTTATCCCGCTCATGAGGTCTTCAGATTCAAACTCAGCACCAAATAATTCTGAAAGGGACTTACGATACTCGGATTTATAGGTTACCGTAAAGTTGTTTTCTGCCGATGGCGGGTCATAGCTGTTTTCAAGCTTTATCAACCTGCCTGAACGGTCGGATACGTAAAATACCTCACCCTGTTTTTCAAACACCGACATCAACTTAAACTCACCGTCAAAGTGAAGCTCGGCAATCCTGCGTTCCATACCGGAATCTCCCGGAAGCAGGACCGAAAGAAAGCGCCTTGATTCGCCAAGGATATCTACTGAAATAATCTGGTCAGCGTAATACTTGACCGGATAGTCATATTCGTCTTTTCTGAAATAGAGAAAGTCAAGACTATCTGTTTTGACATGTGGCATCAAAACCAGACCGACCTGAAGATCAGCATTGGGAAGTTGCAGTGAACCTCTCTTGTAGAAAAAAGACTGTTGTGCCGGCAATTGGCTGCTCACTACCAACAACCAGAGAAAAAGGGGAAACCGAAGGCTTTTCATTGAGTTCAGGAATAGTATTGTTTCATAAACAGTGATCGAAAGTATCAAATTTATGAAAAAAAAACGAATCTCAGACAGTAAGATGTGTCGATTTTCAGAAAAAGTCAAATCCGGCCTGCAAGGCCAATAAATGAATCTGTGAGCCTGTCCCAGCCGAATCTCTTCTTCTGCTCTTCAACACCTTTTCTAAAAACAGGACCATAATCACCTTCAAAAAATCTGTCAATTGCATTTTGAACAGATTCTGCTGCCGGTTCAACGACGAAGCCGCACAAACCGTCAGGGACCATCTCCTGCAATCCTCCTACATTGGTAACTATCATAGGCTTGTTGAAGTGGTATGCAATCTGTGTGACTCCGCTTTGAGTGGCACTTTTATAGGGCTGAACCACCAGGTCAGAAGCACCGAAGATATACCTTACTTCTTCATTATCAATAAATCTGTCAATAATAATAACATCATCCTGAAGGGAGGCTTCAGTTATCAGCTTCAGGTACTTTTCACGGTTCTCGTAAAACTCTCCTGCGATTACCAGCTTCACCTGTTTCTCTTTTCGTGACCTTGCTGCAGCAAAGGCCTTGAGTAACAGGTCAAGGCCCTTGTATTCCCTGATAAGACCGAAAAACAGCATATACCTGAATCTCTCATCAAGGCCAAGCTTCTTAAGTGAATCCACGCGGCCTGGATCAGCTCCAAAATTGTCAAACAACGGATGCGGTGTCTCTACGAAGGGAATAGAACCACTAAACATCAGCAGATCATCTGTTACACTCTGAGACATTGTTACTGCAGCCCGCACCGATCTTACAAAAAATGAGGTTAGCAATTTATCCCCGGGCCTCTTCTCATGTGGAATGACATTATCGAAAAGGCATATTACCTTTGTATGACGATTGCCGGTAACAATTCTGGCTATGGTACCAAGAGAAGGAGCCAGGAAAGGTATCCAGTACCTGACGATAAGAATATCGGGCGTCAGCCTTCTGATTCTGAGGCCTGCCAGTATCCAGTTAAAAGGATTGACAGTGTTTATAAGCCTTGTTATCTTTATTCCCTCGGGCGCGTCACCGGAAACATATTGGGTTTTTCCCGGGAACAACAGGGAGGGATACTGTAGCCTGAAAGTGAAAATCTCAACGTCATGTCCTTCGGATATGAATTCTGCCGCAAGCCGCTCATTAAAGGCAGCTATACCTCCCCTGTACGGGTAGGCTGGTCCGGCAATCAGTATCTTCACCCTCTTATACTTATTTATTCTTTACTTCTGCCTGTATTTCTCCTCAAACCTGTCTCTCAGCTGCTTGAACTTATCCGTCAGGTCTATCTCCCGGCCCTGTATAAAAGCGTATTCAATATTATGGCCAAGCATATCAAGTATATCCCCTGTAGATACTACGATATTAGCATCCTTTCCCTGCTCAATGGAACCGGTACGGTCATCAATGCCTAAAATTCTGGCGTTATTGAGAGTTATTAGCTGCAGTGCCTCCTCCTTTGTCAAGCCATAGGCCACAGTATTTCCTGCCAGAAACGGCAGGTTGAATCCGTATGTAGTGCTCCTGTGTGACAAGCCGGTCAGAATTCCCTCCTTCATGAACATAGCAGGTAAGCTGTAAGTCATACGGGTATCGCTATGCTCATATTTGGGAATACTGTGTACATGGCCTGCAATAACAGCTACATCATTCTCCCTGATAAAGTTCCTTACGATCCATGCATCCTCATCGGCATTTAGCAGTACTTTCCTCATGACACCATATTTGCCGGCAAATGTGATGGCTGCAATTATATCTCTTGCACCTGATGCATTTATATACAATGTTTTCGAACCGTCAAAAAGACCTTTCATTGCTTCAAGATTCAGGTTGAAACCAGAAGTGGGTTCGCTTTCAGCATATACTTTCGCATCAGCAAACATTTTACCAAGTTCCTCAATGGCTGTGTCGTAAGCCGAAGGCGCAGATGATGCTCCAGCCACTCCGGCTGCACCTGATGCTCTTCCACGCGACTGTCCTGACGATGGCCAGTTGAGCATTATTCCCTCATCAGGCTTATATGCTGCCTGATCCCATGTCCAGGCATCAAGCTGAACGACCGAAGAGGTACCTGACAATACACCCCCCGAGGGCACTATCTGAGCTATCAGCACACCTGCTGACCTCACCACCGGAATAATATCCGAATCGGTATTGTATGCCACCAAAGCCCTTACTCCGGGATTATAACTTCCAAACTCACGGGTGTCGTTGGCAACATCATGGCCGCCAATCTCAACAAGCCCCAGCGATGTACCGGTGATTATCAGACCGGGGTAAATACGTTTCCCTGCTACATCAATCTTCCTGAAGGCAGGAAATTCAGCTGAAACCTGGCTGCTTCCACCAACGGCAACAATCTTCCCATCAACAAATGCTACAGCGCCATTCTCAATTACCTCGCCTGTTCCTGTATGAAGGGTTCCTCCCGTAAGGATAATTCCCTCCTGCTGTTTCGGTGCAGGAACCGGAACCTGTGATATTGCAGGAAGGATCAGTACTATAACAGCTATTATGGTAAATAATATTCTCTTTTTCATTTGTGGCGTAATTTAGTTGTTAAACTCTACTCCTCTTCCCTGTGGTATCGACCCGGCAGTTCCGGAAGACTGTTGAGGCGACTGGTTCAATATCTTCTGTATTATCCTGTTCCTTTCCCGGTCTATCCATTCTTTAATCTCTGCATCCTTATCTTCATCGTAAAAAACTATGCCATCAATGATTGTCTTGTCGGCACGGGCATATATTGACAACGGATTGTCTGTCCAGAGCACAAGGTCGGCCTCCTTGCCAACTCTTATGCTTCCAATACGGTCATCGAGATGAAGGATTTTGGCAGGATTAAGAGTAACCAGTTTAAGGGCATCCTCATGAGAAATATTACCATACTTTACCATCTTTCCTGCCTCCTGGTTAAGGCGTCTTGCCATCTCGGCATCATCAGAATGCAGACAGGTAAGCACCCCCTGGCTCAGCAATATAGGAGCATTGTAGGGAATACCCTCCCAAACCTCATTCTTATAAGCCCACCAGTCAGAAAATACCGAGCCTGCAGCACCATGAGCAGCCATAATATCGGCAACCTTGTAACCCTCATTCATATGTATCAGGGTATGCGCCCTGATACCGAGTTCTTCAGACAGTCTCATAATCATGTTGGCTTCACTCTGTACATAAGTATGACAGGTCATAAAGCTCCTTCCTTCGAGTATTTCAACCAGCGCATCCATCTGCAGGTCGCGTCTGGGAACTGCTGCGCCGGCTTTCTCCCTTGGCGACAGTGAGTTATACTTTTTCCACTCTGCAGCATATTCTCCGGCTCTCAGGTATGCATCCCTGATTATCTGCTCTGTCCCCATCCTTGAATTTGGAAAGCGTGTAGTTGTGCGCTTGACATTTTCACCCAGTGCATGCTTCAGAAATTGGGTCTGGCCTTTAACCAGCATCTCTTCGGCGGAAAAACCCCAGCGCAGTTTTATGATGGCCGACTGTCCCCCGATTGGATTGGCAGAACCATGAAGAATATGTGAGGTTGTCACTCCCCCGGCCAGCTGCTGGTAGATGCTTCTGTCTGAAGGATCAATCACATCAACGATGCGCACCTCAGAGGTAATGGCGTTTCCGGTCTCATTGGTGGCATCACTGGCAATATGGCTGTGCTCATCAATGATACCGGGAGTGAGATGCATACCGGTACCATCTATTATCCTTGCTCCTGAAGCCCTCAGATTGCGGCCGACTGCCGAGATCTTTCCATTCCTGATCAACACATCCCCTCCTTCGATGATCCCCTCCTTCTCAAGAGTCCATATCGTAGCATTTCGTATCAGTATGTCCTCCTGCACCGGTCTCTCATGCCAGCCATATGCTCTGAAAGGATATACTATTGTTCCCGGTTCAGCTTTCTCTGCCTCCCTGACATTCTGCCTCTCCCTGCGGCTAACAGGCTCACGGTAATCAGCCCGCCATTCTATCCATGTTCCGTCTGCTGCCTGACCTGTACCCTTCAGAACCTTACCCTCTGCATGACCTGTAAGCCTCACATTACTTCTGTTTTCGGTAAAACTTATTGTAAGGAGGTTGCCCGATAATGTCGCCTCTGTTCGCATTACCGTTTCTCCCGACTTAACACGTGCTGTAAGCCTGGTACCTGACTGCTCTAACTCAAGAGAGTAGACCTTACCACCCGCCTTAAGCTCATAAATACCACCTACCTCAACAATATCCCGTGGAGTGATTACATGCCTGGTTCCCTGTACCCAGTTTTCATAGATTGTGCAACCCTCATCGAAGATATCACCTGATGTTATAAGAATGTTGGCCACCATCCCCGGTTTAACAGCGCCTACCAGGTGCCCGTTGCCGGTCATTTTTGCAGGAACCGAGGTCAGTGCCCTGAGTGCATCAGCCTTGTCGAGCCCACATGACACTGCTTTTCTCAGATTCCTGAGGAAGTCAGACTTTCTTCTAAGATCAGAAGCCGTGATCGCAAATTCAATGCCTGCACCGGCAACAATACCCGGATTATGAGGTGCAAGCTCCCAGTGCTTAAGCTGATCCAGCCTGATACCATTAGCAGTATAAGGATCTTTAACGTCGGGTGTCTCTGGAAAATTCAGCGGTAATATAAGCGAAACACCTGTCTTCCTGATGTCATCAATAGTCTGGTATTCATCGCCGGCACCTTTGATAATATAACTGAATCCGAACTCTTTACCAATATTGTGTGCCCTGATAATCTCATACCTGCTCCTTACCTCGAATACCTTCGGAAGGTTGCGGTTTCTCTTCTCTGCCTCAAGTGCAGAATCAAAGAACAGACCGTCAGAAAGTGAGTTATACCATGAAGCATCGTAATAGAACTGTCTTAGCAGGGCAATGCTGCCGAACTGTGAAGTAGGATATGCATCCTGTGACGTTCCCCTCGAAAATGAAAAGTTGGTGGATACCTTTTCTGCCAGAACAACCTTGTTAGTACGGTCATTACCGAGAGTAACCAATGCTGACGTCCCCCGTGCGATACCATCATCGCGATGGGTTACCACAGCTCCGAAACCTGCCTGCCTGTACTCACCGGCCGATCTGTCGTCAGGAAGAAAGCCCGAAACGGCATCATAACTCTCTCTGATACCTTCATTCCAGTAATCGGCTACCCTGGGCCTTGATGCTGCACTTGTCTGACGACCTGAAAGACCACCTATCAACGAAAGTATTGAGGGATCAATTCCGGAGGTCTGCGATGCCTGGGCAGTTCTTGATTCACGTTGAATACCGTATGCAGAATATATGTCAATAAAGGAGGGATAAACGGTCTTACCGGTAATGTCGGCAACCTGTGCTCCTGCCGGAACTTTAAGGCCCTTGCCTACTTCGGCAATACGTCCATCCTTTATAATGATATCTGCATTTTCAAGCGTTGTAGTGTGATCGACAACGACATTTGCTCCCTTCAGGAACCAGGTATCGGGACGGTTATCGCTGACTCCGACTACGGGAAGATTATCCTGCTGTGCCGTTAGCGTCAAATGCATCAGCAAAACCAGCGAAATGAGTGAAGTACGTTTCAATGGCATGGTTAATAATGGTTTAATGACAGTTTTTGGTTTTTATAGATGGTTGTATTGATAATCAGGAGGCATTACTGCTTCCCGCTGTAAAATCAATTACCTTTCAGATATTCATCAAGGTAGGCAAATCTGTCCGGCAGCTTTCCTTCCTCGGTAATTGTGGCTCTGATTACCATGCCACTCCTGGTTCCTGACAAAAGATCGCGAAGCACAGTACTCATCAGCTGCCTGCCGAAATCATCAGAAGCATCACGAGGTAGTTCGCCCGGCAGGTTGTCTATTGACATTACCGTTATGTTGTCAGGATCAGAAAACGCTTTTTCCTCTTTACCCGTGTGCCTGTTGAAATCATAGAACGGATCTGCAATAGTCGTGGCACGTGTTGTTGTTGGTATCGGACCGTCAATGTCGCAGCTTATGTCGGCAATTACAGAAATCCTGAATTCGGGCCCCTTAACATCCTCCTCTGTGAAGAACCTGGGGCTTGATGGATCCCAGAAATGACCCGGCACAAGCAGATCAGTAACTGTTGTATAGGGAACAAAAGTCGATATGTATTCTTTCGGATGCTTCACAAAATGTGTGAAATCGAAAGGAGAACCGTCTTTTCTGCCTGTGTAATGCTCCGGACCTATCTGGCATACGACAGGAGTATCGAATTCTTGTGACAGGTATTCTTCCGGTGACACCTGGGTAGGATTGCAAACCGCGATAGTTTCCATAGCTCCGTTAGCCACCCTCCCGGTTCCCGTAACAAGAATCTTTAGTCCTGACTGAAGTCTGACATCGCCCAGTATGCCCCACATCTCCTGCAGGTCTCTGCATTGATGGGCCGGCTTCAGTTCAAATCTTCCTGTTTTTATTCCCAGGGCACGCAGTCCGTTATATGCTCCGACTATTCCTGCCCACCGGCCAAAAGCCACCACCCTGCTTCCTGAATCCTCGGTGAGATATTCATAATCAATTAGTCTTATTCTCTTGTCTACAATTTCCCTGAACATATCCCTGTTGTATGGCTGCTGTTTTGTAACATGGGCAAAAAAGAGGTATGTTTTGTCAGCTATGAAGGTGCTTTTGTCAACCTCCTTCACTCCCATGAGAATGTCACAGTTGCTGAGATCCTCTCTCATGGCTATTCCAAGAGACTGATATTCGCTATCCTCATAGCATCTGATATCGCTGGGTTGTACAAAGAATTCCACATTAGGGTATGTTGCCTGAAGCTTTACGATCTGTTTTGGGGTAAGAGGCACGCGTCTGTCGGGAGGAGTCTTCGTTTCACGGAGAATCCCGACTCTGATAATTTTATCCATTTATCACACTTTATTGGGTTAGGGTGTGAAGATACAAAATCCGGCCCGATTTTTGAAATGGGAAAGTTGTTATACGACATCTATTGCAGTATATTTCGTATCTTTGCAGTCCATATCACGAAAACAGGGGCTGACATGGTTTTGACAGCAAGCCGGGGTGGTATGTAAGCATGCAGGGTGTGGTGGCGCGACCCCAACTGTGTCACGACCAACAAATGGCGAAAACAATTACGCTCTCGCAGCTTAACCGAATAAAGTAGGTAAGCCTAATTCCGGTACCAGGTACCGGAACGGGACGTCTCCCGGGAGGTTACGACCTTAGCCGGCCCGATTCGGAGGCGCAGCAATTAAGGTATAGTCGGTAAGAGTCTCTGGTTTACCGGCGAAATAAAGGAGATAAGGACCGGTTCGGCTGTTCTGCACCTGACCGGCCCCGACAATCAAGCAGGACTAAGCATGTAGAAAGCATATGGTCTCCTTGCCTGGACGCGGGTTCGACTCCCGCCAGCTCCACCCTTACTCCACTTTCATACGAAGTGGAGTTTCTTTTTTTACCCCCTAACTCACGCTATTTCAACAACTTTTACAGACGCTTCTAAATGGTCACCCGCCAGTCGTAAGCCAAAAAACGGGTAAAAAAAGTAGACCACAAACCATACCTTAATATATATTACCCCAACAGTTATAAAGAATCGACTTAGTTTCATTTGAGATTAATCCTCTTGGTTCTGACTTGGATTCTGGATACCATCGTTCATGGATTCATCGGAATTATTTTTCTTCTTGGGATTGGGATGAGATTGGTAGTGATTCCCTTGAGCCAGTTTACCTTTCAGGTCACGAACGTTTTGAAGCATTAAAGAATCAATTACTGTCGCATAACTATCAAGGGTTACCTGAATGCTGGCATGACCGAGAATTTTGCTCAGAACCCCTATATTCATTCCATTTGCCAAGCCTATAGTACACGCAAAAGTTTTTCGTGCAAGATGCGACACCAAGGGTTTGTCTTTTGGTATGCCAGCCATATCGCCAATTTCTTTTAAATACGCATTATATTTCACATTACTTGGAACTGGAAGGCATCGGTCTTTCTTCAGGCATCTTGGATGGTTCTTGTATTTTTCTATAATTGCCAATGCTTTATCGAATAGCGGGATTTGATAATCCTTCTTGGTCTTTTTTCTATGGATATTAAGCCAAGGTTCTCCATCCATACCTGTAGTAACATTATCTGGACATAATGCCTCAACTTCAGCATATGCAAGTCCAGTATAACAACAGAAAATAAATATGTCACGTATAACTCCCAATCTCTCAAGTTTAAACTCCTTATTCTCGATGCGGTCAATTTCATCTTGAGTTAGGTACTGGATTTTTTTCTTCGGCTGTCGTATCTTATAGTTCTCGAAAGGATACTTATCCAGATACCCTTTATGCATGGCATTATGAATCATCCGTGTCAGGCGTTGGTAGTGCTTATAGCAGGTGGTGGTGCTGTTATCAAATTTATGTTTCAGGAACGCTTCGAACTCTGAAATGAAGTAGTAGTTAAGTTCATAAAGGAAAATGTCGGTTCGCTTGTATTTGTATTTAAGGAACTGTTTCAGTCGGAGCACTGTGTTTTTGTACTTGATGATAGTAGAGGGTGCAAAATCCTTTCCACGAAGTTTCTCCATCTCTTTAATTTGTTCCCCGCAGACTCTCATCAGGGTAATCTGGCTGGCTTCATTTCCTTCCATGACCTTTCGGATGGTAAAAACGTTGAACGGTTTTCCGAGCAGAATGAGTTGGTTAGAGATTTGAAGCACTTTTATCTTAATCGTATCCAACTGTGTATTGGTTGTATTGACTTCAAGGCTTGCACCTTTAACCCTCATTACTTTCTTATCCCAGTCTTGGATACGAACCCATATTCCTGTAGCCTTTGAAAAGTGTTCATAATCACACCATACTCTTAGATATACTGGAACAAGATTTTGAGAATTCTTTTTGGACTTGTTCAACCAGAAAGTGACTTTGACGTTGCTGTTCATAGTAAAATGTTTAAAAATTGATACTTCTGAAAGCACGTCAGGATGCGGATTTGCGAAATCTGATTAGATTATTCTTAACCCTTTTGGGGTAAAACAGGAGAGGGGGTTAAGAATTGTCTACTTTTTTTACCCGTTTTTTG
>CAZMSH010000045.1:10699-12555 GCA_964568875.1 uncultured Rikenellaceae bacterium | reverse complement strand
CTGCAAATGGGGAGTCCCTGAACTGTGGACGTCAAAAGGGGGGTAAAAACAGTCCTTTCTATTTTTGGTGACATATTTACCGACTCTGGGCAAGGAATGGATTTTAAGGGGTGTTTGAGCGTTTCTATGGGGTATTTATCTCTACGGCTGGGTAGCGATGTTGTCCTTAATGCGTAGACGGACATATTTTTTAAGAACGACTGCAACATTTTAAGATTACTACTTGACATTATTTTCATTTGTCATTATAGTTAATTATGGAGGTGGTAATATGGATTTAGGGTGTCCTGAGTGTGGTGGCAAGGGTGTCAAGTATGATGACGGGAAGAAGAACTGGCTTTTATTGACAAAGGCGCTCGCCACTGAGTTGGAGCAGATTGTTGATGTCCTTGAATACGGGGCAAAGAAATATGACGATGATAACTGGAAGTATGTCGGGTTAGAAGATTTGACACGGACGAGATACTGGAAAGCCTTCTGGCGTCATCTTATGGAGATTATGAAGGGCAACGAGATTGACGAGGACAGCGGTTTTCCGCATTTAGATATGTGTGTTACCAACTTACTATTCGTTATGAATATCCGTAACGAAGACGGGAGGAAGAATGACCTATAAAGTCTATATCGCCGGCAAGATTTCGGACTATGGGACAGACCATTTGAATAATATGCACAAGTTCTTTATGTATCAGAATGAATTGATTCGATTAGGGTTTGCACCGTATAATCCTGCGGCGGATTATTTGTTGGGGATTATGTATGGCGATTACACCTACGATATGTATTTTGAACCTAATGTAGAATGGCTGAAAATGGCAGACGCTATGATTTTATTGCCGGGTTACGAGGACAGCAAGGGCACGCAAAAGGAGATGAAGATAGCGAGGAAGCAGGGTATCCCGATTTTCACCAATATCCCCGACCTTGTAAATTGGGCAGAAATGGAGGACTGATATGCCTATCGGGAAAGAAAAAATAAAAGAAGTCAAGACACTCGTTGAAGAGTATGGGCTTGAAGAGGCACAGAAAAGGCTTGGGGTTTCCGATGATACAATGTCCAGATATATGCGGTTTGTTAAGAATATGGAAATGCAGGTGTCTATATCGGGACTGAAACCTGTTGACCACGTTGAGGTGGAGGAAGAGATACTCCCATATATGCGTAAACTCTGCGAGAGAGCAAAACAGAAGAGTAGTGATGAGAACAGTCAGGTTATAGATTTTGGGAATGCACCATTTGGGATTGTCAATATCTCTGACATTCACTTTGGCGGGAAGATAGACATCGACGCACTTGAAAAAGATATGAACACTATCTTGAATACTCCGAGGCTGTATGTGTTCTTGTCCGGAGATTTGTTCGACAACTTTATCATCGGGAAATTACAGTCTATCCAAACTAATCAACCGACCACACACGCACACGAAATAAAACTTGTGGAATGGTTCCTGAATAAAATGAAAGAACGCATAATCGTATGCGTAACAGGTAACCATGATAACTGGACTTACAAGCTGTCTGGGGTTGATTATATCAAGACGCTTGTGGACGGCTGGAACATTCTGTATGCGAGAGATGAGGCAAGGTTTACCGTGAGGGGCGGTGCTGTCAATCAGAAGTGGATAGTCAGGCATAAGTTCAAGTATAAAAGCCTTTACAATCCCACACACGGAGCGGAAGTCAATTGGGAGCGTGGGGATTATGATTACGACGTTGCGGTGGCGGGACACGAGCACAGAGCGTCCTTAATCAGACCGTTTGTCAGACACGGAAAAGTAAGATATGCGGTGTGTCTTGGGACTTATAAAATCAGAGATGAATATGCAAGAGAAAACGGTTTTGCAAGATGTGTCGG
>CAZMSH010000045.1:0-10599 GCA_964568875.1 uncultured Rikenellaceae bacterium | reverse complement strand
CTTATAAAATCAGAGATGAATATGCAAGAGAAAACGGTTTTGCAAGATGTGTCGGTAATTCATCGGCATTTATCTACAAGCCTGACGGAAGTATGTTGCACACTGACGGAGATGTTCAGCCGTTAGCAGAAGTGCTCAGAGGTTGGGTCGAAGAATGGGAAAGCTGATATTCATTAAGGGGAAGCCTATTGGCAAGGGGAGACCACGGTTCACTAAAATCGGCAGGGTCTATACTCCGAAGAAAACAAAAGATTATGAGAAGTCAATAGCAACAGCATATGTGAATGAAGACGGTAAATACTACGAAGAGGGAACACCGGTGCATATTTCTTTGTCGGCATACTTTATGACCCCGAAGTCTTATAGCAAGAAATTGGTTAGAAAATTAGTCAAGGCATTTGCTTGGTTCCTGAATAAGCCTGATATAGACAACATTATAAAGTCTGTTCTTGACGGACTTAACAATGTCGCATATCACGACGACAGCCAGGTATGCAGTATAGAGGCTTCGAAACACTGGACAGATGACCCAGAGAAGGAAGGGTTAAGCATTATGGTTATCAACGCAGATTGGGGGAGAAATGAGACAGATGATTGAAGTGTTGATGAGACTTATAACAAGACTGAAGATGTATTACGACTCTCTCGAAGAAATGCCTTCCGTGATTTATACAGACCCTGCACAGGCGTGTGAACAGGCATTGGAAGAGCTTGAAGAGATGTTAGAGGAGTGCGAAGATGAAGAGGGAAATTAAGCGACTTTATAAGATAACCGTATCCAGAGAAGAGCTGTTCAATATGATTATGGAGAATATGCTTGTAACTGAATACGATTATGAGATGATGAACGATGTCGTTCTCGTAGACTTAAAGTTCGACACAGACGGCGACCTCATCCTGAGACTGGAAACAGACTGATACACGAGCCCATCGGTTCTCGGTGGGCTTCCCTTTCACTCAAAGTGTAACCAACACGCACACTGTTACCACAAGAAACAATTAAGACTTGACACGTCAAGAATTATATGATATAATTATGCTAACAATAATAGATTTCGGGGGGATATATGAATAAGGCTGAAAAGGACAGGATACTTAAAGGAATGCTTGAATGGTATGAGGGCAATCCTGACGCTGTTTATTATGAGGAGTATCTCTTATCGGAGAAGATAGGGAAAGACGAATGGGACAGAGCCTTAGACAGCCTCACGAAAGAGCAGTTCAGACAATGGGATTTAATCAGGAATTATTATAAATATCGGTTGGAGAACCTTGGTATCACGAAAGAGGGGTCTGCTAACTTCATCAGAGACAAATTGAAACAGGAAGGTTTGTGGAAGAACACTATTGAGGATAAGTTGGAAGAGCACGAGCTTGAATTATGTCTTGACGAGGTGTCTAAGCTGTTGCAGAAGCCAGTGAAGAAGTTGTCAGACAAAGACGAGGACATTATACGTGAGAATACCGAGGATATTTTGGGGGAATAAGGCTTGAAATATTCACATGAGGACGTAAAAAATCTATATTTAGAGTTTTACAAAGACGAAAACTTCGAAAAATTCTTTCCTCATGCCTTTGAATTGCCCTCACAACCGTTCCACCAACAGATAAACGACTTTTTTAACGAAAACCCGCAGTTAGCGGTCGCAATTGCACCACGTGATGTTGGCAAAACCACTAATGTTACGTTATACAAGCAGACATTGAAGCGTATAGCGTATCGTCAGGAGCCATGTATCGTTGTTTTCTCAAAGAAAAAAGACGATGCCGCCAATTTTCTTGCCACAATACGTAAAGAAATCAAGGATAATAGGCTTTTCTCTAAATTTTACCACCTGTCTATCCCAACTGGCTGGACTGATAACGCCTATCAGGTGCATATTAAGACTGGTTCTGGTGACAGGGACTTTATTGTCGTTATTGCGATAGGTGCAGACCAAGACCCGAGGGGATTGAACATTGCGAGTATCCGCCCGACACTGATTATCCACGATGACTACGAGGGAAAGGAAGTCAGGGAGAGCGAGACTATCAGAAAAAAGATTTATAAAACCTTTTGGTCAGAAGTCTATTATTCAAAAGACGCCATACTTGGAAAAATCTGGTTTATCGGGACACCGCCACACGAAGACAGCCTTATTTGGAGGTTACACAAAGACCCACTTGTCCCCTCGATCTTCTTTTCAAGTATCAAAGATGATGGGACTGCATTATGGGAAGCAAGACGCCCGTTGCGGGAGATTGAGCTTGACAGAGAGCGGGCTGAACGAGAAGGTTCCACGGCACTTGCGATGTTTTATGCGGAGATTATGTGCGACCCTTCACCAATTGCTATGCAAGTCCTTAATCCGGAGAAGTTACGTAAGTTTAATCGCAACGAGGTTATGAAAAAGCTGGCAAGAGCAAGGGTTTACACAACGGTAGACCTGCAGTCTGGCGGTAAAGAGGGCAATGACTACGATGTTATGACCACTGTTGCTGTTACAAGGGATATGCACAATGAAACGATTGTCGAGCGGTGGTATATTCTGGATATACGGCACGGCAGGTGGTCGGAGCCGAGGAAGCTGGAGATTTTGGAAGAGATTGCCAGAATGTATGACCCGATTGTGGGTATAGAGGATGTCGGATACCAGCGGACTTTTCTTGAGGCTGCCGAAAGATATCGATATGAGCACGGTATCTTTTACAAGATAGAAGCATTGAAGCCGAGAGGGGTAAGAAAAACAGAGCGTATCATCGGATTGGAAACACCACTAAATACCGGTGTTGTTTTTGTCCCTGATGATAATCCAAAATGGCTGGCAGACCTTACGCACGAGATGTCTGTATGGTCGCCGACAAAAGACAATACGCACGACGATATCTTAGACACACTTGCATATATACCACAGTTAATCAGGCTGTATGGTGGTGGTTCTTTTATGGAAGATACCGGTAAGATAAAGTGGGGACATTACGATGACCAGTATAACAAAGTCGCTGACGTCTACGTCAACATTTAAGGAGGGTAATGAAAGATATTACTGAAAACGTGAACGAGTATAATGACGAGCAACGCTATCTTCGTGATTTTACTACCGCAATTGACGATGCAGAAACAAATATGAACTCATATTACACGGCTCTTGAAGAGTCTATCAAGACTTACAAGGCTGATTATGGGAAACCAAAAAACAGAAGTCAAGTCGTTGTGAGGCACGCCAAACAAATGGCAGACAATATGATTGCGGAGCTTGTCAATGATTACGTAAGTGAAGATGAGCCTGCTCATTTTTATCCAAGGAACAACGTAAGCGATGAACAAGCACGGCTTATGGGCAAGTATATGAATTATATCTGGTCGAGACAATTTAACCGCCATGAGTTTGTTGAGGAGGTTGTCCGTTCCGCCGTAATCGAGGGAATGGTATGTGTCAAGACTGGTTGGCGTTATGATTTTGAGACAGAAGAAGACACAATTGATATACCGCAAACCGAATATCCCGCATTCGTTGATGAGGCTTTGAACAGAGGGCTTGAAATTCAAGGTGGGACACTGAACGAAGAAACGGGTGTCATTGAGAATATCCGGATGATTAAAACGACTATTCTTGAAGATAGACCAGACGCTACTGTTATGGATATCAGGGACATATTCTTTGATATAACGGCTAAGCGGTCAAGTGATATACGTTGGTGGGCAGAAAAAATGAGAATGACTTTATCCGATGTCCGCAAGCAGGATATTAAATATAACAAGAAATCGCAGTTACGGTTAGAGAACGTGGACAAGTGGATTGAGAAGTTATATTTCGAAGGGTTAGACAATGTTAATAATACAACAGTCACGGCAGACTGGGACACAACAGATAAATACTATGTCGTAGATGACTATGCGAATAAGCACGCAAGAGAAGAGTTCGATGTCTATCGCTGGATAGGGGAATACGACCTTGATGGCGACGGTATGACTGAAATGGTTGAGGCTATTTTCACAAGGAGTTATCTTCTTGCTATCAGACCTTATGAGAAAATCCGTGGCGTGAAATTCCCGTATATCCTTGGATATTATATCAAGCACAACCGTGAAAAGGGTGGCGAGGGTATGATGACCACTATCGGTGATTTCCCTAAAATCGTAACTACTCTGTGGCGGTCACTTATCGATTACGTATCACGTGTCAATCTTGGGGAAAAGGTTGTCAATAGAATGCAGATAACAGACCCGTTCGAATACCGTAAGTTACAGGAGAACCTGCCCGGCACGATATACAAGGTTGACGGAGACGCACGTTCCGCTATCAGTGTTTTACAGCCAAATCCTTATCCCTTCGGTGTCCAGCAGGTATTACAGGTAGCTGACGTTGAAGAGCAGAGGGCGTCAAGGGTATCGGAGAATACAGCGGGAGTATTTAATTCCCCGACTTCTGCAAAGACTGCGACGGCGGCGGCGATCGCTGCACAAGGCTTGAATAACTTCCGTATGTTTATTTTTGATAAACTGCGTGAAGCTATTTTCCGTCAAGTATTTACTCATTGGCTTGCCTACATCAATCATTACATAGACCCACAGCAGGATATAATGTTCAATGACATTATCGGTGAGGGCGAAGCTATGGAGATTAAGGGCGAAGATGTCCTCGGTATTTATGATGTTGATGTGAATTTCCATACACAGGATATGGCTGACTTAAAAATACACCAGATGAACATTATGTTCCAGAACATTCAGCCTGCTATCCAGTCTGGTGCTATTACCACAAGAGAAATGCGACTTCTGTTCAGGCGTTGGTTTACCCTTATGGGCGACAAGGCATTGGCACAGGAAGTCAGTAGAAGAGACAAGATGTATGAGACTGACGAGTTTAAGGAAGCAGTTCAGACAGAGGCTTCAAAGATGGTCGAGCAAATGCAGAACTCACCAGACTTTATGAACCTTGTTTACGAGAAGGCAAGGGAGATGGCAGAGTTTATGTCTGAGGTCAAAGCACAGCAGAAGATAAAGAGTGCGGTTAATGCTTTTGATAATGGGGAGGGGCAGTATGTATAATCCGTTTATATCGAAAGAGGACAAAGAGAAACTGGAAGCTATTGCATTGGAGAAACGCAACATTGGTTTTGCTATGAAGTCTCTGAAAGATGATGAGAACTTCAAGAAGGTGTTTTATGATTTCAGGGGACAGTTCATAAAGACTTGCCGTGAAGCGTTAGACCAAGCTATGTTTGAAGAGAACGAGGAAGGTATCAGTAACGCAATCCGTGATTTGAAACGGTTGAAAGCAATAGACTGGTTTATCAAGTATGTTGCGGATTACTTTGAGATAGCTGAAAGCGAGTTGTTAGCATTAGACGAAGGAGACGAATATGCCGAAGTATAAGCTGGAGGACATTAACCAAAACCCTGAACTTATGGACAAGATAACAGACACGCCTACGTATTGGAACAAATTCAAAGAAGCATTGAATGGCGGTTTACCCGAAGTAGAATTGGAGGGATTGGAATATGAAGCCGAGCAAGTTGAAGTCGGGGGAGATGTCAAAGAAGAAACAGAAGTCGTTCAAGACGTGGCGGAAGAAGAGCGAGGAGCAGAAGAAGTCCAGAGTGAAGAAACAGCACCACAGGAACAAGAAGAGCAAGAAGTGGGTGAAGAGCCCGCAGAAGGAACAGACGAACGAATAGACGAAGAGCCTGCTGAGGCCGAGGAAAAGACAGAGGTTGAAGCGGAGACGGAAGAAAAAAACAAGTTTAAGATTAAGTATAAATTTTATGGAAAAGAATATGAGCGTGAGGTAACAGAAGAAGACATAAGAATGGCTTGGCAGAAGTCTCTTAAATTTCCTGAACTGGAAAAAGAGATTGAAGCGTTAAGACCGAGAGCTGAACTGTTGGAGAAGTATGGAATGACGGAAGAGCAGTTGGAATTCGCAAAGAAGTTGTATGACGGAGACCAGACCGCCATTAAACAACTTCTAAAAACAACGGATACAGACCCGTATACGTTGGACATCGAAGATGTAGAGGCGATGAAATTCAGTGAAAACACTGGGACTGTTGAGTATCCCAAAGAGGTCGTTGAAAAGATTTCAAATTTAAGAAAAACAGACCCAGACGCTATGACTAAAATCGCTGATATGTCGGAGAAGATATTCCCGACTTGTCTCGTTGAAGCAGTTAATTCCGACCCTGCAATGGTTCAGGTGATTTATGATAGTTATGTGCAAGGTGAATTGGAAAAGACTTTGCTGAAAGTCCATGAGCGTGTCATTGGAGACGATGATTTACGCCGAAGAGTTGACCGCAACTTTTCAGACTTCATCAAGGTCTACACGGAAGAAGCCCAAAGACTTGGGGCTGTTCCAAGTGCAGGAGGCTCACAAGGTAGTCCTGCCAACCAGACGTCGCCGTCAAAAACGGCTAATGTAAACCAGTCGGCGGAGAAGTTAAAAGCTTCTGCTACCGTCAGGGGAGCAACGGCTGGCGGAACAAGGAAGAAGGCATTTGATGATATGACGCCTGCCGAACAAGCGGCGTATCTTGACAGCCTTGACTTCCGAAGCAAAGAGTTTCAGGAACTAAAAAACAAATACCGTAACAAAGTTTACGGAAGATAATCAGGAGGTGATTATATGGCTTATGGAACAACGACTACTGATAATGTTACATCGGTAGTCGACCAGTTTTATACCAAGGATTTGCTGGACGTCCTATACAATAACAGTCCGCTTTACCAGTTCGCATATAAAGTAAACCTGCCTTCACACAACAGTAAGACTGTTGCTTTCCGCAGGTATGATAAGACCACCACTTGGCAGTCTATCACTGACGGTGTTCAGCCTCAGTTCAGTCAGGCTGCTGCTACCGACACCACGGTATCAATCGGGTGGTATGGTGCTGGACACAAGATTACTGACCAGGTAACACTGACAATTGAAGACCCGATTATTCGGGAACACCAGATGATGATACAGGAGACTGCAAAGGAGAAGCTGGACTCTCTTATCCTGACTTCTCTCTATGCGACCACTTCCGTGTGGGCTTGCAATGACGCAGAGACGGACTATCCAGACATTAAGACAACTTTTGACGGAACGACCTTTACGGATTGCGATATTCCGATTACAACTACAATTCTGGAAACTGCTGGGCAGATTATGCGTAGCAACCTGATTAAGCCTGTTACAAAGCAGATTATGAACTCTACCCGTTACGGGTCAAGTTCTCTGCCTGCTTCGTATCTGCTGTTTGCTCCGACGGCTACTCAGTCGTTCTGGCGGACACTGACTGGTTTCATTCCCAAGAATGAGTATTCCTTCGATAACTTCGTCCTTGACGATGAAATCGGTGCTGCTGGGCCTTTCAGGATTATCCTTGATGACAATATGACTGTTGCTTCGGCTACCGGAGGTGGAAACAGTAGAGCTGTTTATCCGTTCCTACTGATTGGAATGGACGGGTCAAGAATGCCGTATGGTGTTGTCGAGCTTGACAAGAAGTCTGTTGAAGTCCGCACTTATGCACGTGGAACTTCTCCTGACTACTGGGCACAGTTTGACATCGTAACCGGCAAGTTCGCTCACGCTTCTGTCGTTCTCAATGACGACGCCGTGGTCGTTCTTTATGCCGAGATGCCTGCGTAAGACTGTAATCAAGATTTATGGTCTTGATGTTTATTACACGCCCGCTGGCGAGTAAGGTAAATGCTAACAGGGGGGCGTAATGCCCCCCACTAAACCAATGGAGGTTGAAATGGCTACAAAGACTACTGCTAAAACAGAAGGCGAAGGAATTAAACCTGTTAAAGAGGCTGATGACAGGTATGAAATGGTGAGATGTATTGTCAGGGATGTCTGGGGTTCTAAATCCCAGAAATATTTCGACAAGGAGAAGGGTGAGTGGGTTCGCTATCCTATCGGACAGTGGACAGAGCTTCCCAAAAATGAAATACGTAAACTCCGCAGGGTCATCAAGAACATGCCGAAACGGTTTAATCCGGAAAAAGGTATTGAGGAGTTCTTCGAGGACGGTTACGAGGAGTTCCAGCGGTTTACTGTTGAAGTAGAGATTTAAGGTGATGTGATATGACAGTAGCCGAGTTAATGGAAAGTGCACTGATAGAGCTTAACGAGGACGCTTCTGACGTAACATCTGACGGGTGGACACCCAAATATTGGGACTACTCAACGTTCAGGAATTATACGTTAAAGTCTATCAGGCAGACTGCGAGAGACGCCAGAATCCAGTTACAGGATGTTTCATTGACAGGCACTGTCTTTTACGATACCGAAATAGACGAGATGCCTGCATTCGGTTCAGACATTATCACATACAGGTTATACCCCTTGCCAACGGCGGCGGACGATGATGGCGCTTCTGCCGCCTACTTCTATATCAACAGTGATACCTATGAACCAAAGACATTCTATTATGATGAGACAATCCTCGAAATCCGTGATGTGAGTTATATGGACACGAACTATGATAACTGGCGTGAGACTGTCGGGACACCGACAATAGCTGTTATCTACAAGGTTGAGCAGTCGTCTACTGGTTCTACCACACCAGACCATAGTGCCGACTATACAATCGTTTCGAATGTCCAGAAATATGGGACGTATGCTACTGACGCCGTTGAGATAGAATTGCCAGAGAAACTGGAGGACGCCCTTGTGTTCAATATCTGCTCGCAGGCATTACGCAAGATAGGGATAGAAGAAGACCAGAATAGGGCACAATCGTATATGTATCGCTATCGTGAAGAAGTCGGCAGGTTTGACATCGATAATCTTGCAGGTCGGATACCTACCGTAAAACCTGTTCCGGGGATGCCATGAAAATAAGCGGTCGCAAGAGTATTCTAGCAGAAACCAACAAAGTCACAAATATCAAGCAGAAGAGCGGTAAGCACGAGGTATATACCGACTTAGATATTTACGATGAGAACGGGAAATTAAAGACTGAGTTACTGCCGACTGTAAGTATCGGTGGTGACTATGACAGGCTACCGCTTGACTACGCCATTCAGCAGTTATTTCAGGAGCTGATACGCACGGATAACTTCTGGACATACTTTTTGTCTATGTGGAACACGAAGCTACTTTATGATGAAGCTGGCGAAGTGATACTAGCTGATAGCGGTGAGGTCGTCTATGTATAAGGGGGTGTTTATATGCCTTTACATAAAAATTTAACTGGAACGGATTTACACAATTCCAAAGTTACTGGAACGAACGATAATATTGTATCTATCACTGATAACGTTGCCGTTGACAGCGGAATTGCTCTTGTGGATTTAGACGTTGGGATATTCACAAGAGATATTCCCACAACAACGGTTTCGTTAGTTAACTCTGGCGATACGGTTGATTTAGACGGGACATTACAGGTTGATATTATAGATGAGCATACGGCGGCGACTGGGGTTACTATTGACGGCGTTCTCCTTAAAGACGGTGGAGCTGACCTGTCGGGGACTTTAACCGTTGACCTGATACAAGAGCATACTTCTGACAACGGGATAGATATAGAGGGCGTTGACATTAAAGACGGTAACGTATACGGCGGTTATCTGTCCGCTTCTCTTGGCGTCTATGCCGATGTTATTGACGAATATACAACCGACACTGGCATTACCGCTGACGGAGTATTGCTTAAAGACGGGAACGCAACGGCTGGCAGTCTTGTAGCTACTGACGGAATAGTTTACTTCGATAGCCTTGGCGGAAACGATTATTTGAAAGTAACGCCTTCTAACAGAAAACTTGAAGTTTATTCCGAGGGCAATAAAATACTTGACATCGGATATACGGCTCGTGAAACTTTAGTCGGGTATCTGTCTGGTGCTGGTCAGAGTGGCGATTACCCAACATTTTGTGGATATTACGCAGGAAGATTTAACACTGGAAATTATTGTGTGCTTTCTGGGTATTTATCTGGTTATACAAACTCTGGTGATAACTGTGTTTTGTCTGGATACCAAGCAGGTCAATATAATACTGGTTTACTCAGCTCTTTTTATGGTAATGCTTCCGGACAGCATAACACAGGGAATTATTCTACTGGATTATCAGCGTATTCCGGAAGGTATAACAATGGTAATAATTCTGTCTTTGTCGGATATTCATCTGGACAATATAATGAGGGCAATTTTAATGCTATCATTGGTTATGAAGCGTATTCAAATTTTAACGATGATGTCGGTTCAGCGAAAACCTTTGATAACACAGATGTATCAGCCCAAAACATAACGATTACAGCACACGGTTTGGGAAGTGCCGGGGAATATAGAAATCTTAAATTCACGCAGGGAACTGACACAATCGGCGGTATGACAGACGGCGGAATATACAAGTTCAAAATAATTGACGCAAATACAATCCAATCATTTGGCTTTACCATATCATCGCCTCTTGGAGCTGGGCATACGCTAACACCGCAGTATATTTATTCCAACGTTACAGCAATTGGGTATGACGCAGAGCCTGACGCAAGTAATCAGGTTGTCCTCGGCAATACGAGCGTAACAGAGGTCAAGACAAGCGGAAGCATTACGGCTGCTGGGGCAACCCTCGGAGACGGCGGGACTACCGACTATATGTCTATCGCCAATGACGGCAGTG
>CAZMSH010000044.1:0-13723 GCA_964568875.1 uncultured Rikenellaceae bacterium | reverse complement strand
CTTTCTTATTTTTATCTCATCCTCCGAAATCGTCAAATGCGATGTTCTCGTCAGGAACACCAAGGTCATAAAGCATTTTCAGCACCGCTGAATTCATCATCGGCGGGCCGCACAGGTAATACTCAATATCCTCAGGTTCGTCGTGACTGCCCAGATAATTGTCGAGTAATATCTTGTGTATGAAACCCGTATATCCTGACCAGTTATCTTCAGGCAGGGGCTCTGACAGTGCCAGGTTAAATTTAAAATTGGGGAATTCTTCTTCTATCTTTCTGAATTCGTCCTCATAGAATACCTCCCGTTTCGATCTTGCACCATACCAGTAGGAGACTTTGCGGTCTGACTTTAAAGTATGAAACAGGTGAAATATATGGCTTCTCAGAGGAGCCATTCCGGCACCACCGCCTATATATACCATTTCATTACCGGTATCCTTGATATGGAATTCCCCGTAAGGCCCTGATATCATTACCTTATCTCCGGGTTTACGGGTAAATATGTATGAAGAACAGAGACCCGGCGGTACTTTCATGAACTGCTTTTTGACATTATCCCATGGCGGAGTGGCAATTCTGACATTGAGTTTAATAATATTCCCCTCTGCGGGATGGTTGGCCATTGAGTATGCCCTGTATGTTTCAGTTGTGTTCTTTACCTTCAGGTCCCATAGTCCGAATTTATCCCAGTCCTCATGGTATTCCTCCTCAACATCCATATCGCGGAAGGATATCTCATATTTCGGAACATCTATCTGTATATAACCACCCGACTCAAAGTTGAGGGTTTCGCCTTCAGGCAGCTTAACCACAAACTCTTTAATGAATGTTGCCACATTATGGTTAGAAACCACTTCACATTCCCATTTCCTTATTCCCATGACCGATTCAGGGACTCTGATCACCATATCCTCCCTGATTTTTACCTGGCAGCCGAGTCTCCAGTTTTCCTGTTGCTCACGACGGGTAAAGAAACTAACCTCTGTAGGCAGTATTGAACCACCACCATCCAGTACCTGACATTTGCACATGCCACAGGTTCCACCACCTCCACAGGCTGAGGGCAGGTATATTTCTCCGGCTGAAAGGGTAGATAAAACAGTTGAGCCGGGTGAGACAGTCATTTCACGGTCGTTAATGGTAAGCTTAACATCGCCCTGCGGTGTTAGTTTCTTCTTTGCATACAGCAACAGAACAACCAAAAGCAGTATTACGAAAAGAAATACCAGAATGCTTGTGAGAATAGTTCCCGCTGTAGATAATCCTAAAATCATATCTGAGACTGTTTCAGTTAAAGTTTAATACCCATAAAGCTCATGAAAGCTATGCCCATGAGCCCCGTAATAATAAATGTTATGCCGAGGCCCTTCAGTGGAGGAGGTACATTGCTGTACCTTATCTTTTCCCTTATGGCTGCAATTCCTGCTATGGCCAGCAACCATCCCACACCTGATCCGAATCCGAAGACAGTGGCTTCGGCTATGTTTGCATATTCTCTCTCCTTCATGAAGAGTGCCCCGCCGAGGATTGCACAGTTAACTGCAATCAACGGAAGGAAGATTCCGAGTGAACTGTACAGGGCCGGACTGAATTTTTCTATTATCATCTCTACCAGCTGAACTATCGAGGCAATAACAGCTATGAACATGATGAAGGAGAGGAAGCTCAGATTAACATCTTCAAATCCTGAGCCGAGCCATGAAAGGGCTCCTTTTTTAAGCATAAAATTATATATCAGATAATTGACCGGTACTGTGATTGTAAGAACGAATATTACCGCAATTCCCAGTCCAACTGAAGTCTTAACTGTCTTCGATACAGCCAGATACGAACACATACCCAAGAAGTATGCGAATATCATGTTGTCAACGAAGATTGACTTGACGAATATGTTTAACAGGTTTTCCATGTCAGATGCGTTCTAATTGTTTTCGATCAGGTCTCTGTTCTTACTTCTCTGAACCCATATTATAATTCCAACCGTTATGAGTGCCATTGGAGGAAGTATCATCATTCCATTGTTTTCGTAGCCGATTGTCGGCAGACCCAGCTTTTCCATCACCGGATAATCCATAATGGTACCCGAACCGAGAAACTCCCGGAAAAAGGCTACCACAATCAGTATCCATCCGTATCCGGCTGCATTGCCAAGGCCGTCAAGGAATGACTCCCATGGTTTGTTAGCCAGAGCGAATGCCTCGAGCCTTCCCATAATTATACAGTTTGTAATTATAAGTCCTACGAAAACTGACAGCTGCTTACTGATATCGAAGGCAAATGCCCTGAGGAATTCATCAACCAGGATCACCATAGTTGCAATTACTACCAGTTGAACTATTATTCTTATCCTCTGAGGAACCGACTTTCGCAATAATGATATTACCACATTTGACACGGCAAGGACAACCACAACAGACAATGCCATTACGATTGCGGGCTTGAGCTTAACCGTTACCGCCAGAGCCGAACAGATACCGAGTACCTGCACGGTAATAGGATTTGACGAACCCAGGGGTTCCCTGAGGAGTTTAATATTTTTTGCCGATAACAACGGCTCCTTTTCCTGTTTGCTCATAACCTATAACCTGTTTTTGTTGAAATATTTTTCATACTTGACCAGACAATCGTAAAGCATCTCCTCAAGTCCGGTACTGGTGATGGTGCCTCCTGATATTGCATCCACACCATGCGGATCATCATCGCGGGCTCCGCCCTTGATGACTTTTATGGATACGAATCTGTTGCCGTCGAATATCTTTTTACCTTTGAAATATTCACCGAACCATGATGTATTTATTTCAGCTCCAAGGCCGGGAGTCTCTGAGACATGGTCAAAGTTTACACCATACACTGTATTCATGTCAGCCTCGAGTGAGATATAGCCAAAAATCGGACCCCACAACCCTCTGCCCTCAACCGGTATTATTACTACCTTAAGGGTGTCGTTGGGTTTTGCAACAAAGAGAGGCAGATTCTGCTGATCGAGTGGTTTACGCTGCTCAGCCCTGAGATCGATGTTAAAGGGATCGATATTATCCACAGTCTCTCCGTTTTTGTCGAGTACCATGCTGCTTTCGATAACTTTTTCATATAGTTCGGCAGCATTTTCCTTGGTGGCTTCTACCCTTACCGAGGCGAGTATGTTCTTCTTTTTCTCAATTACGCGATTTCTTTCCTGGAGTGGCTGGAGCAGCATTGCGGCAGATGAAAGGAGAGCAGCGACAATTGCTACCATTACCACTGAGAAGATAAAAATATATCTGTTGCTAAAATCCTTCATATCAATATGCTTTTTGTACTGATGCTCTCTTCAAACGTCTTCTGATATTTGCCTGCACAATATAATGATCGATAAGCGGAGCAAATACGTTCATCAATAGTATGGCAAGCATCATGCCTTCAGGGTAGGCAGGGTTAAGTACTCTTATCAGTACTGCCAGAACGCCTATAAGGAACCCATAGATCCACTTGCCCCTTTCTGTTTGTGTTGCCGTAACAGGGTCTGTAGCCATGAAAACAGTACCGAACGCAAAACCGCCACTGATGAGATGATAGTATGCCGGCATTTCCATGTACGGGTTAACAGCAACAAGATTCATAAGGAGTCCCATGCCCAGACCTCCCAATGTCACACTTAGCATTATCTTCCAGCTTCCTATGCCTGTTGCAAGCAGTATCAGGGCTCCTATAAGGATGGCGACCGTAGATGTTTCTCCCACCGATCCCGGGATGGTTCCTATAAACATCTCCATGGCTGATGGCATGCTTCCCGTTTCATTGGCAGCCGCCAGAGCAAGAGGTGTTGCTCCTGAGAAACCGTCAATAACGTCAGGATTGGTCATCATTCCTTTGATCCAGACTTTATCTCCCGACATCCAGGCAGGGTAGCTGAAGAAAAGGAATGCTCTTGCGGTAAGTGCCGGATTCAGGATATTCATTCCGGTTCCGCCAAAAACCTCTTTACCGATAATGACCGCGAAAGCTGTGGCAATGGCCAGCATCCAGAGGGGTATATCAACGGGTACGATCAGCGGTATGAGCATGCCCGATACCAGAAAGCCTTCATTAATTTCATGGCCCCTTTTCTGGGCAGTGAAAAACTCTATTCCCAGTCCGACACCATAGCTCACGACGATTAGTGGCAGCACCCTCAGCAGTCCAAACCAGAAGAGGCCGGGCAAGGAACCATCAAGCCCCGATAAAACCGGACCGTAGGCCCTGAAATGCTGCAATCCGATATTGTAACAACCAAAAATGAGAGCCGGCATCAGGGCGATAATTACCATGAACATTGATCTTTTAAGATCAATAGGGTCGCGGACATGCGAGCCTTTCGATGTAACGGTGTCGGGCACGAACATGAAAGTTTCGAAGCCCTCGAAGACCGACTGGAAGGCACTGAAGCGGCCTCCCTTATGGAAATGAGGTTTGATGCGGTCTAACTGTTTTCTAAGAAATTTCATTATAGTAATACGGCTTTTGTTGCTAATTCATTTCCCTGATCATCAGATCCAGCCCCTTGCGAATCAGGGCCTGAATCTCAATTTTGGACGGACATATATACTCGCAGAGTGCAAAATCTTCTTCTGCAACTTCATATATCCCGAGATTCTCCATCATATCTATATCGTTCACAAGTATAGATTTCAGCAACTGCATCGGATAGATGTCCATCGGCAATACCTTCTCATACATACCTGTAAGCACAAAAGCTCTTTCGCCACCATGCATATTCGTGTCAAGCACATACTCTTTGCGTGGAAGAATTGATGAACCGAATGCTCTTGTAAAGCTGAATTTACTGAAGCCGGGACTGATCCATCCGAAGAACTCATGATATTTGCCTTCAGGTATTACAGTTATCATATTATCATAAAAACCGAGGAACCCCTTGTCTGTGACAGTGGTACCCGTAAGAACGTTTCCGCTTATGTACCTAACATCACCAGGTCTGATGTTGCCGGTTATAGTTGATGATATCGAAGCCCCTGACCTTATACGGTGATAAGATGGTTTCAAAACCTCGCTGCCCGCCAAAGCTATTATTCTGTCGTGACGGTAAACACCCTCGCTGAAAAGACGGCCAATTGCTGAAACATCCTGAAGGTTGACATACCATACCACTTCACCCTTGTTGACAGGGTCGATATGGTGTATCTGCACTCCCACGTTACCGGCAGGATGAGGACCTTTTACATAATGCGTCACAACCCCGTTTACACCTCTCATGACACTTCCTGAAATATTTGTGGCATCAAGAACGAGGTTAACCTTGCCATTTGTAAGCCTTCCCAGAACATCAATTCCAAGCTGGAACTCCTTCATGTCGCTGTTATGCATCACAAAATCATAGTCGGGAGCAAGTGGTGAAGTGTCAAAACCTGAGATAAATATTGACTTTGGTTCCTGCCCGGGTATAGCTACGATATGGTATGGTCTTTGCCTGATGACAGGCCATAGTCCTGAGTCAAGCAACCTGGCTTTAATCTCTTCAGCGGAAAGGGAGTCTGGTTTGGCGGCTCCAAAATTTACATATTCGCGACCCTGCTCCTCAATTATTACCTCAAGAATACGCCGACGCTCTCCCCTGACAACATCAACTACCTTCCCACTGACCGGCGAGGCGAACTTAATCTCAGCTGCGTTCTTGTCAAAAAACAGGGAAGAGCCTGCCTTTACTTCATCACCCGGTTTTACCAGAAGTTTTGGCACCAGCCCGGGGAAATCAATGGGTTTTACTGCATAACGACCTGCAGGAGTGCCTGGAATAAGTATCTTCTCGGCTGCTCCTTTAAGCTTTATGTTCAACCCTTTTTTAAATCTTATTATCTCCGACATATGGTAAAAATGATTACAAGCTGCAAAGCTGCAAAAGTATCCGTTATAGAACTCTTAACAGCCTGCGTGTGACAATTATCATATTGATTTGTACTTTTTCAAATTTCAGCACGTTAAAGTACATATTATTATCTTTATTTCATCTTAACAATTCCTGATTTTTGCAGGGAAGATGGGCCTTATTGGAAAATATGACCGGTTCTGTTTAACCGGCAACATTTTTGTAATAACAAAAATATGAGTGACGCAGTAAAGTTAATTTTTACCCTGGCATTTGTTCTGCCGATGGTAACATCAACGCTGAAAGCAGATCAGAGCAACATAAAGTCTGATGTTATCTTCGATGAGAGAATTAAAACCGTAATGCTGTATCGTGAAGGATGGAACCTGTCTCACCCGCTTATTGAGATCGGCGGAGACCAGAAGCTTGTTCTGGAATTTGACATGCTCGGATCGAACATCGAGAACCTCTATTACTCATTTATTCACTGTAACAAGGACTGGGAGCCATCAGGACTTTTCCCCACAGACTATCTTGACGGGTTCCACGAAAACCAGATTGAAGAGTATGCCTTCTCTTTCAATACGACTGTTGATTATGTTCATTACACTCTTGCGTTCCCGAATGAAAGTGTAAAACTTTCTGTTTCCGGGAATTTTATTATTGTTGTGCATCGCCCGGGGGAGCCTCAGATACCTCTTTTCACCAGGAGATTCATGGTTGTGGAGAACCTGACAGGTATATCGGCAAGGGTAAAGAGGGCTGATATGAGTGCATTCCGCGATACTCACCAGCAGTTAGATGTTGCAGTGTCTCTCACGCGGCTGAGGGTTGCCGATCCCAGAAACGAAGTATTCACTGCAGTACTGCAGAACGGAAGGTGGGATAATGCCGTCACCAATCTTGCTGCCGATTTTGTGTCGCCTACTGAATTAAGATATACGTCGCTGGGTGAGGGCAATCTTTTCAAAGGAGGAAATGAGTTCAGGCAATTCGATATAAGAAGTTTCAGGTACCAGACAGAATTTGTGAGGGATATCACTTACGACGGCCGGTTTCATCATGTGAATCTCCAGGTTTCGGAAAACCGTGAGTTCAGACCCTACTTTTTCAGGAATGACTTTAACGGTAAATATATGATAGGCGTTCAGGAGGGTGTCAATCCGGCGACCGATTCAGATTACGCCTGGGTATATTTTACCCTTCCGGCACCACTTAAGGTTGAGGGAGGCAATATGTATATTGCAGGTGAAATGACTCTGTGGCAGGCACTGCCTGAAAATATTATGCAGTACAACTTCGAAGAGCAGCAGTATGAGGGTTCACTTTTTCTGAAGCAGGGGTGGTATAACTACGAATTCCTTTATCTGCCTGACAAGGAGAATGCTGAAAACAGAACATGGTTTGAGGGCAGTCACTTTGAGACTGAAAATGAATACCTGGTACTCGTCTACTACAGGGCAAGAAACAGCCGCTACGACAGACTTGTAGGTTCTTTCAGCGTAAGACACCCGGCAGCCTGAATTTGAATCGTTATTTCGGGGGTTTTCCGTGAACATCAATTCCATACTGCATGTAAACAGTATGTTCCAGCAGGGGAAGTATAACGTCCATATACTCTCCTACGGCCCTGACCGATCCGGGAAGAGTAAAGATGAGAGCATCACCTATCAGGCCTGCGACGCCGCGGCTAAGAAGTGCATTTGGTTTGCCGCTTCCGTACTTCACCCTTATGAGCTCCATAATACCCGGTATTTCAAATCTCAGCATCGGTTTAACTGTGTCGACTGTTATGTCGCGCGGTCCTATTCCTGTGCCTCCGGTAGTAATTATCAGATTATAATTACCTGCTTCGGCAGACAGCAGTTGGGTGAGCATATTTCTGTCATCAGGTATCACATCAAGTCTTATCTCTGACTGCCACCCTGTAAGCTTCATCTGCACGGCTACCCTTTCAGCAATTGCCGGCCCGCTAAGGTCCTCATAATCACCCCTCGCCGCTCTGTCACTAAGAGTGATTATCAGTATTCTGAATATATCAGGCAATTTCATGTTTTTCCTTTTTATCGAGTCTGATAAAATCGATACTCATTTTTTTATCGACTGCCTTGCACATATCATAAACCGTAAGCAGTGCCACTGACACCGCTGTCAATGCTTCCATCTCTACACCTGTCCTGCCTGTGCACACAACTTCACTGTTGACTGATACTCCGGTTGAGTCAGTTTCTGCTACAACCTTTACATTATCAATAACTATATTATGGCACAACGGTATCAGCGAAGATGTTTGTTTGGCGGCATTTATGCCTGCAATCTGGGCAACCGTAAGCACATCACCCTTGCTTAGTGTGTTTGTGTTTATCAATCTGATTGTCGGGGCCTCAAGTGTTATATGACCTGATGCCCTTGCAACCCGGTATGAAACAGGTTTACCGCCTACATCCACCATCGTGGCTTTGCCCTTATCATCGACATGTGTCAGCTTTTTCATTGTTACCCTCCTATATTGTAAAAACTGCCATTTTCACTTATTGTTCCGCACGACGGCTTAAGATCAACAGCCCTTTTGATAGCTTCATCATAGTTTGTCTCTCTGATATCGATCTCTATGTCGCTGAACAGGCAGGGCCTTAATTTTCCGTTAGCTGTAAGCCGCAACCTGTTACACAAAGCACAGTTGCCTCCCTCGCCGCCATGAACAACTGAAAACCTGCCTCCCTTGAGGCTCATCTGCTCAATGAACCTGACCTCAAGGCCGTTTTTTCTGCAGTATTCTGCTACCATTAACGCATCAGGCTCATTTTCAGACTCTTTAATAACGCAGTTCACTTTTAAAGGTAGCAGACCGACCGTACGGGCAGCCTCTATTCCTTCAAATACGTCATCGATATTGCCAACCCTGGTTATCGACCTGAACCGGTCACGATCGAGAGTATCAAGGCTGATATTAACCCTGTTCAAACCTGCTTCTTTCAGACCAGCAGCATACTGTGCCAGCAGGGTTCCGTTGGTTGTCATTGAGAGATCCCTGATACCTTCTATTGATGCAATCATCTGTACCAGTTGTACTATATTCTTCCTGACAAGAGGTTCTCCTCCGGTTATTCTTACCTTGTCTATACCATGAGCAACAGCAACCCGCGTGAACGAGGTTATCTCATCATAGCTCAGAATATCGCTGTGGCTCAAGAGGGTAACTCCCTCTTCAGGCATGCAGTAAACACAGCGCAGGTTGCACCTGTCAGTTACCGATATCCTTAGATAGTTAATATTCCTGTTAAATCTGTCTAACATTCACCATGGTTCCTTTTTCTATTTTACTGACTCCTACCGGTATCGGCATAATACCATCTGCATCGGGCAATGCCGATATATGAGCCGATCCGTGATATTCAACGGGGACAGCTTCACCATTGGCTGTTATTTTAACAGGTATCCAGCCCATTCTTGAAACCCGCTTCCTGCTGTAAACGGTTCCCAGAGGCAGCTCCCACTGGACAGGATGCCATTCACAACCCATCATTTTCATCAGCAGGGGCCTTACGAGTATCTCAAACTGTATAAAACTGGATACCGGATTACCCGGCAGTCCGAATACAACATTATCCTTCCTCACCCCAAAAGTGGTTGGTTTTCCAGGCTGTACTGCCATACGGTCAAAGATAATCTCGACACCTGTACGTTGCAGTACTTCCGGCACAAAGTCAAAATCGCCCATCGAAACACCCCCTGTCATCAGTACCAGGTCATTCTCTTCAAGAGCCTTGCTCAGCATCCTGAAAGTTATCTCTTCATCATCTATTGCAATACCGTAATATCTTCCGGTAGCCCCTGCCCTTTCAGACTGTGCAAGCAGCTGATATGCATTGCTGTTCCTGATCTGAGACATAGCCGGACGGGAAGATGGTTCCACCAGTTCGCTGCCGGTACTTATAATGCCTATCCGGGGCATGCGACTCACCGTAACCAGGGTGCATCCTACAGATGCCATTACTGCAACATCCTGCGGCCTTATTATCTTACCCTTCCTGAGAACACGATCACCAGACCTTACATCCTCACCCACTCTGGCTATATTATCCTTATTGCTGCTTCCGGTAAATGTTACCATACCATCAATACCTGTCTGCGAATCCTCAACCATAAACACAAAATCAGAACCTTCAGGAACCGGAGCCCCTGTCATGATCTTTGAACAGGTACCACTGGTAATCTTCTTCTGAGGCGTCTTCCCTGCATTTATCACCTCAAGAACCTTCATCTCCGTCTTAAGATCCTCTTTCCTGCATGCATATCCATCAACTGCCGCCTTGTTGAATGGAGGCATATCTATATCGCTGATCACATCGGAAGCAAGAACCCTGCCTGCAGATGCAATAAACGAGACTGTTTCGGTCCCTGTAAAGATGGCATGATCAAGCACAATAGCAAGACCCTCCTCATATTTTATCATTCCTCTGTTCCCCATTGAATATAAAATCATTCTGAATCATCAGATCCTGTCCTCTTAATAAATACCAGGTCGGCAGGATCCATTGAAAACCTTACTTCTGACCCTTCCCTCAAATCTTCCGGCAGATGCTCACCATCAGTTATGGATGCAAAGATACGTTCCCCGGCCAGAATTTCAATATCGATTCCTGATGGCGTGGCCACTATCTCAACCACAATGCCTGTAATAAGATTCTGTTTATCCGTATTCCCGATGCCTGTAAACAGCTTCACATTCCTGCTCCTTATAATAAGCATGCCTGCGTCAGGATACTCAGAGGCTTCAAGAATAAGCCTGAGTCCCTTTTCTGTTGTCGCAATCCATGTCGCTCCCTCCTTTTTGAAACGGGCCCTGAAGATATTCCTTACTCCTGTATACCTGGCAACAAACCTGTTGACAGGGTGATCGAAGACCTCCGACGGTGTACCTGTCTGAATAAGCCTGCCGTTATGAATAACCCCGACACGTGTTGCCATACCTATTGCTTCCGCAAAATCATGTGTTACATGAATAATGGTCTGGCCTGCTCTGTTCAAAGAGCGCAGCAGCCTTGCAATATCATCCTTCAGGCTTGCGTCAATTGAGGCCAGTGGTTCGTCAAGCAGCAGAAGACGAGGCGATACCACAAGAGTGCGGGCCAGGGCAGTCCTTTGCAATTCCCCCCCTGAAAGATTATGAGTTCGCCTGCTCAGTATGCTTACAATGTTCATCCTGGCCGCTATTGCAGTTACCTTATTCCTTATTTCTGCTTCAGAGACGTGCCTGACACGTAACGGAAAGGCTATATTGTCATATGTCGTCATATGCGGAAAAACCGCATAATCCTGAAAAACAAGCCCCACATTGCGATCCTGCGGCCTTTCCCGTGTTTTATCAACACCATCAACGTAAATATTGCCACTATCGGGATATTCAAGACCCGCCAGAAGCTCAAGCAGTTTTGTCTTACCTGAACCCGACCTTCCGAGAAGCACAAAATATTCCCCCTCTGCCACATCGAAGGTTATACCTTTAAGGCTGAATGAGCCAAATCTCCTGCTCAGGTTACTTACACTAAGCATTGGCATCAGGTATTTGTCTGACTTTTCTCTCAACTGATATCATCCTGAACAACACGAAAATCACCAGAGCCACAAGCACAAAAAGCACTGAAAGTGGCCGCGCATAGGTCAGACCAAACGCACTGAACCTTTCATATATCATCACCGGAGCTGTCATCGGGTGATACGCAACAATCACCACTGCCCCGAATTCACTCATTCCCCGGGCAAACATCATTACAAATCCTGAAATGATACTTCTCCATGCCAGAGGCACCGATATGGAAAAAAAGACCCTGCTCCTGCCTGCACCAAGACTCAGAGCTGCCTTTTCAAGTTTTTCAGGAACCGAGGCAAACCCGTCACGGGCAGAATTAATAAGGAATGGAAGGCTGACAAAAGCCATGGCAAGAGCTGTGCCGACAGGGTTATTTATCAGGTTCAGCCCTACCGCACCGGCGGCCTTGCCGATCACTCCCTCACGTGATATCAGTCCCAAAAGTGCAATACCTGCAGCTGTATGTGGAATCACAACAGGAAGGTCAATAATGCCCTGGATTATCTTCTTGCCGGGAAACTGCTTACGGGCCATAACCCATGCAAGCGGTATAGCTCCTGCTGCAAAGAAAAGTGTAGACAGAAAGGATATCCTGAGTGTAAACCAGACACTCTCCCTGACATCAGGATCTGCAACAGTTGAAAAGAATTCACTCTTGCCCGTATTAAGGGCCATACTTGCCAGAGGAGCAACTATGAAAAGCAGCACCAGTGCTGAAAGCACCATTATAGTCCACCTGAATAAATCGCCCTTGCCTCTGAACATGTTTGTTTCAGTTACTTTTCAGTGCGTTCATTATTATTTGGGGTACCGCTCCTACTCCCGTAATTATGGGAGGAGATATCGGATTCTGCCCGGTCTCAAGGATTATCTGTCGTCCCTTCTCTCCTGCAATAAATGCAAGAAAACGTTCAGCCTCCTCCCGGTTGGGGGCGTCTCTGAGAACTGTGATACCATACATAATATAGTCTCCCTTCATTGTTATGGTTTCACCCGGGCGGCTGCCGACAACTTCCTGAGATACTGACCTGTAGTTCTCTGAGTGGTTAATGCTGCCAAGATTAATTTCAGCAGGTAACTCAATAAATTTAAGGCCATGCTGCACCGCCACTGACCTGTACTGAAACACGTAATCGATAGCACCGGCTTCGAGTAACGCGGTAAGATCGATCTCCTTGGGCCGGATAAAGGTTCTGTCCTTATTCTCAAATGACTCCCTCAGACCGGGTTTGTCATAATACTCTTCGGCAAGCTTAAGCATCATAAGAGTACGGTAACCACATGGATCAGAATCAGGATCGGAGCGGCCGAAGTAAACATCGCTGCGTAAAAGAATCTCAATCCAGTTCAGACTGTCAATAGTATTACTGAAACCGGAATTATCTTTATACGCTATTACTATCTCATTTGTCGCAAAACCAAGGTTCCAGTCTGCAAATTCAGGAATCAACAGTTCATCGATGATTATATAATCGGCTGACGCCATTATATCACATGGTTTTCCCAACTCTGTGATTTTGCGTGCACTGACCAGGCTCCCGGCAGCTTCGGTAACAATTCTGACATCACGATTTTCAGCCTCGTAAGCTTCTGCCAGTCGTGACATGGGTACTGCAAGGCTGCCGGCATGAAACACAATGACATGGTTATCGTGACGTCCGGTGCATAAAGTCAGTAGTATAACAGCCGGAAAAACCAGAATCAACAGGAATCTGCTTCTCATTTTTCAGATATATCATTTATCCGCCTGAAGAATCTCTTGGCTATGTCCTTCAAGGCAACATCAATCTCACTGTTCAGGTCGTCATAAGCACTCACCAGCGCTTTTCCCTCGATGGTAAGTACTGTCTTGCCACCGGAAGCTCCGCCACGGTGCTTCTCTATCAGTCTGAAACCCAGCAGATCCTCAACCTCTTTAAGAAGGCCCCAGGCCTTCCTGTAGCTTATCTTCATATTCTGCGCAGATTTGACAATAGACTCACTGCGAGAGACTTCCCTCAACAGGTCAAGTCCCTCGGCACTGACAACCACATCCTCTCCCCTGGTCTCAAGCCATACATTGTAGTTGAGGAATATGTCGTAATATTTGGAACCCTTCGGACCGGCCATGGTGATTTATGATTTACGGTGTGCGGTGTGCCGTATGCGGTATGCGGTGTGCGGTGTGCGGCCGGCACTGAGCCGCATACCCGATACCCGATACCCGATACCCGGTACCTGATACCCGATACCTGATACCCGATACCCGATACCCGATACCACTTATTTATAGAAACACCTGTATGAGCAGTCCTG
>CAZMSH010000043.1:0-13850 GCA_964568875.1 uncultured Rikenellaceae bacterium | reverse complement strand
GAAAGCCGACAGCCTGGCTGCTGCAAAAACCAAGGCAGATCAGCTCGAAGCAGAAAAGTTACGGTTGGATAAAGCCCGTACGGACAGTATAGCTCAGGCGCGTGCCGGCGTTGTATTCAGAGTACAATTCGCAAGCACAACAGCACCTAAAGGAAGCTATGAAATCACAATAGCCGGCAACCGGTACAAAACCTGGGAATACCTCTACCTCGGAGCATACCGCTCTACTGTAGGTGAATTCAAATCATTAAAGGAAGCGGTTGATTTCCGGGAAACAATGCGGCAAGCCGGATACTCACAGGCATTCGTTGCTGCCTTCAGGAATAATGTCAGAGACCTCGACCCGGAACTGTTTAAATAAGCGCAATCCTGATCACCTGATATAGTATTCGTAGATATCAGCCAGACCGGCATCGAGATTATACTTATGCTTATATCCTAATCGCTTAAGCCTGGTGGCATCTGTAGCCTTCCTCATAGTTCCGTCTGGTTTACTGGCATCAAAAACAATCTCTCCTCTGAATCCTGTTAAACTCTTTATTCTGTAAGCCAGATCCTTGATCGATATCTCCTCCCCTGTTCCGATATTCAGAAAATGAGGGGGATGGCTGTCAGCAAAACCTGCATCTCTCCCCAGATCAGTAACATCTTTAACATCCACGTTCTCCATAAGATAAATACAAGCTTCTGCCATGTCAGATGAATACATAAACTCACGCAAAGGCTTTCCGGTACCCCAGACTGCCACTTTAACCTTTTTAACTTTACCTGAACCACCCAAACTGTCTGCTGCCATACCCTTCTGAAAGCCTTCATCAAATCTCACCCCGTATTTATCAAGTACCTGAAGGATTGCCGCCGCATCAGCTTCTCCCCCTGTATCTTCAATGGGATTCCTGGCAAGGTCTTTCCTTATACCTTCCCAGTCTCCGTTCTCCAGACATTTACCCAGATGTATCTTCCTGAGCAGCGCCGGCAGAACATGCGATCTTTCAAGGTTGAAATTATCCGCCGGACCGTAAAGGTTGGTAGGCATCACGGCAATAAAATTGGTACCGTACTGCCTGTTGAACGACTCACACATCTTAAGTCCGGCTATCTTGGCTATTGCATAGGGTTCATTGGTTTGTTCCAGCTCTGATGTCAGCAAATATTCCTCCTTCAGCGGTTGTTGGGCTTTCCCGGGATAAATACAGGTGGAACCAAGGAATAGCAGTTTTCTGACCCCGTTTTCCCATGCAGCGTGTATTACGTTGCTCTGGATCATTATGTTCTGGTATATAAAATCAGCCCTGTAAGTATTGTTTGCTACTATGCCTCCTACCAGGGCAGCTGCAAGAATAACATACTCCGGCTGCTCAGATGCAAAAAATTCATCTGTTGACTTCTGGTTTGTAAGATCGAGCTCTTTGTAGTGCCGGGTAACGATGTTGTTGTATCCTTTGGACTTAAGTGTTGCCATTATAGCAGAACCAACCAGTCCTGTATGACCTGCAACATATATCTTTGATGTCTTTTCCATAGCCAACTATTCAAAATAATTCAGGGTCCTGTAGCCGCCGTTTTTGAGGTAGTAATCCTTCTTCATAAGTGCGAGATCAGATTCGACCATGTCTGCTATCAGACCATCAAGATCATATTTGGGCTCCCAGCCAAGTTTCGTTTTCGCTTTGGTCGGATCACCCAGCAACAGGTCGACCTCAGTCGGACGGAAATAGTTGGGATCTATCCGCACCAGAACCGGATTGTCCTTCTTTCTGACAAGAATACCTTCCAGCAACTCCTCTCCTACCATCTTGGCAAACAACTTCTCATCTATTGAACCTATCCTGCCGGTTTCGTTAACACCCTCATCTTCAAATACAAGCTCGATACCTGTCAGGGCGAAGGACTTCCTTATAAACTCCCTCACCTCGGTGGTTACACCGGTGGCAATCACGTAATCATCAGGCTCATCCTGCTGCAATATCAGGTACATAGCCTTTATATAATCCTTTGCATGGCCCCAGTCTCGCTTCGATGAGAGATTCCCCATAAACAGTGTCTCCTGCAATCCCAAAACAATCCTGGCCAGTGCCCTTGTTATCTTTCTTGACACAAACGTCTCGCCGCGAATAGGTGACTCATGGTTGAAAAGTATCCCATTGCTGGCATGCAGGCTGTAAGCCTCACGGTAATTGACCGTTATCCAGTAGGCATAAAGCTTGGCACACGCATATGGACTACGCGGATAAAACGGGGTCTTTTCACTCTGGGGCACTTCTCTGACCATCCCGTAAAGTTCCGAAGTACTGGCCTGGTATATCCGGGTCTTCTTTGTCATTCCAAGAAGCCTTACTGCCTCAAGTATCCTGAGTGTACCTATACCATCGGTGTTAGCAGTATACTCCGGAATATCAAAACTAACCTTTACATGGCTCATCGCACCCAGGTTATAGATCTCATCAGGCTGACACTCCTGGATAATCCTGGTAATGTTCATCGAATCACCCAGATCACCATAATGGAGTATCAGGTTCCTGTTCTCAATATGCGGATCCTGGTAAATATGATCTATCCTTTCAGTATTCAGAAGCGAGCTGCGTCTCTTGATTCCATGCACAACATACCCCTTTTTAATAAGATACTCCGCCAGATACGCCCCATCCTGACCTGTAATTCCTGTAATTAATGCTACTCGTCCCATAAATTCTGTTTAAAACAATAAAAATACAACCTTTTTGAGTTTTATCGTTATGACGTGGTTTTTATGCTAAGCTTGTATATAATGTGATTATCATTTAATCAAATAATTTGAACCATTTGTCAAATTTGAGCTAATTAATAAAAAGGCCAGGCTCTTTCCTAGCGCCAATCTTATATATTTGGATACATGATTGTTAACAGATATGATTAATAAGGTTGCTTTTCATTCGATTAAACAATGCAGCCACAAAAATGGATTTTTTGACAAAAGCTCACTTTCAATACATAAGTAAATGCGAATCCAGGACTAAAAGGACCTCTTTTCAGGAAAGAGGTTACCAATCCCATTACTATTTGAATCTAAGGTCGTCAAAAATGAGTTGATGGCAACGTTAAAAAATCGTAATATTGTTGATGAAACGGAGCCAGATCTGTTAGGTTGAGAATTAAATCTGTTCTCCTCCACTCAGATATGCTGCAATCAAATTATTTCTTTCAAAATTACTAAATACAACATGGTTGATAAAAAAAATATCAAGGAGAGAGTAACAGGCTATATTCTTAAGACAGTTCATGTTGAGGCTGATAAAATCAAAGACGACTCTCTGATCTTCAGGGAAGGTTTTATCGATTCGATGGGATTTATAGTTCTTATAACATTCCTCGAAGAAGAATTTAAAATCAAAACTAATGACTCTGACTTGCTTGAGGAAAACTTTGAATCTATTGATGCTATCACCGATTTTGTCGTAAGAAAGACAGAAGGCTGAAGATGTGTGGAATTGCAGGCATAATCGATTATGATGGCAGGCGGAATACTACGCCTGCTGTTGAGTCTATGTTGCAGGCAATTAAACATCGAGGACCGGACGAGAGCGGAATATATCACTCAAATTGTGCGTCAATTGGTAACGTCAGGCTGAGTATAATTGATATTAAAACTGGACAACAACCCATGTCCGACGCTTCAGGGAGATACTGGATAGCTTTTAACGGTGAGATTTTCAATTATAAAGAGTTAAGAGAGGAACTCAAGAATAGAGGATTAAGCTTTAAAACAGAGTCTGACACAGAGGTATTGGTACAACTATACGCGATGCATGGAAAGGACTGCCTTAATAAGCTGAATGGTCAGTTTGCCATAGCGATCTGGGACAGGGAAAACCAGGAGCTATTTCTGGCACGTGACCGTGTTGGTATACGGCCTCTTTTCTACAACATCACCAATGGAGTCCTGACTTTCGCCTCAGAGATAAAGGCGCTGTTCAGTCAAAGCTATATTAATCGTGAACTGAATCCTGAAAATCTGGTTCAGGTATATACATTTTGGTCAGCCTTAACACCTGGTACTCCATTTAATGACATTTATGAACTCTCACCCGGCCACTGGATGATCTTTGACCGAAACGGGTTAAAAACAGAAAAATACTGGAAACTGGATTATGGGCACATCGATAAGAAACTATCTCTTAGAGATGCGACTGAGGGTTTCAATCATCTTTTTACCAGTGCGGTGCGGCTCCGGTTGAGAGCTGATGTTGAAGTAGCGGCTTATCTCAGTGGTGGTATTGACTCAAGCTCTACCGTAGCATATATCAAAAATATTGAACCTGGTATACTGAATACCTTCTCCATTGGGTTCACTGAGAAAGACTTTGATGAGTCAGCATATCAAAAGGAAGCAGTAAGCTATTTTGATACCAGCCACAGATCTATCAACTGTACTCCAGGAGATATAGCTGATATTTTCCCATCTGTGATCTGGCATTCAGAGACTCCTCTTCTCAGAACGGCACCGGCTCCAATGTTTATACTATCAAGACTGGTTAGGGACAATAATATAAAAGTTGTAATTACAGGGGAGGGGTCTGATGAAATTCTGGCCGGGTATGACATTTTCAGGGAAGCCATCATAAGACATTTCTGGGCAGCCCAACCAGATTCAGAAATCAGACCGGCCCTCCTGAAAAGGATCTATCCTGATATACCTCACCTCAGGAAAGCCAGCCCCGGTATGCTGAAAATGTTCTTTGGATACCGGCTTCAGGATACCACTGATCCACTCTATTCACATCTTCTGAGATGGAATAACGCCAACCATATCAGGAAACACCTTGCACCGGATTTGAAGGCGCATACTGAAAAATACTCTCCATTCGAAGGTTTACTACAAAATCTCCCTGACGGTTTTGACTCATGGGATCCACTTGCAAAAGCTCAATGGCTGGAATCGACTATATTCATGTCAGGATACCTTCTTTCGTCCCAGGGAGACAGAATGGCTATGGCTAACTCTATAGAAGGAAGATTCCCTTTCCTGGACTACAGGCTCATTGAGTTCTGTGCTACGCTGCCTGCGCGATATAAGTTGAACGGACTGGACGAAAAACACTTGCTGAAGAGACTTGTGGCCGGCTCCATCCCCGATAGTATAATCAGAAGACCCAAACAACCATACCGTGCACCTATCAGGAGTGTATTCATGGATGACAGAGCTCCTGAATATGTTAGAGAGATGCTTTCAGCCTCTAAGTTCCAAAAAACAGGTATTTTTGCTTATAACTCAGTTTCAGAGGTTCTTAACAGAATCACTAAAACAAACATGGCTTCAGAGGTGGACAATATGCTGCTTACAGCAGTGATATCAACTCATCTTCTTCACCACCAGTTTATCATGAATCATAATAATGAATTCGGTAATGGAGAACTAAGAAAACTCAAGATAACTAATGACAAATAACCGAACCAGTAATAAGATCAATTTCAATGACAGGTAAAAAAAGATTTTCAAAAGATATTATTCTGCTTGATAACATCGAACAAGTCGTTAACAGGATAGCTGACAAAATCGGACACGACATTGTAGCTGTTATGAGACGCAACGGAGCCGTTATAGGTATTAGCGGTGGTATAGACTCTTCGGTATGTCTGGCACTGGCTGCAAGGGCTCTTGACAGCGAGAAAATCCTTGGCGTTATGCTTCCTGAAAAGGACTCCAGCCCTGACAGTGAAAGACTTGCCCTGGAGCTCGCAGACAAGTTTAATATCAAAGTTATAAAGGAAGATATAACGGTAGCATTGACGGGTCTTGGATGCTACAAGAGAAGAGATGAAGCAGTGAGACGAGTATTCCCGGAATATGAGCCGGAAACTCATAAAATGAAAATAGGGATTAAGCAGAGTGGCCTCTTCTCTAACCTGCCACCGGTATTCTATCTGACAATCATTGACGCAGATAACAATCAAAAGGAAAAGATATTACCTCCACGGGAATATCTTCAGATAGTGGCCTCATCCAATTTCAAGCAGAGAATCAGGATGTCGATGCTCTATTATCATGCAGAGGCACTGCACTATGCTGTTGTGGGTACCCCGAACAAGCACGAACAGGAACAGGGTTTCTTTGTAAAATACGGTGACGGAGCAGGTGATGTGATGCCTATCAGTAATCTGTATAAAACTCAGGTATACCAGCTTGCAGAGTATCTGGGAGTTCCACAAGAAATAATTGAAAGGACGCCTACCACTGACACCTACCCTGCTGAACAGACTCAGGAAGAGTTTTTCTACCAGCTACCATTCCACTTGATGGACAGATACTGGTACGGATTTGAAAACGGATACCCGGCATCAGAGGTCGCGGAAGTAATGGGCGAAACCAAGGTTCGCATCGAAGCTCTGTTCCGCAATTTTGAACGAAAGAGACAAACTACTGAATATCTTAGAATGAATCCTGTCAGGGATTATTACGGTATTTAAAACAAAAATCACCATGAACGCATACGACTATTTCTTCGAGAACACCTTTTCCCTTACCAAAAAATTCCTTGTAGGCAGGGAAGAGATAACTTACCGTGAACTTCATAAATGCACCCTTGATCTTTCAGAATGGATTATGGAAAAAGTGGGTGAAAACAGGAAGATATTTCTGGTCTCACCAAATAATCTGTTTTTTCTTAAGGTTTACCTTGCTGTTATCAAATCAGGGAATATTTGCATTCCTCTTGATCCCAATATTGAAATAAAAAACTTCAATTATATCAATGAGTTGACAAATCCTGAACTTATATTCATTACCAGCGATGTGTACAAAAAGTTGAACCTGAATATAGACATTGCAATTTTCCCCGACAAATTAGATTCAATACCTACCGCAAACCGCAAACCGCAAACCGCAAACCCCGAACAATTCGATATCGACCGCTGTGCAGAAATCATATTTACAAGTGGTTCAACCGGTGAACCAAAAGGAGTAATGATCTCTCATAAGAACCTGATTGCCAATACCAGGTCGATTGTTGATTATCTTAAGTTAACAGAAGATGACAGAATGATGGTAGTGCTGCCATTCTACTATTGTTATGGATTATCGCTGCTGCATACTCATTTAAGGATTGGAGGCTCTATAGTCTTTAATAACTCTTTCATATTCCTGGGAAGTGTCATCAAAGACATGATAGAACACAAATGCACAGGTTTTGCCGGCATACCCAGTCATTTCCAGATACTTTTACGTAAATCCGATTCGTTTAAACAGACACGTTTCCCTCATATGAGGTATGTTACTCAGGCAGGAGGCAAGCTTGCTCCGATCTTCATTGATGAATTCAGGCAGAGCCATCCTGAAATAACTTTTATCGTGATGTACGGTCAGACGGAAGCAACTGCGAGATTGTCCTGGTTGCCTCCTGAACTCTACGAAAGCAAAAAAGGTTCTATTGGAAAAGGCATCCCCGATGTTATACTTAGAGTTGTTAATGAAAATGATGAAGATATCAAACCCGGTGAGACTGGTGAAGTGATTGCCAGAGGTGATAATATCATGATGGGATATTTTGGTGATGAGGCAGCAACAAAAAAAGCCATCAGGAATGGATGGCTCTATACCGGTGATCTTGGAACAGTTGATGAGGATGGCTATATTTTCCTTACAGCACGCTCAAAGGAGATGATAAAAGTAGGAGGCAAACGCATCAGCCCGAAGGAAATTGAAGCCGTGATACTGCATATCCCGGAAGTAGTAGACTGTACCATTGAAGGGATTGAAGACCCTATACAGGGAGAGGCATTAAAAGCAACTGTGGTGGTACGAAAGGGCAGTCTTGATAAGATAACAGAAGACTTCATCAGACACCATTGTGCACAACATCTCGCATTATTTAAGGTTCCTCAATTTTATCTGCTGAAGGATGAGCTGACGATTACTGCAACAGGAAAAAAGATAAAGAAAACCTGACTCTACATCTTTAGTTCCCTTTTAAGGACTTCACCTATTCGGCTAAGGTCCTCTTCCATAAGGTTTGATCCTGAGGGCAAGCAAAGTCCATTCTCAAAAAGGGTCTCTGAGGTTCCGTTAACATACGATCTGTACTTATGGAACACCGGCTGCAGATGCATTGGTTTCCATAACGGTCTTGACTCAATATTTTCTAATTCTAATGCATGCCGGAGTTTCTCCCGATTGGTTCCTGACTTCACTTGATCAATAGTAATACATGTCAGCCAGTAGTTCGAATAATATCTTTCTGAAGGTTCTGTATGGAACTCTATTCCCGGTGCATCTTTTAATAAACCACGGTACCAGTGGTTAATAGCTCTTCTCCGTTCAATTCTGGTGTCAAGAACCTCCATCTGACCTCTTCCGATACCTGCTACAACATTGCTCATTCGATAGTTATATCCTACTTCACTATGTTGATAATGTGGTGCAGGATCCCGGGCCTGTGTAGCCAGAAACCTTGCCTTTTCTATAAATCCTGAATCATCTGACAGAAGTGCACCTCCCCCAGAGGTGGTAATTATCTTGTTTCCATTAAACGAAAGTACCGACATTTTCCCAAAAGAGCCTGCCGGCTTATTATCATATCTGCTACCAAGGGCTTCCGCAGCATCTTCAATAACAGGTATTTCATGCTTTCTTGCAATTGCAGATATTTCATCCATCTTTGCCGGCATACCATACAAATGCACTACAATCACAGCCTTCAGCTTGTGCCCCTCTCCCTTGGCTTTAATATCTAATATTGCTTTTTCAAGCAGTTGAGGATCCATGTTCCATGTGTCCGGTTCACTGTCAATTAATACCGGCATGGCATGTTGGTATAATACCGGATTTACAGTGGCTGAAAAGGTAAATGAAGAAGCTAAAACGATATCGTCACGTTTAATGCCTAATATAATAAGGGCGAGATGAATAGCTGCCGTACCCGAGCTCAGTGCTGCTGCATTTCTGACATTGCAGTACTCAGCTAATTGTTTTTCAAATGCGTCGACATTGGCCCCGAGTGGCGCAATCCAGTTGGAAACGAAAGCTTCTTTTATATATCCTAATTCACCATCTCCCATATGCGGTGACGACAGGTATATTCTTTTACCTTGTATCATTCTGTTAGTTAATAGGTTCACCAAAACATTTTTCGATATTCAGATAAGCATCATCAATAACATAACGTATCAGCTTATCTGATTGTCAATCTCATAGTTTTGATAATATGCCGCAAATATAGTCAGATGCCTTACCATTACCATATAAATTAATCGGATCCTTAATTTCCTTGTCAACATATTTTATAGCTGAATCAATTATTAATTCAGTAGATGAACCTGCAAGAAAGTTGTAACCGTTTTCAATTAACTCAATCCACTCAGTCTCTTCACGAAGTGTAATGCAAAACTTCCGGAAAAAGAAAGCCTCCTTTTGCAGACCTCCGCTATCTGTCATTACCAGTGAAGCTCTGCTTATCAGGGCCAGCATCTCAAAATAACCAACAGGTTCTGTAACATTGAATTTCAGGTTTATTCCATACTCCTTAATAAATTTTCCTGTTCGGGGATGAAGTGGCAAAACAATCCGGTATTGTTCTGACAATTTGTTAAGTGCAGAAATTATATTCCGGAGATTCGATGGATTATCAGTATTTTCTGCCCTGTGAAGAGTCACAAGAATGTATGGTGCTGAAGGGACCACCGAGTCTGACCCTGCCATGATTGCCTTTTCATAAAAAAAACGAGCTGCATCTTCCATTACATCACCGCTCAGATATACTGAACTGCTGAATTGACCGAATCCTTCTCCTTCAAGATTGTTTACAGCAACAGGCGTGGGACAGAATAGAACATCACTGATTCTGTCGGTTATTATCCGGTTGATCTCCTCCGGCATCTTCATGTTGCAACTTCGCAAGCCGGCCTCAATGTGAATCACCTTAATATTAATTTTCCTGGCCGCCAGTGCTCCTGCCAGCGTTGAGTCAGTGTCACCATAAACCATACAATAATCCGGTGCTTCCTTAATTAGGATCTTCTCTATACCCTCAAGCATACGGCCTGTCATTGCTCCATGATCCAGATTATGGATATTAAGATAATAATCAGGTGAAGGCATATCCAACTCCCTGAAAAAAATATCAGACATGTTCATGTCAAAGTGCTGGCCTGTATGCAGTAGCACCTGATGAATCTCACGATAAGCTTTAAGCTTCATTGAAACTATGCCGGCTTTCACGAATTGGGGCCGTGCTCCGACTACAGTGACTATTTTCATAACTCAGTTATTCGGGACCACTGCGAGAATCAATACATCTTTAGCAGATTTATACCTATATTAAGTCTGTTCTGATGCAGGTAAAGAGTAGTTGTAGAATGTTTATAGTTTGAACGATGCCCAAAATTACATAAATTATGGAATAACGATCACCTTTCTGGCCTCTTTTATTCTTCCATTGCTGACGACAACCAGATATAGACCCGGATTTAAGACTGATTCACGGAAAATAAGAGTCTCATTGTTTATATCTCTCTTCTCGATTAAAACACCGCTAAGATTAAATAGTGATGCTTCGCCTGATATCCATGACCCCAGATTTGAAACTCGTATCTCTTTTGACACATTGTCCGTTACCACTATGATAGGTTCCGAACTTACTTTCTCATTTACGTTTGTTGAAATACCATCCCAGCCTGCTATTCTGGCCAGCATCCACCACATTGCCTTGCCCAACCTTAATAGCCCGACTTCTCCAACATAATGGTTGATCTCCTTCTCAATAATCTGCCAGTTGGAATCATAATCATACATATTGTCTGGATGAATATTTGTATGAGCTCTTGTGGTACCGTTATCATTCCAATAGGTCATGTGTTTTACGCCTGCATTGTTCCAGCATAGAATGTCTGCGTAGTCAAACAGTATTCGCGAAGCGTCTGCTCTTACATAGGCTCTGATGTAGTCATGTTTGATTTCTCTCATAAAACCCTTATCGGTACCCTCCATGTTCCCGCTTCCTCCCAGATTATCTACGGGCCCGGTGGTAAATATTATTTTTGTAGGAAATCCATTAGTTAAAGAATGATTAATATACTGTTCAACAGCGTCCAGATATGTATCCATACTAACTGTATTACCGGTTATAGCAAAATCATTTGCATCAAGTCCCCATTGCCTGTTACCCTCTGGTCCGTCAATTGATTGTCCTCCCCATGAAACATTATGAACCGGATCCCGTGTGGCAGTCAATGTACCATAATACATATCCGAGCACCAGGCGAAGCCCATTACTGAGAAAGGATTTCCGGTCGCGTACTGGTTCGATATTACGGTCTTATAGGCAGCAATTGCGGTTGTATTTGTGAAGTAATTCTGTTCACCGACAGTTGCATGCTTTCCAAGCCTGAGATATGATGATGAGTAGGAAGGAGGTGTGCCGCCATAGGTCGTGACCTGAAATCTGTTATCAAACTCTTTCAGCAAATTAACTGCATATATATATCCCATAGAATGCGATTCACCTGCAATATCTACCAACATCTTCTTAACCTCATTAATGTAGAAATCCGGAATAATATCGTACCTATCTACTACAGTATGATCTGCAATGATCTGCCCGTACTGTATTGCAGGGCTGATAACTAATCCCAAAATTAAAACTGCTTTTCTCATATCCGTAATCGCTTTATTTTTATAAAATTACAAAAATCTTTTCTTTTAATTAGCTTTATTGTATTTATCACATCCTGAGAAATGATAATAATGTACCGTAATTCCCTGATGTTTTTTACTAAATTGCAATGTCTTACGAGTGAAGAACTCAATAATTTAACAGGCTATGAAACTAAAGTATATTGCATTTCCGGTACTCATTCTCTTGTTGTCACAGACCTCCTGCCATAATCAGGAAGCTGATAAATCAGTCAAAGTTGTCTTCCTGCACCACAGTACAGGAGCTGTAATCTGGCAGGGAGGAGAAAAATCCCAACTTTCAACCCTCGCTCTAAAGGTCAGCAGCAGGCTATCTGACTTCATAGCCCCCAAAGCACTCATCCCAAAACTCTTTAAGGAATACAACAAGGAAAATAATACCAGGTATATCATTGAAGGCATGATATTTCCTAAAACAACCCCATACGGCTGGAAAAATTATCCGTACGATTATTACAACATCTGGGTCAAAAACGCAGGTCAAAACCCTTTTTTGGAGGAGCCGACACTTGAGATGCTGACTAAGAAGCATGACGTGATTATTTTCAAGCACTGTTATCCTGTTAATAATATTGTTGATGAAAATAGCGAACCGGATATCAATTCTGAGATAAAAACAATAGCCAATTATAAACTGCAGTATGAAGCATTAAGGAACAAACTACTGCAATTTCCGGAAACAAAGTTTATCCTTTTCACAGGAGCCGCACGAATTAAATCAGGGGTAACCGAAGATGAAGCCAAAAGAGCTTCCCGATTCTTTTCCTGGGTAACCGGGGAATGGGATCAGGAAGGGGATAATATATTCATCTGGGATCTCTATCAACTCCAGACTGAAGGGGATATATACCTGAGGGAAGAATATGCAGTATCTGAAACCGACTCCCATCCAAATGATAATTTTGCGGCAAAGGCAGCCCCCCTGCTGTTCAGAAGGATAATTGATATTATCGAGAACAACGGTAATCGAACAAATAACAGAGGGGAAATTATCTTGTAAATCTCCTCTTCTTGTTAACCAAAAAAAGAATGATATTCGTCAATATTTTAGTGCTGTTCATCAAATGTGCCCTTTTGAACTACTTACATTGGTGATTCGTAGTTTATCTTTACATAGAATCCAGTCATGATTCAAATATGTTTAACTAAATATTTTTCGACTATGAAAAACATGAAAATCCTATTGATTAGTCTGTTGGCTGCAGTCGCAGCCTTCTCTTGTACTTTTACTGATTGGGATGACATAATCAGCCTCGAGGTAGCCCCTACAACTTTTAAAAAGGCTCCAAGACTTTATCCTGGGGGCAATGTTGAATGCTCACAACTTGGTCTGGCAGACCTGGCACAGTCCACAGGGAGAAACGATTACGATCCTGCCTCCGGCACTTTTAGCAACAGTTGGCCGGAAGGTCTTCTGGTGCACGTTTACAACGATGGCTCTGTTGGCTTTCAGATTGATGGATCTATCAATCTCGGAGATGGAAAATGTTACAAAGTGGGGGCTGTTATCGTAAAAGGAGGAGATGCCTCGAATGTATATGATTATACCGATATCGGTGGTGCAATAATGGACAGAGGTCTTGTGGCTCCCATGAATAAAGGAGGGCAACAGGCCGCACTCAGCAACCTGACATTCTGCTTTATGGAATGCAGGGAAAGTGAGCCGGTAGTTATTGCTATCAAAGCAAGATACAGGGCCGGCAGCGAAGGTGATTATTTACTTGCAGCCGGAACATCAAGCTCTGCATCCAGTGACGGAGAGTTCATATTCACAGGGGGAGGTTGCAAATACATTGGCATTAACCCGTACCCCGGTACAACTGAAATAGTTCTCAGGGATTACTGGTACAGAAGTGAGGTTGTTGGTTCAATTACCGTAACAGAAGGTCTTAACACTCTTACTGTTACTGTTGACCTTAAAGGAAATGGTGAATTATTTGAAACCCGTTTCTTCGTGGGTACTAAGGACCAGTTGCTCAGCACAGTACCTGTCGGTGGTGTTGATGATTGTCCAGATCATACTAATCCGCTGTGGTTTATTGATTACACGGTTGGCAACACTGTTTCCTGGACTATTCCCTATTAATAAGTTCTGAAAAGGTTTTTTATAAGATAAAGTGCATGTAGCTGATAAGTAAGCATTCGGCAAACAGCATATTTTAATAGTGCATAGGGCTGCTTATTTTGT
>CAZMSH010000042.1:0-14115 GCA_964568875.1 uncultured Rikenellaceae bacterium | reverse complement strand
CAGGTATCAGGTATCAGGTATCAGGTATCAGGTATCAGGTATCAGGTATCAGGTACCGGGTACCGGGTACCGGATACCGGGTACCGGGTACCGGGTACAGGTTGTCATGTTGCTGGTTGCTGATTACATGTTGCAGGCGGCGGATATCAGGTTCTGTTTACCGCATACCAAATACCATATACCGTATACCGTCTTATGAACTCTTAATCATGGTGAGTACCATCTTGAATCTCTCTATTGCCTTAACGGCATGCGGGATGTTTGCCGGCATTATTATACTGTTGCCGGCTGCAACCTCATAGGGTTTGCCGGCGATAATAACCTGTCCGGTTCCCTCAACAACCTGAATGAGAGCGTCGAACGGTGCGGTATGTTCGCTCAGAGCCTCCCCCTTGTCAAAAGCAAAAAGCGAGATATTGCCGGTACCTTTCTTAAGCACGGTTTTGCTGACGATTGCGCCTGAAGCATAATCAACTGATTGGGCAAAACCAAATACTTCTCCCTTAACAAATTCATTCTTGTCCATGTCATAAGTAGTTTGTTTATGTATAACACGCAGTTGACAACAAGGTTCGGAGAAGATGGCTCTATTCCGGTAATTTCATCTGGCTGAAGGCAGAATTGCATTGTATAGCCAGCCCGAGATGCCACCGGCTCCTTCCGCAGTAATGTATAGTTCAGATCCGTTTATAAAGTGAACTGCTTCAACCTGACCTGGCAGTGATGTAAACGGATAATGTACAGCATTACCTTCAAAGAAACGGCTTCCGGCGAAATTACTGAATACAATCAGCCTGTCATATGTCAGAAGGACAAGCTTTCCTGAATCAGTATGTATATCAGCAGATGTAACCTGCACTGCAGTGACTGTATTACCGATATAATATCTGCCTGAGAATTCTGCTGTATGTGTACCGGGTTTTGCCGGAATTTTGTACATCCTGGTATAGCCCGAAAGAGGTGCGGTCCTGTCTTTGGTAAACAGAAAAAGCGAATCATTATGCCATACAACGGCTTCCATATCGTAATGCCTCAATGATGCCGGCGGAGGATATTCCGTCTGGTCCTCATAGCTGAACCTGATTATCTCCGCTGTTACATTTGTGCCCGAAATGGTTTCAGGATCGGGAATGCGGTATATGGCCAGGTCCTGCCTGTCATTATTGTTGTTGCCGACATCGCAGATATAGAGTCGTTGCATATTGTCAAGGGCCAGCTCCTCCCAGTCGACATTGGATGCATTGGAAACCGTAATAGTCTTCAGCAGGTTTCCCAGGGTATCAATGCAATAGATCTTGTTTTCATTTCCAGAATCATTATGCGACCATAACCTGCCCGGCAGTGTCATGGCAATTCCTGAGCTCTCATGAAGAACATCAGGAAGTCTTACAATTCTGGTTAGTGAAACAGGTACAGATATTATCTGTCCAGGTGGATAATCATCATCGGGTGGTACAGGCTTCTCCCTGAAACAACCCATCTTAACGACAAAAATGATTATTCCTGCTATGACAATCTTTATCAAAACTGACTTCCTGTTTTTCATATGATGCCAATTTGATAGCTACACTAAGGGTAGCGGTTATTCTAATCTTTATCCTGCCACCTTGAAAAGGGTGTTCTGATAAGCATTGAATTAAAATAGCGGGTGTCTCCTGTAACTTCTGCACCAAGCCAGTCAGGTCTATCAAATTGCTCATCCTCCGATGAAAGCTCTATCTCTGCAACAATCAGGCCTGCGTTTTCACCGGTGAATTCATCAACCTCCCAGGTATGTCTTCCCCTGATGATCTCATACCTCATTTTATCTATCACGCCCGGTTCACAAACCTTAAGCAGCTCTTCCGCTTCTGTCTGAGGGATCTCAGTCTCCCACTCGTATCTGGCTATGCCTGAAATATCAGGTTCTCCTTTTATCGTTATGAAGCCCTTCTCGCCCTTTATGCGTATCCTGACACTCCTTTCCGGCACAGATGAGATATATCCCTGGGTGATCCTGGTAATCTTTACGGCTTCACTTCTGAAATCTCCTCTTACAAGGAATTTTCTCTCGATCTCCTGCGCCATACTGATCCGTTATTATGCCTGCTTGTTACAGGCTCTTGTTCAGTTGAGCAATTATAATACTTACCAAAGAGATAAGTTCAATCGAAATGTGGCAACATATCCTTAAGCCATTGTGATATCCGATCATCTGTCCTGTCGGCTTCAAATTCCTCATCAATAGGCAGCCCTACGAACATACCGTTAACCAGGGCTTTTGAATCTCTGAACTGATAATCAGAGGGATCGACTTTTCCGATAGTGTCGACACCCTGGGCTGCGAGCTTTTCATAGATATCACCAATGGCATCAACAAAGTGATCGGCATATCTGATATGGTCACCCAAACCGAATATTGCAATTTTCTTACCCTTGAGATTGGCCTTATCAAGCTCGTTGATAAATGTGAACCATCCGCTTTTCAGATGTATCCCGTCCCAGGTAGCCTTCCCAAGAGTTGATGCCCCAAAAATCAGATTATCATATTTCTCTATATCATTTTTATCACAGTCTTTAACCTTAAGCAGATCACATTTATCTTCACCTATCAACTTCCATATCTTTTCTGCTACTTTTTCTGTTTTGCTCTCTACATGTCCGTAGAATAATCCGATCTTCTTCATATTTTATCTGTTTTTTAAGGAACCGCAATATAATCATTCCTTACCAAAAAAAAGCCACCCTGTTAATTAAACAGAGTGGCTAAATAATGCTTTAACATGTTATCTTATCAACAGATCAGGCTTTTGCCCCTGACGGAAGTTCGAGGCCATAGCCCTGTCTCTTGTCTGCCAGCTTGAGTTTATAGGCGAGGAATATAGATATCACACCGCAGAGTACCAGAACCAGTATCGGTATCCGGTAATCATAGTAATTCAGCATCTGATTCTTCTGCAGTATCTTGATAAGCTCGCTGATAGTACCGACAGAAAGACTTCCTTGAGACAGAAGTTCTTCCTTCATCTCTGCCACATATTCGACATCAACCTGCGAGCCCATCTGATCAAGCTTTTCAGTGAAGTCATCGAGCGTGAGAGCTACTGCTTCAGATGTACGGGTATCTGTAACCTCAAGGCTGACTCTTACCTCATCAATAGAGCTGAGAGTCTCCTTGTTAACCGGAATAGCTACCAGCAACGCCCCTATTCCCCAGAAGAATAGCCCCAGTCCCCAGTTCTGAATAGTGAACATTGATGCGTAGGCAGTACCCAGTCTGTTCTCAGCCACTATTTTTGCCACTGACGGCCACATGGCGGCAGGTACCAGTGAGAAGGCAATTCCCAGTGACAGAAGGCCCATATAGGCAAAGAACGGGCTGTTTGACAGCGACAGCGACACATGAGCAAAGATGAGCAGAAATGCTCCAAGCATCATCAATGATGCTGCTTTCCCCTTATTATCGACGATACTTCCGAATATGGGTGTGAAAATAATTGTTCCCAGGGGTATCAGGGCCGCTGTTTTCGGACCGTTTTTCAGCCAAAGACCTATCATCTCACTATTTGACACCACTATGACGGCAAAGAGTGTCAGTATAATAAGCCTGGCTATATTCTTACGGCCGGCTCCCTTAAGGTTGTTTGGTATAAGTGTAATTCCAAGGGCAAAAAGGAATACCACAATATAAACGAATGCATTGCCCGTGGCCTCGCTTCCGAAAAGAACCACCGCTGCTCCTTCCGGCAGGATGTATGTAAAACCGAATTTATTCACCAACAGGTCGGGCGCATATTGAATAAACGGGAAAACAGCTGAATAGAAGGCAACGCATAATAAAGCTATATAAATAAACGAACTGTTTTTAACAAGCTTTACGAGATCGGAAAACTTAAATTCTTCCGAACTGTCTGATGTCTGTGTGGCCTGGCCCGCTATTGCCGCATCCTGTTTATCCAGTTTATAGTCAAAGAATACATATATTACAAACATTATCATTGACAACCCAATCAGTAAAGCCGCAAAATTGACCGCGGGTGCAACAGAGCCTCCGGCAATATCGAGTGAAATTGCTATTGCCAGTGCCGAGCCAAGTCGCCCGAAACCTACATTTATACCCATCGCAAGGGCAATCTCATAGCCCTTAAACCATTTCACAAGGGTCCGCATAACAATAACACAGACTACTTCAAGTCCGATACCGAACAACACCCTCCCGAGAATAAAACCTATAAGCGGATTGTTGACAAGGATTACACCCGAAGCTGTTAGAGCTGAAACGAGACCTCCCAGTGTTGCCAGGCCGCCAAATGCGAAACCGGCTATTCTGATACCCCATTTGTCAAGTATAATACCCCCGACTATTATCATACCGAAGATATTGGCAATGGTTGTAAGGCCTATTATTCTTCCAAACTGCTCGCTTGTAAACCCGTACTCATTCTCCATCAAGTCCTTAAGTCCCGAATAGAAATCCTGAAAGTAATAAGTTGCGAACATAAGACCGCTTATCAGGAGCATTACGAGCCATCTCATGGCCGCCGAGTCACGTAGTGTTTTCTGAATATTATCCATTTTTCCCTCTTGTTTTTGTGAAGTCGTAAAAATAGAAAAAAACCGGAACTAACAGGCAAAAAACAGATTGTCTCCAGAACATAAATGGTATTTTTTTGTTGATCACTTTACAGAGTGATTATATAAAAACTATTTTAGCAGAAATTAACTGATTTATAAAATGATATTGAATACATTAAAATCATTCCTGATAGTCAGCGTGTTGGCATTTATTTCACTCCCGGCGAGTGGTCAGGAGCAGGTAAAGGTAAAGTGGTATACTCTTGAAGAGGCTGAGAAGCTGGCAACAGCCGACCCGAAACCGATATTCATTGATACCTACACAGACTGGTGCAGCTGGTGCAAGAGGCTTGAAACGGAGACATTCTCAAATCCTGTTATTGCAGAGATACTGAACACCCGGTTCTATCCCGTCAAGTTCAATGCTGAAGGGAAGGATGAGATAACATTCAGGGGCATGAAATTCATCAACGACGGAAAGTATGGCCGGACACACCAGCTGACAGTTGCATTGCTAAAAGATCAGGTAGGATATCCCTCTCTTATCTTCTTCAATGAGAAAATCGAGTTGCTTACTGTGGTTCCGGGTTTCCGGACTCCAAAAGACATGGAGCCTCTACTCAGCTTTTTTGCCGACAAGGCATATGAAACCCGTACTTTTGATGAATATGCAGCTTCATTTAAAGGCTCAGTAAAGTAAGAAACTCTCGGGAAGCATAACTTTCTGTCCGTACTGATGGACGACAGCGCGTGTCCGCAGCACACTCCTGTCTCCCTCCCTAATTGTAAGTTCAACTACCTCAGGTATTCTGTATACCAGTCCTCCCTCAGGCGCTGAAGTCATTGACTGTAAATCTGCAGCCAGCACCAGCGGCTTGGTCTTTCCGGCAGCAGTCAGGTTAATTGTTACAGGTTTCCCGCTTTCATCACCTGCTTCAGTAACACCCCACGCTTCTGACAACCTGAAAAGAACAGCCTCTTCCTGCATCCGGCCACTTTCCGGAGTAAAATATATCTTCATTTTGACTTCATCGCTCATCACTTTCCCCGTAAACAGTGACAGATATTCCTTTTCGAGACGGTTCAGCTCATCAATAGGGGCATTATGCTGCGGGAAGACATTCGTTTCACCGGTAAGTATCATGTGCCTCCCCTCCCTTATCTCAAGCAGTGTCCTGGCAGCTCTCTCAGCAAGTTGTTCCTGGGTAAGCTGTCTCCTCCTTTCTACAAGGTAGGGAATCCGTATAAACGTGGTATCGGCGTCAACAAGGCGGTAAGCCGTATCTCTCTGAACGGCAAAATATTGGGTGGAACCCAGGTCTCTGAAGCCCAGCGCAGCAAAATCAGCATCACCGTCATTGTATGATATTTCACGATTTATCATACTGTTACTGCTTATATCGAGTATCAGTCCCTGCTTCTGCATCACAAAGGCTCCCGCACGTATCATGGCATTTGACTTCACTACATAATACTCCGACGGATCGATTTCGTCACGCGGAATAAGAGACACTGACTTAAGTGTCCATTCTTCCGATTCATGCCTTATAACATCGGAAAGGCCTATCAGATCGGAAGCAAATGCAGCATACGGTCCGGGTTTCTCAATTGTTCTCACCAGGGTGATATCTATCTCAAACACCGTCTGGGGCAGGGAATAGATTAGAGAACCCTGTGTCAGCCTGACGGTGTCGCTCAACGCGACCACGCTTACAGAGGGTTCAGGGACAACCTTCTTCACTGCGCATGACGACAGCACTATAACAATAAATGTGATTACAATGTAACTTCTCTTCATATCTCTAATATTTCAACTTTCCCGAATCTAAAGTCTGGTTTTATGGTTTCAGACTCCTCAATTATAACAATTGTTCGCGTATTTTAGTGTATGCCACGTGAATATTATCGACAATATCAGAGGCTGTCAGCGCCTCCTCCCCTGCCTTATGAGAAGCGGCATCGCCGGCCAGCCCGTGAAGGTAAACAGCCGTAATGGCAGCATCTTCAGGCGAATAGCCCTGAGCGAGCAGCCCCAGCACAATTCCGGTAAGCACATCGCCACTTCCTGCTGTTGCCATGCCGGGATTGCCGCTGGTGTTAAAAAACACCCTTCCGCCGGGGAGTGATACAGAGGTATGAGCTCCTTTCAATACCACAATACAGTTGTATCCGGCTGTGATCTCTAACTGCCGCTGCAGCCGCTCAAAACCGGTGTTGCTATCGCCGGCAATTCGTGCAAACTCTTTAGGATGGGGTGTAAGTATAGTACCCGGCTTCATCATTTTAAGCCATTCGCGGTTCATGCCGAGAATATTTATTGCATCGGCATCAAGTACCAATGGTCCGTCATATTCTGACAACAGCTTATTCACCGCCTTTTGCGCATTTGGTTTACAGCCTATACCCGGACCAATTGCTACGGCATCGAAGCGGCCCGGATCAGCGATCTCCGAGACTACCAATTCCGACTGGTCGGTTTCTGCCATTGCCTCAGGAACTGCTATCTGTATTATCTGGTAACCTTTGAGAGGGACATGGCATGTGAGCAGACCCGCTCCGGTGTGCATTGCTGCACTTGCTCCCAGTATTGCCGCTCCCATTTTTCCATATGAACCCGCAGCCAGGAGGGCGTGACCAAAATCACCCTTATGATCGAATTTGCCACGCTTGCGCAGCAAGGGTGCCACAGCGGAAGCGTCAAGCAGGTAGTACGGCGTATCTGTACGTGCAATGGCTGCTGGGTGCAACCCTATCGGTACGACCATCCAGTCACCTGTGAAACAATAATTTTCGGCAAACATGAATGAAAGCCTGGGAAACTGAATAGCCAGCGTATAGTCAGCTTTCACTATTGCATCTTTGTCGAAGTCCTCACCGTTTTCACCGGCAAGGCCCGAAGGCACATCTAATGATATAACCAGAGAATCGCTTTTGTTAATAAGCCTTATTGCCTCTGCTGCAAGCCCCTCGGGCGAACGTGTCAGTCCTGACCCGAAAATAGCATCTACCACGACAGTGCCAGAAGGTATCACCGGCAGCGATGCGCTATCATCAACCACCACAGCCGGGGTTCCTCCGATATTGTTCAGAAGTGATAAATTAACTTCCCACTCCGGCGACCGGCGGGGTGATATATTAATAATAAATGCGCTTGCACGATAGCCTGAATCGAGCAACATGCGCGTAACCGCCAGCCCGTCACCACCATTGTTTCCGGTTCCGGCAAAAACCATTATATCGCTGTTGCGGTTGACGAGGGTTGTGATGCGGGCGAAAAGCTCCCGCGAGGCCCTTTCCATCAGGTCGTACGGCGATACCGGTTCGTTTGTGATTGTGTACTGGTCGATCTGCCTGATCTGTTCCGATGTGAATATCTTCATCATAGTGGTCTGTCACCACAAATTTACCAAGAATAGGGTTATGTGCGACTTTTAAAGACGAAAAGAGTGAGCAATTAAAAAGATTTATATATTTGCTGCCGACGGAAAAAACTAACAAATAAACTGTAAAAGACTATGCTCAAGAATCACCCGAAAGGATTAATGGTAGCATTCTTTACCAACATGGGAGAGAGATTTGGTTTCTACACCATGATGGCAATACTGGTGCTATTCCTACAGGCAAAGTACAACCTGACGGCTCAGGAGGCCGGTAACTGGTACAGCTGGTTTTACTACGCAATTTATGCTCTTGCGCTTGTTGGCGGTATGGTTGCCGACGCAACGAGTAAATACAAAACTGTCATTTTCTTCGGACAGATAATCATGTTTCTTGGTTATGCGCTTATTGCAATACCGGGAATGCCTCTGTCGATCGCCCTCACGGGCCTCTTCGTTATCGCCTTCGGTAACGGTCTTTTCAAAGGCAATCTGCAGGCTGTGGTCGGTCAGTTATACGACGATCCGAAGTACAGCGAGGTGCGTGATACAGCCTTTATGATTTTCTACATGGGTATCAATGTTGGAGCCTTCTTTGCTCCCTTTGTAGCCAATGGTGTAAGAAATTGGTTTTTGGGAACCCAGGGGTTCCTGCATGACGGAAGCCTTCCGGCGATGTGCCATGCTTTCCTCGACGGCAGAATGACTGATGCGGGTGCCATAGCAGGTCTCGAAACCCTGGCAACCAGGGTATCACAGGCTGCCGTAGCAGGTACGGATCAGCTTACCACCTTCGCGACCAACTACCTTGAAGCATTCGCTAAGGGATACAACTATGCATTCGGCGTGGCAGCTCTGGGTATGATAGTATCACTTGTGGTATATCTTGTATTCAACAAGCACCTGCCTAACAAGCAGAAGGCAGTACGGGCAGACAATGAAGCCAGACAATCTTTCTTCAGTGCAAAAAATATCAGGAGTATTGTAATCGCTCTTGGATTATGGGCTGTCACAGCAGTTGTCCTCTTTGTTGCTACGAAGGACTTCCTGTTCGGAATGGCTATCGGACTGTTTATCGGATTTATCGCAATGATAATCCAGATATCCACAAAGGAGGAGCTGCCAAAGACGATGTCGCTTATACTTGTCTTCGTCGTTGTCGTGTTCTTCTGGATGTCATTCCACCAGAACGGACTCACGCTCACCTACTTCGCACGCGACTACACGGTCAAGGAAGTAGGTCCCCTTACAAATATCTTCTTCAACCTGAAGTCGATGCTGACATTCCTTGCTGCTGCCGCGGGTCTCTACCTGCTGATAGCCCGCAAGGATATCAAAAACAAAGTCATCGGTATTCTGATGCTTGTCGGATTTGGCTACCTTACATACTACTTCGTGAACGGATATGATATTATGAATCCGATATCACCTGAAGTATTCCAGTCGTTCAATCCGTTGTTCATCGTTGTGCTTACCTTCCCTGTCATGGGTGTCTTTGCAGCATTGCGCAAGAGGAATACAGAACCTTCAACACCAAAGAAAATAGGTATCGGTATGATTATCGCAGCCGTAGGTTTTGTAGCTGTGCTCGTAGGCTCGAGAGACCTTATCTCTCCGAGCGAGATTGAGGCACAGGGCCTTACAGACTGGGGCAGGGTATCGCCCTACTGGCTTATAAGCAGCTACCTGATACTGACTGTTGCCGAGCTCTTCCTGAGTCCGATGGGTCTCTCGTTTGTCTCGAAGGTGGCTCCAAGCCGCTTCCAGGGACTTATGCAGGGCGGATGGCTTCTGGCTACAGCTACCGGTAACAAGCTCCTGATCGTTGGCAGCTTCTTCTGGGACAGGATACAGGTATGGCAGATATGGCTCATCTTTGTGGTCTGCTGTCTCGCCTCAGCCGCTTTCATCTTCTCAATTATGAAGAGACTCGAGAAGGCTACAAACTAAAATATCAGATATGAAAAAAAGAGGCTGTCTCAAAAGGGCAGCCTCTTTTTTATTGGTGTCAGGTACCGGGTACCGGGTACCGGATACCGGGTACCGGGTACCGGATTGTGGTTACCGTTCGTACACCACCTTTCCGTCGACGATGGTCATGAGAATATTCATGTTAAGAATATCCTTCGGGTCGCATGTCATCAGGTTTAGGTCGCAGACTGCAATGTCAGCCAGCTTGCCCTTAACCAGTGAGCCTCTTGTCTCAGCGTCAAAGGCGGCGTAGGCATTGTTAATGGTATAGGCTTTAAGCGATTCCTCAACAGTAATTTTCTCCTCCGGGAACCAGCCACCTTCGGGCTCATGGTTCAGGGTAGTGCGGTTCACCGCCGCATGAATAAGGTTTTTCGGATGCATCAGGTACTCGGCAGCTGATGTTCCGGGCCAGTCTGAACCGAACGACAGCATTGCGCCATTGTCAATAAGCGACCTGAAGGCATAGGCTCCCCTGCATCGCTCACTGCCTATCCTCTCTTCCATCCATCTCATATCATCGGAAACATGGTATGGATTTACTTCTGCTATTACATTAAGTTGCTTAAAACGCGGAAAATCCTCAGGCCTGATTACCTGGGCATGTATTACCCTGAAACCGTCAAGATCGCGGCCTAGATCGTTCATTAGTCTCTCGTAAAGGTCAAGCATAAGTGATACTCCCTTGTCACCTATGGCATGCACATTAGATACAAATCCGGCCTCATACCCGGTCTTAACGAGGTTATACATCTTATCCATATCAGGTACCTGAAGCTGCGGGTCGTTACTGGTGTGCGGACGGTAATGGCCGTAATTATCAGGCTGATCGTCGTAAGGCTCAAAGAAGAGTGCTCCGTGAGTACCCATTATGCCATCTATATAGCCTTTGAAAGCACCCAGACGAAGGAAAGGGTCGGGCTGCTTTGTTGCCGGATGCACTCCCATTGTAATGCCCTCCTCCTTCATTTTCGGGGCCAGCGAAAGATCTGGTCGCAACCATACACGGCAGGTAAGTTCACCGTTTTCATATAGTTTGACAAACCTCTCCGTCTGGGCCGGTGTTGCAATATCGTGAATCTCTGTTATGCCGGCGGCGGCAAGTGCCTTCAGGGCAGCCCTGTTCTCCTCAAGCATTCTCTCTTCCGACTTTGGTTTCACAACTTTTCTTATCTGACTTATGGCAGGAGATCCGGCATAAATAAGTCCCGTAGGTCTGCCAAACCTGTCCTTCTCCATACCCTGCAGGGCTTTCTGATCGAGTCCGGCTGCCTTAAGTGCTGCCGTGTTGGCGAGGTACATCGAACGGTCAAAGTTATTGAGGAAACATGGGTTGTCAGTAGTAATATCATCGATAATATCCCTTGACGGCTTCCATCTCTCATCCTTTTTATCACCGGCGCCTGCCGCTCCCAGAGCCCACTCCTCATAAGCACCCCATAATCCTCCTGTAATCCATTCATCCTTGCCCACAATACCGGTCACACGACTTATCTCTGCCCGCAAGCCAACATTATCAGAAACCTTCATCAGGTTTGCATCGTTAATAAGTCCGCCTGAGCTGTTGAAATGCACGTGACCATCTATAAATCCGGGCACCACGAATGCCCCTTCAAGGTCTATCACGCGCGTCTCCGGTCCGGCGTCACGCCGTGCACCTTCTTCTGACTTGTAGACCCCGGATATGGTATTTCCTGTTACCGATAGTGAACCTGCCCATGGAAGAGCCTCATCCATCGTGAAAATTTCCCCGTTAATAAGTACAATGTCAGCGGTTTGCCTCTTGCAGGCTGTTAATGATACGGCAAGCGTGATGGCTGCAGCCATTAAAAATGAATTTCGTCTCATAGGATTGATGGTTAACATATTTATTGGGTAGCAAAATTTCGTTTTCAGGCCTAAAGCATAAAAGTAAAAAAAGAGATAGTATTTCCCGTGGTTATATTGAATAAAATTCGCGGATTCAGTTTTACAACATATCATCTTATTTATCATTAGCATGATGGGCGAGGCGAAAAATTTGCTATTATTGGGTCTCATATATAAACCACAGAGATGAAAAAAACAGTAACAGCAACAGTCATAATGATATTTGCCATGGCAACATTAAAAGGACAGGAAGGGAATGGCACGCTGCTAAAAGTCGGCGACAAAGCTCCTCTCTTCACCGCAAAAACAATCGATGGTAAGACAGTTGACCTTACAAAAATAAAAGATAAGGTTATTATGCTCACTTTCTTTGCCACGTGGTGCGGACCCTGCAACCAGGAACTGCCTGTCCTTGAAAAGAACATATGGAACAAGTACCGCGACAACGATGATTTTATCCTTCTTGTTCTCGGCAGGGAACACGACGAGAAGGCACTCAAGGATTTCGCGGCAGCGAAAGGATTCAACCTGCCGTTTGCCCCCGATCCCAAGCGTGAAGTATTTTCGAAATACGCTGAAATATCTATTCCACGTAATGTAATCATAGGAAAGGACGGAAAAATTGCATGGCAGGGAATCGGCTATAACCCTGAGGAATTCAGGGAAATGGAAGAGTTTCTGGCGGGGTTGTTAAAATAAAGGCGTAATGACGTAATGACTTAATGGCGTAAAGTGTTGGTTATTAATCAAATATCTATATCATGAAAAAGAGTGTTTTATTCCTGTTGTTTGCATTAAGTCTTTCGGTTGTAGTGTCGGCGCAGCAGCGTGCGCAGATCGATCCGGTTGTCAGTGCAATGCATACCATATCGAGTCATGACCTGCTTGAGTGGGTGGCCATTCAGTGCGATGAGAAATACGCGGGGCGGCTTACAGGAACCCCTGAATACCAGGAGTGTGCAGAGTGGCTGGCATCTATGTTCGAGGGGTGGGGCCTCTCCCCTGCCGGTGACAACGGAAGCTGGTTCCAGTGGTTTGACATTCCCTATACACTGGTATACCCTGACTGTGGGGTGAGTCTTCATCTTGAGTCCGGGAAGAGAGGATCAGTACTGAAAAACTATAAGTATGTTACCGAATACATGCCCGGATCAACGTCAGGCAACGGCACAGTAACCGCCGAAGTTGTCTACGCCGGTTACGGAATTACTGCTCCTGAGCTCAATTATGATGACTACAAGGGTATCGATGTCAGGGGAAAAATCATATTGATAGAGCCTGAATCACCTGTGTCACCAAATGCCGGAGCCGAAAAGTTCAATCCATGGTTCGAGCACTCATTCCACCAGACCAAGCTGATGAATGCGGTGAAGCACGGAGCCGTCGGCATGCTCTACAACTACGGCCCCATCGCCAATCCGAACAACGCCTACCACAAAGATTTCATATATGTCCATGTAGCCGACTCTGTCGTTCGTGATGTTTTTGCAGGAACCGGAAAAACCCACAGGGAAGTAGTTTCATCAATACGCGAAAACCTGAAACCCGCCTCATTCAACACAGGAAAAACAGCCACTATAAAAATGAGTACCCAACATTTTCCCGATGGCAGAGGTACAAATATTGTCGGGCTGCTAAAGGGTTCAGACCCCGAACTCAGCAAGGAAGTAATTATCATCGGAGCCCACCTCGATCATATGGGTCTGTGCTATGAGCTGATACCGGGAGCTAACGACAATGCATCGGCAGTGGCAGTGATGATGGGCGTAGCCAAGGCACTCACTGAGAATAATATAGAACTTAAAAGGTCGGTACTTTTCCTCTCCTTCGGAGCCGAGGAACAGGGTATCGTCGGAGCAAAGGCATATCTTGATAATCCGGTTTTCCCCCTCGAAAAGAGCATACTCCTTAATATGGACGGAGTGGGAATAGGTCACATGATCGGCGCCAACGCTGGGAGAAACTATCCCGAACTATGGAAGTATGTCGAAGAGGCCAATGAGAAGTTTGTCCACAGGTCACTCTCAACCAATTTCTTTGCAAACCTGGGCCGCCCCCGTCTCGATGCAGCAAGATTTCTTACCGCAGGGGTACCAAGCCTGAGCTTTTATACCTCAGGTTCACGCAACTACTATCATGTCCCTGGCGATAATCTCGATATCATCAAACCCGAGATAATGGAGGATATGGCCAAGCTGCTTTTCCTGACGGTGGTGAATATGGCCAACAGCGATAAACCATTAAGGTAAGCAGGTATCAGTTATCAGGTATCAGGTATCAGGTGTCAGGTATCAGGTATCAGGTATCAGGTATCAGGTATCAGGTATCAGGTATCAGGTATCAG
>CAZMSH010000041.1:0-16073 GCA_964568875.1 uncultured Rikenellaceae bacterium | reverse complement strand
GATACCCGATACCCGATACCACTTATTTATAGAAACACCTGTATGAGCAGTCCTGTTCAAGTTTCACCTTGAATTTCACATCCTTAGGCACTACGAAAGTCTCGAATGGTTTGTATGTTTTCCATTTCGATTCACCCGGCAGCAACACTTCCATTGCACCTGAAATTACGGTCATATACTCTATTGTTGAGGTGCCGAACTCATACTCTCCGGGAGCCATAACTCCAACAGTGGCAGGTCCGTCAAGGTTCTCAAAACCAATTGACTTAACCTTGCCGTCGAAATACTCATTTACTTTAAACATGATCTCTTTGTCTATTATAAGGTTAATAACTGAATGAACTGCAAATGTAATCTATTTGCATATCGGTTGAAAGAACAACAGGATAAAAAACCGAACACTGTTCCTCTGGTGCAACATCAGAATCCGGAGATATCTCAAATATGATTAATCATACCACAGCACAATGGTTATAAACAATTCCGGATAGATGAGAATAAAAACTACAAATAACGATGCAAATGAAAGCCGATATCTGTAATCGTGAACCGGGGCCTGAAATATTCCAGGCCCCGGTTCACGATTAAAACCAATTCTGATAGTCGAAAATCAGAATCCTGATACTTTACTGCTGATGAGGCTTTATAACTTCAACCACCTCCGGGAAATCTATACCAAGCTTTTTGACGTGATCAAGAGTAGGAACTCCGTTCTTATTCCATCCGCGGCGCTTGTAAACTGCATCGAGAAGGTCCTCGTAACGCTGCTCCCTATATTTGCGGGTCAGTTTCATCTTCTCCTGTGTCGACATTCCTGTTATATCAACACCGACCTTTTCGATAAGCTCCTTATCATACCTTTCTGCCCTTGATTCATACTCTTCAACTGAAACCGGACCAGCGGCGCGATAAGGCTGTGCGTCGTACTTCCTGGTACCGTAGCCTCTGCGCAGATTGAAAATCCTCTGGAAATTGTAAACCCTTTCCGAGTCTTCAATAAGACGGTGCTTGTCAAACGGTCTTCCCGTTACAGCCTTATAGATAGTTACATAATTGTCAACATGCTCTGGCACCTTCGCCGGCTCGTCGGTCTTTGCGTTGTCCTCAGGCTCCACATCGTTCCAGGGAAGCTTACACAACCCCACAAGTCCGAACCATGTTCTGAACATAGGGAAATAGTGAAGAGCCTCAGCTTTGTTTTCAAATGTGGGTATCTGGTTGTTGACCATATCCATGAATATCAGCCAGGCCTCGTCATGCTGAGGTCCTTTGTTGGTCATAGCGTAACCGCCCTGCTGCGCCAGCGACTCTTTGGAAATATACTGTGAATATTCCAGTCCCTTGTTAACCATCCCTATATCATTGAGCAGGCCTGCATCACCCCAGCCCTTTTCAGCAAACATCTCCTTGCATTTCTGAACACCCATTCCTGCAACCTTACCAAATCCTTCCCCACGGGCCAGCTGATGTATCAACTCAAGGGCAGCATCGCCGTTTCCAAAGTCAAGTTCCAATCCTCCCGTTCGCTCCTTGTTGAGAATGCCCCTCTGGTAACACTCCATCAGGAAAGCTACCGTAGTACCCCATGTTATGGTGCATATGCCGTATGTGTCGCAATAGAAGTTAGCCTCAATTACGTAATGCGGGTCAAATATACCACAGTTGGAACCAAGACCTGCCGCTGTTTCATATTCCGGACCGTCAACTATAACTTTCTGACCTTTGTAGGGCCCGCTCTTCAGTTCAAAACTATCGACACCCTTAGCACATGACATGTTGCAGCCAATCCAGCAACCGTCTGGTATATTCTGGGTAAAGAAACTCTTCCATACAGAGGAATCTATCTTAGGAGTATCCTTATGCCTGCCATACTGAAAGTTATGTACCGGCAGAAGATCATGATCATCCATAATTTCAACGAGATGTGCTGTTCCAACCTGCTTCATCTGACACTGAACATCATCGAAATCCCTCATCTCCTTATTGAAGCGGCGACCTCTTTCTGAAATGGCTTCAAGATCAATAACGTTATTCAGGTTACCCTTAACCCCGGGTATCTTACATACGATAGCCTTTATCTTCTTGTTGCGGAATACCGAACCAATACCGCCCCGGCCGGCCTGCTTAAGCCTTACCAGCTTGCGCTTTGGATCGTAAAAGCTGAAGTTGAGCATGCCTATAAGTGAATTATCGGCTGCCGCACCGGTCGAAACTATACCTATATTCTTCTTGTCCCTTTCATCGTCGGCAAACATATCGGTCAGTTGCTCTACCAGCAGATGACTGTCAAGAGCCTCGGCAGGAGCTTCAAATATCTCTACCTTATGATTTATACCGTCGATATAGATGATGACATCTTCCTTTGCCTTCCCCTGAAGCTCAATAGCATCGAAGCCCGAAAACTTCAGGAACGGACCGAAGAATCCTCCTACGTTGCTGTCCATTATCGAATTTGTCTGCGGTGATATGGTAACAACCAGTGACTTGCCCGAACCCGAATATTGTGTAATGCCGCCAATAGGGCCCGAGGATATGATTATTTCATTATCCTCACTATCCCATCTGGTATCGGGCTTCGTTGCATCCCACAAAAGCCTCAGACCGTAACCCTTGCCTCCAATAAACTTCTCCTTCATCTCAGACGGAACGTCCTTGTCCCTGATCTCCGGTGTTCCGACATTTATATAAAGAACCTTGTCGGTATACCCCTTATCGAGTGGGGTCCATTTGTACTCCCAGCTTTTCAGCATCCTGTGTTTCGATTTAATTGCCTGAATGTCCATCTGATTTTCCTGATTTGTTTCTGTTCATTTTATATCAAATATCAAATTTCAAAATTATTCCCGAACCTTCAACTTTAAAATGATAATAATCAATATGCTAATATGTGCATATCGACAGACTGCCCTGGGTTTAAATCAATTCTCTTCCATATCTTTGTAACCTGAAACCTGAAATATCATAATCCGGATAATAATGAAAAGAACCAGAGCGCACCCTTTCACTGAACCACTGGAATATTTCCTTCATAACGACGGATATGACCCGTCATTTATAAAACGCTGTGAGATAGGCGAAAAGTACGCCGGAATAATGCTGAATAATGGCAACATAGGTGTTTGCGCCATACTGGGACAACAGGTTGATGACTCTATTTTGTCAGGTAGAGAGCCTGATACCACAAATGTCGGTCACCGGATATTGCTTAATGCATATTTTAATGCCCTGCATAATTACACTATGCCTGAAGTGGGAAAGGGCGATATATTTACCGAAGAAAGGTTCTCTGCATATGAAAGGATAGTGATGATAGGCAGTTTTGCATCACTGCTTGAAAAGTTTTACACTGCGGGTATTTCTCTTGATGTTTTCGACAGGATTACCGGGGAGGAGTTCCTGATACCAATGAGACATCAGCCAGGTTTTCTCGCGAGGGCCGGTTGCGTAATACTTACAGGCACCACAGTAAGCAACAACACCTTTATGGAAATCACGGGACATACTTCCGATGGCTGTGACATCTTCCTGCTCGGTCCGTCAAACATACTCCATCAGGCCATGTTAAGTTACAAAAACATAAAAGTTGTCTTTGGTTCTCGGTTTGAAAACAGCGACCACAGGGTACTCGACCTTATAAGAGAAGGACACGGTACCAAAAGTTTCCTGAATAACGAGAATAAGGTCTATATTTCACGCTAACATCAGTAATCATGAGGTTTACAGTGATAAGGGAAAAGTTGCGTCATTACAAAGTAGGCATTGCGGGTGCAGGCGGACTGGGGTCCAATTGTGCACAGGCGCTTGTGCGAAGCGGAGTAGGCACTCTCGTAATAGCTGATTTTGACACGGTCAGTGAACTAAACCTGAACCGGCAGTTCTTTTTCCGGAGCCAGGTAGGTGAAAAAAAGGTTGAAGCCCTGAGGGAAAACCTGAGAAGAATCGATCCATCTGTCAATATTGAGGTGCATGATGTATTTCTTGACCATGAAAACACACCCCGAGTCTTTGCCGGCTGTGATATCATTGTAGAAGCTTTCGACAACTCAGAAATGAAACAGATGATTATCGAAACGGTAGCCATGGCTTTGCCGGGAATACCGCTCGTTGTGGGGTCAGGACTGGCAGGTTGGGGCGGCAATGAAAAAATCAAATCGAGAAAGATTGACAATAATCTCTACGTGATAGGTGATGAATCTGACGAAGTCTCAGAAGAGTTACCACCACTGGCTCCACGGGTCGGAATCGTTGCAAATATGCAGGCGAACATTGTGCTGGAGATTTTGTTGAACAAATAAATAATGATGGTGTGATGAAGATTATGCTCAACAACAGGGAAGAGATATTTGAAAACGAAAGTATGACTGTATCTGAGCTTCTCAGCAAGAAAAATATGACCTTCAGAATGAGGATAGTCAAAATAAACGGCGATCTTGTTGACAGGAATGAATACGACAACACTACTGTATATGACGGTGATACGGTTCAGGTAATCTACCTTATGAGCGGTGGCTGATTAAACAGAAACGGGTCCTTCATTGTTACTATCATAGATGTTATACAGAAAAATAGAATTATATGAGAAAACAACTGGAAGTGCCGGCAGCATATAATGAGCCCGTAATGTCTTTTGCTCCCGGATCGGCAGAAAGAGAAAATCTCCTGAAGATAATAGAAGAAATGCGTTCGGCACAAGCCGACATCCCAATGATAATAGGAGGTAAAGAGGTCAGAACAGGTAACCTCACAGAAATACATCCGCCGCATGATACTGCTCATCTCCTGGGCCATTACCATTCAGGCGACAAAAGTCATGTCGAAATGGCAATTGATGCTGCTCTCACTGCAAGAAAAGACTGGGCTTCGATGCCATGGAAACAGAGGGCTGCAATTTTTTTAAGAGCTGCCAGCCTGGTTTCAGGACCCTACAGGCAGATAATTAATGCTGCAACCATGCTTGGTCAGTCGAAAACAGTGCATCAGGCTGAGATTGACGCATCATGTGAATTCGCTGATTTCCTGAGGTATAATGTACAATACATGAATGAAATATACCAGATGCAACCGGAGAACTATCCTGATACCTGGAACAGGCTGGAGCAAAGGCCACTGGAAGGTTTTGTCTATGCACTCAGTCCGTTCAACTTTACATCAATAGCCGCAAATCTGGCTGCAGCTCCGGCACTTATGGGTAATGTCGTAGTATGGAAACCTTCAAATACCCAGATATATTCAGCCGATGTTATTATGAAGATATTCCGTGAGGCAGGCCTGCCCGACGGAGTCATAAATATGATATTTGTTTCAGGGCCAGAGGCAGCTGAAGTGGTTTTGAACAACAGGCACCTCGCCGGAGTACATTTTACCGGTTCCACAGGTGTATTCAACTCCATCTGGAAAACTATCGGAAACAATATCGGTAATTATAAAAGCTATCCAAGGATTGTTGGAGAGACAGGAGGTAAAGACTTTATTCTGGCCCACAGCTCCGCCAGTCCCAGACAGGTGGCTACAGCAATGTCACGTGGTGCCTTTGAATATCAGGGTCAGAAATGTTCAGCAGCTTCAAGAGCCTATCTACCAGAAAGTTTATGGCCCGAAATTAAAAAAGCAGTTATCGAACAGACAGGCAGATTCAGAATGGGAGGACCGGAAGATCTATCCAATTTTATTACTGCGGTAATTGATGAGAAATCTTTCAATAAGCTGACAAAATATATTGAAGAAGCAAAGAATAACCCTCAGGTCGAAATAGTAACAGGAGGTGGCTTTGACAAATCAAAGGGATGGTTCATTGAACCGACAATACTGCTAAGCAAAGACCCCTGTTACATAACCATGCAGGAAGAGCTGTTCGGCCCAATACTTACAGTTTATGTTTATAAAGACGAAGAGTATGATGATATACTAAGGCTGATCGACAAAACCTCAATCTACGGCCTTACCGGAGCAACATTCGCAAAAGACAGGGAGGTAATCAGAAAGAGTACCGATGCTCTCCGTTATTCAGCAGGCAATTTCTATATAAATGATAAGCCTACCGGTGCAGTTGTAGGCCATCAGCCCTTTGGAGGATCCAGGGCATCAGGTACCAATGATAAGGCAGGATCAATACTGAATCTTCTCAGATGGGTAAGTCCCAGAACAATAAAGGAGTGTTTCCTTCCCCCGGAGAACTGGGTATACCCGTTCCTGGGTCAGAATGAATAAATTGCTGCGACTGGTTGAAATCTTTTGTTAAAGGCCTTTCCGTTTTTGACTAAAATGGATTAGGTTTGTGCGATATGCCGCTGAGGTTTAAACATATCGACAAGATTCCTGCCTGGATGCGAAATAAGTATCTTATTACTTTATTAATCTTCGTTTTATGGCTGCTGGTTTTTGACGCCAACAACCTAATTGAACGCTGGCGTGATATAAGAAAATACAGGACGCTTCAGCAGGACAGAGAGTACTTCTCAGGAAAGATCAATGAAGAGAGAGGTAAACTTGAAGAGATAAGGTCAGACAACGAGAGTCTTGAAAAGTTTGCCAGGGAACAGTACAGGATGAAAAAACCCGATGAAGACATTTATATAATAGTATCGCCCGAAGAGGAAAGAAGGATTCAGCGGGAATCAACCATCCGGAAATAAGCCAGCAGATCGACTAAACTGTTGTTAACGGCAGCTTCAGAAGCAACAGCAGTCATCTGAATCATACGGTGGGCAGCATCTGTTACAGGCAGTTTGCTGAATTTGCCTTCATGAGCCGTGTTAAGGTATTTTACTATCATGAACGCGTTAAACCACGAAAAAAATCTCTTCCGAAACATTGATGACGATGAAGTGTTATGAATCAGTTCATCCATCTTTTCACTCCACTCCTTTTCGCCTAACAACAGCTTTACTGAGTCAGGAATCTCTGAATGCGCAACAGGTTCTCCGGAATCCTCCTCTGCCTTTAAAGTCACCATCATAAACAAACGCCTGAGATCGATAAATGCATCAGGATTGTATGTATGCAGAGCCCTGTCAGACTTCGAGGTTATCCTCTCCAGAGCCGGCCCGGTTCCAAAAGGGACCCTGCAGGAAAGCCTTGCTGACGGAAACACTTTTGTACCTTTAAGTTCAATAAAGTCATCACTGACTACGAGTTTCTGAATAAAGTAGAAATCCTCGCCCCCCTGGCGACGACTCATGCCTCCGGATTTAACATACCTTAAAGCCTTTACAGCTATTGCTGATCCGATAGTATGAAACGGATAGGGAAAACGGGCATATCTCAAACCTGATATATAGTATCTCAGATGCAGCTCATATTGTCTTACAGCATCGGCAACAGCCAGATCGAGACCATTCTCACTATCCCTGTGCTCAAAGCAGACAGAACACCCCGCTGCCCTTTCATTCAGCCCAAAATCACTCCATAATGATTCAAGATAGTTTTCCGCTACAGTGCAATCTGCATCAAGTGAGACAATAACTCCATCAGGCCTGTTAATCTGTCCGAATCTTCTGACAGCTTCATCCATACCTGCTTTCCTTGCAGTGCCAACCCCCCAGCCCTTTATGGAGGGTTGTCCGGCATCAATAACATACAGCCTGAATGTTTCAGTGTCATATTTGGTCTGCCACTCTTCCAGGGCATTCAGCGTAGCTATGTTAGCCCGGGCGCCGTCATTTCCTGGCTTAGCAGGTGAATTAACTACGATGATAACCTCTACACTTACCGGTGGAGGTGAACAGGCTGCCAGTGATGAAAGACATGTACCTATGCCTGGTTCATCATATGCCGGAATAACTATGATAATGCCTGTATCACAGGCAGGTGATTCTTGGATTAATAAGGGAAAGAGAGCTCCTTTGTGCAGGTATGCATCCGCAAAACCCATTATTTCTTTGTAGCTGCGCTTTTCTCGGCGAGATATTTTTTGTTGAGTCCGTCAAGAACCAGTGTTGTGATATCCAGAGCATTGTCGCTGTAGAGGATCGGCCCGCCGAAGCTCTTGCCCAGAACGTACTGAAAGTTGTATTCATCTTTCATGCCCTCGAGATATGATGTAATATAGTCAAGTATCTGCCTGTTCATTACCTGCTCTTCCTCCATCAACTCATAACTGAGCCTGTCACGAAGATCTACCAATGCCTGCTGCTGCTGCATCAGAGATTGCTCCATCTCAGCTGCGGTGGCCCTGGTTACGAGTCCCTTGGATACTTTATCCTGAAAATCGCGGGCACCTCGTTCATAAGCCTGGCCCTTGGTATTAAGTTCACTCTCTGACTTTTGCTGCTTATCCATCAAATCTGCTCTCTTGTCAAAATACATCTCAAAATTGAATATGACCGAATCAATATTCACATAGGCAATTCCTGAGGATGTGATTTCAACAGGAAGATTTATTTCTTCATTTGATGATGTTGCATCAGGCTTGCTGCTACCGGTAAAATAAATAATATACAATACAGCCAGTCCGACTAACAGAACAACATTCAGAACAAGAGGTAGTTTCTTCATCGTTAATTGAATAAGATTAAACATTAATTTGCCGCAAATATAAACAAATTAACAGAAAAGAAATGGTGAAACAGCAAAGTGAGGCTATTAGAAATCAGGACAGGGAATTGCCCGGAATCGTCCGCGCTGACCCGGAGTCATGGTTGTGAACTTGTATACTATCGATATTTCATGAGCTCCTGCTGTGGACGCAATAAGATTAGAGATGGTAAAATCGTAGCTGTAGCCTATCTGGAGGTCATCGGTTTTATAGCCTAGCAGCCCGATCACAGCATCACCTGCCTGTGATGTGACAAATGGAATACCTCTGTACCACATTCCAAACATCAGGGGGCTTCTGTAGTAGTAAACGCCCACGTCTGACTGGTAAAAACTGCTCTGCACCTGAAAATTTGCCGCTATGGTAAGTATCTCGTCATATTTTCGCCTTAGCCTTCCCCTTGCAATAAGCTGGGTTCCGCCAAAAACATTGACTTTTACGGGGACAAATGATTCGTCACCGTAAAAAGACTGCTTTGGTCTTAACAGGTGGTCAACAGTTATACCGGCCCAGTTTTTATCGTTGTAGGCTATTACTGAGGTCGTAAAGTCGAAGTCGGCAACGCTTTCAAAAGGTGGGGGAATGATCGGGGGTGTAACACCTCCCGGTGATAGTGATGAATTGAAAATCAGCTTGTATATGTTCAGCCCCAGGTATTGAAATTTAAACTGCACCCCCGGTCTTATATGCCACTCATTAGTGATTCTGAAATCATATGAATAGAGGAGGCCGACATTTGTGGTACTGAGGTCTCCCGAGCCTGCTACGTCATATGTGGCCAGCACCCCTATGCCTGAACTGAAATTGGGCATATATCTGTCAAAGGATATGCTGTAGGTATGGAACACGCCGGGTATTGCAGGCCATTGGTTCCTGTAATTTATTGCAAACCTGAAATCTTCAGTAGAACCTGCAAATGAGGGAGCAAGGTATAATGAGTTGGCATAGAACTGCGAGAAAGTAGGGTCCTGTCCTTTACTTCCAATACTTACAACAAAAAGTATTACTACAATATGTCTAATCCTCAGCGGCAAAACAGGGCTTCTAAAAAAACTATAGCGAAAATAGTTATTTGGTTTTAATTTACAGCAACATTAGGTATAAATTTGGAGTTCGCCCCGGCAGTTCAGGCTATGTTTTCAACAATTGAATATACTTTTTCACAGTGGATTTCACTGTAGTTCAGCGAAACAACAGATCAGAATCTTAGCAGAGTAATGTCGCCTGATCTGGAGAATTCCTCTCCATTTTCGAAGCGACCCCTTGCCCTCCAGACATACACACCGGGCTCACATAGCTGCCCCCGGTAATATCCGTCCCATCCGATATTGAGGTTACGGCTTTCAAACAAGACAGCACCTGTGCGACTATAGACTACAAGATGGTATTCGGTAACCCCTTCGTATTCCGGATGGAAGACATTGGCTGCCTCGTCACTCCTTGGTGAATAGAAACCGCCTGTAGGTCCGTTCTTATTGGGTATAAAGGCATTAGGAAAGTCAATGCGATAGTTGCCGGCAGATGAAGAATATACCAGTGAAGCGGTATCGGAACAACCAAACTCATTTGTAACAGTAAGGCTGATGTTGTAGCTGCCGGATTTTCCGTAAACATGTGTCGGTTCTCTCAGCGATGACGCTTCACCATCACCGAAACTCCAGGCTGAAGTGAGGGCTCCTTCAGAATAGTTGAAAACCATTATCTCCCTGTCACTTATGTTGCTGTTGACGGGTGAAACATCGAATCTGGCAGTTGGAGAGGGATGTACCGTAACTCCTATTGATGAATAATCTTCTTTTCCGCTGTCATCGGTAACCTGCAGTATGATCCTGTAAACTCCCGGTTCACTGAAAAGCCATTCAACTTCTTTGCCTTCCGACCTTCTGCCATCACTTGATGTCCATGCCAGTTTTTCAGAACCCTCAGTAGTACTCTGAAACCTTATCATCAGAGGTGCACAACCCTCAACTGCTGAAGCTTTAATAGATCCTGCCGGGGATTCATTCAAACTCTTGAGATCTGTTGTCTCGGTAACGGTGATGATCCTTGTTATCCCTGATCCCGCAGGCGGTTCGATGCTAACAGTATAGCTTTGCTTTATTCTTGTATCGGGCTGCTCTGATGATTTGGCAACTGTTACCGGCCCTTCACTCTGTTCTGAAACCTCTCCGGAAGCTGCCTGTACATCAGTGATATTCTCCTGATAGGTATCACCAGTGGCATCTGTTGCAGTCGTTGTATTTTCAATGATTGCCATACCTTCATTGGATGATGGTTCTGAATCAGTCTCACTTCGAGATGACACATCGCTGAAAATGAGTACAAGTGAAATACCGGCTATGGCAGCTGCAGCAGTCAGATAATAGATATTGAATCTGGCAGGATTGAATCTGAGAAACTCCTTCCGGCCGACTCTTCTCATTAATTCACGCCTTACACCGCTGCCAGGTTCAAAAGAAAACTCCTCGAATTTATCCCTGAACAGGTCTTCAATATCCTTATGTCTGCGGTTTGTTGCCAACTGCTAATACCTTTTTGACTTTGTTTACTGATTATCTGTTTTTATCAATATCAATATTCTATCCTTATTAATCCATCATTTACTCATTCTCCTCCCGGGTATTCTCCTTTGATATTTCTCAGCTTTTGCAGCTTCTCCCTGAGCATAGCCCTTGCCCTGCTGTACTGCGATTTTGATGTATTGACATCAATATTCAGAATACCGGCAATTTCACGGTGCTTGTACCCTTCAATTGCATAGAGGTTAAATACCATCTTGTAACCCGGAGGCAGCTCATTCAGCACTTTCAGAAGTTCATCGGCAGAGAAAAGATCCTCCTCAAAGCTGACCGTTCCCGTCTCGGCACTCCTGTATTCCTCAATGTCAATATGATGACGGTGCTTCATGTTCCGGTGATAGTTTGTAATGGCAGTGTTTACCGCCACCCTGCGTAACCATCCGGGAAATGAGCCGGCCCCCGTGTACTCTTCTATATTAAAGAACACCCTCACGAATACATCCTGAAGTATATCCTCAGCCTCAGCCCTGTCAGCCGAGTACCTCATGCAAATACCCAGTAAGAAACGTGAGTACTTGTCATAGAGCTGCTGCTGCGCCTTCCTGCTGTGTCTGAGGCATCCCTCAATTATGTCCCGGTCACTCAGCATATTCCCATGACAATTAAATGACATTGATGTACCTGCAATGGTTGCACGGTTTGAAAATTTTCTTCAAAATTATCAAAATCTGCTGTAAGTCATCATTTTGTTGTGATAATAGTCATTTACACAATAATCAGGATGCATTTTTTTTGCATATGACACGATGAAACTCATGTCTAATGCCATATAACAGACTATGAAGAAGATAGAAACACACCCCATACTTGAAGTACCCGTTACTGAAAAGGTTACCTTCAAATATAACGGATTGACAATATCAGGTAAAAAAGGATTCACCATTGCTGCAGCCTTACATCAGGCCGGTTTCCCGGTTCACTCCCACAGTCTCAGGGAGAGGAAAAGAAGCCTCGAATGTGGTATAGGCAAATGTGGTGCATGTGAGATGCTGGTAGACGGCGTTATACGGCGTATTTGTATTACCAGGGTCGATGATGTCAGGGAAGTCAACGAAATACCCAAAGACTACGAGCCCAATGTAATACCATATGAAAATCACCCACCTTTCAGGGTGTATAAAACCACTGTGGCTATTATAGGGGCAGGGCCTGCCGGCCTTGCTGCAAGGGAGGTGCTGAACAACTATTGCATACCTAATATAGTTATCGATAACAACGATCAGATAGGTGGGCAATTCCTGATGCAGACACACCAGTTTTTCTTCTTCGAAAAGGAACAGAAATTCGGTGGCATGCGAGGTTTCGATATTGCAAAGACCCTGGCCGGTGACTCTCATGAAGGCATTATGCTCAACTCCGTTGTCTGGGATCTACTTGAAAACAAGAGACTGGCAGTAAAAAACACTCGTACCGAAGAGATCTTCTTCATTGATTGTGAATCACTGATTGTTGCCACAGGCGCTGTTCCGTTTATGCCGGCTTTCGAAAACGACGACCTTCCCGGAGTATACACCGCTGCGGTAGTGCAGAAAATGATGAACCAGGAGTTTACACTGCTGGGCAAAAACATACTTACAGTAGGAGCAGGTAATATCGGATATCTGACATCCTACCAGCTTATGCAGGCAGGTGCAAACGTAAAGGCCATAGTTGAAGCCATGCCTGAAGAAGGAGGCTTTCCTGTGCAGGCAAACCGTGTGAGAAGACTGGGTATTCCCATTATCTTGTCGCACCTGCTGATTAAGGCAATACCCAATGAAAATAAGGATGGCATAAGGGGTGCAGTAATAGCGGAAGCCCGTAATTTCAAACCGGTACCGGGAACAGAGAAGATAATTGAAGGTATTGATGCCATCAATATTTGTACCGGTCTGATACAGGACGACCAGCTTCTGACAAAAGGTAAAGAGGTATTCGGAACCAGGGTATACGGAGCAGGAGATGCAATCCGCATCGGCGAGGGCACAAGCGCTGTACTGAGAGGGAAACAGGCTGCATTCGAAGCCCTGCACGATCTTGAAGTACGTACTGATTACAACGAGTATCTGACACTGTCAAAAGAGTATATCGATTCACAACAGCATCCGGTAAGGGTAATAGATGAGCCTTATATGCCGACAAAAACGAGGATGGAGGAAAAACCCTTCGTTCTTATCGACTGTCTGTATGGCTTTGCATGTAACCCATGCCAGTTTGCCTGTCCCCACGGAGCTATTATCAAAACGTCATCGAGTACGGTACCAGATATCGACTTTGATAAATGTATCGGATGCATGCAATGTGTTTATCAGTGTCCCGGCCTGGCTATTTTCGGTTATAACCTTAAGAAAGACTGGCTCTTTTTACCAATAGAATATGATGCCGAAGAGGGAGCTGTGGTTTACCTGGTAGACAACAACGGCAAAAAACTTGGTACCGGTATAATAGAAAAGATTCTCAGGAAGCAGAATAAGACACATATAGCGCGCGTCAGGGCAAATGATATCCACGGAGAAGCACTGACTGGTGTAAGAGGTTTTATTGTAAAAGAGAACTACCCTGACGAAGTTAACTTTGGTGACTCTGAACCTGTAGAATCTGAAAAATATATCTGCCATTGCGATGATGTTAAGCTCGATGAGATACTTGAAGTTATTGGTGAAAGGAAGTTTATCTCAGTAGATGAAATCAAGCATACGACAAGGCTCGGAATGGGCCCTTGCCGCGGGAAAAGGTGTATTCGAAGACTGGGACAGGTATTGCGGGGGCAGGGAATTGAACTGGTTGGCGATGCAACCCCCAGAGGTCCGCTATCAAATCAGGTGAGCATGGGAGAGCTCTATCCCAGAACAGGGCGAGAGGTTATTATTCCGCCTGCAGGTGTAAGAAAGATTAAAGTTAAGTCTCTGGTTGCCGGTGGGGGCATAGGAGGAAGTGCCCTGTTCCGCTATCTGGCAGAGGAAGGAAATGACCCGGTGCTTATCAACTACGGCAGAGGTGCATCATGGAGAAATATCGCAGGCGGACGACCTAATTTCAGTCTGCCTGAGCTTTCGGAGATTGCACGCCGGAATCTTGAAATATTCAGAAACCTGCAGGATATCCGTAATATCGATTTCAGACCAATTAATTATGTGACCTTCGCCCATAATGAAGAGATGTATCAGGCCCTGGAAGCCTCAATGCAGTGGTCAGATGCAGAGATGATATTTCCTGAGGATTTTGCTGCAAGAATAGCGCCGGGCATAAACAGGAACCTGGCTGAAACCTATAATGCGGCTCTGATAACCCATGACTGCTGGCAGGCTACACCCGGACGGGTCATAGATCTTATCAGACAGATAGGAATCAAGAACGGTGGAACAATTGAAGAGGATTGTGAGCTGATCGACCTGAAAAAGGATGGCTCAAAATATTTCGCCCTTGTGAAAAACCACCGGAAGGAATATGTCGAATATGAAACAGATGTTTTCATAAACGCTCTCGGTCCTGAAGGAGAAAAGTTTGCACGTCAGGCAGGGGTACAGACCGGAATATATCCGGTAAGGCACCAGGCTTTTATTACCCGCAGGTTGCCATTCCTGGGAGCAGGCAACACCCCTCTTCCGATGATGATCGATCGTCGTAAGTACAAAGGTTTTGTGGCCGTCTACGGACAGCAACTTGCTGAAACAGGACAGATAATAGGATGTGCATCCCCTGCCGTCGACCCTGAGGAGACATGGAAAGACCTCAAACTAAACTCCCAGGAGTTCATTAACATAGCTTCCGAGGTGTTTGTCAACTGGCTGCCGGAATTGTCATCAGTAGGATTTCAGGCAATATGGTCAGGTTATTACGTTGAACCAAGGATGTTTATCGATACTGAGCATGGGCTTTTCCTGGGTCTGCGCGGACAGGGTTTCATGCTGGGTATGTACCTGGCCAGGTTATATGTTGACAAACTTGCCGGAAAACCGGTTCCGGAATACTTCAACCGCCTGTCGGTTACAGGTGACGGTATGCCTGAGAAGGCGTTTAAATAAAAAAAACTGACCGACAGTTGTTTTACGTGCTCAAACTCTTTTTACTATTTTTGTACTCGTTCAAATAACGACGGGTATGTTTAACAGATTCATTGCAGCAATTCTTCCCTGGTTCCCGAAGAAATTCATATGGATTTTCTCCAGGCCTTATATTGCAGGGGAGACTATGGAAGATGCACTAAGGGTATCAAATGACCTCAACAGTAAGGGATTCAAGGTAACACTAGATGTCCTTGGAGAATTCATAACTAACCTTGACCAGGCAGAAGAGAATAAAAAGGAATATCTGAAACTTATAGACGCCGCTACAGGGAGAAAGATCGACGGCAACTTCTCTCTCAAGCCAACAAGTTTCGGACTTCTAATCGACAAGGAGGTGTGCTACAATCATGTCAGGGAAATTGTTACCAGTGCCTCTTCCCATAATAGCTTCGTAAGGATAGACATGGAAGACTCCCCCTGTACCGACCTTGAAATTGAACTTTTCCGCAGGTTAAAGAGTGAATTCCCAGCCAACGTTGGCCTGGTGCTACAGGCCTATCTAAGACGTACATGGTCTGATCTTGAAAGCATGCTTGATCTCAATAATCGTGAAATTCCTCTAAACTACAGGCTTTGCAAGGGCATCTACGTTGAACCTCAGGAAATTGCCTTTAAAAAATATGAAGAGATAAACAGCAACTTCCTAAATGACCTTGAATTTATGTTCAGGAACAGGATATATGCCGCAATAGCAACCCATGACAAGAAACTGGTTGAAGGAGCATATCAACTTATAGAAAAGTACAATGTACCACAGAACATGTATGAATTCCAGATGCTTTATGGCGTGACACCCGGTCTGCGGCAAAGCATACTGGATGCAGGTCATGTCTTAAGAGTTTATGTCCCCTTTGGAAAGGAATGGTTCGGCTACTCAACACGACGGCTCAAAGAGAACCCGAAAATGGCCAGCCA
>CAZMSH010000040.1:0-16098 GCA_964568875.1 uncultured Rikenellaceae bacterium | reverse complement strand
ACGACCGAAAGAAGTAAACCAGAAACCAGAAACCACCATGAAAAATCTCAGACTCATCATTATGATTGCAACCTGCCTTGCAGCTGCCACCGCATACGGCGCTGAAGCATGGTTCGTTTCCTCACCTTCGCTCTCTGCCGACGGCATGACTGTAGCATTCGTTTATGAGGGTGATATCTGGGTAGTGCCGGCCTCAGGAGGTACTGCCAAAAGAATTACCGCTATGGACGGAACAGAAAACAACCCCAGGTTTTCACCCGACGGCAGGTGGATTGCATTCAACGGCAATAAAGATGGTAATAGTAATATCTATATCGTTCCCGTCAGCGGAGGTCAGGTGAAACAACTCACATGGCACTCCTCTCCCGATAATATAGATTCATGGTCGTGGGACTCAAAAAAGATATTCTTTACATCGGGAAGGTTTAACAGCTTCTCAGCATATACAGTATCTATTGAAGGGGGAACACCGCAGAGACTCTTCTCGGATCACTACTGGGACAATGCCCATTTTGTAGTCCATGACAGCAATACCGGAACCTATTACTTCTCTGAATCAGGTGAGAGTTACAGAAGCTCTAACCGCAAAAGATATAAAGGAGAGAATAATCCCGATATTCTGGCTTTCAACCCGGCAACCGGAGATTTCAGCCAGGTTACAACATGGGAAGGCAAGGACCTGTGGCCCACAATTGATAAGAAAGGAACTCTCTACTACGCATCTGATGAATGGAACGGAGAATATAACCTCTACCGCCAGGAAGGAGATAAAAAAGTCAGGCTTACCTCCTTTGATTCTTCAATAGGCAGGCCTCAGGTCTCTGCCGACGGCAGCAGGGTGGTGTTTACAAAGGATTACCAGCTATGGCTGTATGATACTAAGACAGGAGGCTCAACTAAGATGAGTTTCGACATCTTCTCTACCGAGCCGTTGCCAAATGAAAAAGTCTTTACAACCCCTTCAAATATAACATCTTTCGATGTCTCGCCTGATAATAAGAAGATAGCATTCATCTCACGTGGTGAGTTGTTTGTTTGTGATATCAAAGGATTATTCATCAGGAAACTTGAAACTGACATAAGGGAGAGAGCCCTGGAAGTAATGTGGCTCAACGATAACAGAACCCTTCTCTTTACAAGAACATGGAACGGGTGGCCCAACCTCTTTACCATAGCTGCAGACGGCTCCTCGGCAGAGAAACAAATCACAAAAGACGAAAAATCAGCCCGCATGCTCGTCTATGACGAATCGAGAGCCCTTGCAGCATATTACTGTGGCACCGATGAGTTCAGGGTCGTCGACCTGCAGAAAATGACAGTCAAAACTGTGGCAAAAGATGAATTCTGGTTCAGGGGCTCACCGGCAACCTTCTCACCTGACCTGAACTACGTTGCCTTTACCGCTTTCAGAAATTTCGAGCAGGATATCATGGTCTGCAACCTTAAAAGCGGTGAAATAATCAATATCACCGGCACATACCTCTCCGAAGGAAGCCCCTTCTGGTCACCCGACGGCAAACATATCTATTTCACAGCTGACCGCACCAAAGCGTCGTATCCCCGCGGAGGTGGAAACAACAGGCTATACCGCATACCTCTGCAAAAGTACCAGGAGCCTCTGCGGTCAGTGGCCTTCGACGAGCTCTTTGCCAAAAGGGAAGCCACCGTCAAATCTCCCATTAAGATAGACCTTGAGGACCTACTCTTCAGATGGGAACTGGTACACAACATACCACCAGCACAGAGCAATCCGTATGTGATTATGAAAGACACACTTACTACAGTATTGTTCTCTTCATCACATGAAGGATCAAGGAAGTTGTACAAGCTCACCATGAGTCCCTTCGACAGGAACAAAATTGACGAGATAAGAGGAGTATCAGGCGGATCAATAGCCATGGCAAAAAAAGAACACTACATCCTCTCGGGTGGTGATATCTACAAACTCAACCTTAACGGAAACAACTCCGAGAAGATAAACATCAACTACACATTCACAAAGAACCTTCAGGATGAATTCGTTCAGATGTTCCACGAGGGGTGGACGATAATGGCAGAGAACTTCTATGACCTTAACATGCACGGAACCGATTGGAAAGCCGTAAAGAAGAAGTACGAAAAATATCTGCCTGAAGTCAGGACAAGGAGCGACCTGCGCATTCTTATGAACGATATGCTTGGCGAACTCAACTCATCGCATATGGGATTCTCTTCGTCAGGATCGGAAGAATCTGTGAGCGATAATGTAACCACCATAGGAACCGGCATTATCTTCAGTAACACCGAACCTTATATTGTAGACAGGATTCTCAGAAACTCCCCGGCAGACAATATTGTTACTGACATAAGGAAAGGTGACAGGCTCGTATCAGTAAACGGCACCAGAATTGACCCCTCTCTTGCAAGGGAATACTGGCTCACCTTCTCTACAATGCCCCAGGAGGTAGTACTGGAATTTGAAAGAGACGGCAAACAGACAGAGACACGCCTTCTGCCTGTAAGGTACAATTCGGTGAATACACTTCTCTATGATGAGTGGATCGCCGAAAACCAGAAATATGTCGACAAAGCCTCTGATAAGTCAATAGCTTATGTCTATATCAAAAACATGAGTGCCGGCAGCCTCAACGACTTCCTGATTGAAATGACATCAGAAGCTGTTGACAGACAGGCCCTCATAGTTGACCTTCGATACAACACCGGGGGTAATATCCATGACGACCTCATCAACTTCCTGTCGCAAAGGCCATATCTCGAGTGGAAATTCCGTGACGGCCAGATATCTCCACAGCCCAATTTCGCGCCTGCAGGCAAACCGATGGTGATACTCATTAATGAACAGAGCCTCAGTGATGCCGAAATGACAACGGCAGGACTCAAGTCACTTAACATAGGCACCGTAGTGGGAACCGAGACCTACCGGTGGATAATATTTACCAGCAGCAAATCGCTGGTGGATGGCTCAAGCTGCCGCCTGCCGGCATGGGGCTGCTACACTCTCGACGGCAAAAACCTGGAATTCGAAGGTGTAAAACCCGATGTGTATGTTAAGACAGGATTCCCTGAAAAAGTAAAAGATAAAGACCCTCAACTTGATAAGGCAATAGAAATACTGCTCGGCCAGATTAAGGAGCCCGGCAAATAGGTACGAAACCAGAACCGAGCGCAGCGAGCTCACGACCGAAGGGAGTAAACCAGAAACTAGAAACCAGAACCGAGACCGGCGTCAGCCGGGCGAGCTCGCGACCGCACGGGAGCAAACCTGATACCCGAACCGAGACCGGCGTCAACCGGACAAGCTCGCGACCACACGGGCGCATACCCGGCACCTGGTACCCATTACCTCATACAATTCCTGTTGATATACTCCGCAGCCCTTCGGTTTCCGTACCTGAGGGCCATGCGGAAATCGTGGCAGGCCTGTTCAGTGTTGCCTGTCTTCAGCAGCAGAACGCCCTTATCGAGGTACAACTCTCCATCTATGGGATCAAGGTCAAGAGCCATTGAATAATCGAGTATGGCATTATTCCACATACCCGCCTCACTCCATACCTTGCCTCGCTGAACATAACCCTCCCTGTCGGAAGGATTGCCATCAATTACCCTGTTAAGGTAACGCAGCGCCAGGTTAATATCTCCTGAAGCAGCAGATATTCTTCCGCCAAGTTTAAGGGCTGAATGGTTCTCAGGATCCAATGACAGAAAATGATCAACATCGGCAAGCGCCCTTCTGTAATCAGTTAAACCGAGATAAGCCTCTGCCCTGCCTGTAAAAAGGCTGCGATCGGCATATTCCGAAGCAATAAGGCCTGTAAAGAACGATAATGCTCTCCTGAAATCACCTGAGGCCACCAATGACCTGGCCATCAGCAGCGTAGCCTTATCTGAAAGTATTGAGCCCCTCGGAAACTTAGCAAGAATATTTACTGCCCTTTCAAAATCACCTGTATTATATCTGACCAGGGCGCTGGCTAACATATACTCAGGAAAGCCGGCGAACAGCTCACTGTAATCATCGATTAACACCAGCGCCTCTGCGCTCCTGCCCAGGCTGGTGAGGTATTCCACCTCCGACAGCAGCTTTTCTGCTTCGCTGTATCTTTCACTGCTCCAGAAGCGTCTCCATTCCTGAGTGCGGTCTATTCTGTGCAGGAATGCATCGCCATGGCAAAGCCTTTCGCCTACCCTGAACGGAGAGCCCAGGTTAGCTTCAAGAGACTTCAGTGAGCTCACCGCATCACCTCTGAAAGCATACACCCTGGCAAGGCCGAACGATCCTGAAAGCTCCCTCAACTCAGAGGCCTTCCTGAAAGACATCGCAGCAGCCTCAATGTCACCTGACAACAACAAAAGCTCTCCCCTTTCGAGGTGGAGCCTGTAATCGTCATATGATTCCATGGTTCCCCCAATAAGGCTGAGAGCCTCAGCCGTTTTACCCGACTCGCGAAGTACAGCCGAACGCAACATGGCATCGTATACCGGCGACTGTGCCTGCCCTGATGTGAAGATCAGCGACAGTAGTATGAGTGAAATCAGTAATCTGCCTGCATTCATAGCCGATGATTTATTTCTTGAAAACCGGCGGGGTGACAACAGCACCCTTCTCGGTTATCACGTGAACAAAACCTGACAGATGGAACAACTCCAGACCCGTTATTCTCATCTCATAAACATCGCAGTGATAGAAATAGATGCCCGGAGAGACTATCTTCCCCTTGTATGTCCCGTCCCAGTTCAACCGGGGCTCTTCAGTCGCAAAAATCAGCTGGCCTGTCCTGTTGAAGAGTTTGAAATCAACCCGCTCCACCATACTTGATGCCCGCGCAACCAGCATGTCATTTATGCCGTCACCATTCGGGGTGAAGACATTGGGTATTTCAAAGAAATCGCATGAGTCAACACAAATAACAACAGACATACCACTCTCATTGCCAATCTGATCATATGCCTTCACACCATAGCATCCTGCAACCCTCATTCCCGGGTAGTGCTTATAAGAGAACACGCCCGGATTATTTATCTCCATTATCTCTTCCAGATCTCCCTCCCGGGCAGGCCTGTAGTAGATTCTGTAACCGGCCACGTCATCGAAACATTCGCGGTCATCGATCGCCCACGTGACAAGATTGTAGAGGCTGTCACATTCTGACGATACCCATATTTCGGGCGGACAGGGGGGCTCATTGTCTTCAGGCACAGCGCAGGTAATCTGTGAGAAGTTTATCAGGCCGGTCGGATATCCTTCGATCACATACCCGCCGTAGGACCTGACATAGTAGCAGTAATTCTCACCATTCTCGAGGCCGGTGTCAACCCACTCCAGCTGGTTGGTTGACCCTATCGAATCATATGCCATGGTTACCTCATTATACCTGAAGAAATCATAACGTGTGTTTATCCACGGAACATTCCTGCTGATGGTAAACCGTACCTTCCTGTCGCCGGGAGATGCCTGCAGGAAAAGGCTTGAAGCTATACCAGGATCACCTATCAGGAACCTGTTCCCCGGAGCATCATTATACAGCTCAACCTTGTAGATGTAACCCCTTATGCTTGTATTGATCAGATTATCAATATAGACGGTATCATTCAGGTCAATAGATTGAATCGAGGTAATAAGCTGAAAATCAGTGCCTGACACATCATTAGCCCTGTAAATAAGGTATTCATAGGGTCCGGTAACTGTCGGTATGGTGTCCAGTCCGTCAGGCTTCTTCCAGATGAGTTCAATGGAACCGTTGGCTACATCTGTCGATGTTACCGTGACATGCCTGATAATCGGCACGCCTGTCACCAGCGATGAAACAAGCTCATTGGAAGTCTTGCTTTCGGTTCCGTTTGGATATACTGCTACAATGCGGTAAGCGTATTCGACCCCAAAGTCGAGACCATCGCCGTTATTGGTGTCAGAATAGGTAGTGGTCTCGGCTCCGGTGGCAAAACCTACCCTGGTAAAACCGCTCCACTCAGGCAAACCGTTCACACATGAGTCGGGAGCGAAGGTTGAAGCGCCTTCTCTGCGATAAATGGCAAATCCGGCTATGAAATCGGTACCGTAAGGTTCCCAAGTGAGTCTCATAACCTTTCCTTCCGGCACGGCAGTGCTCAGTACCGGCGGCGGTCCCAGCACCTTGATCTTCATATTGTCAATATCAACGAGTTGTACATCTGTACCTGTATCTTCCGACTTAAATATCACATCATAAGGTTGTTGCCTTACAGTCTCATGACAGGGAATCCAGTAAAACCTCGAAATTGACCTTCCTGCTACCGAATCAAGACGCGTGAAAACGGCATCGCAGGTGCCCAGATTGTAGACTCCTGATGTTGAAGATTGCTGGACCATGTCACCGTCAGGGTCGTTGCTGACAAACCAGAAGTCAACGGTATCGCCCACTTCAACACACCAGTCACGCAGAGGATCATTAACAGGAGGCTCATTATCTGTATCATAGACGTCTATCTGCATATCCCTGACCACTACGCTTATCTTTCTGCCGTCTCTCCACTCCTGTATCTCAATCGCAACGTTGTAGGCGCCCGTGTCAGCAGGTGTGTCCCATACCAGGTCACCGGTTATGGAGTCAACATAAAAAGCATTTGTTGCAGGCGGGTATGTGTAGTTCTCTATCGGCTTGCCATCTTCACGGGTGCAGACCGTAAGCTTGTAGGAGAGGCTGTCACCGTCTGGATCGAAAGCAGCAGGATTATGAATGAACAACTTGCCCTTTGCCGCCTTGTCGTAGGGGGGATTCAGCAGCAGGGGTGTCTGGTTGAGGCCTATGGCCGGATTCACAGTAAGGATTGTCTGTATTGAGAAAACTACATTAACAGAGTTGGGTATGTTTACCACTCCCAGGTTACGGTTAGGGTCCTGTACCACTACTTTATAGACACCCGGACCCGGGAAGGTGTGGTTAATGACATAGGTATTCCTGAAATAGAAATTAGGAAGCAGGACTTTTTCAATCCTCTCGGCAATACTGGTGGAGTTATCTCCCCAGTCAACCTCCAGCCTGGGCCTGTCAGCAAGACTCAGGCTATAGGTAAAGGTAGTGATGGTAAACTCGAACGAAAGATCTGATAGTTGTTTATAGGTTATCTCTCCGGCACGGTTATGGGTAGCTTCTGCCGGAAATGCCAGGCCCAGCACAATGATGAATATAAATAGTCTCTTTGCCATACCTGCAATCTTCTTTATTCAATAACTCTGTTCACCGGCAATTATTACTTTCTCAGTCAACTGCGGGGTAAATTTAAAACCTTCTTCGTAATTACCCATCCTGAAGATCAAAAGATTGGCCTGATCGTCAAAAAGGTCTGTCATTATTCTGTTCACTATTCTGAACGACCGACCCTCCCCCGAATATTCATATGTTACATATATGCGCACCTCCTCAGCATCAGCAGCTATCTCTCCCACTACGGCGGTAAGTATCTTCCCTTCGGCTTCAATAGAAAGACGCTCATGCAGATACTCCTCTACTATGTCGCGGGAAGGCAGATGGTTCTCATCATATATCTGCAGGGAGGCATCGTTCTTCATAAGCCTGCAGTCATTCTCAAAGTCATCGGCGAAAAGCTTGAGAAACAGTGTAAATGAAGCCTTCTCCTCATCATAGTCAAGCGAACCCAGCGACACATGAACAGGATGAAACAATAATGATGTAATAAATATGAAAGCCAGTTTTAACATAGGCATTGGTAAAAATCACTACATATCAAAAATCAAGCCACCCGCATTACGCCTTCTACGCCTTCTACGCCTTTTACGCCCCTTACGCCTTCTACGCCCCTTACGCCTTCTACGCCTTTTACGCCCCTTACGCCCCTTACGCCCCTTACGCCTTCTACGCCCTTTACGCCTTTTCCTCCACCCTGCCTCTCAAATACTCAACAGTACCCACCTCAATGAACGAAAACCCCTTGCCTCCCGAGAAGTTACCCGCCAGTACCACTACAATATCGTCGTCAGCGAGATCATAACTACTTGTCATGCCGGCAAGAGCCCGCTTCAGAAACTCGTCGACCGAATTTTTCTTCTCAAGATAGGTTGTATAAACGCCATATGATATTGCCAGCTCCCTCATGGTGCGTTTGCTGTAGCATTGTGTCAGCACCAGGTTGTAGCCCCTGAAAGCTGCCATGTTCCTTATTGTACGTCCCCTGGCAGTATCTGCTATCAGCGCCTTCGCCCCTATCCTGATAGAGGTCTTCACGGCCACCTTGGCAAGGTACGCCGAGACCTTTCCTGTCATCTCGCCGGCAGGCATCTCTATGTATCTCTCCTTGTTGCTCTCAGCCTCCAGGGCAACGCGGGTCATGGTTCGCACCGCCTCGGCAGGGTATTTTCCATTGGCAGTCTCCCCGCTCAGCATCAGGGCATCGGTCTGCGAATAGATAGCATTGGCGATATCACTCACTTCGGCACGGGTGGGACGCGGATTGTTTATCATACTGTGAAGCACCTGGGTGGCAACAATCACCGGTTTCCTGAGACGTATGCACTTTTCAATTATCATCTTCTGTATCCCCGGGATCTTCTCATACGGTATCTCTATTGCCAGGTCTCCCCGTGCCACCATCACACCATAAACCACCTCAAGAATATCGTCTATATTGTCAACACCCTCCTGGTTCTCGATCTTCGCGATAATCTTGGCCTCGCTGCCGTGGCTGTCGAGTATCGCCTGCACATCTTCCACATCCTGCCTGTTCCGCACAAACGAATGAGCGATAAAATCTATATCCTGCACCGCCGCAAACGCCAGAAACTCCTTGTCCTTTTCGCTCACTGAGGGCAGACAGAAGTTAACCTTAGGCACGTTTACACTTTTGCGGGAACCAATGGTTCCATCGTTAACTGAAACGCAGTTCAGGATATTGCCATCCTTGCCCTCGACCCTGAGCTCCACCTCACCGTCATCGATAAGTATCGATGATCCCTCGGGAACATCATCGGTAAAACCGGTGTAATTGACGAATATGCAGTCTTTGGACGATTTTGCATGAGGATCGCCCATCATGGTAATGTTCTGCCCCTTCGTCATCACAATCGGAGCGTCGCTGTCAGTCGTTCTTATCTCCGGTCCCTTGGTGTCAAGCAGGAAAGGTATCTTATCCGATATCCGTCTTCCGTTCTCGATGATTTTCAAAGCTCCTTCAATGGTGAGGTGCGCCGAGTTGATCCTGATGGCATCCATGCCGGCCTCGTACAGTTCTCTTATGAACTCCGGCTCACACCTTCTGTCGGAGATCGTGGCCACTATCTTTGTCCTCTTCCTGTTCATCTATTTCTCTGTTATTTTAAGTATAGCCTCTGTGGCGAGCCTGTATCCGTCAAGTCCGAACCCCATCACCGAGCCCCTGCAGTACCTTCCGGTAAGACTGTTGTGCCTGAACTCCTCACGGCTAAGCAGGTTGGTAATATGTACCTCAACCACCGGTATGTGGGTCATAGCAACAGCATCAGCAATGGCAACCGATGTGTGTGTATAGGCGGCCGGATTGATAATTACGGCATCGGCTTCATCACCGGCATCCTGGATAAAACCAACAAGCTCTCCTTCAATGTTCGACTGATGGTAACTGAAACTGCACTGCGGGTAGCTGCGCTTCAACTCACTGAGATATGTCTCAAAGCTCACTCCGCCATACAACTCAGGCTCCCTGGTTCCCAGCCTGTTGAGGTTCGGCCCGTTGATGATGGCAATCTTTATTCCCATATGGCTTCTTTGTCTTTCATTTATCGGGCACCATGCCGCGACGAGACAAATTTACTGATAAGTTACCATATTCTTTTATTTATCGGGCATAACAATAACTTTGCACTACAGTCTCATAGCAAGAACATGGACAAGGGAATTGACTGGGAAACTGCTGCTGAGGAGTTTGAGACCTACCTTAGACTCGAAAAATCTCTTTCCCAAAACAGCGTGACGGCATATATGAACGATTTTACAAAACTCAGGGAATATATCGCTGACGCAAAAAAACCTGCCGAAGTCACCTATACCGACCTGCGCGATTTCCTCAGGAGCTTCGGCGAAGAGAATGAGAATGCACGTACCCAGTCGAGGCTGTTGTCAGGAATCAGGGCCTTCTACAGATACCTGTTGCTGGAAGATGTCATTACAGAAAATCCGGCCTCACTGATTGAGTCTCCAAAAGTCGGATTCAGGCTCCCGGAGGTGCTGTCGGTATCTGAGATAGACCTCATAATAGAGGCTATAGACCTAAGCAAGGCAGAGGGACACCGCAACAAGGCAATCATTGAGACTCTCTATGGCTGCGGACTCAGGGTGAGCGAACTCGTTAACCTGAAGATATCAGACCTACACCCGCGTGAGGGTTATGTTACCGTTACCGGCAAGGGCAACAAGCAGAGACTGGTGCCCGTAGGCAACAAGGCACTCGATGAGATAGAACTTTACATGGAGCGGCGGAGGCTGCTTCCGGCGATATATGACCGCGACATACTCTTCCTGAACCGCCGCGGCCGCAGGATGTCAAGGGTGATGATATTTACCATTATTAAAGATCTTGCTGCCAGGGCAGGTATAAAAAAAACAATCAGTCCGCATACCTTCCGCCACTCTTTCGCCACCCATATGGTGGAAGCCGGCGCCGACCTGAGGGCAGTGCAGGAGATGCTGGGCCATGAGTCGATACTGACCACCGAAATATACACCCATATCGACCGCAGCTATCTGAAAGACACACTTATACTCTTCCACCCAAGAGCCTGACCCCCGAAACTCATAACACGCAACACGCAACACGAACCGAGCCCGGCTTGCCGGGCGAGCTCACGACCGAAGGGAGTAAACACGCACCCCGCACCCCGTAACCGATTTACAATCTCCCCTTATTTTTTTATCGCTTTTTTGCTACCTTTGTGCCTAATTTTCGCAAATAATTAGGTTAAATTAAATTAATAGTTAACAGATTAAACTATGTCAAAAGTTAAAAGAGTTTACACCTTCGGTAACAAGAAGGCTGAAGGCAGGGCTGATATGAAGAACCTGCTCGGGGGAAAAGGGGCCAATCTGGCTGAGATGTGTCTGCTTGGTTTGCCGGTGCCGGCCGGTTTTACCATTACAACCGATACTTGTACTGAGTATTACCAGAACAACAACCAGCTTCCTGAAGGATTGATGGATGAAGTTTGGGCTGCTATGAAACAGACTGAAGAGATAATGGGCATGAAATATGGCGACTCTGAGAATCCGCTGCTTATGTCGTGCCGCTCGGGAGCGCGCAGCTCGATGCCGGGTATGATGGACACGGTGCTCAATATCGGTCTTTGTTCAGCTACTATTCCCGGTATCATTAAAAAGACCGGGAATCCCAGGTTTGTGTGGGACTCATACCGCAGGCTTATTATGATGTATGCCGACGTGGTGATGGAGAAGGCCGAAGGTCTCGAAACACCTGACGGTAAAGGAATTCGCAAGCAGCTTGATGAGATGCTCGACGAGTTTAAGCACTCGAAAGGATATAAGTCAGATACTGACATGTCGGCTGACGACCTGAAGGTACTTGCCGAGATGTTTAAGGATAGGATTAAGAAGGCTATCGGCAGGGAATTTCCCGATGACGCTACAGACCAGCTTGTTGGCAGTATCAAGGCTGTTTTCAAGAGCTGGAATGGCAAGAAAGCCGTTTCATACCGCCGCATAGAAGGTATTCCCGATGAGTGGGGTACCGCTGTGAACGTGCAGGCGATGGTATTCGGCAATATGGGCGATTCATCGGCTACAGGGGTTGCATTTACACGTAATCCTGCCACCGGCGAGAACCTGTTCTACGGTGAGTGGCTGGTAAACGCCCAGGGTGAAGATGTTGTAGCAGGAATCCGTACCCCCAGCCCGCTCAACGATGCCACCAAAAACGAACAGAATGAAACCCTCCACAGCATGGAGGAAGCTATGCCTGAGACATATAAGGAACTGAGCGATATACGCGAAACGCTCGAGAAGTCGTTCCGCGATATGCTCGATATAGAATTTACCATCCAGGAGGGTGTGCTCTACATGCTTCAGTGCCGCGCCGGTAAGAGAACCGGTACCGCTGCCCTCAACATGGCAATGGATATGCTGCACGAAGGACTGATAGATGAGAAGACAGCCGTTCTGAGGCTCAATCCTTCACAGCTTGACGAACTGCTGCACCCGATATGCGATCCGAAAGAGGAAGAAAAGCATACCCCGATCGTAAAGGGTCTGCCCGCCGGTCCTGGCGCCGCTGTCGGACGCGTTGTCTTCACAGCTGAAGATGCCGTTGCATGGGCAAGGAAAGGTGAGAAGGTTATTCTCCTCCGCGAGGAGACGAATCCTGAAGACGTTGAAGGTATGAGGGCTGCCGAAGGTATCCTAACCGCACGTGGAGGTATGACATCGCACGCTGCTCTCGTTGCCCGCGGCTGGGGTAAGTGCTGCGTTGTAGGCGCCGGTGCTCTCAACGTCAATGCTGACAAAAAAATTGCGAAGATAGCAGGAACCGACAAGGTGATTGTCGAAGGTGACCTGCTGACTCTTAACGGAACCAGGGGTAATGTGTATACCGGATCACTTCCACTGATGGATGCAACTGAAAATCCACGCTTCCAGGAGTTTATGGGACTGGCCGACAAGTACCGCACCATGGGTGTCCGTACCAACGCCGACACTCCCGAGGATGCCTCTCTGGCACTGAGCTTCGGAGCTGAAGGTATAGGCCTCTTCCGTACAGAACATATGTTTTACGGCAAGGGTTCAGAGGAGCCTCTCTTCCTGCTCAGGAAGATGATCCTCAGCAGCAACGTGGCAGAACGCCGTACCGCCCTCGATGAACTGTTCGCTTTCGTGAAGAAGGATATCAAGGCAACGATGATGGCGATGGACGGACTGCCTGTTACATTCAGGCTGCTTGACCCGCCTCTCCATGAGTTTGTGCCGCAGAGCCGCGAAAAACAGGAAGAGATAGCGAAAGCACTGAAGATCGGTCTTGATGAAGTTGTCAAGCGTGGTGAGGTGCTCCATGAGTCAAATCCGATGATGGGACACAGGGGTGTTCGTCTTGGTGTAACATATCCCGAGATCAGCGAGATGCAGATACGTGCCATCTTCGAGGCTACTGCAGAACTGATGAAGGAAGGCAAGACGCCTAAGCCCGAGATTATGGTACCGGTGACATGCGATGTTGCTGAACTCGATTTCACAAAGAAGATCGTCGACAAGGTATACGCTGAGGTGTGCAGTAAGTTCGGCATCAAGGAGATAAGCTACCTGTACGGTACCATGATTGAGATACCGCGTGCCACTCTCCTCTCCGACCGTATGGCCAAATCAGCCCAGTTCTTCTCGTTTGGTACCAACGACCTCACACAGATGACCTACGGCTTCAGCCGTGACGATACAGGCGGATTCCTGCATGATTATCTGGACAAGAATATTCTTGCTGCCGATCCGTTCCAGACTATCGACCAGGATGGCGTGGGCCAGCTTATCACAATGTCAGTGGAGAAAGGCCGCGGCACCAGGCCCGACCTTAAGGTAGGTATCTGCGGTGAACAGGGCGGCGATCCCGCTTCAGTGGAGTTCTGCTTCCGCACCGGACTCAACTACGTCAGCTGCTCACCATTCAGGGTACCCATCGCCAGACTGGCAGCCGCACAGGCCGCCATCAAGGCAGGTAAGTAATACTAAACGCTAAAAGGATACATACCTTTCCAATTTTACCACCGCCCCGGCTCTTTAGTTCGGGGCGGTCTTTTTTACACCCCTTACGTCTCTATGTCATTATGCCATTAAGTCACTACGCCATTTTTATTACGCCTTTTACGCCTTCTACGCCTTCTACGCCTTTTACGCCATTTACGCCTTCTACGCCTTTTACGCCCCTTTTTTTTTTACCTGACACCTGATACCCGATACCTGATACCCGATACCTGATACCTGACACCTGACACCTGATACCTGATACCCGATACCTGATACCTGATACCCGATACCTGATACCCGATACCCGATACCTGACACCCGATACCCGATACCCGATACCCGATACCTGATACCCGATACCCGATACCAATTATATTTATACTTTAGAATAATTATTATATCTTTATCAACTCTAATTAAACCCAAACAAAACCAACCATGATAACCGCCAACGATCTGGCCGCCTACGGCATTACACAAATTGAAGAAATCATCTACAATCCCTCCTACAAACTTCTTTATGAAGAGGAGACCAGTCCTGACCTTACAGGCTTCGAAGTCGGAACCCTCACCGACACCGGCGCCATAGCCGTCGACACCGGTGTGTTTACCGGACGCTCACCAAAAGACAAGTATATCGTCAGGGACGAGGTATCGGAAAACACCGTTTGGTGGAAATCGGCAGATGCCCCCGCATCTGACAATAAGCCAATTACTTATGAGGTGTGGAAGCATTGCAGGGACCTGGCTTCAAAACAACTTTCAGGGAAGACACTCTATGTGGTTGATTGCTTTGCAGGTGCAAATGAAAATACAAGGCTGAGCGTCAGGTTTATACTTGAGGTAGCATGGCAGGCGCACTTCGTTAAAAACATGTTTATAAGGCCATCTGAAGATGAACTTCGCAACTTCAAACCTAACTTCGTGGTGCTGACAGCCTCAAAAACCATTAATCCCGATTGGGAAAAGCAGGGACTGCACTCAGAAAACTTCGTCTTCTTTAACCTTAAGGAACGCATGGCCGTAATAGGAGGATCATGGTACGGTGGTGAGATGAAAAAGGGGATTTTCTCTATCATGAATTACTATCTGCCATTGCAGGGCATTGCCGCCATGCACTGCTCCGCCAACGTGGGCAAAAAAGGAGATGTCGCCATCTTTTTCGGACTCTCAGGTACAGGGAAGACAACACTTTCTACCGATCCCGACAGGGCTCTTATAGGTGACGATGAACATGGATGGGATGACGACGGTATCTTCAACTTCGAAGGAGGCTGCTATGCCAAGTGTATCAACCTGAGCAAGGAAAACGAACCCGACATCTACAATGCCATCAAACGCGACGCCCTGCTTGAGAATGTGGTTGTAAAGCCCGATGGTTCAATAGATTTCACTGACGGCAGCAAGACTGAGAATACAAGGGTTTCATATCCTATATACCATATTAATAATATTATAAAGCCTGTATCAAAGGCAGGTCATGCTTCCAGGGTTATCTTCCTCACCGCCGATGCCTTCGGGGTGCTGCCACCTGTCAGCCGCCTCACGAAGGAACAGACCATGTACTGGTTCCTTAGCGGTTACACAGCCAAGGTGGCAGGTACTGAAAGAGGCATTAAAGAGCCGGTTCCTTCATTCTCATCATGCTTTGGCGCCGCCTTCCTGCTTCTCGACCCGATCATCTATGCCAAGGAGCTGACACGCAAGATGGAGATGCACAATGCTGATGCATGGCTGGTGAATACAGGATGGATGGGCGGACCGTATGGCGTGGGCAAAAGGATTGACCTGCCCTCGACCCGCAAGATCATCAATGCCATCCTTAACGGCACCCTTGCTGATGTTAAGTTTGTGAAACTGCCTGTCTTTAACCTCGACATACCGGTGGTGATAGAAGGAGTAAATCCCTCACTGCCTGACCCGCGCTCAGCATGGTCGTCTGCGGACCAGTGGCACGAGGCTGCTCTTGCTCTTGGACAGAAATTTATCAACAACTTTAACAAATTCACTTCAAACGAGGAGACCAGGCTGCTTGTCAGCGCCGGTCCGCAGGTATAGATACGTAATGATGATTTCAGATTTGATAATTGTATGCGCCGGAGCCTATCTGCTGGGCTCGGTGCCTACTGCCGTATGGGCGGGGAAAATATTTCATAATACCGACGTACGCGAGCATGGCAGCGGCAATGCCGGCGCCACAAATACCATCAGGGTGCTTGGATGGAAGACCGGAGTGCCGGTGCTGCTGGTCGATGTGCTCAAGGGATGGGTGGCTGCCATGCTTCCGGTATGGCTGATGGCAGGTCAGGTCTCTGACCCTGCCCTCGTTAATCTGCAGATACTGGCAGGTATGATAGCTATCGTGGGACATATATTTCCGGTGTTTGCCGGATTC
>CAZMSH010000039.1:0-16964 GCA_964568875.1 uncultured Rikenellaceae bacterium | reverse complement strand
GCCCCTATGCCCTTTACGCCTTTTACGCCCTTATTTATTATCTCCATCGCCAGCAGCTCTGTCGGATTGACAAGCTCCAGGCTGGTATCTCTTTTTCTGAGACTAAGAGGTATCTCGGTGCATCCCATTATCACTGCCGTAAAACCTTTATCCTCAAATTCCCTGATGACTCCCTTCAGCAGTTGCCGGTTCCTGTTGCTCTTCTCGTAACGGGAGTTGGCCTTAATGCCCCTCACCCCGTAAACAGCCTCCATTACATCGCCTATACCTGCCTCAGAGGGTGAATGAATGGAGACACCGTGCCTCCTGCCAGTCTCCTGGTATATACCTGTGCTTGCCGTACCTGATGTCGACAGCAGTCCCGCATCCCTTACACCCCTTTCGGCAAGATACTTTACGGTAACTTCAATCATGTCGACAAGCTCGAAAGATTCCTGAACTGCCAGAGTCCTTAAAAAAAAGTGGGCTGTGTTGCACGGACAGGCGATGAAGTCAGCTCCCGCCTGTTTGAGTATGTCAATTGATTCAATCAGATAGGGAACCGGAGATTCCCCGCCGTATAAAAGGGCATCTGTCCTGTCTGGTATCTGCGGATGGTTGTCAATGATCAGACGGATATGGTCCTGGTCGCGCCGTGTGGGAGTATTCCTGATTATATACTGCATAAGCTGTACCGTGGCGCTTGGCCCCACGCCCCCTATGATGCCGCATCTTGCCTTTCTCATACTCTTTTATATACCCGGTACCTTGCCTGAACTTTCAATTTGATGGCCTTTTCAGATTATACGGTAAATCTTCATGACCTTCTCAAGAATCTTCTCAAAATCTATCTCCAGATCTATTAACCTGCCTGTACTTACATCAAATACCCACCCATGCACCCTGAGTTTTCTTTCCTTCCAGGCTTTCTGGACATCAGGGGTTTTGATTACATTGATACACTGCTCAAGCACATTTAATTCAACAAGCTTCTTGTAACGCTCCTCTATGTCAGGTATATCATCGAGTGACTCCTGATGAATACGGTATACGTCCCGTATATTTCTCAGCCATGGATTCAGTAATCCAAGGTCTGCAGGCTGCATGGCTGCCTTTACTGCACCGCAGTAATAATGCCCGCATACTACTACATGATCGACCCTTAACTGGCTGACTGCATAGTCAATAACAGTCATCGCACTCAGATCGGTATTGGTTACAAGATTGCCTATGTTGCGATGGACAAAGACATCGCCCGGATTGACTCCCATAAGCTCTTCTGCCGTAACACGGCTGTCAGAGCAGCCTATATAAAGTATCCTGGGTGACTGACCCTCCGAAAGCTTCTGAAAGTATCTCTCATCTGTCCTGAGCTTCTCTTCAACCCATTTCCGGTTGTTTTCGAAAATATGCTCTATATCCATGTTTATAGTTTCATGAATGGCACATTCTCAGCCCTCGAAACACTAATGGTAAACCCTGTTATCCTGCCGCGCCTGTCACGTATGAACCGGTAGGTCCCGCTGCCTCCCGCAGCAAATTCATCATAGCCGGTGGGAGTGAGACGGAATGTGTCTCCGGCCTTCCTGTAAACCCAAACCTCATTGTCCCTCAATTCCAGTTTGTAGTAAACATCTATATCTTCACTGTAATATGTTCCTGAATAGATATTTAAATCTGTATCAGGCACATATGGCTCTGGACGGGTGGCCCTGAGTGTCGTTCTTTGCTCACTGGGAGGCGTTCCCATGAATATTCCCGCTATGCTCCGGCCAACTCCCGAAGGATTGAATGACGCATGATTACTGAGTATTGCCACAGATAGTTTCTTCTCAGGGTAGTATGCCAGCCATGCCCGGTAACCACCTGTCGACCCGCTGTGAGATATCTCTCCAAATCCGTTCCATTCACCTATCATCAGGCCGGCAGCATAGTCTGACGACCTGCCACTCGTGAGCAGCCCTGGTTCTATTCTTAATAGTGCAGTCTCACTGTTGAATATCTCTGGTGTCTCCAGCAACTGGTTCCACCTTAAAAGATCTGCAGTGGTGGTCAGCAACCCCCCGGGTCCGTGCAGGTTTTCATTAGGCATGTTTTTAAGGAACCTTCCTTCGTTGCCGGAATAAGCTATGGCCCGGTGCGGAACGATCTCCCTCTGATTATCACGCCACCTGGTGTCTTTCATGCCCAAGGGCTCGAAAAACCTCTCTCTGGTGAAGTCAGCCAGGCTCTGCCCCGACACTCTTTCGGTAATAAGCACCAGCATCATATAGTTCGAGTTGCTGTACGAATACTGGCTGCCCGGAGTGAAATTCAGACTCTTCTGCCTGAAGATGATATCCCACCCAAGTTCCTGGGTATATACCCGGGTCGTCCGTGGCCACCCGGTAAGCCCGTAGAGAGACCCCCAATCCTTCAGCCCGCTGGTGTGACTGAGCAAATGCCTGATGGTTATCGGAGCATCATATTGCGGCAACTCCGGAACATACTTACGCACATCGTCATTGACAGATACCCTGCCTTCCTGTATCAGTAACATAACTGCAGCGGCAACAAACTGCTTCGACACCGAACCGGCTTCAAAAATAGTCCCGGTTGTGTTGGGAACCAGGTGTTCCATCTCGGCAAGACCAAAGGCTTTGCTGTAGATAGTTTTACCGTCGCGTGCAATCGCAACCGAAACCCCTGGCATGGCATTGTGATACTGGGAAAATAACCTGTCTATCATTCTCGTCGTATCAGCCGTCTGTCCCTCCGTAACACAGGTAAGCACCAGGGCCATTATTACTGTAATCAGAGCAAATCTATGGGTTTTCATGGTATTGATTTATTTAATTTAGGTAACTACTGATCGTTAATAGAACTTCACTAATATACATCATTTTGACTTCTCCTCTGCTTCTGGCTTTACAGGCAGTGAGAAAAAGAAGGTGCTGCCCTTTTCTACCTCCGATTCAACCCATACCTCTCCGCCAAGCAGCTCAACGTAGGCTTTTACAATCGAAAGACCCAGGCCCGATCCTTCATGCGGACGGGTATTCGTATAGTCAGCCTGTACAAAACGGTGAAAGATCATCTCCAGCCTGTCCGGCCTGATACCCTGCCCCGTGTCCTTAACGTAAAAAACTACAGATTCCCCTTCCGGAGAAACGCCGAACTCAATGTGCCCCTCACTGGTGAACTTAATGGCATTCTTTATTAGATTCGTAATTATGCTCTCAAGCTTTACCCTGTCTGTCTCAATAAACAAATATTCCTCGGTAAGCTGGTTTGAAATATAGTACGCAATGCCCTTCTGCTTTGTCTGCTGCATAAAGAAATCAAGAAAGTACTCTGTAACTTCTTTAATGCTTACCAGCGACCTGTTCGCCTGCATCTCGCCTGATTCTATTCTCGAAATCTCAATTATGTCATTTATGGTGTCAAGAAGCCTTTCCCCGCTGCGGCTTACTATGTCAAGGTAAGCGGCCTTGTTCTCCTCTGTAAGGTCAGGTGCTTTCAGTAATTCCAGGAACCCAAGAATGCCGTTCATCGGGGTTCTTATCTCATGGCTCATGTTGGCAAGAAATGCCGACTTCAAATGGTCACTCTCTTCAGCCTTTTCCTTGGCCTTGATCAACTCCTCCTCAGCTTCCTTTCTTAACCTTAAATTTACCAGCATCTGAGAGTAAACCATAAGCAACTCCTTCTCAATTGCAGTCTGGCTGAAATGTTTGCTTACAGAATAAAATCCGATAAAACCAATACACCCGCTGTTGCTGATCATCGGCACCGCTATAAAACTAAGTATCCCGCTGTCGCCTGACACAGTCCCCTTGCGGGTCTCCCATGCCGGATCATCGTCAGAGAGATATATAGCATTCCTTTCTGTATGCGTGGTTATTAACTCAGGAACTTCTTCAAAGGGTATCAATTCATCTCTGATCGCGAAGGGCTTTACCTTGCGGGCATACCACTCATCCGTCTTTACACATAACCGGCGGACAAAGTCATAGCTGTAGATGTTAGCCCTGTCAGCTCCGGTAAACTTACCCATCACACCCAATGAATACTTGATTGAGGGTTCTATAGAGTCAAGAGGGAGATTAATATATGCCGACGATATCTCTATCAGCATCTGTCGAAGGGTAGACTGCCTTCTTAGTTCCATTTCAGAAAACTTCCGGGAAGTAATGTCTTTACCGTAAAATGAGGCCGCAACCACAACACCGTCTACAACTATCGGGTTAACGGCTACCTCAATATATATGCTCTGTCCTTCGGCCTCTATCTTTTCCTCAAATACAAAATGTTCACCGCTGAAAGCCCTGTCATACTTCTCTTTCCATGAAGACCTCATCTCCTCAGGCAACGATTCCAGAATATTGGTCCCTCTCCTTAAGGTCACTCCAAAAACCCTTCTGAAGGATTTAATAAAAACCTCATTGACATATTTTATCCTGTAGTCCCTGTCAGCTGACCAGATACTTTCCAGTGAATTCTCAATAATAGCCTTGAGATTGGCCTCGCTCTCCAGAAGCCTCCGTTCACTGCGCATCTGCTCGGTAACATCACGAACAATTGCCTGTACATAGTCACTATCTCCTATCGACATCTTGCTGAGTGATACTTCAACATCAAAGAGTTCACCATTTCTTCTCTGGTGTTGCCACGAAAACCTTTGGGGAATACCGCGGTATGCATTGATAAGCAATTCATTCGCTTTTTCTTCAGAACTTCTTCCATCGGGCTGCTCCAATGGACTGAAATCCCAGGGACTCCTGCCGAGAAGCTCCTGCTTGCTCCTGCACCCGTACATCGTTACGGCCATCTGGTTGCAGTCATAAAATTCCATGTCCTTTAGCAGAAATATTCCGTCATAGGCTCCTTCGAAAAGAGTGTGGTATACTATCTCTTTCTCTCTTAATGCTTCACCTGTACGCTTACTCTCAGTTATATCTTCAAGTATGCCGTCAAAATATTCAGGTTCTCCCGAACTGTTAAATAATAGCCTGCTGTTGTCTCTTACCCAAATATATTCTCCGTCTTTCCTCTTTAGACGGAACTCCCTGCGAATAACCTCCGAACTGCCCTGGGCCTCCTTTAACTGTTCTTCTCGATCTTCAACGTTAACATAAAGATCTTTTACGTTCGTATTCAGAAGCTCCGCGTCGGTATCAAAACCCAGCATTTTTACAAGGGCGGGATTCATATACACCAAATCTCCATCGACAGTTGACCTGTAAACTCCTACAGGTAGCTGGTTCGTCAGAGACCTGAATTGGTCCTCACCTGCCTTGAGAACTTCTACGGCAAAACTCTTTCCGTATTTCTCCTTTTTTCCTGCTACCTCTATGTTTTGTTTTTTCCTGACCATCAATGTTTATATTCGTGTAGCATCCTTATCTCTCTTCTCTGGAAATAAACTGAGAATATCTTCCCGGTTAGCCCGGCATATACCTCTTTCAGTGATCAGGGCCGTCACAAGCCGTGATGGTGTAACGTCAAAGGCATAGTTGGCAGCCCTGCTTCTTTCAGGCGTCAGCAACACTCTCCTGACTACCCCGCTGCTATCCATACCGTCAATGTATCTCACCTCATCGGCTCCTCTCTCTTCGATTTTAATTTGCCTGATACCATCCTCAATCTTCCAGTCAATCGAGGAGGAGGGAAGGGCAACATAAAAAGGAACGTCGTTGTCATGTGCAGCCAATGCCTTAAGATATGTACCTGTCTTGTTTGCCACATCTCCCGTAGCCGTAGTCCTGTCAGAGCCTACTATCACCATGTCAACCAGTCCCTGCTGCATCAAATGACCTCCCGCATTGTCTGCTATTATAGTGTGGGGTACCCCGTGCTGCCCAAGTTCCCAGGCTGTAAGTGATGACCCCTGGTTCCTCGGACGGGTCTCATCAACCCATACGTGTATCCTTATTCCCTTATCATGTGCCATGTACACCGGTGACAGTGCCGAACCCCAGTCAACAAACGCCAGCCAGCCGGCATTGCAGTGTGTGAGAACATTAATGACACCGCCTCCCTTTCGCTTGCTTAATTCTTCAAGCAGCACTGCTCCGTGAACCCCTATCGTCCTGCAACTCTCTGAGTCACTGTCAGCTATCTCGTCGGCCCCTTTCCGTGCACTCTTTCTCTTATTCTCAGTCGTTAAAGCTTCTGCCATATTCATTATCTGCTTCCCGACAGCCCACGAAAGATTCACGGCCGTGGGCCTGGCAGATATCAGTATCTCAGCTGCCCTGCTTATGTGTCTCTCAAAACCTGCCGGTTCATCAGGTGCCTCAACGGAAGCCATCCACATGCCGTAAGCTGCTGCAACACCTATCAGCCCTGCACCCCTGAGATGCATGTCACTGATTGCCGTTACAATATCTGAGAAGCTTAGTAAATCTTCAGTAACAAATTTATGTGGCAGTTGACGCTGATCAATTATCTGTACAATACTCTTCTCATCATCAATTACCCGGATGGTTCGGTAATGCTCTCCGTTTACTTTCATCTATTTACTGATGCGATCATATCGCCTTATTTAATCTTCAGTCCGAACAGATCGTCGTAGACCTGCCTTACCCAGGCATCTGAAGCTTTATAGAATTCATCAACTTCAGACTGCTCCAGCTTGCCCGCCTGTCTCCATTCTTCCATCTGCTGCCAGGTCCTGCTATATATCATTCTGTGCCATGGTGCCAACATCTGCGTAATACCGGTTCCTTCAACATTGTATACTTTGGTTGTGTTAATGTAATATCTTGTAGAACCACGTTGTGATGGAACCATAACCTTCTTTAATTCCAGGGCAAGATCGCAAACCTCGGCATTTTCTTTGCCATTTGCTGTTACAACCTCAGGAAGACTGCCTGATGGTGTCAGCCATACCGGAAGAGGAACCGATGCAAGCGGAAAACCCAGCATTGCCCACATCGTGGTGAATTCGGCTGACTCTCCTGGCCTGACACCCTGTATTATCACCGACGAAGCAGAACTGTAACGATTGATGCAATCCTGATAGTAAATGAAATTCTCTTCCTTTTCGTTCAGATACCCAAAATCCTGAATCCGCTGTCCGGAGTATGAATTTTCAAGTGAAAGACACATGTTTTCAAGCATATACGGAACACTCAGGTTGTTGGAGCCTGACGCCCTGTAAAAGAGTTTCTCGGCAGTTTCAAACCTTATGTAACCCATACCTGCATTGGCCTCTCCTGTAAATGAATAGTTGGTTCTTACTATATAACCGTGAGGAGCAACACTCTTGTCGTTGACATCTATCTTATTCCATGTAAAGTTGTTCGTTTCAAAAAAGGCAGCCCCTCCTGCGGCATCTATAACCCCGAAATTGGCTTCAACACCCATCGGCTTAGGATACCTCCTCAGAAAACGTTCAAAATCTTCTACCGTGGCACAGCTCATAAGTGCAGCCTTCATCAAAACCCCTTCCATGTCAGCCAGGCTCGTAGTGTCAGATCCCTTCAGGTTATAGGAAGCAGAATTCATAATGGCAAATCCTGTACTGTTGAATCCAATCCATATCTCTTTGGCCGTGTCATCATTCGAATTGATCAGACCAATAGCCGGATACTTGCCTTCATTGAAAAAAACCAGCTTGTTGTTTAACGTGCCGGTGTCTCTGTGTTTCCAAAGTATAGGCCTGCCATCGGGCGTCTTACTGCCCGAAATAATGGCAATGGTACAGGCTGCTGCATTGCTGGAATATAACACAATGCCCGCAAGAAGTAGAATAAATGATTTTTTCATATCTGATATAAACTCTTTTTTACAAATGTATCACTTTAGGAATTCCTGAGAACTCTTTTCCAGATCCTCAAACGAAATATTCATCAGAGGGTATTTATCCCAACCCTGGTAGTCAAAGTGCCACCACTCTGAAGGATAGGGCGCGAAACCAAAGTGTTTCATGACTCCCGTAAGCAGCGACCTGTTGTTTATTGCCTCCTCAGGAAGGTCCGTGTATGAGTGACGGGCCCTTTCCGAGAATTCATCAAACTCCGTCGGCATCAAAACCTCTTCTCCTGTCGTAAGGTCAAACAGCGAAACATCAACTGCACAACCCCGGTTGTGCTTCGATCCAAATTTCGGATCAGCAACAAATTCAGTATCCGGATAAACCTCGTAGAATCTTACCGTCGCCGAGTAAGGCCTGTATGCATCATAAACAATAATTCCCATACCATGAGCCCTGAGTGAGTCATTAACCATACCAAGTGCTTCCGCAACAGGAATCCGTACATACGCTTTTGGCATTGTATAGATTACCTCTCCTGTGAAATTATTGTCTGTGGCATACCTGATGTCAAGCATTATACCATCTATAACTCTCTCCAGGTTTACAAGCTCCATGGCCGGATCAGACGCAACCTGCTGCCGGAATTCATCTATCGATGTTACTACATATAACTCATTCTCTTTCTGGCTGGCTCTTCCGCAGGCTGCGGTCAGTGAAATAATAATTATGAAAACAGGCAGTAAAACCCTCAATTCTCTTATTCTTGGTGACAGGTTTGATAAACCTGAAATCCATTTGCTTTCCTTTCGGCCCTTGATTGTCATGATATGCTTCTTCGATCTGCTCATCTTCTTATAGTGTCAATTGAAAAATAAAAATCGCCTGTAAGTGAGGTCGACTCCCATGGAATCTGCTGATCATACGACTCACGCGACACAATGCTTCTTACGTTCTGAAACATCTGTAATATGGTAATATTCGGAATCCTGATGCTTTCAAGTATAGCAGATGTATAGAGCCCGTTCCTGCCACTGCCATCAGACGCCGTGCGACCCGGCGCCGTTGCGTACGCGATAAGGGTGCCGCGTGGTGCATTCATATAGGCAAGACCCCTGCCTGACGCTGAACGTGTCCAGCTCCTCTCAAACGGATTGTTGCGGCATGCATCCAGTATTATTATGTTAACCCTGGTTCCTGATGCCTCAAGAAGGGCCAGTATCCTGTCAGCCTGAACGCAGTCATATTCAACCTGCTCTTCTGACCGTAAATCGGCATCAACCGGAATTAGGTAATTGTAACCCTTAGCCTGGATACCGTGCCCGGCATAGAAAAACAACCCTACATCGTAACTCTTCAGCGACTCGCCAAACTCATCCATGGCCTTCTTCATCTGGGCCTGTGTTAGATCTTCATATTTTATAACATCAAATCCGTATTGCTCGAGTGCAATCTTCATGTCTCTGGCATCATTTACCGGATTCGTCAATGGTATTGTCTTGTAGTTGCTGTTGCCTATAACCAGTGCCAGCCTCTTCTTATATTCGTCTCCTGGCTTTATTACATCGGCCTTTCCCGAAATAGCTGCCATTGCAGCAGCATCCTGCACGGGCTTTTCAGGCTGCTGCCCGGTAAGGTTGGATGAAGCCTCAGAGGTTGCGGAAATAAATCCTACTGTCCATAACCGGGTGTCATCTCCTCCCTTCAGAAGATAATTGGCCGCTCCCGATGCAAGCAGATTTCCCTCTGGGGCAAAAGCAACCGAAGTGACATTCTGACTGTGTGCCTTCCATTCGGCTTTTAATTCAGCTGTGGGAATACTCCATATCTTAATTGATTTGTCCGCTCCGCCTGAAGCCAGATACTCTCCCGAAGAGTGAAATGAGATCGGCGTTGATGCAAGTGACATCATGGGATTGGCGGCGCCCTTGGTAAGTGTTAGTGAAGTGGGGTGGGCATGCCACCGGCTCACCTGCTCAAGCGACGGAAAGCGGGCAAGCCATATGTAACCGTCTGATGATGAGGTTGCAATGAATGAACCAGAAGGGGCAAACCTGATCTGCTCTATGTCTTTGAGACTAACAGCGTGCTTGCTTACGGCCCTGCTCGCGACATCGAATAAAACCAAACCCTCCTTCCTGGTTCCAATTGCCACCTTTTTGCCATCAGGGCTGAAGGCTAACGATAAAATGCCTCCTTCAGCCACATTGACAACAAGAGATTCATTACCTGTTGATGCATCCAGAAATACCAGATCGCCAGATTTCCTCATATACGCAATATCGTTTCCCGAAGGTGATATGGCCGCTGCTTCGGGTACAAGCCTGGTGTCTCTAATTGACTTTATTAAAGTCCGGCTGCTGATATCCCATATCTCAAGAATTCTCAACTTGGTTACAATGAAGAACCTGCCGTCACTGCTTAAATCAACCGTATAGGAAAAGTCATCAAGAGCTAACATGTCTCTGTCTATCGTTTTGAAATATAGCTGACCATCAGAAACCCGGTATGTTCTGGCATAGCCCCCAACAAGAAGATAATTGCCGTCAGCACTAAATGACAGTGAAGAAGTTGTTACTCTGTTGTTGCCAAAATCGCTGAGGAGGTTCTGGCTGTGAACGGTGGCAGCCAGATGACAAAACAGAAACAGAAGTGCCAGTTTTGATTTCATAGGCAGAAGACTCTGATGCAATAACAAATTTACAGCAAATTTTTGTTCTCCCGAAATGAAGAAAGGAACCGAATCACTATGTGAACGACTCAATAGTTAAACCAAAACAGATTTGACAAGTGCTTGTTCCTTTGCTTAAACAGGTATTATCACAAATTGCCGGGGCAGTAAGTTCTCCTTTTAGATTATCGCGGCAGATTATACTTTAGATGCCTGTCAGCTATCAGTTATCGGGCATCAGGTACATCTTTTATGCATCTTACAGCTAATCCGCTTTTTTTACTGCTGCTGCTCCTGTCTGCATTGGAGTAGCCATAGTAAACACTCCTTGTCCACGCATCTGTCGATGAACGCTCGGTTGATGACCACCAGTAACCATACCTGTTGACATTACCATATCCACCGTTAGAGTTACGGAATCCTCCGGGAAGGGCCGTGAAACCTGATTCATTTGCGGTAACAGGATTGGGTGAAAGCCAGTGCGAGATGCCGGCTTCTTTTAACTTGACTCCTGCAACTGCCTCGCCGCCAAGATACTCAATGAGTGTATTCCATTCATTGTCACTGGGTACATGCCAGCCATCAGGACAGAGCTTGTCTGTGTTTACTGCATTCCAGTTGTATAATGCGCCGTATACGTCAGAATTGTTACTATACCATGCTACACCGGGAGTTGTCAGGTTAGACCATCCGGTTGCATCGGTTACAATATCCATCGTGGTCCCGTCGCTGAGGGTCGTAGTTCTCAGATTGTCAGCCATCCAGGTCTGATCACCTATCTGAATGGTCTTGTAACTGTTGCCCTCAATATCGGTCAGACTGCCATAGGTGAGTGAAGTGTTGTATCCGACAGGATGAAAGGTGGTGAAAGTGGAACTCAATCCTGTCGTATCTCCAACAGAATTTTGTGCCTTTAAACGGTAATAGTATACTGTCCCGGGTATGAGACCCGATATCTCGGTGGTTACGTCCTGCATTTCCTTGCCACTGACTGTAGGAGGATCTGCAGTTATTACATATCCGTAGCTTGTAGTGGTGCCATATTCAAAGGATACCTGGGTGTCGGTATTTCCGGGTACAACCTTGCCACTCAGTGTAACCGATGTCTCTCTTATCCAGCTGGCTGACCCTGTTTCAGCGAAAGGCTTCGACGGAGTGACAACAGGAGGTGTGCCGCCGTTATCGTCTTTATCACAGGACTGTAAAAAGACTACCAGCACCGTAAATGAAACAAGCGATAGTATTAGTTGAAGAAGGCCTCTTTTCATAGTATACTTAAACATTTTTATAGAAATTCCGATTGCGCAAAGATTATGCCATTTGAAGATATATCCAAACAGTTAACGATATTTATGATAAGTTGTTGCCAGCGGTTACCTTTCAGAAAATTATGTGACTCTGCCAGAATACTCTAAGACATTAAGGCTCTGCGTTGACTGATACAGAAGTTCGGCCTCTCCCTCTTTTCCATGGAATGGGAACAGTCCGGTTGTAACCGCCCATCAGGCTTGCAATGGTACGTGTTCGGGGAAACTGCTCAAGAATTATTTTGGTGATAACGGTAATGGGTACTGCCATAACCATTCCGGGAATTCCCCATATATATCCCCATAGCATAAGCATTATCAGTACAGTCACTATGTTTATTGAAAAAGTTTTCCCCAGCAGCACAGGCTCCAGCACACTCCCCAGCAATAACTGAATAGCCGCAACTGATACAATGAAAAATATAAGGGTTCCGCCGGTACCGAGTTCAATTAATGCAAACAGTGACACCAGAACTGTTGAAGCTATCGAGCCGACTACCTGTATGAAATTGAAAATGAAAGTTATAAGACCCCAGAGTATCGGAAAGCTTATCCCAAACAGCTCACAGACAACACCGACTAAAACTCCCGTTGCAAGACTGATAATGAACTTTACCTTTACAAACTTGTGAATGTCATTCTCAATCTTGACGAATGTCCTTATCGATGAATACCTCGATTCTATAAGGGTCTTGTTCAATACCATCTGAAAGTTGATAGACTCTGCCAGCAGAAGTATTGTGAAAAATACCGTCATCAGTATCATCGATAGAGTATCTCCGATGTAAGTTATGGTGGAACTGAAATTACTGAATGCACTGTTGCTCCTGATATAGTGCATAAACACGTTCTCTCCCTCAATACGCTCAATACCAAAGAACTCCTCAACAGAAACAACCATGTTCATAAGTTTCGATTCAGCTAACTCGGTAAATCTGCCTTCATTTGATACTATCCCTTTGATGGCTAGCTGAACCAACTCACCACCTGCTTTTAATATGCCGGTGAAAAGAGCGATTATGAGTATAACACTTATAACGCGGGGAATTCTATGCTTATGTAACCACCTCATCAGTGGCAGAAGCAACAGGGTAATGAACATCGCAAATACCAGCGGAACAAAAATGAATGACAGCATCTTCAGCAGGTATATCACCAGCGGAATCACAATCATCAGAAGTAGTGTATTGGTGGTCTTCAGATCTTTCATAGGGATACAGATAGATCTGCAAAATTAACAATATTACGCTTGAAAGTCAATCACCATCAGATGTGTCATCTTTCATACGGATTACAAAGCCTCCGTATGGTGCCATCACTATCTCCATCCCCTGTGACAGTAAAATCTCCCTGATAACTATCTCTCCTGTTAACTCTTCATCAGTAATCATAAGCCCCGGTTTTGTAAGATCCGGAAAATCAGCTTTAATCTGTACAGACCGACTATTGGTTTCTCCGTTAATGCCGGCAATGTACCATGTGTCTCCCGAACGGCGTGCAATTACAACATATTTACCAGGATAGCCATCGATGAATCTCATGTCATCCCATGTGTCAGGCAGGTCGCGCAGGTAATTGATGACAAAATCAGGTTGCCCCGCCAGCCCCTCCGGAGAATCGGCAAAATGCTGAATGCCCGAGGTGAAAATAACTCCCAGTGCTGCCTCAAAACCCCTGCTGGTCCTTCGCTGAATTCTGCCAGGCACGTCCGAAAAGTTCACCGGGGTAAAGTCCATCGGGTCAAAAAGATTCCTCGTAAATGGTATCATGGTACAATGTACGGGCTGCATGTCGGCATCCGACTGGTTGAATGTCACAAACTCCATCCCCCTTATCGATTCCATGGTGACAAGGTTGGGGTAGGTGCGGGCCCAGCCTCGTGGATATGTCGACCCGTGAAAGTTTACAGACAGATTGAATCTGGCCGCATCTTCCAGTATATCAGTGTAATACTTCATCATCGACTGCCCGTCGCCGGCAAAGAAATCAACCTTTATTCCCGCAATTCCCATCTCCTGCAGGGTCTTGAACTCCTGCTCCCTAAGCTCAGCCGTCAGTAGTTTGCTGTGGGGAGTGTAAAACTTGACAGTGTTCCAGTCGCCGGCAGAGTTGTACCACAAAAGAAGCTTCACACCTTTCTCTGCTGCATAATCTGCAAGCTCCTTCATTCTGTCATATCCTATTCGCCTGTCCCAGTTTACGTCAATCAGGCAGTACTGCCACTTCATCGAAGCTGCAAAGTCAATATACCGCACCTGGGTCTCATAATTTATTGACCCGTCCTTAAGCATTATCCAGCTCCATGATGCCTTGCCGGGCTTTAACCATGACGAAACATCGTACTTTGCCGGCATTGCCAGATCGGTGCCCAGTGTCGATTCTGCAAGTTCCGCAAGGTTGTCGGTGATAACCACAATGCGCCATGGAGTATGCCACGGTAACACCGACTCAGGGAATACAGACTCTCCATCTCTCACCTCAGTAGGCTGAGGAAACTGTATCGTATATTCTCCCTCAGGTGAGTGCCTGCTCAGCCTCGATCCGCAGTAGTTCCTGTCAACTGAAGCCTCGGTAATGCTAACCCAGTATCTTCCCGAACTGAAGAGCGCCGGCATCACCCAGCCAGCATCCCATGGGGCCGGGGTGCCGACAGGCATCGGCCCCTGGTAAAACTCCTCATATGACGGCTGGGTCTGCTCCCAGCCTGTTCGTGAATCTGGCGATGGCTGAAGCCATGCAATGGCATTGCTGTTAAAGTTAAATGATGATACCTCACTGGTAATCCTGAGGACCCTATCACCCGACCCCGGAAAATGATACCGGAATGCAACCCCGTCATTCGAAACCCTGAAAATAACCTCCATAATGGTGCCGCCGGCGCTGGCAAGACGGAATACCCTCTCATTTGCAGAGTATGAACATTCTCTCCTCTTGCCATGAAGCATGGTGTAACTGTCGGCTATAACCCTCAGCTCCGAAACCGACATTAAACTCATACCGGTGGAAAAATCCTCATCCTCCCTCACAATACCCAGCCTCGACAGGTCAATTACAAGTGAGTCAGAGTGAAATACCCTGTAGGCAGCTGTACCGTCAGGCAGAATCCCAAATTCAACTCTGATGCGGCCATCAGGACTGGTTACCCTGAACAGCTTGTCGCCGCAGGCGTGAACCAGTACCAGTGCCATTACCAGCATAGCTATTTTCAGGTGCTTCATTATGTGTGAGTTTAAAGGCGCTTATGGCTTTATCGTGCCGGCCTGGTTTCCTTCATCAGGTCGTTAATCTCGTTATCGCTCAGCGCATAGTCATACATGCGGACTGAAGCCATATAACCGTTGAAGTTCTCGCCGGTGTCTGATGCGCCAATGATTATCCTCGCTCTGTCAATAGCCGATGAAAGCAGCATTATCTGCGAGTTGTCCATTACGCCGTTTACATAAACCTTCTCAACAACGCCGTCGAAAGTCACCACAATATGGTGCCACTGCTTTTCAGGGGGAACGTTTCGGTACCGCATGTCGAAATGGCCATCAAGATGTGCCATGGCACCGTACGGGCCGCTGTTGTAAAACAGGGCGTTGTATGAGTTGGCCAGCCTGTGTTCCCTGCGGTCGCACCACGACACCAGGCAGCCGCCCTCACGCTCAACCTTACGGCTCTTCACCCAGGTGGCTACGGTAAATGACCCGTTCCACTCCAGCACCCTGGGCACCTTCACACCATCGAGGGTGAGTGACCCCTTCACGAAGTCAATGGCCTTGATACCCTCTTCATCGCGGGCAACACTGACTTCACCGCTTTTCCTGAACGATCCACCCAGCGACCCCATATTGGGCAGCGCACTTAATTCATCGCCCTCGGCAACATTCGAAAGATCAAATCCGAACAACAACTCCCTCTTGCTCACCGCACCCGGACCCTCCTGCGAAGGTTTGTTTACCAGGTTAAGCGGTATATCAAACAGGCTGCTGTAAACCTTCATGTTCCACACCGCCGCCAGCAGACCGGTCTTCTCGGTGGCAAGCACCGTAAGTCGCAGGTACCGCGCCGTAACATCATTGTCGTCAATCATCGGACTGCCCGAAGTGTTGTTATCCGACCTGTCGGCATATACCTTCCACTTTTTCCCATTCTTCGAGTACTCAATTGTGTAGCGGTAGTAGTAGCTTGCAAACTCAAACTGGGTCATCACCCTCTCTACCTTCTTCACCGAGCCCAGATCTACTGTCAGGCTCTGTGGGAAACTGTTGCCGGCCGCCTTCCACATCGTGGCGTTGTTGTCGTCGGTGGCGTAGGAGGGAAGGTAGGCGTAGTCGTGCCCCGAACTCCGCAGGTCGTAGTGCGACGAAGCCGTAACCTGCGCCTTAAAGGCTATGTTTTCGGGAACCACGGGTTCCGTGAATAGTTCAATGCCCCGGTGAGAAGGGATCACCTTCCTTATGGTGGTGTCGTTTTCAAATATCAGGCTGTCGATTGCCGTCTGACGAGCCATTCCACCGCGCGTCATCGGATAGTCGTGACGGTGATAGACAATATAGTAATCGTCACCGTTCTTAAGCACCGAGTGGTGACCCGGACCGTGCACCGATTTGTCCTGGTTCGTGCTCAGTATCGGATTGTTGGCCCCCGGCGTGAATGGTCCCAGCGGACTGTCCGACCACGCGTAGCGTACATTGTAGGTCTCATCATGGCATGAGGCGCTCGAATACATAAGTATGTACTTGCCGTTGCGCTTCATCATGTAGGGCGCCTCAAAAGGCTCGGGCGTCTGCTCAAGGGGTATGTTCTCGCCCGAAAGCATCCTGTCCATAGTTATGGCATCGAGTTCGCCGGCGGCGTAACCTCCGTTGTAATGGACCCAGGTTCCCCAGTAACCGTAAATACGTCCGTCATCATCCCTGAAGAATTGTGCGTCAAGCGAAGGAAATCCTCTGCGGGGAAAACTGGTAGGAATGACCGGGGTATCATCTTCGTGGAGTTTTACCCAGGGTCCGTAGGGCTTGTCCGACACGTAACCGTATATCTTGCACCCCGCCTGGCAGTTGCCGAAATAGAGGTAATACCTGCCGTCATTGCCGACCTGAATATCGGGCGCCCAGTAGTTACGCAGGTTAACCGACGACAACGAGGGGATCTCCATGGTGTAGTTGTACCAGTTCCTGAAGTCATTGCTGTACCATAGGGTGGGAGCCCCGGATGCCAGCATCTCATTGTCGGTGGTGGCGTATATGTAGTATATATCACCAAACTTCACTATCGTGGGGTC
>CAZMSH010000038.1:0-16994 GCA_964568875.1 uncultured Rikenellaceae bacterium | reverse complement strand
GCCTCTACGCCCTTTTACGCCTTTACGCCTTTTACGCCATTATTCACCTCCCATAACACTATTCCGGCTGCAACAGATATATTAAATGAGTGTTTTGTCCCGAACTGTGGTATCTCAATGCAGACATCTGACATGTCGAGTACCTCCTGGCTTACACCGTTAATCTCATGGCCAAATACTATCGCATATTTCATGCCTGGTTCAAACTCATATGCTGCCAGATCAGTCGATCCTTCTGCCTGTTCTATTGATAGTATCTTAAATCCTTTCTTTCTTAGTCCGGCAATTGCATTAGTAGTCTCGCTGAAGTACTCCCAGGGTACAACTTCCGCGGCCCCAAGTGCAGTTTTGTTTATCTCCCTGTGAGGCGGAGTGCCTGTGATGCCGCATAGAAAAACAGCACTTACTTTAAATGCATCTGCCGTCCTGAATATCGATCCGATATTAAGGAGACTCCTTACATTATCGAGAACAATTACTATCGGGTTTTTATCTGTTTTTTGATACTCTTCAGGTGTAAGACGGTCAAGTTCGTTGTTCTGGAGCTTCCTCATAGCTATTTTTCTGCGAAATTAGGTAAAAATCAACTTAATCATTTATTTTGTAACAGTAGCAAAACATTATTAATCTTGTTAACCTTATACCTCCCGATATGAATATTCATGAGTACCAGGGCCAGGCAATTCTTTCAGCATACGGTGTCGATATTGCCGAAGGGTTTGTCGCCGAGACGCCTGACCAGGCCGTTATGGTAGCAGAAGAACTGCAAAAGAAATACAACTCTGACATTTTCGTTGTTAAAGCTCAGATACATGCAGGTGGAAGAGGGAAAGGAGGTGGAGTTAAAATAGCCCGGTCAATAGAAGAGGTAAGAGAAGTGGCCGGAAAGATACTGGGCATGACTCTCGTTACCCCTCAGACAGGTCCGCAGGGTAAGAAGGTAAATAAGGTATTGGTAGCCAGAAACGTCTTTTATGAAGGTGAATCCACTCCCAAAGAGCTCTATATGAGTATTCTGCTTAACAGGGCCAGTGGCCGTTTCATGATGGTATACAGTCCCGAAGGAGGTATGGATATTGAAGAGGTAGCCGAGAAAACACCTCATCTGATTTTCAGGGAAGAGATTAATCCGGTGACGGGACTGCAGGATTTCCAGACCCGAAGGATTGTTTTTAACCTTGGTCTCAGTGGTAAGGCTTTTAAGGAGATGCAGAGGTTTGCAAAGGGCCTTTATGAGGCATTCGCCGGTTCTGACGCCCAGCTCTTTGAGATAAACCCCGTGCTTAAGACAAGTGATGACAGAATTCTCGCCCTCGACTGTAAAGTTGCTCTCGACGATTCAGCGCTTTTCCGGCATCCCGATCTTGCTGCTATGAGAGACCTCAATGAGGAGGATCCAACAGAAATTGAAGCCGGCGAATACAATCTCAACTTTGTCAAACTTGATGGTAATGTAGGATGTATGGTAAATGGTGCCGGACTGGCAATGGCTACCATGGATATCATTAAACTATCTGGTGGTGACCCTGCCAACTTTCTCGATGTTGGTGGAGGCGCAAGCGCAAAAACCGTTGAGGCAGGTTTCAGAATAATACTCCAGGATAAGGCGGTAAAAGCTATTCTGATAAATATATTTGGAGGTATCGTTCGATGCGACAGGGTAGCTAACGGTGTGGTCGAAGCCTATAAGTCTATTGGAGAAATAAATGTCCCTGTAATAGTCCGCCTTCAGGGAACCAATGCCGAAGAGGCGAAGGATATTATTGATAACTCAGGCCTTAAAGTGATGTCGGCAATCTCTTTTGCTGAAGCTGCGATGAGAGTAAAGGAAGCCCTCGCTCAAACAGAATAAGTATTTAAACAGTATCTTGTTATTTGTCAGATTCTTTGTGAGATCCGTCACAGTAAGGTTTATTTGCAGATCTTCCGCATCTGCACAGGTAGACCTCATTGACGTTTGAATTGATGCCTCTCTTCTGATCCTGAAGATTTACCGATCCGGATATCTTAAGAGGACCACCTTCGATTACTTCGATGATGTTTTGTTTGTGAGTTTCGTTCTTCATGCCTGCCTATTGTATAATGATTGGTTAGCCGGAAAATCCGTTTGTGCGGTGATCGCCGTCACAGAATGGTGATGTTGAACTCTTTCCACATCTGCAGAATGAACTTATAGAGTTTACTATTTTACTTTCACCTTCACTGTTTTTCAGAATATAACTGCCTTCAACAATTGCCGGACCGTCAGGCATAATCTTAATGGTTAACGGTGTATCTGACGATGTTGCCGGTTTAACATTGTACAGCTCGGGCCGTTTATACTTTATGTGATTCGTGTGGCCGGCACCTACTTGTTTGTTTTTCGATTCATCGTTCCATTTCCAGGTAAGGGCCTCGGTGGGACACAAATTGACGGTCTCAATAATCCTTTCAACAGACGCACCTTTCATATTTACCCATGGCCTGCTTCCCGGATCAAATACTTCGATGAGCTCCCTGTAACAAGATGAGGCATGTATACACGCCGAAGGCTTCCAGTAAACCGTTATCTCATCATTTTTGTAGGCCCGCTCGTTCCTGCTTGTATATTCGTTTTCTTTTTCCATACTGATAATCAAATCCCCACATTTTACTGTTGATAATTATATAACAAATATTAACAAATTAGGTTGAAATAAAAATAGTGGATTGCGTACTTTTGTCCGAAGCCACTTTCAGTGTGATAAAAACGCTTATTTCCTGAGAACAGGCAAAACAGAGAGAAAAAGAGTGACATGGATGTTTTGGGATACATTCACTGGCTGATAGCAGACCGTTCGGAAGTAACGGTGTTGCTTGTCAGCCTGATAGTTTTGTTGTGTCTCATTATCGCCTTTATCCTTTACAGGTTAAGGCAGGTCTCTCTGCAGGCAACAGTAATTGAATCAGAATTAGACAAAACCAGGCAACAGCTTGAACATGCAAGTCAGCAGATTCACTCGCAGCGTGAGAAGGTAGCAAGGGAACTGGCTGATGCAGACAAGCTTCACGGCATTTTAATAGAATCTGCTGATGACGGCATCTCTTTTTACGATGAAGAATGGAACCTGATATTTGCCAATTCAGCCTTCTATTCGGTTATAGGGTTGAGCAGGGATGACTATGATTCCAGGACAGCTGACAGTCTTATCCACCCTGATGATACCGACTTCCCGGCCAGAAGAAAAAAAGCCCTCGAAGAGAGAGGTGTGTTTCACTCAGAGTTGCGATTGCGTCACCGCAATGGCCATTACATAACAATGGGTACCCGTACCGTTCAGATCAGTAATGAAGAGGGAACAGTAATCGGTTCTGTTACAGTGTCAAGAGATATTACCACCCTGAAACAGATAAATGAAGAACTGATAAGGGCAAGAGATGAGGCCGAGGCAAGCAATAGACTGAAAACCAGTTTTATGGCCAATATATCGCATGAAATCAGGACACCTCTCAACAGCGTGGTAGGTTTTGCCAACCTGTTGATGACAGAGGATCTTGACTCCGATTCAAAGGCGGATTATATTGACCACATTAACTACAACAGCGAGAAGCTGCTTCAGATAATCGGAGATATTATAGACCTTTCAAGGCTTGAAAGCTCACAGATGGAGATATCATATGAGGAGACATCACTTTCCGATATTATCAAAGAGGTGGAAGAGGAGGCAAGGAAGACCATAAGACGTCAGGAAAAGCCCATATTGCTTAATGTCAGAAACCACTTTGAAGAGGTGAGTGACATAATTTTCTCAGACCGGATCTGGCTTAAGCGGGTATTAAACCATCTGTGCGACAACGCAGTTAAGTTTACTCTCGAGGGTTCAGTTGACCTCTCTTACGGACTTGAAGGATCAATGATATTCTTCACCATAAAAGATACAGGAATAGGTATCAAACAGGAGAATCTCGATACAATCTTTGAAGAATTCAGACAAGAGATAGATGGTCATCACAGACCTTTCGAAGGACTGGGTGTGGGACTTACCCTGGTCAGAGAAGTTGTTGAAAGAATGGGGGGTAGTGTCAGCGTCAACTCAGAAAAGGGCATGGGCTCTGAATTCAGGGTGCTGCTGCCCTACCGGCCGGCTGGTACTCTCAGGACAAAACTAAGGACAGATACTGATACGATCAGGATGAATGACTGGAGGAAGAAGAAATGCCTGCTTGTGGATGACAACAAGGATGTTCTTACTTACCTGAAAAGAATACTTCTTGATACCGGTATTGATATCGTTACTGCACGGTCTGGCCCCGAAGCCATTGATCTTGCCCGAAATGACAACTCTTTTGATGTGGTGATTCTTGATATGCAGATGCCTGAGATGAACGGCATTGAGGTCACCAGGGAGTTGAAGATAATAAAACCCCAACTGCCAATTATAGCTCAGACGGCGTTTATCTTTGAAGATGATAAGGATATTATTCTTCAGGCCGGATGTGATGCCTGTCTGGTTAAACCAATAAGGAAGGATCAGCTGTTGTCTGTTCTTGCCGGGTTCATCTGATCGGTTTTCCGCGTTTCTCTCTGCCGATAATTCAGTATCTTTATTTCGTGACCTCGATAATGCCAAACGAAAGCAAGAAATTATATGCTGATGTCATCCTGCCCCTTGCGATAAGGGATGAGCTGACTTATGAGCTGCCTGACGGACTGGCAGAGATTAGCCAGGGGTGCAGGGTTATGGTTCCTTTGGGTAAGAATAAGATATACACGGGAATAGTTAAATCAGTTCATAGTAAGAAGCCTGACTTCGATGGAATCAAAGAGGTTGTCAGTGGAGAGCTCAGACCTTTTATTCCCAAAGAGGTATTTGATTTTTGGAACTGGATAGCCGGATATTATATGTGTTCGGTCGGAGAGGTTTTGAAAGCCGCTGTTCCCTCTCAGATGCTGCAGCTGCCGAGGGAAGGAGGAGCCTCAGAACAACCGAAGCGGAAAAAGAGGAGTAAGACAGAAGATGCTGACAATCTGAAAACAGAGTCTGCCGCAATCGCCTTGAGTGAACTGACACCATCACAGCACAAGGCTTTCACTCATCTGAAGCAAAGTTTTGAAATTCAAAATACAGCCCTGTTATATGGAGTCACTTCAAGTGGTAAAACCGAGATCTACTTCCACCTGATCAGTGAACAGCTAAGCCAGGGGCGCCAGGTGCTTTATCTGGTTCCCGAGATTGCTCTCACAGCTCAGCTCATAGGGCGCATCACCCGACATTTTGGCAACAGAGCCCTGGTGTATCATTCCAAACTTACTGATAAACAGCGAGCTGCTGTCTGGGAGGCAGTCAGGGGTAATGATGGAACCGGGCCCTCCCTGGTACTGGGAGCGCGGTCGTCGCTCTTCCTGCCATTCACAGACCTGGGCCTGGTGATTGTGGATGAGGAGCACGACACCTCATTTAAGCAGCAAGATCCTGCACCCAGATATAACGCACGCGATGCCGCGGTTATGCTTGCAGGAATGCACATGGCTAAGGTTGTTCTTGGTTCCGCCACACCTTCAATTGAGTCGTACTATAACGCACGCACAGGCAAATACGGACTGGCAGAGCTGCTTGAGAGACACGGCGGGGCGGTCATGCCTGCGATAATTCTGGCTGATACTCGACGGGCTTACAAACGAAAGGAGATGGTGTCACATTTCACGCCTGAACTGGTAAGTGCCATTGATGAAGCGCTCAAGGCCGGAGAACAGGTTATCCTGTTCCGAAACCGCAGAGGTTTCGCTCCATTTCTGAGATGCAATGAATGCGGCTGGATTCCTCAATGCAAAAGCTGTTCGGTGAGCCTGACATACCACAGGGGAGTCTCAAGGCTCAGGTGCCACTATTGCGGATATTCTGTCGCCTTGCCTTCGCAGTGCGGAGAGTGTGCTTCCGGGGAGTTAAAAACGGTAGGCTACGGTACAGAAAAGATCGAGGAGGAGCTGAAGCTGATCTTTCCCGGGGCAACCATACAGCGATTTGATCAGGATACTACGAAGGGTAGAAACAGCCATAATAAAATACTTGACGATTTTGGTAAGGAGAAGACCGACATTCTGGTTGGAACACAGATGATATCGAAGGGACTCGACATCGAAAACCTTACCGTAGTAGGTGTGCTTCATGCCGATAGCCTTCTAAACTTTCCTGATTTCAGATCGTATGAAAGAAGTTTCCAGCTGATGGAACAGGTGAGCGGTCGCTCGGGCCGGAGAAAGAAGAAGGGTAAAGTGATAATTCAGACTGCTGACCCTAAACATCCGGTTATTGAGATGGTGCTGCGTCACGATTACAAAGCTATGTATGAGGATCAGCTGGCTGAACGAGAAATGTTCGGATACCCTCCTTTTACAAGACTGATACGAATCTTCCTGAAGCATCATGACGAGGACCTTCTTAACATGCTGGCAGCTACTTTTGCAGTTGACCTGAGGGTTTTCTTCGGTAAAAGGGTAATGGGGCCGGAACCCCCTCCCGTGGCCAGGATGCAATCTCTACATATAAGATCGCTGCTAATAAAAATTGAAAAGAAGAGATCACTGGCTAAGGCGAAAAGGTTCATTTCAGAGGCAACGGCAAGATTGCTCACTAATAAAGGTGCCGGAACATTAAGGGTGAACATTGATGTTGATCCCATGTGATTGGTATATTTGCATGTAGAGCATGGGGGTAAAATAACCTTTAATAATTAATGCTTTGAATATAAGATGACAGTTATGAATATTTGGTCAGGAATAGTCAACAGGCTGCCTGTAATGGCAAGCCTGGTAAATATTGTAAACATTGCATTTGTCCTTCTTTTTGCGACATCATGCACTGAAAGTACCTCTTCCACAACGGCATACGACCCGGTTGACCTGGTAAATCCTCTTATGGGAACAGACTCAGAGTTCAGGTTCTCAAATGGCAACACTTATCCCGCTGTTGCCCTGCCATGGGGTATGAACTTCTGGACTCCCCGGACAGGAAAGCTTGGAGACGGGTGGACATATAACTATGACAGCTACAGAATCAGGGATATAAAGCAAACCCATCAGCCCAGTCCGTGGATAAACGATTATGCCGCGTTCTCACTGATGGCCGTAACGGGCAAGATGGTATTCAGTGAAGATGACAGGGCATCGTGGTTCTCACATAAGGCTGAAGTCTCAAAGCCTTATTATTATAGTGTTTACCTTGCCGATCATGATGTCGTTGCCGAGGTAACGCCCACTGAAAGGGCGGCGGTATTCAGGTTTACTTTTCCTGAGAGTGACTCCTCTTTCATTATCGTTGATGGTTTCAACGGCGGATCGATGGTGAAAATCCTGCCGGAAGAGCGGAAAATAATCGGCTATTGCCGAAATAATCACGGCGGGGTTCCTGACAACTTCCATAACTATTTTGTAGTTGAGTTTGACAGGGACTTTGAGGTTACTGCGACATTCAGCGACGGGGTGCTTGTGCGGGGTGGTACAGAAGCCGAAGCCGGGCATGCCGGGGCGATAATAGGATTTGCTACCTCCAGGGGTGATCAGGTGGGGGTAAAAGTTGCCTCTTCATTTATCAGCCACGATCAGGCTATGGTTAACCTCAGCCGTGAAATAGGAACGAAAAGCTTTGAGGAAGTGAAGGCAGAAGCGAGGGCAGTCTGGAACAACGAACTGGGAAGGATAAGAGTAGAAGGTGGCACAGCTGATCAGCAGCGTACTTTCTATTCATGTCTGTATCGCACCCTGCTGTTTCCGAGGCAGTTTCATGAAACCACTGCTGATGGAAGGCTTGTGCATTACAGTCCATATAACGGAGAGATCTGCGATGGTTATATGTATACCGACAACGGCTTCTGGGATACCTTCAGGGCTGTGTTCCCGTTTTTTACACTTATGTATCCTGAAGTTAACAGCCGTATTATGCAGGGTCTTGTAAACACATATCTCGAGAGCGGCTGGCTGCCCGAGTGGGCCAGTCCGGGTCACCGTAACTGCATGATCGGTTCTAATTCCGCCTCTATTATTGCCGACTCATGGCTTAAGGGCATCGGGGGCTATGACATTGAGACTCTTTTCGAGGCTCTTGAGAAAAACACACATGGCCACGGTCCGGTTCACTCGGTGGGAAGGCTTGGTGCGCCTTACTATAATGAGCTGGGTTATGTGCCGTATGATGTCAGTATAGCTGAGAATGCTGCCAGAACCCTTGAGTATGCCTATGCCGATTTCTGTCTCTGGAAGCTTTCACAGTCGCTGGGATTGCCGGAACAGGACCAGGCGCTCTACAGAAGGCGGGCAGATAATTACAGGAACCTGTTTGATGCGGAGACAAAGCTGATGCGAGGCAGGAACATTGACGGGTCGTTCCAGGCACCCTTCAGTCCTTATAAGTGGGGAGATGCCTTCACCGAGGGTAACAGCTGGCATTACACATGGAGTGTTTTCCATGACATTGAGGGACTGATCGACCTTATGGGGGGCAGGGAGCAGTTTGCGCAGATGCTTGATTCGGTATTCGTGGTTCCGCCAATATTTGACTACTCATACTATGGTTATATAATTCATGAGATCAGGGAGATGCAGGTGATGAATATGGGTAACTATGCCCATGGCAACCAGCCTATACAGCACATGATTTATCTCTACAACTATGCCGGCCAGCCGTGGAAGACACAGAAGAGGGTAAGGGAGGTGCTCGATAAGCTTTACAACTACACTCCTGATGGCTATTGTGGTGATGAGGACAACGGGCAGACATCGGCATGGTATGTCTTCAGTGCCATGGGTTTTTATCCTGTTGCCCCGGGCACCGGCGAGTATGTCATCGGGTCGCCTCTTTTCGACAGGATTACCTTTACACCACAGGGAGGGAAGGAGTTTGTTATAGAGGCGTCGGGCAACGGATCGGACAAGCCTTATATCATAGGGGCGACTCTTAACGGGAAGGTGATTACCAGGAACTTTATGACTCACGACGAGCTTAAGGCAGGAGGGAGGCTTCGCTTTGTAATGAGCGACACTCCGGCCAGGGAGAGAGGTGTATCTGAGGCAGATGTCCCATATTCGATGAGTCGTGAGGAAAAGCGTTAAAAGTTTTCTATTTGAGAGATAATGATTATTTTTGTGCACTTTTTGCGATGCAGAAAGAAATAAGGCGGGGTGTAGCACAGTTGGCTAGCGCGCTACGTTCGGGACGTAGAGGTCGGAAGTTCGAGTCTTCTCACCCCGACTGATTGAATTAAAAGACCGTTGTAAATCAAGCAATTACAACGGTCTTTTTCATTGTAGTAGAAAAAGTGGTAGAAAATTATTTGTGTGTGTCTTTCAAATTGTTCCATTTCGTGCCCTGCCAATGACTAATTCTTCCTGCATTATCACATTGGGAACACATTAAAAGAACCTTGCTTGGAAGCAAAATGTTCCATGAGATTCTACTTCAAATCATCTGAAATCAGCTTTATCAGTTGAATAAATATGCTTTCTGAACAGAGTCAATTTAATTCTCATTATCAATTGATTTGAGAGAGGATTATATCGGTTCACTCATGTTTTTTATTTAATTTTATTCCTTTCAAAAATTTAAACATGAAATTACCCGAACCCATATCAAGAACGTTTAGTGGACTAATTGCAGATATAGAACAAGGACAAATTAAAATACCTCAATTTCAAAGAGATTTTGTCTGGGACATAAAAAAGTCTGCAAAACTCATGGACAGTATCGTTAAAGGTTATCCAATCGGAACTTTCATTTTTTGGAGAACGAAAGAACGGTTAAGGACTATTCGGGATATTGGAGATTTTAAATTACCAGAACCTCAAGATGGTGAGTTTATCGATTTTGTTCTTGATGGGCAACAACGATTGACTACCTTATTTGCAAGTCTAAAGGGATTATCCATTACGAGGGAAAATAAAATCGATGATTACTCTGGAATCTACATCAATTTGAATGGTAATGAGGATGAAGAGATTGTAACCATTGATATTGATGGATTGGAAGAGGGAACCTATATTAAATTAATGGATTTGCTCTATGGTGGGTTAACTCTTTTGGCAAGTTTTGAAAACCAATATCATAAGTTAATCGAGATATACAAACAGCGTATAGAATCCTATAATTATTCCATAATTCAGATAAAAGAAGCTCCTATAGATACTGCTACTGAGATTTTTACAAGGATAAATGTGGGTGGAAAACCTTTATCATTATTCGAAATAATGGTAGCTAAGACCTATGATGCTGAGAGAAACTTTGATTTAGCAGAAAAGTTTAATCAATTAATAGACAATCTAAGACCTCTAAATTACGAAACCCTATCTGATGCAACGGTTCTACAGACTGTTTCAATGATACTTACAAATGAATGCACACGAAAGCAGATTTTAAGGCTTGAAAAGAAAGGATTCATTGATATATGGGAGACGGCATCTGATTCCATTGAGAGGGCGATTGAATATTTTAAAGGATATTATCGCATCCCTGTTTCTCAATTACTGCCATATAATGCACTGGTAGTCCCGTTCGCATACTTTTTCTATCATCATAAAGACAAACCCACAGGTGATAAGCAAAAATATCTTCAAGACTTCTTTTGGAGGGTAAGTTTGACTGGGCGATATTCATCAGGTGTTGATGGCAAGTTATTTCAGGATATTAAACGGATTGATTTAATACTTGAGAATAAATTGCCCAAATATGAATGGTCAGTTAATGTATCTTCCGAATTTATATCTGATAATGGCTGGTTCAGTGCTGGTCGTAGTTTTATTAAAGCCATACTGTGCATTTATGCCTATCACCAACCCAAATCTTTCAATGACAATTCAATTGTAAATATTAGCAATTACTGGCTGAAACAAGCTAATAGTAAAAACTATCATCATTTCTTCCCAAGAGCATATCTTGCCAAAACCGATACACAGAACTTCTATATAAATCATATTGTAAATATTACAATAGTCGATGACTTCTTAAATAAGAGAGAAATTAAAGCGAATGCTCCCTCAAAATACATGTCAAAATTCCGCAAGACTAATGAAGTTTTAGAGGAAACCATGAAGACTCACCTAATAAAAGATATTGAAAAATTTGGTATTTGGGATGATGATTATGACAGATTTTATAATTCAAGATTAAAGGAGATTTCCAAGGAATTGAAAAAGCGAATCATTGAACAAGAGGTAGATAAAGACCTTGAGACGGTACTTCCTGATGATTATGAAGAAAATGGACAGTAAATCAAATTACAAATGGAAAATTATGCAATGCCTGATAATACAACTCGAACACAAGAATTATTAGCACAAGAGGGTCTTGAAAATATAAGTCAGAAACTCCATAATGCTATTAACATAGAACTGTCTGGTAATCCTAAAACAGCAAGAAAATGGATTTGGGAATTGCTTCAGAATGCAAAAGATGTTATTTCTTCAAAAGGTAGAATTGAGATTACACTTGATGCTGATTCCGTAGTATTTGCACACAACGGTAATCCCTTTCAGCACTCTCAGCTGTTAGCATTACTAAGTCAAAGGTCAACAAAAGCTCCAAGTTACACTGATGATGAGAAAAAGAACTTTTTTGACAAACTATTGCAGAATGAAGAAATTGATGGGGCTGATGCAAGAAAGTTCTTAAATACAACAGGAAGGTTTGGTACAGGGTTTATGACCACATATCTGTTGAGTAAAAAAATTTACCTTGAAGGGGTTTTTGCTGAGGACGGACATCATAAAGCATTATCGATACCGTTGGATAGGGACGCTCAGACGCCAGACCAGATGAAAGAAAAGGTAAAAGAGTCTTTTGATTCCTTTGCAATTATTGAAAAATCAAGTAGCACAGATAGAATTATTATCAACTATTCGGTAGGCGATAATTGTGATACAAAATTCATCTATAGGTTTGACGAAGAAGGTAAATCAATTGCTGAACAAGGAATTGCTGATTTACACAATACAATTGCATTCACCCTTGCATTTGTGGATAAAATTGATTCGGTTAAGATTACAGAATATGGTCAAACTACTCTTTACCGAAGAGTATCTCATAGCAAAATAGAGGATATTGAGATTATTAAAATTGAAAAAAACTCACCAGAATTAAGGAGTGAAATTGAAATTGCAAGACTTTCTGATTTGCATAATGCTGTTTCAATAGCGGTTCAAATAATGAAAGTTGATGATAATAGATATGGCATTATTAAACCAAACGAAAAAACTCCAAGACAATTTATATCATTCCCTCTTATTGGTTCTGAATCTTTTTCATTCCCTGTTATTATAAATAGTCCTCTGTTTAATCTGGATGATACTCGTAGCCATGTATTTTTGCGGATTTCAAGTTCTTCCATCTTTGATAAAAAGGTATTGTTGAACAGAGCACTTTTTGAGAGGTCGGTTCTGTTATATAAAAAGCTTCTCACTCAATCCTCGAATCAAAAATGGGAAAACCTTCATTACTTAGCAATTTCAGACATACCAAAAGACATCGATGGTGATTGGTACAGAGATTCGATTCAAAAGCCAATACGTGAGAAAATATTAGCCACCAAGTTAGTAGTAACTGAAGATGGAAATAGAATTGAACCTGCAAATGCAAAGTTTCCTGTTTTTAAGAAAACCAGATTGGAAGATTTCTGGGAATTATGTAAGCACTTAGTCGGTGATAAGATTCCACGAAAGGAGGATGTTGAAGTCTGGAAGACTATTATTGAAGCGAATTCAAATAATTGGTTGGATATTGATTTCGAATTTTCGCTTGAAAAATTACTCGGGACTATTGAGGGTAATGAATCATTTATTGGATTCAATTCCAAATATTTTAATAATGAAGAAATTGCCTTTGGGGTTCTTAATCAGATAATACAATTCACTGAAGATGAAGATGCTGATTTACTGAATAGAAAAGAAAATCCATATATGGTTTTTCCTGACCAGACTTCCCAGTCTGCATTTAAAAGCAAGCGAGAGTTAAGTAGAGATATGGGTATTCCAAAGTTTCTCAAGGATGTTCTAAAAGAAACTGGGGATGATTGGTATTCGAAACTTGTTAGAAATGAGATTATTCGATTCGAAAAAGAAGCTAAGCTAACGATAAAGGACGTATCTAATAAATTAAATGAAAAGATAGAAAATCACTATTCAAAAAAATTAAGCGACATAGAGGTTCAGCAACTTATTAAGGGACTGTTCCTGATGGCAGGCTATACAGATGACATTAACAAAATCCATATTGAAAAATTGCACAAATTTCTTAAAGGGCTTTACCCTGATGCAATAAGTGATGGAATCGATGTAGTTACTAATGTCATTGAATTTGATTGGAATTCTATCCAAAGATGGTATCTACATAAAACTTTAAGCAAGGTTTCATCTCTTTCGAATTTACGTGCTCTCGCTCAACATTGGTTTAAGAAGAACTATCCTGATATCAAAGACCATTATTCCGAAGATGAAGAAGACATTATATTTAGAGTTGATACAGCATTAAATGAGATTATTCAATTTGCTGCTGCTTTCGATAAAAGCCTATTGTCAAAATACAATATTATTCCGAATCAATTAAATCAGTTAACCAAGCTCAATCATGAAATATTTAATGATGCCTCAATACCAAAAGAATTGAAAATAATAATGAAGGATTTTGGGCATGAATGCAGAGGTAGCTTATTGCATACTGGTGTTTCACTAATAATTGAGAACGAACCAAGAGACCTGAAATGGATATGCGGTCAACTTGATGACATAGCTATTAAGGAGCAAGATAATCCAAATTTTAAACAACCACTTAGAGAATTGGATAAATGGATTTCGAGAAAAAAAGGCACTATTTCTGGAATGGATGAACTCTTTAAAACCTTTTATAGAAAACGTTCAGGGATTGTGTTAAATACATATGATTTGGATGAACGTAACCAATTCGATGAGATTTTAAAGAGTGGACTGATTACAGAAATGGCAGGTATTGTTAAATCAGGGGCGTCTATTGAAGCTATTAAAAAAGTGACAAGTGTAATTGAAAAGTACCCAGATTTAACTCTCGAAAGAATCGAAAAATTACTCGAACTTGAAAAGCTAAGTGAAGGCTGGAATCCCGAATTAAAATATACTCCAAGTGAGGAACAGATACGAATCAATTTCATAAATGGTTGGAAAGGAGAGGCATATGTGTTTCAAGTTTTAGTAAATAAAGGTTATAATGTCGATTGGAGAAACAAGAGTAGCGTTGTAACTGAAAACAAAATAATTGATTATACTGGCGAAGAGCACTACATTATGGATAAATCTGAAAAATACGATATTATAGTCAAGCATTCCAGTGGGAGAACTATCTACATCCAAGTAAAGACGACCACAACTGACATTTCTGATGCAGACCAAATCGCTTTACCTATTAGCACTCGGGAATGGAATTTTGTTTTTGAGACAAATGAGAATGACACATATTTTTTAGCAAGAGTGTTCAATATTCTGAAAACTCCGTCAGTATACTTTATGAACCTCCAAAAGTCTCCAATGCTTTGATAACATTATTAATTGGGGTTGAGAAATATTATAATACCTATTTCTGATTATCCCATTTCGTACCCTGCCAATGACTAATCTTTCCCTCATTTTCACACCTTGAACACATCCAGTGAATCTCCTTCGATGGTAATATTTCCACCCGTGTTGTTCCCTGACATCCTTGTTCAAAGCACCTGATGTCTGTTGGGGTCAATCTACTTGGATTGATTCTGGTTGAGGTATCAACAATCAGTGCTAAGAAACTTGCCATTTCTCTGGCTTCTTTTGGCATTTGTTTTGGAATGTTCCCTGTTTCGTCAAGGAAATGGGTCATGTTGGAAATATACATATCAGGAAATAATGTTTAATTATTTATATTCAGTTAATTAGTGGTTTGTCCGTTATGATGTATCTCATTCTGAGATAATTCAACCAGTCCAAATAATCACTATCTGGGCAATGTCTTTGACAAGCATTCAAAAAGTCCTCGTAAGTAATTGGTAAGAACTTAAGCTCGTTTCCAACAAGCATGTCCATGTATTCACTACTTATCTTGCTGAAATGTGCATTACCTTTAGGGAAGAATGTAACCGAAGTGAAAGATTTGAATTTATCAACGTCCACTTGCAAAATACTTTCTCCAAGAATGTGATTTCTCCAAACTTGACGGAAATCATCCGTAGGTAAGAGCTTAAATGCATCTGGTTTATAGAGTTTACTTTGCTCCGAGACAGTATAATATTTGGATGATGGGTCATTTACTGTTTTCCACTCGGTAGAACCTTCAGTAATTCTATATTCTTTCTCAGTGTATTTAACTTCAATTCCAATAATACCTCTGGTGTTGTTAGTTCTGGTGTATTCAATGTATGCATCAAATGATGTGGAATCATTCAGGTATTTTTGCTTTGGTTTTGGTGCATATTCAATCTCAATATGGTCAATGGTCTTAATATTATTGGCAAAGAATTCATTGAAGACGCTCCTGCAATATTCAAAGTTATGTTTAAATGGAATGAACAGATTGAAAGGAATATGCTCACTTCGAAGCATATTTGAATAAAGTGGTTTATTGTATTTTTTATACCTGACTTTTACAGCCTCAAAAATGCCAAAGCCATTATAAAAATTAAAACCTGATTCACCGTCTTTCTTTGTTAAATAGTTGCCGTAGGTGTCACATGGAAGATTTAATACTTCTGCCCTGAATTTTGATTGGTGCAATCTTGCATTTTTAAGAAAACCTGAAGGGTCGATGTGGTCGTCTTTTGAGTATTGGCTTCCTATTTGTTGAATTTGACGCATCGTCTAATGGGTGTTATTCTTCATCAAAATAATCACTGTCTATTTTTTTAAGTTCATAAGTCTGCTGAATGGTGCAGCCGATGTTAAAATCAATCATGTGCTGAGACAACCGTTCACCGTCAATAAGCACAATTTTGGTTTCATTTTTTGGGGTGTATTCCAATGCTTCCTTCGTAAAACTTGAGGTAGTTATGAATATACCTTTTTTTGCTCCCTGACCAGCCAATGCACCAACAAATTTCTGGATTTCTGGTCTTCCGACCACATTTCCTGTTTTCCAACGCTTTGCTTGAACGTAAATAATATCAAGACCTAACTTGTCCTCTTTAATTGTCCCGTCTATTCCTTCATCACCGCTTTTGCCAATCGCCTTACCTGCATCCTTTATTGAACCACCGTAACCCATTTTAACCAATAAATCGATTACCAGTCTCTCAAAGAAGGCAGGTGAAAGTTCAATTACCTTCGTGAGTAATTCTGAAGCCAACGACTTTCTTATTCTTTGATATGCTTTATCAAGATTTTCTTCTGGGGTCTGTTCACTTACTTCTTGTGAAATATGTTCTTCCTCGCTTTCAGTATCATTCTTACCTGCATGCACAAATTCGAGAAAAGCAGGAAACTGTCGCAAATATTTTGCATCAATTTTGTCTGGATTCTTCTTCAATGTTTGAAGTCCCAGTTCGGTAATAACAAACGTTGCTCTCTTCGGAGAATCAATAAGACCTGCTTTCTTTAAGTATGTTTTTGCCCAGCCTACTCTGTTATCAAAAACAGGCTGGTTTCCACTTGCCAGCAATTCTTTCCTTTCTTCATCTGTTAAATTAAATTCTGCTGCCAACTTCTCTATTAGGTCACGATATTTATATTCCTGTTTGTCAGAAACAAGTTTTAATAGAGGAAGCATAAGAGTTTGATAATCTGGTATCATATTTTTATTTTACTGTTTTACACTTGACCTGTTTTGACTGCTTAATTCTCAATGCTTACCAGATGATACTATATACTCCACTGGCTTCTTAACTCCTATTAACAGTGCTTCAATATTTCCCCCCTTACTGGCATAACCAACAGTGATTTGGTCGGCAATGTCTACCATTAATTTGTTTCTTATTTGTGCCGAATGTTCCGTTACCCTTTTGATGGTTTTATCAAATGGAGTAATTATTAAAAGCCGACCTTGTTCAATCGGTTTTACGAACTC
>CAZMSH010000037.1:0-17430 GCA_964568875.1 uncultured Rikenellaceae bacterium | reverse complement strand
ATCAGGTATCAGGTATCAGGTATCAGGTATCAGGTATCAGGTATCAGGTGCCGGGGATGCTCCCATACGGTCGCGAGCTCGGCCGGCTATCGCCGGTATAGGTTGTTCGCATACCGATTACCGAATACCGAATACCCGATACCGTTTACCGTTATACAAAATATGATGCTATCTTCTTGTTGAAGAGGAATAGCAGGCTGGCTACAATTACCCACTGGAATATGCACGACATAAACGAGTACTGGGTGAATGGATTGTACCATTCTCCGGGCACGAATGACTGTGCCAGCCACCATATCAGCAGCGTTAAGGCAGCAACAGGAACAAAGAACTTCATAACGTAACCCCACAAACGTCCTACATTCCTGTCAGTAGCAACAGAGTTAATCTCGCTCCTGATATTGTCAGCACCCTGCCTGATAATAAGCGCGGCAATAAGAGCCCCGGATATCATAAGTGCCACGCCCCAGACAAAATCCTGATTACTAAGAAAATTAAGGTTTCTGGCCGATGGCAGCCCGAAGATAAATGTCATAAGACAGACCATTCCTATTGCCGTCTTGCGTTTCAGTCCGGTATCGACGAAAACCCTGGTTGGCAACTCCAGCTGCGCTATCAGCGATGTAAAACCCGCAAATGTCAATCCCAGAAAAAAGAGTACGGACAATATGTTACCCCCGAACATACGCTGAAAAAGCTGAGGCATCCAGATAAATGTCAGTCCGGTTGATGCCGGTCCGCTTGTCTTCATTATTTCGAGTATCTCAGGATCACTCATGCCCATCTCGGTCCTCAGAATGGCAAAGACTGTCCCGAAAATCATAATACCCGACAATATTGAAACAGTGTTGTTACCTATCCCTGTAATGAAAGCATTCTTCACCGTTCCGTGCTCCATCTTCATATAAGCGGCGTAGGTAAGAAACAAACCCCATCCGGCCCCAGTGTCCCATGCATTTTGTGTCAGAGCATCGAGCCAGACTTTAGGATTGCCAAGCTGAGAGAAGTCAGCCCTGAACAAATAGCCCAGGCCTACCTCAGAACCTGGAAGAGTTACAGCCCTTATTACACTTATCACTACAATAACCAGAAGGGAAGGGATAAGAATTTTGTTGACCTTTTCTATTGATCCTATACCTTTCCATATTGCCAGTGCCCCGAGAGCTATTGCGGCAATAAAAGTTACTATCGGCATATAGCTGTTCTGGTATGATTCCCATATTGCCAGCGACGATTCATAGCTTACGGGCAGAGGATTAATAAGCACATAGAAGAAATAGTAAATACACCAGCCAACTACCACAGTATAGAAGAAAGTGATAGCGCAGGGAACGAATGCCACGAATGACCCAACCCAGGTAAAACGCTTACCGAGGCCACCTATGAATGACCGAACAACACCGGCACGGTATTTCTTTCCTATTGCATATTCAGCAATTATCAGCGGGATGCTCCACATGAACAGGAAAATAAGCCAGGCTATCAGAAAAGCCCCGGCTCCTGAATCGCCTTCACCGGCATTCTGTGCAGCAATGCGGGGAAACCTCCATATATTACCTGTGCCAACAGCAACACCAATAGCACTAAGTATCAGTCCAAATCTCGTCGTAAAACGATAACCGGTTGATTTATCCATGTGTTTTGACATAATCTGAAAATTTCTTCAGGTTAACGGACCATGAAAGTACTCAAGTTTTCTGTGAAAAACCTAATTGCCGGCATATTCTTAAACATAGATATTTCCTGAATCATAATTAGTCTGTTAGCTCAACCTGTCAGAAAAAACTGATAACAGCTCTGAATGCCGGCCTTAAAAATTAGTGGTAAAAAACAGGAAGAAAACTGCTTCACTATCCCGCGGAACTGTTAAATTAGCTGCAATTTACTGTTTTTGATTACCGTTAATAACATAATACACCTACCCTATCATGAAAAAGCAGGAAAAACCAGGCGAACTAAAAAGAAGAAGTTTTCTGAAGACGATGGCAGCGACAGGGCTGGCAGCATCAGTAACTCCCATTGCAGGAGCGGCACTCACAGGCGGCCAGCATCCTGAACAGCAGCCGCAGATAGTAACAAACGGCAAGGATGCATTGAAGTATCCCAGAAACGACTCCTCCCTTCCGGGTAAGTACCCCGGCAAGGTGGTTCATATCCACGATGAAGCATCGGTGAATAACGACATTTTCAATGCCGAAGTAATAAATAAAATGATAGCAGAAGGAATGCTGGCACTGACAGGTGAAAAGAGCCTGAGAAGAGCGTGGCGACAGTTTGTGAAACCAGGTGAAATGATAGGACTTAAACTAAATCCTGTTGCCGGAAAACCACTGAGCACCAGTCATGAAGTGGTAAGGTCGGTTATCGGACAGCTTACTGATGCAGGTATAAGAGAAAGACATATTGTTCTGTGGGACAGGCGTGAGTTTCAGCTGCATGAAACCGGATTTACACCTGAAGCATATCCCGGAATAAAAATTACAGGAACAGAACAAAAGGACAAGGATGGATCATACTATGATGCTGACGGCAAACTCTACGGCGAAAAGATGATAGACACTGACTGGTACTACCACGCCAACACCGAGATGAAATATGACGAGTACACTCTTCCATTTATGATAAACGAGGGCGAGTACTCATACTTCTCAAAAATTGTAACCAAAGACCTGCAGAAGATAATCAACATCCCGATACTTAAGAATGCCGGTGCCAATGTTACCCTATGTCTTAAAAATCTTGCTTTCGGCTGTATATCAAACACATCAAGGCTTCACGCCCGTTTATGGAATAACACCGTTGCCGAAGTACCTGCCTTTCCTCCGGTACGCGACAAGGTTGTCCTTAACATTGTAGACGGAATAAAAGGATGCTATAATGGCGGACCGGGTGCAAATCCTCAGTTCTTCACATACTATAAGGATATACTCATTGGCACCGATCCTGTAGCAGTAGACAGGGTAGGTTACGATATAGTGATAAAAAAGAGAATTGAGAAAGGGATACAAAAAGAGGATACCGGGTCTGGTCTTGTAACCCTCAGAATGGCCAAAGATATGGGTCTCGGAGAATATGAAGATGACAGACTCGAAGTTATAAAGAAGGAGCTGAGCTGATGAAAAGAGCTTTATGGATATTAATACTGCTTACACCTTTACATGTCTGTCTGTCACAGAAAACCGGACTGAATCCGGACAGCAAGGTTCTGGGAGATGGTAAAATTATCAGAAAGACGGTTTTTGATGGAAACTCACTATGGGGTTATATCAACGGTGGCGCAGACATATATCTTGAATACGGTTTCAAGAACCTTCTTCTGCATGAGATAGAATACAAGGGTAATGTAATAAGATTCGACCTCTACCAGATGAGTGATCCCAGGGCTGCCTTCGGAATATTCTCTGTCTACAGCTACACCTGCGATGACGTAATTGGTCCGGGCACTTTTAACTGCCTTACGAAATGGCAGATACAGGTTGTAAAAAACGATTATTACCTGTCTGTTATCCTCCCAACCGGCAGCAGTGATGAACAGATGTATGCCAAAGAGATAGCAGAGGAATTGCTGGCCTCAGTCGATGAAACAGGTTTTGAACCGGGGTATCCCTTTGCGGAAGGCAGGTTTTCTGACATCAAAGCTGATATTAAATATGCCCGGGGCCGTCTGGGTATTGACAACGGAATATCGTTAGACATCGCCATGACGGAAGGAGTGGGATTCAGTGAGCTATGGCAGATAACAGACATAGAAGGTTATGATAATGTCACCGTCACTCTCTTGTCATTTGCAGAAACAAATGATTGCAGCAGATTCGCTGAAATGCAAAAGGCTCTTGATAATACTGACAGATTGGTATCAGTTCTCTCCGACGGTCTCACTATAATACTGATTAAAGGAATCAGCAATAAAGAGGATGCATCGGGAATATATGACTGGTTTTCAGAGATTGAATTCTGAAAGCTGAAAACAGTAAATACATTACTAACGACTAACGCTGAATTGAGGTGGGCAGATATATCAAAGATCTCATTACAGGAGGGGAAGGTCTGAAACTCGATTTTAAATTCTGTATTTCCGACAGCCGTAAGATAGCCCGCACCCTGTCAGCCTTTGCAAATACCGAGGGCGGTACACTGCTGATAGGTGTGAGAGATAACGGTTCTATCGCCGGAGTAAGGTCGGATGAAGAGGTATATATGATAGAAACTGCTTCAAGACTATTCTGTAAGCCGGAAATACCTGTAATAGTCAGGCATCACAATATAGATGGTAAAGCGATTCTGGAGGTTAAGGTTGAAAAGGGTAACCGAAGACCCTACAAGGCAAAGAACGATGATGGCAGATGGATATCATACACAAGGCAGAATGACCAGAACATAGTTGCAAACAGTGTGCTGCTTGAATTGTGGAGGAAAGAAAAAACCAACCGTGGAGTGATGGTAACCTTTACAGACACTGAAAACAGATTGATGGATTACCTGAGAGTTAATGAAAAGATAACACTGTCAGCATTCAGAAAGCTGACCGGTATATCCAGCAACAAGGCAAAAGAAATACTGGTTAATCTTATACTCTTTGGTATCATTGAGATGATAATTACCGACAAGGGAGTATACTATAAACTAAAAGGCACTGAAGTAAACCAGCAGTAAACAGCTCGCCTCAACAATCTGACATACACATTACTACCATCCTTAACAGGTTTGACTACTCTTCTGTTTTTTGGCCGTCAGGCCTGAAAACACTACCTTTGCCTTACAGATCAGGGGATTTTACCCTCACAAAGACTTTTTTTAAATATTGCTGGATGAATCAGCAAAATCAAATATTGATATGGATATCAGAGACAAGATAAGTAAGATCACCATTCCGCCAGTATCGTATAAGCTGTGTATGCAGCTTATGGGAGAGAATCCTGACCTTGCGACAATAATTAAAAGCAGTTCCACACCCGAGGAGGCAAACCAGAGACTGAAAAAGATTATGCTGGAATGGTTTGCTGATGGTCATGATTATGCTGCGGCCGTAGCCAAAAGAACCCTTAAGGAAAGGGTCAGGCCTGAGAAGATAAGCTGGCAGGAGATGGCAGCCATCAGAATATACGACTATCTTTCCAACGCCGGTAAGGAGTATGAGAATCTTAACAAGAGAATTAAAGTTTCTGTCAACGATCCGTTTGTTATAGTATGGCTTGCATACCATAAGCGTAAGGGAGGCGGCAGACCTGAGTTCTTCCAGGATATGATTCATTTGTTCAGGCAGTTTTCAGGAAAAGAAAAAAGAGAGATTCCCTCTATCGAACAGATAGGCAAGTGGATGGAAAGGTTTCCTGCCGGAACTGATGAGGCTTTGGTAAATAACAGAGGGAAAAATAAAAAAAGAATCATTAATGTACTAATAAGACTTATTGAGTCAGGAGCCACCGGTTCTCATGAGTATACCTTCAGTGAAGGCATGACCAGGGAGCAAAAAGAAGAGAAAATCAACATATGGTGGGATGATTACCTTTTCCATCTTCATTTTGCTGTAAGGACACCCGAGCTGATGAATGAAATGATGGGGCATTCGCTTGATACCGACACTGTTGATCTTCTCAGGCAGGCAAGAAAGACAGGAATACCCTTATTTGTAAACCCCTATTACCTGTCTCTGTTAAATGTCGAAAATGAAGACGGGGTGATGTATGCTGATCAGACCATCAGAGAATACGTTATCTATAGCAAAGAGCTTATTGATGAATACGGGCGTATCGAGGCATGGGAAAAAGAAGATAAAGTGGAACCCGGAAAGCCAAATGCAGCAGGATGGCTGTTGCCCAACGAAACTAACATACACCGCCGTTATCCTGAAGTTGCCATCCTTATTCCCGATACAATGGGCAGAGCCTGCGGAGGCCTTTGTGTTTCATGCCAGAGAATGTATGACTTCCAGCGCGGGAACCTCAATTTCAACCTTGAAAAACTGAAACCAGACGAGTGTTGGGAGGATAAGCTTGGCATGCTTATGGAGTATTTCGAAAATGACAGCCAATTGAGAGATATTCTTATCACCGGCGGAGATGCCCTTATGAGTTCTGACGGATCACTAAAGGTATTGCTGGACGCCGTTTATGAAATGGCTGTAAGAAAAAAAGAAGCAAACAAGAACCGCGGCGAAGGTGAAAAGTATGCTGAAATGCTGAGAGTGAGACTAGGTACCAGGCTGCCTGTATATCTTCCGCAAAGAGTTACTGAAAATCTGACAGAGATATTGAAGGAGTTCAGGGAGAAGGCAACAGAAGCAGGTGTCAGACAGTTTATAATCCAGACTCACTTCATCTCACCTGCTGAGATAACACCTGAGTCGCGCAAAGCTGTCAGGATGCTGCTCGACGCAGGATGGATAGTTACCAATCAGATGGTATTTACCGCTGCAGGATCGAGACGTGGCCATACCGCAAAACTCAGAAAAGAACTCAATGATATTGGTGTTCTTACATACTACACCTTCACTGTAAAGGGGTATATGGAAAACTACAGGAACTTCGCCACAAACGCTCGTTCTGTAATGGAGATGACAGAGGAAAAATACCCCGGCATAATCCCATCACACAAGCTAAACAGAATTCTTGATGAACTTCTCTACGGTGAAGGAGATCTCATCGAAAAAATAAAGAAGGTGCAGGCAGATAACAACGTCCCTTTCATTGCAACAGACAGGAACATTGTAAACCTGCCGGGTATTGGCAAGAGCATGTCATTCAGGGTTGTGGGACTTACCCGCAGGGGAAGAAGGATACTTGAATTCGAACACGATACAGCCAGAAAGCATAGTCCTTCAATCAATGAACATGGTATGATCTATATAATTGAATCAAAGCCTCTTGGCAAATACCTTGAGCAACTGTACAACATGGGTGAAGATATTGATGAATACAACACCGTATGGGGCTATTCAATGGGAGTTACAGAGCCGAGGGCCAGAATATTTGAATACCCCGGCTACGATTATACTGTCAGCAGCAGAGTTACGAACGTAGGGTAATACTAATCGGTACGTAAACCCAGTACCAGGATGTCATCTATCTGAGGTGTGTCTCCCATCCACTCTGCCAGTGTGGTTTCAAGTATCTCCTTTTGCTTCTTCATAGGATACTCCTGGATTTCGAGCAGCAGCTTTTTGAAATTCTTCTTCATGAATTTTCTGCCATTGACGCCAAACTGATCAATATATCCGTCAGAGAAAAGATAATAGGAAACTCCCTTCTCCAATACCCACTCATGAAGAACAAAGTTCTCATCCATACGCGCACTGATACCTATTGGCATCTTGGTGGCATAGATTGTCTCAAGAATATACTTGCCGTTAGCTAACGTACCCTCCTCTTTTGGTTCCTCTCCCTGTTTCCATGCATCAGATTCAGCCCTGGTCATCTTCCTGATCCTGAAACATGGGTTATACGCACCAGAGAACTCTATTCTTCCTTCAGCAAAATCAATAATAAGAAGCGCAAGATCCATTCCATCCTTTGCTTCATCATCTTCGCCTACCTGTTTTAAAGAGTTTATTACATGGTATCTCAGTTCCCTTAGTATCAGATCGGCCTTTTGTATCGACGACTTATTTACAATCTCATCGAGGAAAGACATTCCGAGCAAACTCATAAAAGCACCCGGAACACCATGGCCGGTGCAGTCGGCGGCAACTACAAAAAGTTTTTCTGACCGCCTGGTCATCCAGTAGAAATCACCACTTACAATGTCTCTCGGCTTAAAAAGGATAAAATAGTTTTTCAGGTTATCCTCAAGAATTCTTTCTGATGGCAGCAGCGCCCTCTGTATACGGCTTGCATAATGTATACTTGACTCAAGTTCTTCCTTCTGCCTGACTACTTCGGCTGTACGCTCGGCAACAATTCCCTCAAGCCTTATATTCTCATTAATAAGTCTCTTTGTATATGCCTTGATGATTGTCAGTAAAACCCCAACCGCAGCAATTATATAAAGAATAATGGCTATAAATGTAGCATACCATGGCCTCCGAATAATAAATTCAAAGCTGGCTTCCCCGCTATCAATGCCGGTTGCCGTTCTGGCCTTAACCCTGAAGGTGTATTGTCCGTATTTCAGATTGCCGTACTCTTTAAAAAGAAGGTTGTCCCACCCCGACCAGGTCCTGTCAGACCCCTCAAGAAAATACTGGTATTCAGTTTTGCTTTCCTCAATATAATAATTTGACGACCAGTTAAATCTGATGTCATTGAGCCTGAAAGGAAACTCAGCAACATTTCCCTCAGGTTGATAAAGAACCGGTATCATATCTGCATTCTCTCCTGAAATGACAAAGGAGTGATTCATATATACCGAATCTCCACCTAATACTATCCTGTTCAGAAACGCATCAACTTTTGCCGCAGGCTGTGTCAGTTTCTTCTTGTCAACCACGAACAGGTTCTTCGACTTGGCAAGCCAGAACCTGTCCGATCCTTCGTGGATATCATACGTTGGGGCTGTCGGAAGAACACTGAAAGGTTTAGATATAAATGTCTCCCTTGCACCTCCTGTCTTAATGACAGCTTCAATGAACCTGTTTCCCTCCTTTATGTTAATCCAGAAATCACCGTCGCCATCTCTCTCAAGCAATGAGACCTCACGATTGGAGGTAAAATTATCAAATCGCTCATCAGCACTTACAAATGAGTCCGATTCACCATTATAACTATAAATGCCGGCCGGCGTTATCACCAGTATCTCGCCATCTATATCCCTTATCTTCATATTATTACGCCCGGGCAGTCCTTTGCCCGTATCATATTCAATCAGGATAGTGTCATTGCCTTCAATCCTGAACCTGTATAGTGATGTGGTGATATCAGAAGTTAACCATAGCGTACCATCAGCCGTCTCGACTATCTGGTTTACGTTTCCCTGAAACTTAACAAACCTTAGCAGATTTTCCCAGCGGTTATTGCCAAGGTATTTAAGAATAAGCAAGGCATTGGCGCTTCCTGCATACACGATTGATTTATCAATCTTTGACTGTAAAAGCATTCTGACGTCCCTGGGATTTCTTTCTGCTTTCTGAAATGTGCTTTCGATATTATAGACCCTGTCGCGGCTGTCGATCACATACATTCCCTGCTCAGTACCTGCCAGAAGAAACTTCTCGCCTCCATTATCAAAAACCATAAGCGCCGGAGTATAGAACGGCATATCCTCGAGATCTTTAAAAAAAAGAAATCCCTCATCAGACTTAACAAGTTTAAGTATACCGCCGTCATGACCTGCATAAATGGTATTATTGAATTCGACTATTTTGTTGGTGCCTGTTGTTACACCCAGCGACCTTGAGAAGACTGTAAACGGAAGGTTAAGGTATATCTTCGTAATGAAGCCTACCGTACAAATCCAGAGTTCTCCGGGATTTTCACTATTGCAATAGAGGGCCGTGACAACATCATTGTCAATATCAATAAAGTCAGATGAAAACTGGTTGACAATATCACCCTGCCTGTTAATTACCACAACCCCTCCAGAGGCTCTCATTCCCATGGCAAAATGTTCATCATCAATCCATACCCCCCGGTAAATCTGTCCCTCCATCAGCATTTCGTTCAGTTCTGCGGAGACAAATGAATCTTTGATTTCATCTGTTGTGGTATTGTATATAAACACCCCGTGCTGAAGCGTTCCGATCAGAAGTTCCTCGTCACTGAAAGGAAGAATCACAGTAGCTACCTTTCTTGCAAAGAAAGAGCCTTCAGGCATTGGGCTGATAGTATCACCTGTAAATTCCACCAGGCCCGAGAGGTTATCTGAGACAATTGTTTTTCCATTAAATGAAACGGCATTGAAAAGGTTTCTGTATCCCGCTGCTTCAGCATCGAATACTTCAAGGTGATCTTTTTCAGGGTAATATGTAAACACAGAACGATTCGCAAAAAAGGTAACTCTGTCATCAAAAATAATTATTGACAATACATCCCGAATATTTACAGCCGTATCGATGCGTTCGGCGAGTGAAACATACACCATCTCTCCGTTTGCTGAAGGTTCAAGATATCCAAACTCATACCTCCCTCCCACGTATATAATATTGTCGCTGTCTGATTTGATGGTAGTCAGCAGGGGATTGTTCCTTACTGGTATCAGTGTCCACTCATTGCCGTCAAACCTTATCACTCCCCTGCCGTCATTTCCGGCGTAGATTATACCGTTGTTATCTTTTGTAATGCAGTGATTATATTCAGACCCGCCGCTTAGCTCCACGCTGTAGCTGCTGTGAAGCGGAATGCCATACCTGTTGACCTGACCATAGAAAACCACAGTAAAGAATATGGCAGATAAAAAGAGAACAATTCCCCTCTTCATGCGTTTTATCTTTTAGAATGGAACCAATGATGCGAAATAAGTATCATGTTATGACAATTATTATCACAATGATTATCAAAGATAACAAAAGAAGTATTAACAAGCCATAATTAGCAACATATCTTTCAGCTATGCCGATTTTTTAATAAATTGGGGCGAATTTGGGTTATAAGGTTTCTCTGTCATGAACCTTAGAAGGGTTATAAGGGTACTGGTGGTTATTGGTATAGGTCTTACAGCCACTGGCCAGGCATTCCGGGAGAATGTCCGCGTCAATTACAATTTTGGTGGAACCGGGGCCTTTGACATCACTGAGTCAGACGATTACAGCGTAAAAATCAGATATGCGCTACCTGAAATAACCTTTTCGGCAGTTGACCACCCTGAAGGTGATTTCTTCGTAGCGATGATACCGGGTCACCACGGCCTTAATGATCCGGGCAAACCAGAGCTTCCGGTAATAAGCAAGTTGTTGCAGGTTCCTGATTACCATGGCTACACCATTGAATACCATAGCATCAAAAGCACCGTCATCAGGCCGGAAGCCAGGGGCGTCAGCGGGAAGCTTTTCCCATCCCAGCCCGGGAGGCCGAAGTCACAGACACAGGAGAGGCAGAAGTTCATGATTGACGCAGAGGCTTACAGTATGAACAGCTTCACCCGTGCAGACACCATGTTTATTGAACACACCGGTAGAATGCGGGATGCCACCCTGGCGACAGTGACTTTTATTCCCGCAAGGTACAATCCGGTCAGAAACAGGTTTGAGGTGATTACTTCAGCTGACATTGTCATTAAATTCAAACCGTCATCAAAAGGAGGAGCCCCCGGTTACCCCGAAAGCAGTATCACCGGCACTTCAAAAGGAATTAAGAGTTACAGTCCTGACCAACTAATAAACGGATACACCGACACCCCGGCAGGACTGATAATACTCACCGACACTGCATTCAGAAAGCATCTTGAGCCGCTTGTCAGATGGAAGACACAAAAGGGATTCAGGATAACGACACTTTACCGGGGCGACGGTTATGCCGGCACTTCTTTCGAACAACTAAGGGATTCAGTGATGAAAGTCTATGAAGAAGAGAGCCATAGCGGACAAACACCATCCGATTTTCTGCTGATAGTGGGCGACAGGAATAGAATTCCATCTGCCAGTACGGCTTTCACCAGCAGGCTTTCTGACATGTACTACGGTGAATTTACAGGTGAGGGTGATTTTATCCCCGAGATGTTCATCGGGCGCATTCCGGCCAAAGACACGACAGAGGTTAAGTCTGTGGTTGAAAAGATAATCATGTATGAGAAGCAGGAATTCGCCGATGCCAATAACTTCTGGCTCAGAACTCTGGTTACTGCCGGCAATGATGCTTCCTACACGACATACATGAACGGACATCTTAACTATGCTTCTGCAAACTACCTCAACGCCGGATTTGGAATAGATGGAACATCACTTCTTTCTCCCAGGCCCGATACGGCAGGAATGGAAGTACGCAGAATACTGAACAACGGAGTAGGATTTATAAACTACACCGGGCATGGTGCGACAGACAAATGGATACTGCCAACAATACTTACAAGCCAGAATATAGACACCCTCAGAAATACAAACATGTACCCGTTCGTTATCAGCAATGCCTGCCAGACGGGTAATTTTTCGGCATCAGCAAATCTGGCGAGTAAATTCGTCGTTGCCCCTCAAAAGGGGGCTGTTGGTTTCATAGGATGTACCGGTGATTCATACTGGAATGAAGATTTCTTTTATGCAACAGGTGTCGGGCCTATATCCCTCAATCCGCAATATGATCCTGAGAACCCCGGGTTCTACGACAGACTGTTTCACAGAAACGGTGAACTGCCGTCACAATGGTACTATACAATGGGCCAGGTCAACTATGCCGGGTTGCTGGCTGTAAGCGCCAGTACATCAAGCCGCAAGAAATATTACTGGGAGACATATGCTCTCCTGGGAGATCCTTCGGTAATTCCGGTAATAGGACCTCAGATTCCGATTGAGGTCAATCTCCCTGACACCCTTCCGACAGGATTGAAAAACCTTTACTTCCCGGCGCCGCCATTTACTTATGCAGCTATTTCTGACTTCGACACTTTGTGGGATGCCTCGCATATCAGTCCTTCAGGTTATGTCACACTTGAAATACCAGACAACACCGGTGATTCATGTCTGGTTGTAATTACCGGTCAGGGGTATGAACCATATATTAAAACTATCTGGTTTGGTGATTATGCAGACTCCTGGCTCAATGTCGATGAAATACAGATCGATGATGAAACGACAGGTAACGGCGATGGTAATGCTGATTACGGGGAAACCTTTTATCTGACAATGGAGTTAGGTAACCTTGGCAACAAATCATCAACCGATGCCTGGCTTAAGGTTACTACTGAATCAGAATGGATGACCATTCTTACTGACTCATTGTATATAGGTGAAATTCCTGCCAAAGGATCTCTCGGATCTGACAAGGCTTTCATGATGAAGCTTGGCGACAATATTCCTGACAAGAGCCTGATCACCGTTAGAATAATAGCTGCCGATGCTGACACGGTATTGGAATATAAACATGACATAATAGTCTACGCACCTGAGCTGAGTATCATTTCACTTAAATATGATGACACCTTAAAAGGAAATGGAAACCTGTTGCCAAACAGGGGAGAATCACTCGATCTGGTCTTTACAGTCAGAAATACAGGATCAAGCATGGCTGAAGGAGATTTTCTGATTGTTAACACACCTGCCGGACTTTCTTATATTGAATCTTCGGTGCCAACCGGACCGATACAGCCGGGTGAATCGACAGAGGTAAGAGTGCCGGCCACAGTTTCGGAATACTCCCCGCCAGGAACCCTGATACCAATAGACAGTAAGATAGATTGCGGATTCTATTCCAGTGAACGCCAGTTTGAAATATCTGTCGGGCAAACACGTGAGAGTTTTGAATATGGCAACTTTGACATATTTCCCTGGATCAACAGCGGCCCGGTACCATGGGTTATAAGTGGCAATTATGCATTTGACCAGACCAGAAGTGCTGCCTCGGGACAAATTACACATAACGAATCCACACTGTTAAGGATAAATCTGGACCTCCCGGATACTGATACTCTCAAGTTCTGGTACAAAGTGTCATCTGAAACCAACTATGATTTTTTCAGATTCACCATCTATTCAATAAACGATACAACTGTTTTCAGTGATTCGGGAGAAAAGGACTGGACACAGTACATAGTCGAGCTTCCGCCCGGTCCGCATATGCTTGAATGGAGTTATACAAAGGATGGGAATACAACAAGAGGTCTTGACAGGGCATGGATAGATATGATCGATTTCCCGAAAAATGCATTTGCCATTCGCGACATAGAAGTATCTTCATTTATATCGCCTCTACCGGCCGAAGATTTCGGAGAAGAGTATATATCTGTTGTGGTCAGAAATACCGGCAGCGGCACCCTTAACGGATTTAACCTGGCTTACAGGGTAAATGAATTCATAAGCTATTCACAATATTTCCCCGATGCTGTTGGTTACCGCGACACCGTGGCAGTGACATTTGACAAGCCGGTAGACATGTCAAAATATGGTATCTATAACATAATTGTATACAGCTTTAATAATGACGATGACTTCACCTATAACGATACTATCAGCATCAGGATTGATAACACTTCTATCAGGGCAGATGCCAGGGCATACCCCAATCCATTTTCCGGAAACCTGAATGTTTTCATAAATTCGCCGGCCGACGATGTCGTAACAATTATGGTTGCTGACATGTCAGGACGGAAACAATATTCAGTCGTTGAAAACCTGACAGAAGGGAATAATACCGTAATTCTTCCGTTGCAGCAATTGTCGCCCGGAACATATATCGTCAAAGTATATGGTAATATAACTGACCTTAGATTAAAAGTCGTAAAACTCTGAGAAAATATATCTTTCATGAACAGTAAACCGACACGTAAACAGGCGCTGGACCTGTTTCTTCAGTACAACAAATCAGAAAGCCTTTACAAACATGCACTCTCTGTTGAAGCTGTAATGCGATATATGGCGCGCAAGCACGGAGAAGATGAGGATGAGTGGGGTATTATTGGCCTGATTCACGATCTGGACTATGAAATGTACCCCGACCAGCACTGCATTATGACAGAGAAGATACTGCGCGAAAACCACTGGCCGGAAGAGTATGTCAGGGCGGTTATGAGTCATGGGTGGGGTATTGTAACCGATGTTGAACCCAACTCTTTACTGGAAAAAACCCTGTTTGCCATGGACGAACTGACCGGTCTGGTGACCACCAGTGCCCTGGTGAGGCCATCGAAGAGTGTACTCGACATGGAAGCCAAATCTGTAAAAAAGAAGTGGAACGATAAGCGCTTTGCAGCCGGCGTCGACCGTAGTGTTATCGAAAAAGGTGCAGAAATGCTTAATGTCGAACTAAGCGACATGATACACGACTGCATTATGGCTATGAGAGAAGTGGCAGATGAAATAGGTCTGAAAGGCACTCCGGCGGCATAAAAAGAAACCGGCCGGAGATTCCCCCGGCCAGCCCTGATGATTTCTGATTTCTGATATCTGATATCTGACATCTTAAATCTGAAATCGTAAATCCCTAGAGTTCCTTTATCCTGATGTTTCTGAACCATATATCATCGCCATGATCCTGAAGTCCTATATACCCCTCCTCGGCGGTATTCAGGAACCACTCGTAGTCCTTGAACTTTGATTCAAGTACCATGCTATTCCAGTCATCGGTCCAAAGGTGATACTCCAAAACATTCTCACCGTTCATCCAGTGAACAACAGTACCTTTGTAAACCATCACCTTTACCTGGTTCCACTCTCCCGCCGGCTTTGAATTCTGGGGCACAGCGGGTATAAGGTCATAGAGAGAGCCTGCCTGCCTGTTGCCATCCTTACCAAGCTTGGCATCGAGGTGACGCTCATTGTCAAGTATCTGCATCTCTGGCGCCGATTTCCATATAGGTTCACCGGGTATTTCCCGGGCAAGGTAGAAGATACCACTGTTACCCCCTTCTGATACCTTCCATTCGAGTTCAAGCTCAAAATCGGAGAACTTCCTTTTTGTTATGATATCACCTCCACCACCGGCTTCACCCCTTCCTGATCCCATAACATGCAGTGTTCCCTCTTCAACGACCCATCCGCTTTCCGGAAAGGCATCCTTACCATATCCTCTCCATTCATCTGTATCAGTGCCGTCAAAAAGGATAATCCATCCCTCATCAGCAGAAGCCTGCTCAGAGGTTCCCTTGGTTCCACCCTGTCCGCACGATATCAACATCGCAGCCATTAAAAGCCCTGTAATCACAATTGTTACTTTCTTCATAATATCACTATCTGGTTTGGTTAAACTCTCATCATACAGGCATTTCGGGAAGAGACCATCCGTCCCGGTAGGTATGTTTCACCATCTCGCGTGCAAATTCCTTTGCATTCATCGCATCGGTGTACTTCGTTTCAAAAGTTGGATGCCCGTCGGTAATGCTGAAATTGTCTTCAGTTACTATTTTAAGCGTATCATTGTCTGATATATTGGTGAATTCCATCTTGTCACCGTCCCAATGGAGTTCTTTGTGTAATCCCTGCAATCTCACTGCAAGAACTCCCATAACAACCATCTCGTTAAACGGTCCGGCCTCTGCGAAATCAGATTTTGTCGGAACTCTCGACTCCGGACTCTCCTTGCAGGCTCTTACCCAGTCCATTTCATGACTTACTTCAACCCTGCGCTCTGTTCTGGGAGCATTCGGAACCCTGCCTGAAAGCAGCCATGGATTGCGACCATAGCAACCGCAAATAAGGGTATCCTTTGTTCCATGGAAAAGAACCCCACCGCCGCCATCATTCATATTACGGCCGGCGGGCCATCCTTCAGGTTTCATAGGCTGGAGGCCTCCGTCATACCAGGTGATCTCCACTTCAGGCATTTTCACCTTCGAGCCCCTTGGTACCTGCCTTTCAGGAAATACCATCTTAACCATCTCGGCATTGGGAGCACAATCGGTGAGCAAAAGTGTCGAACTGCCCTGCACGTGTGTAGGATAGGTAAGCCTTAATCCCTTGAAAACAGGATGCAGTATATGACAAGCCATGTCACCCAGGGCGCCGGTACCAAAATCCCACCATCCACGCCAGTTCCATGGAGTGTATATGCTGTGATATGGCCTCATGGGCGCCGGACCGATAAACAGGTCCCAGTTCAGTGTGTCGGGAACCCATTCACCCCTGGAAGGTCTGTTAAGACCCTGCGGCCATATAGGTCTGTCAGTGAAAGCCTCTACCTTTTTCACATCACCAATCTCGCCATTATTAATCCATTCTACCACCAGGTTAACGCCTTCAGCTGAAGAACCCTGATTGCCCATTGAAGTTGCCACCTTGTGCTTTTTTGCAAGTTTGGTAAGCAGGCGTGACTCGTAAACTGTATGAGTCAGAGGCTTCTGTACCAGTACATGCTTACCCATAGTCATGGCATGCGCAGCAGTAATGGCATGAGTGTGATCGGCTGTGGCAACAATGACGGCATCGATAGAATTGCCCATCTCATCATACATCTTCCTCCAGTCCCAGTACTTTTTGGCATTAGGGTAATTTGCAAAAGCCTTAGCTGCATATGCCCAGTCAACATCACAAACGGCAACAACATTTTCCGTCTTCATTATATTCCTGAGGTTGGTATTACCCATACCACCGACACCAATGCCTGCCACATTGAGTTTGTCACTCGGCGGAGTATGTCCCAGGCCGCTGACAACCGAACTGGGAACAATTGTTAGTCCGGCTGCAACAGCCGAGGTGGTCCCTACAAAGGACCTGCGGGAAATTCTGCTTCGAGTCTCTTTCATGCTATTTTTATTATTGGAATAATTTCGGTCCTTAAAAATAGCAAATATTTGATATATCCGGTTTCCGGTTTGAGAGTTTCGGTTTGAGGTTGCTGGTTGCTGGTTGCTGGTTGCTGGTTGCAGGTTTTACCTTCGCCTTTCAGGCTCCGGTGAGCTCGCCTTCGGCTCGGTTCTCCC
>CAZMSH010000036.1:3666-17599 GCA_964568875.1 uncultured Rikenellaceae bacterium | reverse complement strand
GTTTCAAACTATTCATTATCAGAAGGTTTTACCGTCTTACAGCCTTGTGCCCAACTTGGTTATAAAGTTATGCAAATTGTTTGTATGGGGAAATATGTTGTTGTATAGCGTGAGGTTTTGTGGTTGTATGCAACATCGACCGGTTGGGGCTATTTTATTAAACGGCCTCTGATAATTACCGGATTGTCGTCGTCTGATATCAAATCGTATAAATCCTCAGATTTTGCCAGATCATCTGATTGACTTTTCCCAGGCTGGCCTGATAATCCTTTGCCTGATGAATCCAAAGATCGCCTGAGTGCCATGCGGAATTCCGACGCCTGACGTGAACAGTGAACCAAACCTCCTTCCTGAAAAACCAAACCGGGCAACTCTAACTCGTAACCCACTAATTCACAAAACAATGGACCTGCCCTTATTAGCTCCATTTTTTGCACCTCGTAAATATAATACCCGGCATCTGTTATGCTGATCATCGAATTCCCCTGACTGATAGTCTTCTCATATCCTACCCGCATAAAGTGTATCATCCCGTCGCTCTCAAATAAAAACTGATTCGAGGCTCCCTTTGTCATGTCTCCATGCTTCTCCGGCCGGCCAGAGATAAACACAATCGATGGAACCAAATCATTACCCGATACCATAAATACCGTGTCCGATTCCGATGGCTGAAGCATTATCCTGCCTTCTTCTGATATGCCCAGCCTGGAATGCATGCCGGCCCATGCTCCCGGATGAGGCTGGTCTTCTCTCTCCAAACCTCCCGCTACCATGCCATCAAATGTCTGAAAGATTCAGAGCCTTCCCCCTCAGCTCCTTCTGCAGATCAATAACAACCAGACTGCCCGCATCGGTAAGATTATCCCCGACACATCCGGTTATTAATATTATGGAGGCGGAAAGGATTGCAGTCCAAATTGTTATTAAACCCCGTAATGATTTCATGATATGCGATCTGTGCTTCATCTTTATCGTCGTGGCCTGAAGGGTTCCGGTTACATATGATAATACCAATAAGTCTGTAAGTATAACGATCCTCCTTTATTTCCTGCATTATTCCTGAAACCGCCATAAATAAAAGGCGAAACGAACTGATTTAACACCATTAATCATGGGTGGTGTCGCGTATCTGTAACCGACCTGATAACTTAACCGCTGCCTCCTCAGCTGCCTCCCTGGTTTTAAACCTTTGTAACGGACAAATTTCCCGGCCTCCTGATTCCTTCAATACAACACTGAAGTCCCTCTCAATCAAACTCAATGGCCTGTTGCTGCGACTGTAAACCGTCTGATTGCGCCCCGACAGCCTTACCCTTATAGTCATGGTTCCTTCTACCGGAATCCAGCGACCAACCCTGATCAGTCCGAAAAGCGCTGTCGCATACCTTACCCGGCGGTTCCTGAAATCTACAGTCGTCAACGTAGTGGTAAAGGCAGCAAAGGCTCCGATCAGAATCAGAAATAGCGCCGTCCATGATGCAAAAATGGCTACCAGTCCGGTTAATAATATTATCCAGCCGCCAAAGGAGCCGGAGGGGCCGAGCAGTTTGTCAAGGCGATGGGTCTCTGTGGGATACATGGTTCAGGGTTCAGGGTACATGGTTCAGGGTTCAGGGTTCAGGGTTCAGGGTACAGGGTTCAGGGTGCAGGGTTCAGGGTACAGGGTACAGGGTACAGGAAGAAAAAGGGCGTAAAAGGCGTAAGAGGTGTAAAAGGGCGTAAAAGGGCGTAAAAGGGCGTAAAAGGCGTATAAAATGGGCGTAGAATACATAGAGGGTGTAAATGGCATGGCAGGGTTTATTTAAGATCAAGGTCGTCTATCGGGTTCCTGACCGATAAAAGGCTGCGGCGACTGACATGGGTGTAAATCTCAGTCGTACGGCTGCTCCTGTGTCCTAATAGTTCTTGTATGTATCTGATATCCAGTCCGCTTTCGTGCAGGTGCGTGGCGTAACTGTGCCTAAGTGCATGTACGCCTACTTCCTTTTTAATGCCTGAACGACTTAATGCCTTCCGGAATACATTGTAAACGCTTCCTGTCGTATACCTGCCTCCAAATTGTCCTTCAAAAAGATATACCTTCGGATTGAAACCTTGTATGTAATCATCAACTTTTTCCCATACTTTGTCCGACATGGGCACAACCCTGTCAACCTTTCCCTTCCCCTGCCTGATATGCAAAAGGTTGCGCGACCGGTCAAGGTCAGTAAGCTTTATGTTGGTAATCTCACCACGACGAAGACCGCAGGAGTAAATCAACCATAAAATAAGCCTGTGCTTGATGTTTACCGTTGCATTCAGTATGCGTTTAACCTCATCCCTGGAAAAGACCTTCGGCAATGGCCTGCTCCTCCTGGGCCTCAACAGACTCGCAGTGCTGACCTTACCTCCGGTTAGCGAATAGTAGGTCTTGATAGCCGTTACCAACTGGTTCTGAAAAGATGCTGAATAGTCAAGTGGAATCACAAACTCAGTCATAAACTCTGAAACATCTTCAGTGGTTATCTCGTCAGGAAGACGATCATTGAAATACTTAAAGAACAGAAGCAACATCGACGTGTACGTCTTTATCGTGCTCTCACTCTGCCTCTTCTCCCTGAGGTGCCTCTCAAGATGCCTCACCGCCTCATGCCCTTCCACGCCTAACTCCCGTTGCCTTACCTCCCCAGCAGTCTCATCGCGCTGCTTTACCACCGCAACAGGAATCACATTCCTGCGCACCTCAACTTCAAGTCCCTCAGCCGAAAAATAATCACTCAACGAATCGACAGCCTGCTTCGACCATGGCAACCTCCATTCATTCCTGCCCTTCAGGTAATCAACCCTTCCATACTGACGCATTTCAGATATCCAACTCTTGTCATACCATCCGTGAAATTTTATCATCATCATTCGGGAACCGGGAATGTTAGCCATCTCAACACGGGTACGGCGCCTGACAAAGCCTGGTTGAGCGTGCCGGTGCTCTTCTGGCGGACCCGGCTCCGGGCCGGGAGGAGCCGGCAGGCCTGCTGGGGTGGGTGGTTCGTGCTGGCCTGTGGTGGTGGTGGGTTGCCGGCCGGTATCAGGTGTGGCCTGCTGAGGAAAAGCCCCTCCAGGCCATGGGGGTATATCCAACTCATCAGCGCCGGCCGGAACATACGGGTCTACAACCTTTACCGGTATATCATCGCCTCCTGATGATGTCCTTCGTGTGGTGGGGATGAACTCCGGAATCCAGTCGTCTGCCGTGGCAGAAGTGGTGGCTTCTCTTGCCACCGGCTCATCCTTGTCTGCCGGTTCAGCTACCTGGTAGTCCTCTCCAAACCACTCACTCAAGAATGTCGTAATGTCAGGCCTGACGGCAACGTGCCAGCACTTTCTCTCGCCAGAGAAATTTGCCCCGGGAAGACGCCTGACAAGTCCGAGTGTCTGAGCATCGTACCTGAACCTGATACCGATCCTCATGGTTCCATCAACGGAGAATATCTCCGGTACAATAAGTTTTTTCATGTCAATGCAGCGAGCGTTAATATATTGCGGGAACCCCTGGTTCCCCCAGTAAATTATTTCTTTGCCTCTTCCGGACCTTTCATTTCCGGCTCATCGTCGCCCATGTCACACACCATGAGCCCTGCCTTTTTGATTAAATAGTACGTAACAGCCAGTGCTACAACAAGTAACGCAATGCCGATAATCGCCATCCCATCAAGTTCCTCAACCTTCAAAACCACTACCTTCCTGGCCAGTGCTATTATCGCTACCAAAACCACAACCTCAACATGGACAACATTCTCGCGGAGGTAAACCTTGATGGTGTCAAGTAACTCAATGCCAATTAGTACCAGCAGGAACACCCCAAACATGTCCATCAGGTTATCAAGGTTGATCAACAGGTATTTTGATCCTAATATGCTGGTTATTATGTAATAGCCTAATTCAATAGTGGCGAGGATAAGTATAATTGCCATCATTACAATAAGGGCGTATACAATAATCTTCTCTATCCTTTTGGCCAGTTTCCTCATCTGTAATTGTCTGTTAAAAATCTGTTTCCCGGTCTGAAAAATCTTCAGATTTGTGAGCTTTTGAATCATTAATGACCAACTGAAAGCTCTTTAATAATCGCCAATATACAAAAAATCTCTTTCCCTTTGATATGGTTTGTCAGAGGTTTTTAAATCGAAAATGGTTTGACATGATATGCGACCGCCCTGTCAGTCACATGGGGGCTAACTTGTTAGCGAGCCATTATATGAGCTTGTGCTGCACTTTTATGACCCGCGAAATGTATTGCAATCAAATTTAAACAAAAAAATGATTTGATAACCTGCATCCAGGTAACTAAGAAAGGTGTTTTTAAACTTCATTTTTTTACATAGGAGGGAGGGCATGGAGCATGGGGCGGAATACAATCGCACCCCAGAGGGGTACAATCGCACCCCAGGGGTGCAATATGCATAGAACCGGGAGATTCTCCCCCCATCAATTGCTGCGCAGGCGAAGCGGAGTCCCGCACCGTAGGTCGGGAGTGGGTGGCTCAGAGCTCAGGGTGGATGGGTTTTTTTAGTGACCAAGAAAGACAATAAGCCTGGCAGGGGTGAAGGTTAGTATTACCCTGTCTCCGGTTGCGGTGTTTAGGGTGGCTGTCCACCAGCTCTCAAGAAGAAGATCCTCAACAGGGTACCTGAGCCCCGAAGCCGTCAGCCTGGTGTTGCTGTCAATAGATATGACCGAGATGCGTTGTCCGGGGTATGTCTCAATAATCCAATTTCTTAATGAGTGGCGGCTGGTTGCCGGTTGACGTTTGCTGGTGGCCGGCTGCCGGTGGCTGCCTTCGCTGTCACTATCCCCGAAAACAGGGAAAATGGTTCCCGTATCGGTAAGCATCTTCACTTCGACCAGCTTTCCATAATCAGCCAGCAGGGAGATGTTGCCCAGGGTGTGATCCTCACGCTTGCCGGTGGCCCCGACTATGATAACCTCTCTGGCGCCACGGGCAACAGACCAGTGCACCGCCTTGGTCAGATCATTTGTCTCCTGATCTGAATCCTCAACAATCCTGTCGCTGAACCTCTCTGCCAGCTCCGGGTCAATTGAGTCGAGATCGCCGATTATTACCGCCGGTTCCTTCCCATATTCAACAAGGGAGGAGGCAGCTCCGTCGCAGCAGACAATGAAATCAGCTTCGTCAATCGCTGCCAGTGGCACCCGGTGACGGGGAAACGACCCGTCAGCGACAATAACAATTATGCTGTCTGCAAGATTCATGATTCTGTCTCCGGTTTTGACTGCCATGTCAGTTATTTGATAAATTATACCATCTGGTCATTATTCCTATGCTTTCCAAAAAACTGGTCTTATTCCGGATTTTCAGGTTCCTTGTTTCCCCTTTCCGGTTGCTCCTCTTTCTTGTTGATTCCTCTTTCCGGTTCTTCCTACTTCCGGTTGCTCCTCTTTCTTGTTGATTCCTCTTTCCGGTTCTTCCTACATCCGGTTACTACTCTTTCCTGTTGATTCCTCTTTCCAGTTCTTCCTACTTCCGGTTACTCCTCTTTCCGGACATACCAACGCAGATTTCGTAACTCTTCATCTGTCTGATTCATCACAAATGCCCTTAACTGCTTATTTCGTTAATTTTTATATCCCTGCGCCACTCCCGGTACCCGACAAATGCCATCAGTGTGTAAACTAAAAACAGCGCCGTGGTCGGATACAATCCCTTGTAAATATAGAGAATCATCGATACAATATTGACTATTATCCATAATATCCAGTGTTCTATGTATTTGCGGGCCAGCATCCAGGTGGCTATCACCGAAAGGGCCGTGGTGAACGAATCCCACCCGGCTACAGGCGAATCGGTGTGGTTAGCAAGTATATACCACATCGCCGCGTGCAGGATTATGTAAACGCCAGCCAGCTTCACCGCGAGGCGGAGGGGGGTGGGGGTGGGATGCAGGGTTTCTGGTTGCTGGTTGCTGGTTGCTGGTTGCTGGTAGCTGGTTTCTGGTTGCTGGTTCAGGGTTTTGGGTTCATGGTTCAGGGTGCCGTAGCTCCAGGCGTACCAGCCGTAGAAACTGATAACCAGATAGTACACCTGCAGGCTCATGTCGGCGTAAAACTTGCTGGTGAAGAAGACAATTATATAAACCGACGAGGTCACTATCCCCACCGGCCATAACCATATGTTCTGCCTTATCTCAAGCAAGACGTAGATAATCCCGGCTAAAGCGCCGAAAATCTCAAGCCAGTGTTCGGTAATCCAGGGCATAAGGTTATTCATTGTTTCAGAACGTTAATCCTACCCTCATCATCCAGTTAATGCCGGCCTGAGGAAAATAGTACGCCCACGTCTGCTCAACGCCGTCCTCATACCAGTTGCCGCCATAGGCGTTGCTCACATACATGCTGTTGAAAATGTTGTTCACAGCCAGGCTCACCACAGCCTCCTTAACACCACTGAAACCAAACCGGTACGTGGCCACAGCATTCGACACGAAATACGGATCGAGCCGCCGTGCCTCACTCATCGTATTGTCAAAATACTGGCTGCCCACATACTTGCCCAGCAACCGCAGCTCCGTAGCCTCAAAAGGCCTCAAAACAAGCTCGCTGCCGCCAATAATACCCGGAGAGTAGGCAATGTCTACCAGTCCCAGCTCCCGCGAAAGGTACTCCTCACTCCAGTCGGAGGTGTTGTAGTCGGTGTAGTACTCCACAAAGTCCCTGATCTTGTTGCGGCTTAGCGTCAGGCTCAGGTTCCACTCCAGGAACTCTGCCGGCCGCACCGCCGTAACTATCTCAACACCCGCACGGTAGCTGTCGCGCACGTTCGTCATGATAGGATACCCCACATTGCTCAGCTCCCCGGTCGGCACCAGCTGGTCGCGATACAGCATGTAATACAGGTTCACGTCCAAAGCCGCCCCACCCGACCTGAACGAATAACCTGCTTCAAAGTCAGTGAGCCTCTCGGGCTGCGGTGTTGCCATGGCATCGCCAACGGCATCCTTGTAGTTGGCGCGGGTAGGCTCACGGTGGGCTACTGCCACCGAAGCATAGAGGTCGTGTCCCGGAGCAGCCGACCAGAAGAGTCCGGTCTTCGGATTGAAAAAGCTGTAGCGGTGCTCCTGGTCGAGTAGCAACAGGTTGTCATCGGGACCCTCCATACTGTAACCAATAAGCCTCAGCTGCAGGTCGGCAAAGGCACTCAACCGCGGAGACAGCATCTGGTTTACCTTGCCATATATATTGAACTCATCCTTGACGCCATTGTTGAGGTACCACTCATATCCGCTCTCACTATCTCCCGGATACCGCATCCATATCACCTGGCCAAAGTGATCGCCGTCATGCCTGTTCACCGCCCCGCCAATGGCAGCGTCGGTGCCCCTGCCATCGTACTTCAGCGCCCACGTAACGCCGTAGAAAAGGTTGTCATTCCACTTCCGGTGAATCACATCGGAGCGCGAAATCGTCTCCCCGCCAATTACCACCTCCGGAAGCCCGAACTCCGACAGCCGGCTCTCCTCCTTGTACTGCTCGTAATAACCCTTGCCGTCGGTCAGGTGCGCCGCCGTGTGCAGCAGCAGCCCGCGTCCCATATTGCGGCTGAAGATCAGGTGGTAATGGTTCTGCCAGTAGTTGTCGGTCTGGTTCTCATAGTAACGCTCCACCCCATCAGCATCGGTATACACACCGGCCGGATTATACCGCCGGTCCACCTCCATCATCTCGCGCGTCACACCCCACCAGCTGATGCCCGTCTGCTCCTCGCCGATAATCACATTCGCCTTCAGCCTCGACCGCCCTGCACTGTACACCCCCGTCACATACATCGAACGGTGGTCAGAGCCGCTGTGCCTCACATACCCGTCACTCCGCAGTCCCGAATAGCGCATCAGCAGCGACACCCTCTCTGCAATCGTCCCGGTTCCCGCAATAACACTCTGCTTAAAGGTATTGAAGGAACCAAGGGTTCCCGTAACGGTAGCCACCGCATCAGCGCCCGGAGAGAGAGTCTGGATGTTCACCGAGGCACCGAAGGCCCCGGCTCCGTTGCCGGAGGTGCCGACGCCGCGCTGCACCTGGATGCTCTCGACCGAGGCCGCAAAGTCAGGAAGATCAACCCAGAACACCTGCTGTGACTCGGCATCGTTGAGCGGTATGCCGTCGATGGTGACGTTGATGCGGCTGGCGTCGGATCCCCTTATGCGCATCGATGTGTAGCCAATGCCGTTACCCGCCTCGGAGGTCTCCACCAGCGATGGCGTCATGGCCAGCAGGAAGGGAATGTCGGCTCCGAAGTTGTTGCGCTTCAACTCCTCGCCGGTGACGGTCTGGTATGTCACAGGCGTGCGGTTACCCGCCCGCGTTGCGCTGACGACAACCTCCGCCGCCGGAATGGCAGCAGGAGTGAGCCTGAAGTCAGCCCGGGCCGTACCGGTGACCTGTACTGTCCGCATCTCCGGTTCGTAACCGACGAACGACACTCTTATGTCGTACTTTCCGTCACGGCCCACATTGAGTATGTAGCTGCCATCGACGGCGGCAGCCGTGCCGCCGAGTGTTCCCACAGCAATGACGGTAGCACCCGGAAGAGGCTGCCCGTCATCACCGGTGATGGTGCCTGTAATGGTGGCTCGCTGGGCCACGGCAGGCAGTGTCGCAAGGCTCAAAAGCAGAGCCGCTGTCATTTGTTTGAATCGTAACTTCTTCATCTTTTGAACATTAAGTTTTACAACAAATTGTTTCAAAAAATGAGGTTGTCTGTGTTAGCTGATCGTTTGATACTCTTTGCCTACGCCGGCATTACCCGGATCAGGTCGTAAGGGTATGATCTCAGCCCGTTTTTATAAGGCACCCCATTGATTGATAATGCAAAGATAAGAAAAAGGTATCGGGTATCAGGTATCGGGTATCAGGTTTTTTGTACCACGGTTGTGAACTCGTCGCCTGGCTCCTCGATTCAGGTTTTACCTTGGCCTTTCAGGCTCCGGTGAGCTCGCCTTCGGCTCGGTTCTCCCATTCGGTTGTGAGCTCGACCGTCAGGCCGGTCTCGGTTCAGGTATCGGGTATCGGGTTTCAGGTTTTTTGCTCCCTTCGGTCGTGAGAGGCAAACAATCGCACCGCAAACAATCGCACCCCAGAGGAATACAATCGCACCCCGTACAATCGCACCCCAGCGGTATACAATCGCACCCCAGCGGGGTGCAATATGCATAGACCCGGATGCCCCCCTCCACATCTGCTGCCGGCGAAAAAAAATGTTCCGGCTATAAGTGTTTGTATAACAATTTATTCAGGACAGCAAGATGCAGGTTAACCGTGTTAACATTGGGGTCAGATTTGTTTATTTAAAATTAATATTGTTAGATTTGGTTTTAATTTAAGGGGATTATGGAAGGTGTTATCAGGAAACTCAGGTTCAGGGGTCATGACCGTATCGCGGTTGTAAACGCGCCTGATTCTCATTTTAACCGCCTGAATAAGAAGCTTTCAGGTGTGCAGGTTGACAGGAACATCGATCAGCGCTACCTTTATGAGTTCATGATCGTTTTTGTCGGTAACAGCTCTGAAGTCAAAAAACATGGTCCTGAGGCTATGCATAACCTGGCTGCTGATGGTGTGCTGTGGTTCGCCTACCCAAAGAAGAGTGCCCGTAAAATAAGCAGTGACATCGACCGTGACCATGGCTGGGAGCCACTCGAGGATAAGGGCTTTCGCAAGGTGAGCCAGGTTAATGTCGACGACACCTGGTCGGCACTGCGCTTCCGTAACGCGGCATACGTAAGATCGGCCAAGAAAGAAGTTATATAACCTTTAGGGCGTACCTGCGTAATGGTCTAAAAGGGCGTACGGGGTTTAACCTGCTCCTGAGGCGGAATGCAGATTAATCAAATTATTTGTTGTATTTTCGATCTATTGCCCGGTATCTTTCATGCTTCAAGCAAAGTAAGGTATTATCTCTGTTTTTCCGGGTATTAAGGTATTTGGCAAGGCATGTAAAACAAAAAGATAGTTGTACGTGTTAAACAAAGAAATGTCAAATAATGAAAACAAAAATGAAAAAGACGATAATGATGGCCATACTGATGTCAGGTATAACAGTGATGGTTTTAAACGGTTTTTCACAGGAGAAACAGACTGATATCAAAATTACCATAATATCAGAATTACAGAATTACAAAGATTCATATATCAAGGGTGAGGTAATTAAAATCCTTGATGAAGATGAATTCAGACTGCAGGACAGCAGTGGCAAAATCAGGGTATACACAGGTTGGAAAAATACCAACCTTGTTAGTAAGGGAGACAAAGTAACCGTTAGAGGAAAGCGCGATCCGGGTATCATTGTAGACTTCTATGCAACTGAAATTATCAGGGAAAATGGTGAGGTAATAAAGCTAAAACCTGACTAAAAATATTTTGACATTTTAAATGATTAAGTATTAGCTGAAAGTACTGACTTGCTCATTTCATACTTAAACACCAATAATCGGAACTGTAATAACAATGAAAAAGTTCACTATCACCATAATGCTTCTTTCTATGTTTGGAATGCTCAGTGGGCAGTCCATATTCTTAAACAGGCCTTCCAGAACAGAGAGTGCAATTGTTTTGGAAAAGGGTGTATTTCAATTTGAAAGTGCGTTTGAGACAGAACTTGCAGGTGAAGCATCTGAAAGGGAGAAAGAATTATTGTTGCCGGGAATTAAGTTACGGTACGGTCTGGGGTGGGGCATTGAATTGAGAGTTGCCAACCAATATGAAACATTCAGGGATAAATTGGTTTCGGTTAGCGGATTAGCTGATATTGATATTGGAGCTAAAGTTAAATTGTTCAAGGGCAATGATGAAAAATCTGAAGTTGCCCTGATAAGCCATTTTTTTTTGCCAACCGGTAATAATGGAATTTCGAATGAACGTGTGGGAAACGAAACGTTAGTGCTCGTATGGCATGAGCTTAATGAAAGGATAGGAATCGAATACAATATCGGATACAGTAATTTTGAAATTGACTCTGAAAAAGGTAATTTGGTTTATTCTCTTGTATCAGACTATGAAATCGGTGACAAATCAGGAGTTTTTGTTGAAACTTATGGAGAATTAGTGGAATTTGAAGAACTTGAAGCCAGTATTGACTTTGGCTTAGCTTATCAGTTTAATGATAATCTGGAATTTGAACTGGCAGCTGGCACAGGGATAAATCATAAAATGCTCTTTGCTTTGATTGGTTTGACCTGGAGAATTGGTGAGAGAAAGGATGAATATTAGAGATGATCTTATGACTTTTTACTAAATTTGTTTTTACGAACTAACCTACCATTAAAATGAATACCAGAACTGTTTTTTTGTTGGCGGCCTTATTATTGCTGCCGGTAACCGGAAGCGCCCAGGTGGGCAATTTGTTGAAAAAAGGAGTATCGGCGGCGACCAGGGGCGCCACAAGGGCTGTTGAAAAGCAGATATCCAAAGAGATTGAAAAAGCAGCAGAAAAAAGGGTAAATGAAGCCTTCGAAAGGGCTCGCATAGCAAACGGAGATACTGCAGCAGCGGGCGGTTATTTTTCCGGAATGGGTTCGGGTGGCTCTGTAAATCTGGCTGCAATGGGAATGGGCTTCGGTGAAGTTACACTTAAGCATGATGAAGATTATAAATTCTCAGGAAGGATTGTTATGGAAATTGAAAGCTTCGATGATGACGGATCCTCTGAAGGGAAAGTCCTGTATACAATGCTATACAACAATAATAACCTGAACAGTGCTATCGAATTTAAGGATGCCGATCCTCAAAAAGAAGACGGCACTGCCCTGTTCCTTTTTGACTATGCAAATCAGTGTTTCTTCATGCTTTCTGAAGCTGACGGTTCGAAGTCAGGTATGATAATGGCAATCCCTGAAGAACCTGCGACGGAGCCGGCTGAAGTTGAAGTAGTAAATACTGAATTCGAAGAGACCTACCTGGGCGTTTACAAAAAGACAGGAAGATCGAAGACAATATCAGGATATAAATGCGACGAGTATCTGGCTAAAGATACGGAGAGTGATGATGAAACATCTGTATGGATTACCCGTGATGCCACCATCAAGATAAACCAGAAGGGCATGGCTACAGCTGGTATACCTGCATGGTACAGCGGCAGCGCATTGTATGGCGGTCACGTGATGGAGATGGAATCACGTGAGAACGGCAAGGTAACTTCAACAATGGTAACAAAAGAGATCAACGATAATATAAATACAGATATAAGCATTAAAGGATACGAACTGGTACAGCTGAATTCAAAGATGTAAGGTTCAGGCAGAAGAGGGTGCCTGAAAGCATTCGGCTGAACCGGGTTCATATATCCGGTCCTTGTGAACCTAATACATCCTGTTTATGCCGGAATGGCTCAGTAACCTCAGACATGGCAAAAAGTACGGCTACGAAGTACTGTTTAAAAGGAAGACTCGTGAAATTGAAGGCAAACCGGGAATAATCCTGGCTGAACTGGGAATGCCCGAGGATTACAAGCCGGAATTCTACACCACATTCATGGACCATGTGTTTGACTATTCACTCCCGTGGTTCCTTCATCGTTTTATCCTTGCTGACAGGGGTATTGCACTTATAGATCCCGGAAATCCCCTGGCCCGCGAACCTTTTATGCCTCACCGCCTGGTAGATATGTACGGCTCATTTATCAATCATGAAGGTATTCCGTATGTTGACTGCAAGGTCGAATGGAGGCCGCCCGGAATGAAGAAAAATCCCTCCGATCATGGATACTTCCTATACAAAGGCAACGGAAAGGGTGGAGCTCCTGATATCTGCCAGAAAACCGGGGCAAAGATAGCGGGATGGTATTACGGTCACCTTCTTCCTGAAAAGAAAGTACCCTGGGAGACACAATGCAGAAAAGTATATGAAGAATCTGTTGCCCGGTTAGCTATGTTATTCCCTGATGCTGAGTTCAGGCTAGCCAGATATACATTTGAAGATTCATTGAGGCAGGCAGTGGAGGATTTGCTCGCTGCCGGATGTAAGACAATAATATACCAGTGTTTTTGTAATCCGGTTTACTCTGACTTCGAGGACTACGCATTCGCCTTCCCTGCCCTGCACCGGATCGTTAACCGCAGGGTCCCGATCATATGGGCCGATCAGCTTGGAAATCAGCCTTCACTGCGTGAAGCATACATAAGGTTACTGAAGGATAATCTTACTACGATCCCGGCGCATTCAAAACTGCTTCTGATACTGTCAAGACACGGACATCCGTTTAAAAATGAGACAATGGACCTGAGAGGTCCGGAGTATCGCATACCTCTCGAACTGGCAATGCGTAAGTCACTTTCGGAATGGGGTGGACTTTATGACCTTGTCTGGAGCGACGATGAATATGCCGATGATTACTGGGACCCACGTAAAAAGAAGGTCTCAACGTACTCTGCCTACAGAAAGGCAATTGAAGAGAATTACGACTACGCGCTTGAAATCCCTACCGATTTCATAGCAGAGAACACCGACCTGATGATATTCCATGCAATGAGGAAATTCAACGCTTTTAAGGAATACAACTACAACTCACCAGTGCACTATCCTGACTGGGAGCAGCCACTAAGAAGAATGTTCCGTGAAGGTAAAACCACGGGAATATACTCAGGATGCCCTGTAGGTCCGTACCGGAAGTATATTGTCGGGGCAGTGGTTCAGTCAATTTCGGAAATTTTTAAAACAGGAACCAGGTGTCAGGTACCAGGTACCGGGTACCGGGTATGCTCCCATTCGGTCGCGAGCTCGACCGTCAGTCCGGTCTCGGTTCAGGTATCGGGTACCGGGCGCAGCGAGCTCACGACCGAAGGGAGAACCGAGCCGAAGGCGAGGTCACCGGAGCCTCAAAGGCGAAGGTAAAACCAGCAACCAGCAACCAGCAACCAGCAACCAGCAACCAGCAACCAGCAACCAG
>CAZMSH010000036.1:0-3566 GCA_964568875.1 uncultured Rikenellaceae bacterium | reverse complement strand
AACCAGCAACCAGCAACCAGCAACCAGCAACCAGCAACCAGCAACCAGCAACCAGAACCCAGATGCCCCACCCACATTACATAAAACGCCTGAAGGCCGGACTGAAGTCGGATGAGACGGGCAACAAGGCAAATTCGCTCATCTTCCTGCACAGGTATGGCTTTAATATACCTCTTACCTTTCTGGTTACTACAGGGGCATATGAAAGATATAAGTCAGAGGGCCGTTTGGTTCTTGATGACCTCAGAAACGAAATCGCCGCTCTGCCAGATATTCCCTACGCAGTCAGATCGTCAACAAGTGTTGAGGACTCAAGCGAGTTCAGCTTTGCCGGACAGTTTCAGACGCTGACAGATGTAAAAGGCCACGATAGTATTCTTCAGGCAATACAACAGGTGTGGGAGTCAGCCTCATTGCTGAACGACAATGAATACCTCGAAAAGACACGGGTAAAAACCCTGAAATGTGCTGTTATAATTCAGGAGATGATAACATCATCGTTTGCCGGCGTTAGCTTCAGCCGCAATCCGGTCACAAACCAGAATGAGGTGGTGATAGAGGCGGTGGAGGGGGCAGGAGAGGAGCTCGTCCAGAAGGGAGTAACACCACTGCGCTGGAGACTCAGGAAAGATGTGGTGGCTGAAGGCAACCAGCATCACCACTACTACCAAATAATCAGGCAGGTGGCAGCTGATACCATCAAACTCAGGCGTCATTACGGCAATCACATCGATATAGAATGGGTGTATGACGGCAAAAAGCTTTTCTACCTGCAACTCAGGCAGATAACCGGAAGGAGGGACCTCCAGATCTACAGCAACAAGATGGCAAAGGAGATGTTGCCCGGCCAGACTAAACCACTGGTATGGTCAATAAACATACCAATGGTAAACAGTACATGGATTGGCCTGCTGTCAGAAATAACCGGTCCGCTCGACGTGAAACCCGAAGACCTGGCCAAAGCCTTCTATTACCAGACATATTTCAACGTGGTCGCCCTGGGCAGGATATTCAGCAAGTTCGGAATGTCGGCCGACAGCCTTGAATACCTTATGATAAGGCATGATGACTCACGACCCTCATTCAAACCCGGAATATCAACCCTAAGGCATACATTCAGAATAATCAGGTTTATAAACGGAAAACTACGCTTCGAGAAAAGGTTCCTGAGAGAGTTTGAAGAGTTAAAGCACACCTACGCAGAGATCGAGGAACTATTCAGAAATGAGTACGACAGCGTGACACCCGAGTCGTTCAATAAGCTGTACGAAAGGCTGTTCACCGAAGGAAAGCGGCTTGCATACCTGAATATTGTGGTTCCAATATTAATGTCTATGTACCACAAGAGACTCAGAAAAAAACTGGCCAAACGGAACATCGATTATGACAAGCTTGACTTCAGGGAAGATTTTCCCCTTCTGACCCGCCTGAATCCCATGACAGGAATAATGAAAATAAGAAGCATACTTGATGACCTTCCTGAGAGTATAAGTCAGCAATGTACATCGGCAGAAAAGATGAGGTCACTGAAGGAGGCCGGTACTGTAACGGCAGAATTTGATGCCTTTCTTGAAGAGTTCGGCCACCTGAGCGATATCGGTACAGATATCTCATATCCCAAATGGCAGGAAGAGCCTGAGAAGGTGTTCGGAATGGTGCTCAGCTCTTCAGGCGATAAATACGGAAACGGCATGTTCACCCTGAGAGAACTCACTGAAAAGGGACTGAAGGTCAGCAGAGGTCTGCGAAGGCAGTATGAAAAGGCAGGCCGGTTCAAGGTGTACCGCGAGCAGATAAGCTCCTTCTATATATACGGCTATGGCCTCTTCAGAAAGCTCTTCCTGAAGCTCGGCGACGATATGGCGAATCGTGGAATACTGGACAAGCATGATGATATCTTCTACCTCACAAAACAGGAGGTTGATGAAATCATTGGCAACGCCAAAACAGGCCAGGATCAGAGAATCGTACCAGACAGTGAGTCCGCCGGCAACCATCCACCAGGTGATCTTAATCATTACAAGGAGCTGGTTACAAGGCGGAAGCAGGAGATGGAGGAGACAAAGGACATAGTGCTGCCTCCGGTAATTTATGGAGATGAGGCTCCGGTCATAGGTAATGACAAGGTAAAAAACCATTCAGGAATAAGAACTTCGTCGGGCTCTTTTACCGGAACCACAAGGGTTATAAGGGGAACCGGCGATTTTAACACGGTAGATAAGGGTGATGTCCTGCTTATACCATTTTCTGATGTCAGCTGGACACCCGTGCTGGTGAAGGCAGGTGCCATTGTATCGGAAACCGGGGGTATGCTGGCGCACTGTTCGATAATAGCGCGTGAGATGGGAATCCCGGCCCTGGTGTCAGTGCCCAATGCATGCGCCTTTGGCAACGGCCTTAAAGTTACCGTCGACGGTTCAAACGGAATATTAACAATTCATGACAATGAGTGAAACAGTATCTTACCTTTCTGCCTCGCCCTGGCTGCTGGCAGTAATATGCAGCCTGGCCGGGTACCTTGCGGGATCGATCTCATCAGCCCGTATAGTCTACTTCATGGTAACAAAGCGAAAAGAGATTGAGCCTTTCTCAGAGCCGATACCACACTCCGACGAAATGTTCGAATCAAAACTTGTCAGCGCCACACTCATTACCAAAAAGCTGGGCAAAAAGTACGGCATGATAACATCATTGATGGATATGCTAAAGGTCGTTTTGCCCCTGCTGCTGGTCAAATTTGTATTCACAGAAGAGCCTTATTATCTGCTGGTGGCATTCTTCGGTGTGGCAGGTCATAATTTTCCTGTATGGTATAACTTCGTCGGAGGAAGGGGAGAGTCGCCTATTCTTGCTATAATCCTGGCGATCAATTGGTTCGGGCTGTTCATAGTAAACGCGGCAGCAGCAGTGCTGGGTTTTATTGTCGGTAGTGTTCTTGTGCTGCGCTGGGGTGGTTACGTTCTGCTTATAGGCTGGCTGTGGTACTGGTTTGACGATTGGCGCTACGGGCTTTTCATGGCTCTTGTCAACGTGGTTTTCTGGGTGGCACAGAGCGAGGATCTTAAAAAGTTCAGCGACCTTAAGAGGGAAAAAGGCCTGAAATTCTCTGAAGAGGATGTGTCGGATTTTATCCTTATGGGTAAGGGCATTGGACGGGCTCTTGACAGATACAGCATATACGCACTGCTAAAAAAGACGTTTAAGAAAGGCAATACCTAAAACACTATTATCGTGGTCAGATTAAGATATCTCTTTATTGTTATACTATCTCTCCTGATTCAGCAGGCCGGAGGCCAGAAAGCAGGAATCATCCTTAAAAACCAGTTAAGCAGCTGGGCAGGACTAAACTTTGGCAGTCCGGTTCAGTCGCAGGCCGGCATAAGATACATACCACAGCTGAATCCCTGGTGGCAGCCCGGGGGAAAAAGCAGCTTCGATGCCGAAATTTCAGTAAACACATGGGGCAATCTCGATTTTACAAAGCTTAGCCTCGATACTGCCACCGGCGATCTCAAACCATACCGCCTCTGGCTGCGCTATTCCACCAACCGGTTCGAGATAAGGGC
>CAZMSH010000035.1:10256-17855 GCA_964568875.1 uncultured Rikenellaceae bacterium | reverse complement strand
CAGATAGGCTGCCGTACGATTTGCTTATATTTTCTGCCTGAAGCAGGGATGTCATTGATTGATTGTTTATGAGGGTGTAAAAGTAGTTAAAATCAAAAACTTATTTCTCAAAGTTCCAATACTCGATTCATCAACATAAGCTAAGATTAGAAATGGGGGATCCAATTGTAGAATCCGTGAATCTGTTTGCGATAGTGACAACATACTCATTGAGTCTTAAATGGATAATTATGCTTTATTCAAATCTAATCAGCACTTAAGATTCCTGGGCTGCAATAAAACATCTTAAATGCAAAGGTTATATAATAAGAAGTCTTTTTATAAAATACGTTGTATATTAGAGTTATGCTTAACTTAAGTCAGGCAGATAATCAATTGGAATAATTTTTGATATCATTTTTCATACCATCAACCCTTAAACCAATGAGAATCACCTATACTGCATTAACCATAGTATTAATCTTTCTATTATTGGTTGCCTGTGATCGTGATGACATTATCCAGCCGGAACATGATTTCCCGACAGGAATTTCTCATGTTCGGGCATATTCGTATGATCAAAAAATCCTGGTTGAATGGCACACCTGGAGTGGATTTATAGACTTTGGATTATCTGCTCCACCAGTAAGGAGGACTGAGTTATCGATGTCAACATCAGATGAAGAATCTGACTTCGAAGTAATATATATCGGTAATACTGAGGGTTCTGATTCTGTCGAAATTAATGGACTTCAAAATAATATTCCATATTACTTCAGGTTAGAGACTTATGGTAATGACGGTCGAAGAATTGGAACCTCCCGTCCAATTATCACTATCCCGGGAAAACTTCCTCAAGAAATTTTGAGTCATGAAATAAGTGGCTCTGATGTCTATTCTACCTATACCAACATATCCTGGTCTCCAAGTGGTGAGGAGTTAGCCTATATTGATTTTGATGGCTCAGGATACAAAAACGTTCATATTCTTAACAGGAATACCAATTCAGTAAGGATTGTGACTAACCACGAAGCAGAAGCCCTTTGGGACGTCTCATGGTCACCTGACGGATTGCATTTGGCCTATATGCAATCACCAAGTATCACGGTCGCTTATCTTAATTATCGTATCTGGTTGCTTGACCTTGTTACTCTGAACACCTTGCCTGTTTCATCAGGGCCTGTCGATTCAGAACTGGCTTGGCTGTCGGATACACAAATAATATTTGCTAAAGGGACAAAAGGTCCTCCAAACATCCCTGAACTTACTCTGCTTGACCTTGATGATGGCTCAGAAACAGCTTTGACGAGTGATGGAATATTGTATAAATACAGTCCGAATGTAAATCGCGAGACTGGCGAAATAGTGTATTCTGCTCATAAATCCGGTGATAGAAATTCTTACATATATATTACTACTGTCGGTAATGGAGCAGGGCATTTATTAATTGAGAATGAGTACTGGACAATGATGAACCCTGTATGGTCACCAGATGGCAGCAAAATATACTTCACTTCCAACAGATCAGGGCAAGATGAGATTTGGTCTGTGAGAATGGTAGATAAAGTATTTCAGCAGGTGACACGTGGCGGTCAGGTTGGATCTTCCCGTTCTTTTACTTCCATCAATAATTCAGGCACTTTGCTGGCATTTATTCAAAGGGAGGCTGACAGAAGTGAATTTTTGAAAGTAATAGCACTGGAATAATTAAATAGAGGATCTGGATTTCAGGTTTTTCAGGGATTACCAACTTCGTTGGTGATCCCTTGGTGGGTAGCTTCAAACCACTCAGACTAATGCCGGAGGAATTGATTGGGATTACCAGCTAAAGCTGGTGATCCCTTAAGGGATAGCTTCAAACCACTCAGACCAACCTTTCAGGTTTTTCCGTTAAACACCAATATTCTTCGCTCAGGTAAACCTGGCTTGAATATGGTATTTAACAGAAAAGCCCCGCGTGGGCGGGGCTTTGGTCTGAATGGTTTGGCGGAGAAAGAGGGATTCGAACCCCCGGTCCAGTCGCCCGGACAACGGTTTTCAAGACCGCCGCATTCGACCACTCTGCCATTTCTCCGCCGCAAATATAGCAATTTTTTTATTTTCGCTTAATTCGGTTTTTTCCGGCAAATTATTCCTTATATAATATTGTATAAAATGAATTTTTTTCTGTTTTTAGCCAAAACGGTACGCTTAATAATTTACTGCCTCATCAGTTGCCGATTTCCGATTTTTTCGCCCCTGGCAACATATTTCATGTAAAAAAAGGGGTTATTAACCAAAAAAAGTGCGCATTGTGCGTAAAATTGGGGGTTAAAAGTTTGCTGGTCATTTAAAAAAAAATAAATTTGTATCTAAATAGTACGTTAGGTCTAACCAAAATTACATTATCATGACAAAAAAGGAGTTAATCAATGCCGTAGCTGCTGATGCAGGTCTTTCAATCAAGGATGCCAATAAGGCTGTCAACGCTTTTGTAGGCGCTTTTGGAAAAGCTATGAAGAAGGGTTCAAGGATCCAGCTCCCCAATATGGGAACCTTTAAGGTAGAAAAGAGAAGTGCAAGAGTGGTTCGCAATCCGCGTACCGGCGCCAAACTTAATGTACCTGCCAAGAAAGTCGTTAAATTCAAAGCAGCTCCATCATTGTCAAAAGGCCTTTAACTGAAACATTACAAGAGGTTTAAAAAAGGGTGCCGGAGGGTACCCTTTTTTTGTGCCATGACCCTCCAAAATCCTCTTTCAGGCTCACTTTTCAGAGTAGCGGAATTTCAATGTCCCGCTATTTTGTGCATTCATGTATGAATTCTATCGGTTGGTCAAAATGATTTCGGAAATAACCCCGGAATAGTTAATTTGGTTCTCTACAATACGATTAGGCTGAGCTTGAAATGAACGTTTTCATCCACACATTTTATTGCCGGGGAGGGGGTTAAACCGATAAGGTCTGACATCCCTGCAAATGCTCTCAAGTGAGCCTCAATCGGGCATATGAAGCCCCTTTTGTTAGTCTGCCATGCTGTGACTGACGGGGCGATCGCATGAAAAATGGTAAACTCCGTAAAGAGGTAATGAGGCTGCGAACAGGAATAATGATCCTGATTATTAACATGTTTACGTTACTGGCATCATCCCAGAATAATAACCCTGTATATACTGTTACCAAAGCCCTTTTCAGCTCCGACAGGTTCGATGAGTTCAGTCCGGTGTACTATGATAACGGAATTGTCTTCTGTTCGAACCGCAAATCGGGCGGACTGGCTCAGTATACTGACGCTCAGGGCAGGCCCTCATTTAATATCTTTTATGTTGACACCACACAGGAAGTTACCTCGAGAAGTTCAGTACCGTTTTCAAATAATATCTCCTCCAGATTCAACGACGGTCCGGTTACCTTCAACAGAGCCGGTGATATTATTTATTTCTCAAGGAACCTGCGCATTGACGGAAACCTGAGAGAGCTTACCGTTCCTAGCAATAAACTTGGAATATTCTTCGCGGTAAAGATCGGTGGGGAGTGGCAGAATATCAGGGAGTTCAGGTTTAACAGCGAATGGTATCATATTACCACCCCTTATCTCTCTCCTGATGGTACAAGGCTTTATTTTGCCTCTGACAAGCCGGGCGGTTACGGCGGCTCTGATCTTTACTACAGCGAGTGGAGAAACGGTTACTGGGATGATCCCGTTAACCTTGGCCCTGAGGTCAATACAACCGGCAATGAATCTTACCCTTTTATTAATACGGCAGGTGAGCTTTTCTTCTCCTCCGACGGACATCAGACAATTGGTGGTAAGGATATTTTCGTTACGATGGAGAAAGCCGCTGGCTGGCATATTCCTGTCAGACTTGCTGAACCTGTCAATTCGGCCTCTGATGATTTCGGCTTTATAATGGACCCGCTGATGAAGGAAGGGTATTTCTCTTCAGACAGGGATAAAACTCTCGACATCTTTCACTACAGGCAAAACCGCTTTCCGTTCTGGTTCAGCGAGCCGCAGAAAGAGAACAGATATTGCGTTCTGGTCTCTGACACCGGAACAATAGAGGTTGATGCTGCATCACTGGAATTTGCATGGGATTTTGGCGACGGTGAAAAAGTCTCAGGAATTGATGCCGTACACTGTTTTGACGGTCCGGGAGAGTACAGGGTGGAGCTTGACCTGGTTGACAGAAGAACAGGAAAGGTCTTCTTCCGGAAAAGAAGCTATGACATTCAGATAATAGACATTGAGCAGCCCTATATTGAGTGTCCGGATAATTTTATTACAGGTGAATACTTCAGTTTCGACGCATCAAGATCATATTCTCCGGGTTATGAGATAACGGGATACTACTGGGATCTTGGAGATGGGAAAGAGGGTGCAGGCAGAAGGTTTTTACATACTTATGAAAAAAGCGGCACTTATGAAGTGAAACTGGGACTGCTGCTACGATCGGAGGATACAGGAGACCTGATAAGAAGGGTAGTTTCAAAAGAGGTACGGGTTTTTGCCAATGAGAAGGAGCGAAGTGAATACCTGGCTGCGAATCCTCCTGCTGCGAAGGAGTATTTCGAGATTACCGGTAGTGACAACATCAGGGTTAAGAATTTTTATTCCGCAGAGAATCATTTCCGTGAAGAGGCTCTGTTCAGGGTTCTTCTCAGAACAGCTCAGGAAAGTATACCATTGACCGACAGATTTTTCAGCAGGGTTCCTTCAAACTATAAGGTAAGGGTATTATTTGATAAGGCCACCGGTACATACAGCTATGTTGTTGATCAGCAGATGAGTCTTATGGCAGCTTACCCGGCCTACAGGGAAATGGTTGCCGCAGGTTACGGTGATGCTGTTGTTACGCTTGATCTTCTTCGTGATCCAGCCGAAAAGGAGTTGTTCAATATTGTTAAGAGGTACGGGGCGCTGACGGACAGTTACTTTGACGGCAGCAACAGGTTAACTACCAGTGCAAATGTCGTTCTTGACCAGATAGTGACTCTGATGAACAAATTTCCGGATATCAGGATTGAGGTAATCGTCCATACCGATAATCAGGGCACACAGGCTAATAATCAGGCTGTTTCAGTCTTCAGGGCGCAGCTGATAACCAATTATCTTACCAGATGGGGCATTGCCGCCGGCAGGCTTACGGCAACAGGATACGGAGGAACAAGACCTGTCGCCTCAAATGATTATCCGACAGGAAGAAGGCTTAACAGGAGAATAGAGTTTATTATCAGAAACTGATAAATTTTTTATAGACGTTCATCAAGTATTTCATTTTACTCATCAAAATGCAACAATTTTTGACGAACAGCTTGATAATTATGCTTAATACCTGCTTTTTGTTGACGAACATGCGATTCAGGAAGTTTAATCATATTCGGAATGCCCATTTATTGAGCGTTTCAGCTAATTCCGTGTTTGACTCTTTGCATAGATGGGCGTACCTTTACACTATTATTTTACCGTCCGTTTTTTCAGAAGCGTTGATGGGACTGACCGGGCGGAAGCTTCAGAAGGAATTAGTAAGTATTTAGCAAGAATGATAGAAAAGTACCCCAGGTATATTTTAGTTTTGAGGGAAAGGCTCTTCCGGATTTTCAGCCGGTACTCCGTTCCCCGCTGGATGGTGTTTATTGCGGACAATACTATAGTATTCCTGGCTTTTCTGTTTGCCTACCTGCTTCGTTTCAATTTTGATTTTGCGGCCTTTAATCCGGCTGATGCTGTTAATCACGGACTTATCGCAATGGCTGTCTACGCCGGTTTTGGACTTGTTTTCCGTTCGTACTCAGGCCTGCTGCGCCGCACAACACTTACTGATATTACCTATGTTTTTCTGGTTACAACAATATCAGTAGCCACTCTGCTTGCAGTAACATATTCAGGAAGGTTCTTCGGCATTAACCTGATATCTGATATACCCCTATCCATTATAGTAATCCATTATGGAGCCGTCACCGTTGTACTGTTTTTTACCAGGATACTCGTCAAGATAGTATTCCGTTTTGCGACCAGTCCGTTAAGGAACACTAAAAATGTACTTGTATATGGAGCCGGGGAACTCGGGGTGGTAGTAAAAGGCATTATCCTGAGTGATCCTAACTGCGGTTATTCAGTGAAGGGGTTTGTCGATAAGGACAAGAACCTGATAGGAAAGAAGATTAACGGTGTTACTGTATACGGGGAATCAATTTTTGATAACGGTCTTATAAAAAAGAATAATATTGAAAGCCTTATACTGGCAGACAAGGATATTGGTGTCTGTGATAAAAGCAGGCTGATTCGCACGGCTATCAAGATGGGTCTTGAAGTTCTTGAAACGCCTGAAGTTGACAAGTGGCTTGAAGGCCAGGTTAAGTCGCATAAGTTTGAAAGGGTTAAGGTGGAGGATCTGCTGGGTCGTGAACCCATCAAGCTTAATATGGGCCTTATTAAGGATGGTATTCAGAGCAAGACGATACTTGTTACCGGGGCTGCCGGCTCGATTGGCTCAGAGATAGTACGTCAGCTTGCCCGTTTCAATACCCGCAAAGTAATACTGGTCGATCAGGCTGAAACACCACTCTTCTATCTTGAAAATGAGCTTAAAGACAGGTTTGTTGACATGCAGTTCAAGGCACTGCTGGCCGATGTGACCAACTTTGAAACGATGGAATATATATTCCGGAAGTACCTTCCCGATATTGTTTTTCATGCGGCGGCCTACAAGCATGTTTCTCTGATGGAGGAGAATCCGCATGAGGCAATAAGGGTTAATGTAGGCGGAACCAGAATAGTATCGGAGCTTGCTCTTAAGTATGAAGCCGAGAAGTTTGTGATGATCTCAACTGATAAATCAGTGAATCCGACCAGTGTTATGGGCACTTCCAAGAGAATATGCGAGCAGGTTGTTGAGACACTCTCTGAGATTGAAGGACGTAAGACACAGTTTATCATTACCAGGTTTGGTAATGTTCTGGGATCAAACGGTTCGGTCATTCCGTTATTCACAGAGCAGATACGTAACGGCGGACCGGTTACAGTCACCCACCCTGAAGTCTACAGGTATTTCATGACCATTCCTGAGGCCTGTCAGCTTGTACTTGAGGCAGGTATAATGGGTAAAGGAGGTGAGATATTCGTCTTCGATATGGGAGAACCGGTCAGGATAGCCGACCTTGCATCCAATATGATACTGCTCTCAGGATATGTCCCCAACAGAGATATTAAGATAGTTTATACTGGCCTGCGACCGGGAGAGAAGCTTTATGAGGAGCTCCTTACTGATGGAGAATCAAACCTGCCAACACACCATCCAAAGATCAAGATTGCAAAAGTTGAGAAGATTGATTGCGCTGCAACCCAGAGGAAGGTTGATGAGCTTCTCGACAACCTGTTTAAACTCTCTGGCCAGGACCTTCTTAAGATCATGAAGCAGCTTGTTCCAGAGTATAATACTACCAACGGTAAATACAAGAAGCCATCTGAGCCAAAACCGGCAGAAGCAGATAAGCCTGTTCCGGAACAGATACCTGAAGCCATACCTGCTCCTTTATTGGATCAGAAACCAACGGTGGAGCTAATCGGAAAGCCATAAGCCCTCAGCCCCATGCTTTGTCAGCCGGAGCCTCGGCGAAGGCTGGCCCCATGCCCTTCTTT
>CAZMSH010000035.1:0-10156 GCA_964568875.1 uncultured Rikenellaceae bacterium | reverse complement strand
GCCCCATGCTTTGTCAGCCGGAGCCTCGGCGAAGGCTGGCCCCATGCCCTTCTTTAATCCTTTTTCCCGTATACCGTACGCCATTAACCGTTTTACCGTTTACTGTTTTTTCCTATTTTTATAGCTTAATCAAATCTACCCCCAGATGAAAAGACGTGAAGCTATCCTCACCTGTTCACTTGTTTTGACCCTTCTGATGGGTTCATGCGTAACGCAGAAGAAACTTACCTACCTGCAGCACACAGATATGACCGGGGAAACAGATTTGCCCCTCAGAGACATGCTTATAGGTATTACCCCGGCTGCTTATAAAGTTATGGCATATGATGTCTTGTATATAAGAGTCATTACACCAGATCCACAGTGGTCGGTACTTTTCAATACCACCCAGGTCGGTCAGGGAGGTGCTATTACCCAGGAGAGTGCCAATCTTGTTGGTTATCCTGTAGATGATAAGGGCGATATTGATATTCCTTATGTAGGTAAAGTAAACGTAGCCGGAAAAACACTTGCTGAGATCAAGACAGATCTTGATTCAATTTTTACCAATTATCTTAATGATGCTGCTATTACAGTAAGACTTGTGAATAATTTCATTAGTATTATTGGAGAGGTAAGGTCTCCCGGCCGATATCCGATAAGTAAGGAGAGGTTGAATGTATTCGAAGCTTTATCCTCGGCCGGCGATATTGATTTCTACGGAAACCGCCAGAAAGTGCAATTGATCAGACCATCTTCATATGGACCAATTGTTAAAGAGTTCACACTTTCAGACAGGAGCATACTTACATCAGAATTCTATTACGTCATGCCAAATGACATCATTTATGTTCAGCCTATGAGAGGAAAGGGTTTCCAGACAAATGCTGCTATTTATAATCTTTTCCTTACTACCATTACGACTGCACTTGTGATAATAGGTTTTTTCAGGTGACTAAGGTTTAATATTTATTAAGGATTCTAAATGAGTGAGATAAAGAGAATATACAAAGAAAAGGAAAGCCAGGTACAACAGCCTTCTTTTGGTTTGGATCCAAAGCTGATAATGACAATCCTGATTAAGAACTGGTATGTTTTTGTAATCACAATTTTTGTTGGATTATTTGGCGCACGGTATTATATAGGACACACCATGCCGGTTTATGAATCGTGGACAACCTTGCTTGTTCACGAGTCGGGTGACAGATCATTATTGGGAGATGACCAGATTTTACAGGGGTTAGGTTTGCCGGCAAGTATGAGAAACCTTGACAACCAGATACATATTTTGAAGTCAAGGGATTTAACGGAAAGAACTCTAAAGGAATTATCCTTCGAAATAAATTATTATCAAAAAACAATAAGGAATATCATACCCTTCTATCCTGACGTTCCTGTGAAAATCTTCTCGGAGACCGGAGTTCCCCTTCCCTGGAATCTTGAATTTTCCATAACTCATCTTGGTGATAACAGTTTTTTATTGAAATCTGAATCGGAGTTTTATGATTTTAACAAAAGGGCATCATTTGGAGAGACCATTGAGATGCCGGGAGGAAGTTTCAGGGTTGTATGTCTGAATGAGGACTGGTTTTTGCGTAATAAGGATAAATCAGTATTTTTTGTTGTTAATGATCCCGTTCGTTTGGTGGGTAGCTTTAGTAGCAGGCTTAGTATTGAACCGTTATCGAGATCAGGAACTGTATTGAAGATAAGTATGGCCAGTACGAACAGTGCCAGAGATGTCGATTTTCTGAATAAGTTTACGGAAGTCTATCAGTCAATTTCTTTGGATAGAAAAAACCTGGAAGCTAACAGAAGAATACAGTTTATTGATGATCAGCTTGTTGGTATTTCAGATTCTCTTATGATCACAGAGAGTCGTTTACAGCAATTCCGTTCTGCAAACAGGGTTATGGACCTTTCAGCTCAGGGACAGGCAATTATAGGTCAGGCAACTGCTCTTGAAAATGAAAAGGCCCGCCTCAATCTTGAAGCCAGTTATTACGATTACCTGGCAGATTACCTTGCGAAGGATGTTGTAGGAGAATTGCCTATTGTACCTATCACCATGGGCATTAATGACCCGACACTTACAAGCCTTGTCACCACCCTTGCAGATCTGCAGGGGCAACTATCAAGCAGACAGGCAGGTGAATTGAATCCTTTGCAGAGTCTGCTTGCCCAGAGAGTAAGAAGCACAAAGGATGCGTTAAGGGAAACACTGAATGGATTAAGAAGGGCAAACAGTCTTGCACTTAGCGAGAATGAAAAGCAGATTTCTAGATTAAATTCGCAGGCAGCAACCCTTCCGGCAACTGAAAGGCAGCTTTTAGGATTTGAGAGGAAGTTCAGGCTTAACGATGAACTCTATACATTTCTGATGCAGATGAGGTCTGAACAGCAGATGCAGAAGGCATCCAATATGCCTGACAGTGAGGTTTTAGATCCGGCAGACCAGAGATTTAACAGGTTGGTGGCTCCAAACAGGACTATGATTCTGTTTGGAGGGCTGTTTGCCGGTTCTGCCGGCCCGTTTCTGTTGATATTGCTGATACACTTCTTTAATAAAAAACTCAAGGAAGAAGATATTGAAGGCATTTCAAACCTGCCGGTTATCGGGCAAATTCCACGTAATGGCGACACGATGCGGACAGTTGCGTTGGATCTTCCCAATTCGTCAATAGCTGAAGCTTACAGGTTAATGAGGTCAAGAATGGAGTTTTTTATAAAAAACACAAGTAATCCGGTAATTTTGGTTACATCAAGTATGCCGGAAGAGGGTAAGACCTTTACCGCAATAAACCTGGCTTCGGTTTACAGCCTGTTGGGGAGAAGGACAATTCTTGTAGGATTCGATCTGAGGAAACCAAAGATATATGAGGATTTTAATCTTGATAATGAGAAAGGAGTATCGACCTGGCTTATTGGCAGAGATTCACTCGAAGAGATAATCAAACCAACATCATACGAGAATCTTTTCATAATTCCGGCAGGACCGGTTCCTCCAAACCCCTCTGAACTTATATCTTCAGAAAAGACCTCAGAATTTATAAACATTCTTAAAGAAAAATTTGACTATATAATCATAGACTCTTCTCCTATGGGGATTGTCTCTGACACTCATCACCTGGCAGCACTATCAGATACATTGTTGTTGGTTGTAAGACCGGGTAAGACTTTAAGGGATTTATTTGCCATGACCCTGAATGAAGCCAGTATAAATGGCATAAAAGGACTTGGATTGGTTATTAATGGAGTCAGAAGGAATAAAAGCCATTATGGCTACGGTCATAAATATGGTTACACCAACGATATGTCAGCGAGAAGCAGATTCCGGGTTTTCGGGAAGAAAAAAGCGAAAAAGCAGCCTCATAATTAATTTACAGGGAAACTGGTTTTTATGGCTCCATATTTATTGAATCTGCCAAAAATTGTTGATTCACGTGGCAATCTCTCATTCATTGAAGAGGATACACATCTCCCTTTCAAGATAAGAAGAGTTTATTGGATCTATGATGTGCCGGGTGGAGAACAGAGAGGCGGGCATGCCTTCAGGGAAACAGAGGAGATAATTGTAGCTTTATCAGGTAGTTTTGATGTAGTGTTAAATGACGGAATAAAAGATTACAGGTTTTCCCTTAACAGATCATATTATGGAGTATTTGTTCCCAGGATGATCTGGAGGGTTCTGGAGAATTTTTCCACCAATTCTCTAGCTTTGATAATAGCTTCAACAGACTATGATGAGTCTGACTATATCCGCGATAATGAAGAATTTAAAAATATGGTATCGCCGTGACCGGTATAGTATCTGATATTCATGCCTGTAATGTATTGGAGTTGTCAAAGATACACAACAGGGCCGGAAACATTACCATAATTCAGAATGGAGAACGACAACCATTCAATATCAGGAGGGTCTATTATTTATATGATGTCCCTGGCGGTTCTGACAGGGGTGGGCATGCACACAAGGAACTTTTTCAGCTGGTAGTGGCTGCAAGCGGGTCATTTGATGTGATAATAGATGATGGGGTCAATAAGAAGATAGTACAACTTAACAGACCATACTACGGACTGTTTATCGTACCCGGAATATGGCGTGAAATAGTGAACTTTTCTTCCGGTTCCATCTGCCTGGTATTGGCATCTGCCAAATACAATGAGTTTGATTACATCCGTGATTACCAGGATTATCTTAACTTTAAGAAAGTCGACAAATGCTGATCGAAACAGAGGCAGCGGAGTATAAGACCTTTTTCCCGGATTCACCACATCCTTTTATCTCTGAAGGCTTTATGTCGCTGAACAGTAAAAAAGTTGAGAGAGTTATCCGACTTCTTTATGAAGTAGATAAACCACAGATCGGACTTATTGCCGGAGTAAAGAATCAGATGATGTTGTCTCCTTTTTCAGCACCCTTTGGCGGATTCCATTTCAAAAATGAGAATGTTTATGTAAGTGTAATAGATAAGTTCATTAATTCAGTCAAGAAGTATATAGCAACTCATAGCTATAAGGGAATTGAACTTGTTTTACCACCTGATATTTACAATATGTCCTTTAATGCCAAAGTAGTTAATTCTTTAATCAGACAAGGATTTGGACAAGTCGTACCCGAAATTACTAATTGGATAGATTTGTCTCAGTTTACAGGGTCATTTAAGCAGAAGAACAGTAGGGAATACTATAGGCAGGCATTAAGAAATGGCCTTGATTTTTGCCCTGCTGAGGATATTCAGGAGAAATTGATGATATATACCCTGATCGCTAAGAACAGGGCAAGAATGGGAAGACCTATTTATATGACTTTTGATGATATTCTTGAAACAGGTAAGCTTTGGAAGACAGATTTCTTTAAAGTATCGGATCCAAACGGGTCAATAATAGCTTCGGCAATATTTTACAGATTTTTACCTGAAATCGGATACGCGGTATTTTGGGGCGATAGTGAACAAGGCCGCCCGCTGAGGGCAATGGATTTCCTGGTGCATAATTTATGGAATTTTTATAAGGATTTGGGTTACAGATTCTTGGATATGGGAATATCTACTGAGTCAGGTTTGCCCAATGAGGGTCTTCTAAGATTCAAGGAAAGTCATGACATCGTCTCCTCACTTCGATACAGATTTATCTGGAAACCTGAACATACAAAATAATGTTCGTTATTAACCCCGACCCATATAGCCTGCCTTCATACAGAATCGGTCCGTTCAGAACCATTGACCTAAGTAGAAATCATCTCTTGCCTGCCAGGGACGATATAGAAGAATACCTTCTTTCAAGGTTCTCAGGAAAGAGGTATTTTTATACTGAAAATGGCCGTAAGGCACTAAATATTGCCCTGAAACAATTTAACCTGAAACCGGGCGATGTTGTATCGGTATTTACTACCACAAATAATTTCTATATAAGCGGTTGTGTAACCAGGGAAATAGAAAAGTTCTGTAAATGGTCACGCCGAATGGAGAGGGACACAAAACTGATCCTTGTCAACCATGAATTCGGTCACCCCTCAAAGGAAATGGACAAACTAAAATCCTATGGATTGCCAATAATTGAAGATTGTGCTCATGCTTTCTTTTCACGTGATCCTCTAAGTGAAACAGGTAGAACAGGAGACTTTGCAGTATATAGTTTTCCCAAGATGTTTCCCATACAGATAGGAGGGCTCTTGGTTTGTAATAAAAATCTGAAGATTCAGGATCATCTGTTGGATGAGAAACGATTACGATATATCAGGAATGTTTTATCACACTATATCGGATACAGTGAAGAGATAATCAATCAGAGAATATTTAATTACAATTACCTGAAAAGAAAGTTTGAAAGTATTGGTTTTAGCGAACGTTTTTTAATTGAAGAGGGAACCGTGCCGGGAGTTTTCATGTTTAAGACTAAAAAAAACAAAATTGATTTTGATCAGCTGAAGTTGTACTATTATGCACATGGTGTACAATGCAGTGTCTTTTATGGAGAAGAGGCCTTTTTTATTCCGGTTCATCAGGCCCTGAGTACTTCGGATATGGATTATTTCTTTGAGATAATGAAGTCGTTTACAGAAAAGCAGTAATAACATGAGATTCAGTAATATCACATTGGGTAACGATGTTGAAATTGACCCGTCAACCAGTTTTAATAATGTTGTGTTAGGTGACAGAGTAAAGGTCGCTAAAAGATGCAGTATTTACGGTGGCCCTCAGAATTCGCTAGAAATAGGTGAAGATACCTATATCGGAATGAATACGATTATTAATGGCTTTAACGCTGAAGTAAAAATCGGAGCGAACGTCAGCATTGCCCAGAATGTTAACATTATGGCTGATTCCGGACCTAATTCTTCGCTGGCGATGCAAAAGATTTTTCCTATAGAAAAAGGGCCGGTGGAGATCGGCCCTCATTGCTGGCTTGGGGCGGGTGCAACGGTTATGCCCGGGGTTACATTAGGCCGGTTTTGTGTAGTGGCGGCGCACAGTTACGTTAACAACTCTTTCCCCGATTTTTCAATTATCGGAGGTATACCCGCAAGATTAATAAGGTCGTTTACCGAACAGGAAAAGAAGAAAATGCTTGAGGATCTATAATCAGTAATATTACAACCTCTGATAGTGGTTAAATTTTTAGATTTAAAGAAGATAAACGAGAGTTTCGAACCGGAGCTCTCCATTGCGGTTAACAGGGTTGTTAAAAGCGGCTGGTATATACTTGGTGAAGAGGTAAATGCGTTTGAAAGAGAGTATGCTGACTATATTGGTACAAAGCATTGTATTGGAGTTGCAAACGGATTGGATGCACTGAGACTGATACTCAGAGCATGGATTGTTATGGGTATAATGGAGGAGGGAGACGAGGTAATTGTCCCGGCCAATACATTCATTGCATCTGTACTGGCGATTACAGAAAACCGCCTGACGCCTGTTTTTGTTGAGCCTGACATTAAAACATACAATCTTGACATTGAATTACTAGAGCCGCATATTACTGACCGTACAAAAGCCATAATGGTCGTGCATTTGTATGGTCAGGCATGTTGGTCATCAAAATTAGAGGAGATTGCAAAGAAATATAATCTGAAGATCATTGAGGATAATGCTCAGGCGGCAGGAGCAAAGGTGTCAGGTTACAGGATTAAGGGTTCAGGTTATGAGAGCCTTAGCAAGCGCGGAACACAGAGCGCGGAACAAGCAGCATATCACCGGACTGGTTCGTTAGGGGATGCGGCAGGACATAGCTTCTATCCCGGAAAGAACCTGGGAGCACTGGGCGATGGAGGCGCAGTGACAACAAATGATGATAAATTGGCTGAAGTCATACGGGCTCTGGCAAATTACGGATCAAAAAAGAAATATGTTCACGATTTCAAGGGCTTGAATTCAAGACTTGACGAGATTCAGGCAGCTGTTCTTCGTGTAAAATTACCCCGCCTTGACGCCGACAACCAGCACCGGCGCAAAATCGCACAGTACTACCTTGAAAATCTTAACCACACTGATGTAATTCTACCGAATACCGAATACCGAACCGAGACCGGCATCAGCTGGGCGAGCTCACGACCGCAGGAAGTAATACCGATTACCGAATATTTAAGCCATGTATGGCACCTATTTGTCATCCGCCACCCCAACCGTGACAGACTGCAGAAATATCTCGATGAGAAAGGAATTGATACATTGATTCACTATCCCTTACCACCTCATAAACAAGAGGCATATTCTGAGGTTTGCAATTATTCCTACCCGTTGACAGAAAAGATACACGAACAGGTTCTGAGTATTCCTATAAGTCAGATTATTACTCGTAATGACGTTGGTCAGGTTATAGATATCATCAATAACTATAGGAATTAATCTTGCTTCTTCCAACCTAATGGCTGAGAACTTAATAGAAACATCTCCTGCAATAAACCCAGAACGTTCTTCTTACCGCCAGATTTTTAAGGCAACATCTCTATTCGGCGGAGTGCAGGTTTTCCATATCCTTATCGGTATAGTAAGGGTAAAGTTTGTGGCAGTGCTACTGGGTACTACCGGTGTAGGTTTATTGGGATTGTTTAATGCACCACTGAATCTTATTATCTCAATTACAGGCCTTGGGATTGCCTTCAGCGCTGTCAGGGATGTCTCTGAGGCACATGCCTCAGGTAATCTTACCAAAGTATCCATGGTAATTAGGACGCTCCGCAGGTGGTCATGGTTTACTGGTCTGGCTGGGGCGGTAATAACGATCTCACTTGCACCCATATTGAGTCAATGGACATTCGGAAATAAAGATTACACATGGGCATTTGTATGGTTGTCGGTAACATTGCTTTTACAGGCAATCAGTAAGGGACAAAGTGCAATTTTACAGGGAACAAGAAGGCTTAAGGATTTGGCAAAATCAGGAGTCATTGGTTCATCCTTAGGTTTGATTATATCAATCCCACTATATTATTTTTTTGGTTTGAAAGGGATTGTACCGGCTATGATATTATCTGCCATTAATGGATTAATTCTTACCTGGTACTTTTCAAGAAGGGTAAAAATTGAAGACGTTGAAATATCATATAAACAGACCTTTGATCAGGGGATTGGAATGGCGAGGTTGGGCATATACATGACTATTGCAGGATTTGTTGCATCTCTTTCTGCTTATGTCTTAAATGCATTTATCAGTAACAGGGGAGGAGTTGAACAGGTTGGTTTGTACAATGCAGGATGGGGTGTTGTCGGGCAGTATACAGGCCTGATTTTCGCAGCAATGGCTACTGATTATTTTCCTCGTCTCTCGGCTATTCAGTCTGATAATATGAAGGTTAAAGAGCTGGTCCGGCAACAGGGAGAGACAGCCCTGCTTATTATGACACCTCTTCTTGCTCTTCTGATTGTTACCATGCCATTAGTGGTCAGAGTATTATATACCCCTTCATTCCTTCCGGTTGTGATGTTCGCAAATCTTACGGTTCTTGGTATGCAGTTCAAAGCAATTTCATGGGCCATGGGTTATGTCTATCTTGCCAAAGGCAATGGTCGTCTGTTTATGATAATGGAGATTGTAGCTGGCGCAGTAATCCTGATAATGAATCTGGTTTTCTACTATTTGTTTGGTCTGAACGGATTGGGAATATCATTTGTTATTACGTACTTCTTTGGGATGATATTATCATACCTTGTGCTTAGAAGTAAATATGATTTTGGGTTGCCTGAAAAATTCTTTGGCAGACTATTGTTGTTATACGTCCTCACAGTAATTTCTTTTCTTACTGTCTTTATAACAGGTAGTGTCTTAAGGTATTCAGCTGGTATTTTTGTCTTTATAATAGCAAGCATCTATTCGCTTGCTAAAATCAATGAATTGATGGACCTTAAGTCCTACATACTGATAAAATTAAGAAGGTAACTGCTTAAATATCAGACACCTTTGGTGATTAAGTGTCTGTTTTTCTATCTCTGCTAAATGACCAATCTGGTAACAATAATTATTTCAACATACAATTCCTCTGATTTTATTATTGAAACGCTCAATAGTGTTTTTAACCAGACATATATAAATATAGAACTTATTATCACCGACGATTCCTCTGAGGACAAAACAATTGAGATTTGCAGAGGATGGTTGACAAAGCACAGTGAAAGATTCACTGAGACTCTGCTGATCAGTCATGAACTGAACACGGGCGTTCCGGGGAATGCAAACCGCGGGCTCAAAGCTGCGAATGGAGAATGGATTAAGTTCCTGGGGGCCGATGATACTCTTAAACCTGATTGTATAGAGTCTAATATGCGCTGGATTGAAGATAATCCGGAAGTTAAGGTTCTGTTTTCATCGATTGAAGTTTACAGTGACAACTTTGACAAAAACAACTTGCTTTATAAAACTCCGGGGAATGATGTTTATTTTGAAACCAGTATCTTAAATCCAAAGAGAGATGCCTGGTCACAATACAAAATGTTATTGTTATGCGACAGAATTCATTTTTCACCGTCATTGTTTATTCATCGAAAGACACTGCTCAATGCCGGTGGTTTTGATGAAAGATTCAGGTATCTCGAAGATTATCCCTTATGGCTTAATTTGACAAGAAATGGTCATAAGCTGCATTTTATGAATAAAGTGACAGTCAATTACCGCCGGCATTCAACAGCAATTAACAATACCGGCAAAGATTTTCTGGTTAATCCAAATTATTTTAAACAAG
>CAZMSH010000034.1:0-22928 GCA_964568875.1 uncultured Rikenellaceae bacterium | reverse complement strand
ACCTGATACCTGATACCTGATACCTGATACCTGATACCTGACACCTGACACCTGACACCTGACACCTTTAAAAACATGACCACCCTCTATCCAATACTGATCCTCATCGCCTTCCTTGGCCTGATATACCTTTTCTTACGCCTTCAGAGCAAAAAGACCAGGAGGAAAAGAGATGAAAGAAAGTTCTTTCGTCATTAAGAAAAAAAAAGAGGCTGCCAGTAAAAGACAGCCTCTTTCAGTTTAAACAGCCGGTTAATTGTTAATAACCTGTATTCTGTTCCATGTTAGGATTCGCATTTAGTTCAGCCAAAGGAATCGGGAAAGCGAGTTTAAAATCACCATACTCGGGTCCGCCATGGGTCTGCTTGAAAGCATCCACAACCGGAAGATCCCTGCCTGTACGCATCAGGTCATGGAACCTCATGCCCTCGAAACATAGTTCCCTTCTTCTTTCAAGGAGAATAATATCCTCATTGATCGTTGCGTGTGCAACGGCATTCCTTTTTGCAGTAATCAGATTCAGCTGAGTAAGTGCATTTGCATCGCCGGGATTCTTTCTCCATAATGCCTCAGCATAGTTAAGGATAACCTCCTCATATCTCAGTACTGGCACATTGTCTGAATAATCATATGACGGGTATTTGCCAATATTGACATAAGGTCTGATTGCTACGCCGGGATCCGGTCCTATCATGTTGGGGGCAACCCTTACATCACCGGCATCAAAGCAATTAACGAGATCCATAAGAGGTTCAACATCACCATATGACGGACCTCTGTATATGTACTGAAGTCCGTTTATGTTAGCGTTGTCAACCGAACTGAATGCCAGTTCAAATATCGAATTGGCAGCTCCGTCAACAAGAAATGAATTTGCGTAGTCTGCACCTTCAATTATCGAATATCTGTTGGCACCTATTACCGCTGTAGCCCCGGCAATTGCATCATCCCAGTCACCAAAATATAACGCAACCCTCGATTTCAAAGCATGAGCAGCATAGTGGGTAAACAACTCCTTTGAAGCATCATCAAGTGTTGGTGTCATAAGTGAAATAGCATCAGCAATGTCAGCATAGATATCAGCTTTATTATTGACCCAGGTATCCCTCGCCGGAGCAAAATCATCGCCTTTGTATTCCTTGATATACGGGATACCAAGGTCTCCTCCGGTATGCATCTGGCCATAGTACCTAAGAAGGTCAAAATGCGCCATAGCCCTTATGGCATAAGCCTGACCGATATAGTGATTAAGGAGAGCTGCGTCGCCGTCAATTGCAGCAGGATCAAGCCCTATTACAATGTTGGCAGATGCAATTACTCCATAAATGGTACCCCAGAAGCCACCAAAGGTATTGGTGTATATCATCTTCGATTCAGTAACAAAACGGCCTGAATTACCGTTAGAGAAGCAGTTATCGCCTCTGATCTCACCATGAATAATATAGTCACGGCCATAATAGTTTGAGGATGTCATTCTGTTATAGGCTCCATAGAGTATACCTTTAACATCCTCAACCGTATTCAGACTGCCCTCAACCGCCTTTGCCTGCGCAAGTGTTGGTTCGAGCACATCCTTGCTGCAGGAAGATAAAACGCCTGCCAGCAATACGATTGTAAATAGTATATAAATAGTCTTTTTCATTGCTCTAGAAATTTACGTTTAAACCAAATACAAGCGACTTAATCGGAGGTGTCTCAAGACCTGTAAAGCCGTCAGCTCCTGTTTCAGGGTCAAATCCCTTACGCAGTTCTTCATCAAATGCAAATGTCCACAGATTGGTACCCCTCATATATACAGAAGCATTGGAGAGTTTCACCCTTGAGAGAAGGGAACTTGGCAGGTTATATCCAAGCACAAGATCCTTGAGCCTTATATAATCGCCATCAAACATAAACCTTGTTGAGTTTGCATTTGACTGATTGGGACGATACGCATGCTGGATCTTTGGTATGCGGGCATTTGGACCACCATCACCGGGCTTCTGCCACCTTTCAAGAAGAAGTTCTACTCCCTGATATGCAGATGTTGCATATAGTCCGTTATCCCAGAAGTAGCCTGTCCAGTCTTCCCATACCATGTGGCCTCCTGCATAGTAGAAATTAGCATTGAAGTAAACACCCATAAAATCGGCCTTAATTCCGGCTCCCCCTGTAAGTGTCGGGATTGCACTCTTGCCGAGATAATTACGCTTGGCCTGTGTATAAGTAAATGTTACATCATCATTAACACTTCTGTCGATATACCATGTCGGCAGACCGGTTTCGGTGTCAACACCTGCCCATTCCTGAACATACCATTCCATATAGGTATGGCCTACCTCGATGGTTCTGGTTGAAGAGCTTGTTGCCCTAATGTAGTTTCCTTCACCATCCTTAGCCAGCTCTGTAACCTCATTATTCAGTGTTGCAACGTTGAAATTGATTCCCAGGTTGAATTTTGATGTTCTGATAATACCTATATCGACTATGGCTTCAATTCCCTTGTTTACCATCTTGCCGACGTTCGAAGTTACTGAACTGTGGCCTGATGTAAGGGTAAGAGGAACATTCTGGAGCAGGTCAAAGGTCTCCTTGTTGAAATAAGCAACTGAACCGTCTACCCTGCTATTGAACAGAGTAAAGTCGATACCAATATCATAGTTCCTGTTCTTTTCCCAGGTCAGCAGCGGATTACCGTAACCACTTGGAGCAGATGCTCCCTGGCCTGCATAGTCCCCTGTGAATGAGAGAAGTGCCTGGTATGAATTGAGGCTGACACCTGAGTTACCACTAACCCCGTAAGATGCACGTAACCTCAGGTTATCAATGAAAGATACGCCACTAAGGAAATTCTCCTGAGCCATGTTCCAGGCAGCACCTATAGACCAGAAGTTACCAAACCTGTTGGCAGCAGGGAAACGTGATGATCCCTCACGACGGAATGTGAAGTCGGCTATATATTTACCCTGGTAGTTATAGTTGGCCATACCGAGATATGATAACTGTGCCCAGTCAGAGAATGATGATGAAGCATCGAAATTGGTACCGGCAGAAGATACGTTTGTCAGACCGTCTGTTATGAAACTCTCACCATAAGCATCAATATACCAGTACTTATATTTCTGGAATTCTGTAAGAGCCTTAAAATCTACAGTATGATCATTAACAGTCAGTCTGTAATCGAGTGAATTCTGGGTAACCATATTGAATCTGGTTGTCATGGTTGCCCATGATGTACCGTTCTCATCTCTTGAATCTCCGTGTATTCTGTTACGGTAGTCCTTGTAGTGGCCGTGAACAAAGTCCATCGATACAAGAGTCTTGAATCTCAGGTTATCAATAATCTCCCACTCAAAGGAATTATTGGTAAGACCCCTGGTCATATGGTTCCAGTTCTCATTGTTCTCCTGCAGATAAAGAATATTGAACAACGAACCCATCCTGGTTATGTTGTACGACCCATCATCATTATAAGGTCCGAAAGTCGGAGGCATAAAATAACGCAGTGTGTGTGGATTTCCAAAATAGGCTGAGGTCTCAAGGAATATCTGGTCCTGGTTGGTATAGGAAATGGTATTGTTGGTATTAAACCTCATCCTGTCATTTAATTTGCGATTGACATTTACCACTCCTGTAATCCTTTCAAAAAGGTTGCCAATAACTACAGACTCCGTATTGTTATAACCAAGTGAGGCATAAAACGAAGACCCGTCCTCACCACCTGATGCTGAGAGGTTGATGTTATAGATAGGAGCATTCTTGTTCAGGACGGCATTACCCCAGTCACCTTCCGGACGACCGGCTTCATCCCACGCCCTGTAACCAACTACTCCGCCATAACCCGTAAGATTATTGGCTGCTGCGAAAGTCCAGGCCTGCTCAGGAGTTGAAAATCCGTTTGCTTCGCCGTAGGTATTGATAATACCTTCCAGCCACAGCATATGCCTGTCGGCAGCAGTCAGCTCCTTGCGACCTTCGGTTGCCTTGTTCTGGAATCCGTAGCTGGCGTTGAAGTTATACCTTGTTTTGCCTTCCTTACCCTTTACGGTTGTAATCACAATAACACCATTGGATCCGCGTGCACCATAAGCTGATGTTGCTGATGCATCCTTTAGTACTGTAATTGACTCGATATCATTTGAATTGATCGCAGCCAGGGTTGTAAGTGATGAGAATGCACCAGATGATGAGGTGTTGGCATCAATTACCGGCACACCGTCAATTACAAGCAGTGGATCATTGGTTGCACTAAATGAGCTAACTCCCCTGATCCTGATCTGCTGTTCAGAGCCGGGTGTTCCCGAGGTAGTGTTAATTACCAATCCGGCAACCTTACCCTGAAGGGTCTGGTCGATAGATGTTACCGGCACCTGCTTCAATTCTTCCGCTGATAGCTGAACAGTTGATCCGGTAATCTGATTCTTACCCCTGGTGCTGTAACCAAGCACGATGACCTCCCCAAGGGCCTGCCTGTCTTCAGCCATCTGAACATTAATAACGTTTCTTCCCTCAATAGGAACGTCAACCGTTATCATCCCCAGAAACTTAAACTGAAGTGTGGTTGCTGTTACCGGAACATTCAAAGTATATCTACCGTTCATATCGGTCGATACACCTATGGTTGTGCCGACAACAGTAACTGCCACCCCTGGCAGCGGCAATCCATCCTCGGAACTTGTCACAGTCCCGGTAATTTGCACTGTCTGGGCAAAGGTCAATGCCCCTGCAATCAGAAACAGTGAAAACATCGTTAACAACTTTTTCATAGATAATAGATTTAGGTTAATAAAAGGTTATAATACCAGTTTTACAGGTGCTAAATTAGGAAAAGAAATGACAATTCATACCCTTTTGGTTAATTTATCTTAAATTTCATTAATGTTTCTTAACCAAATGAGTGGTTTTTGCCAATAATCATCAATAACTATCTGCTTGTAATTATGACAATTAGATCACCTGCCCGCTTTATAGGAGGGAGACAACAATAAAAAATCCGAAAATGAATGATTCTTATGTATTTTTTTACGCTTTCTGAAGTCTCTGATCAAGAAGAGAGATAATTTCTGTCTCCAGCACCGCCGCCAAGGAGTCTATCTTTAAGCTTTTATTCAATATCTCATCAACAAATTCTTTGTCATCCAGGCCTTCAGTATTTATGCGAACGTTCAGAAATGCACCCCTTACGCATGTTCGAAGTGCGAGAGCTCCTACCGCCGCGTCGGTAATCGAATTAGGATTACCGGTCTCTAACATGGCTTTAATTACCTCAAAACCTTCCAAAGCCGTTTCCATAACGCTGTACGGAACCATAATGGCATATTTCGTTGCCTCCTGGACCGCGTGGTTTCTTACCGCTTTTTCCTCTTCAGTCTTTTTTGGCAATCCGAAAGCTTCAAGTATTCTATTAAAAGCTTCTGTATCTTCATCAACCAGCTGAAGTAATCTGTTCTGTATCTCCTTTCCCTTTTCAGCCCATCGCGAAAATTTCTCCCAGTGCTCATCCCATCCTCTCTTATGTGAAGAGAGGTTAGCAACCATGGTTCCGAGAGCAACACCCAGTGAACCTATATAAGCCGAAACAGAACCTCCACCCGGTGCCGGGGACTCAGATGCAGTTTCGTCCATAAAACCCTTCAGGGTCTTGTCAATAAGCCTTTGGCCTCCCTTTTCCTGCATCACATATTCAATTATCTTTTCTGATGGATTGAATTCGCTGATCTCATCGAGTCCCATAGACCTTACTGCTATCTTTATCAGTTCCTCGTCAGAGACACCCGACGACCGCTGCTGCTTATTCAGGAAATATCTTCCTGCATCGAGAATTGCCTTCAATGGTATAAGTCCTACAAGCTCAGATCCGGTAACCCTTACACCTCTGTCCCCGGCTTTTCTGCATACCTCATCAAAGGCAACGTGAACCGGCGTAATGGATATATTGGTAAGGTTCATCGATATCTGGGCTATCCCGTACTCTTCAATAAACCATCCTATTGCCTTCACAGATTTCAGGGAGCCCGGGATCATAACGTTGTTACCCTTTTCATCCTTAATTATCTTGCCTGTCAGGGAATTACCCTCCCTTTTCGGTCTTCCCTTCTCCCTGACATCAAATGCGATTGCATTTGCCCGTCGCGTAGATGTGGTATTAAGGTTAACATTGAAAGCTACCAGAAAATCGCGGGCGCCCACGGCAGTAGCACCGGAGCGTGAATTAAATTCAGCCGGACCGAAATCAGGTTTCCATTCCTTATCGGCCAGTTTCTTCTTTAAACCTTCATATTCACCTGCCCTGCAACTTGCCAGATTCCTCCTCTTCTCTTCAAATGCAGCATTTTCATAACAGTATACCGGAATTGACAATTCCGTTCCTATCCGCTCAGCCAGCTTACGGGCATACTTAACCGTCTCCTCCATTGTTATTCCTGATACAGGAACCAGGGGGCAAACGTCTGTTGCGCCCATTCGCGGGTGCTCACCGTGATGCTTTGACATATCTATCAGTTCTGACGCCCTCTTAACAGCCCTGAAAGCAGCCTCACAAACCTCATCAGGAGAACCTACAAAAGTCACTACTGTTCTGTTGGTATCCTTACCCGGATCTACATCAAGGAGCTTAACACCTGAAACGGCCTCTATCTCATTTGTAATCTGCTTTATAATCGTCATATCGCGACCCTCTGAGAAGTTGGGAACACATTCAAGAATGGGTTGTGTATTCATAAAAGAGTTTTTTTAAGTGACTAGAGTGACTAGAGTGACTAGAGTGACTAGAGTGACTAGAGTTATTTAAATGTTTAGTTATCTGTTCCTTCGATTATCGTTTTTGATTCAGTGTTTTACCGGTTTGGGCAAATATAGCAATGAGTTCATTTAATTCCTTAAGTATAGGTTCTGTTTTGTCTGCAGATATCCATTTTAACTCATCGAGGATCAACATCCAATATATTGCTTCACTTGTTTCTGATTCACAAATCTTCATCCTGTTTATGAAATCGGGTTTGCTTCTGGCACGGTTAGCCTCACGATAGTTTGCTCCTATACTGCTGCCGGCTTTTGTAAGCTGATTCCTTATCACCCTCCCCTCTGGAGAATCAGAAAGAGATGAAGATAGCTTAATAACTGCTATTGCCAGTTTTCTGGTTCTCTCCTCCAGCATCATCCCAAACTCCTTATTATCCATATTAAATGCTATTCTTACTTTTCAACTCCTTAACTCTTACACTTTAGCTCACTTTAGTCACTTTAGCTCACTTTAGCTCACTTTAGCTCACTTTAGTCACCTTAACTCACTCCCTGACAACCCCCTTTAAAACCACTGTTTCTACCAGATTACTTCCATACGCATAGGGCAGGTACTCATATGAGGGTATTTCCTTCGTGATAATAAGATTAGCTATCTTCCCCCTGGTGATTGATCCATGAGTTTCTGAAATTCCCATTGCATAGGCTGAGTTTATCGTAACGGCATTGATCACTTCCGTGGGAAGCATCCTGAGTTTAATACAGCCAAACGACATTATTAGCTTCATATTTCCCTGGGGTGAGGAACCCGGATTATAATCCGATGCCAGTGCCACCGGCAGTCCGGCATTTATCATCTTACGGACTGGCGGATCTATCATACCCAAAAAGAAGGCTGCGCCGGGCAGGAGCGTTGGCATAGTCTCCGACCCAAGCAGTACTTCTATCTCCTCATCACCCGTATACTCCAGGTGGTCAACAGAAAGGGCATTATATTTTACCCCGACCTGGATACCTCCTGAATAGTCAAGTTCATTGGCATGGAGTTTAGGCCGCATCCCATATTTAATACCTGCCATGACAATTCTTTCTGTCTCTTTGACAGTAAAGAAACCCTTATCACAGAAAACATCGATGTAATCAGCCAATTCCTCGGCTGCAATACGCGGAATCATCTCGTTTATTATAAGATCGATATAACCATCTCTGTCGTTTCTGAATTCAGCCGGTATGGCATGAGCTCCGAGGAATGTTGCCCTGACCTCTGTCGGTGATGTTTCGGCTATTCTTTTGATGACTCTGAGCATTTTCAGTTCAGATTCAACATCAAGACCGTAACCGCTCTTGATCTCCACCGCACCCGTCCCAAAACTGATTATTTCATTCACCCTGTGCATCGACTGCCTGTAAAGTTCATCCTCAGAGGTTTCGCGAAGCAGCTTTGCTGAATTGAGAATCCCCCCTCCCCTTCTGGCTATCTCTTCATATGAAAGACCTCTTATCTTATCCATATACTCCATCTCCCTGCTGCCGGCATAAACCAGGTGAGTGTGGCTGTCGCAAAATGATGGCAGCACGAATCTGCCGGAAGCATCAATCGTCTCGCCGGCCACCAGGTCAGCAGGCATGTCATCCATTGTGCCATACCCTGCTATCTTTTCTCCCTCTGTCAGTATCCAGCCATTTTGAATAACATTCAGGCGTGACATCGCCCCGCCTGCGACATACAAAGGCATTTCTTCACCCGCCAGAACAATTCCTTTGATATTCTTTATTAATAGACTCATATTTCAGATAATAGTATTGGCAAATGTAGGAAAAAACAGGCAGGTATTTCTGACAGATACCAGTAGTGACCCCTGTGAGGGTAAAAAAAGAGGCTGCCTTCGTAGGACAGCCTCCTGATAAATGCTATTTAAAAACGTCAATGACTACCAGCCCGGATTCTGCTGAGCAGCCAGAGTTGGATTAGCATCCGTCTCAACCCTTGGAATTGGCCAAAGGAACCTGTAGTCTGAATAAGGAATTGCTGTCACGCCAAGAGGGCCGGAGTACGGATTACCATCAAGGGTATAACCTGAAACGTCGGGTGCACCATTGGCAATTTTCGCAGGTATTCCATCTATCGGGAAGTGAGGGCAGAATTGGAGCCTGTGAATATCTGGCCAGCGACGACCTTCCATCACAAACTCAATCCTTCTTTCCTTAAGAATAGCTCCCAATAGTTCCACGTTATCGGCAAAGTCGCCTGCAACGTAGGCCTGGGTTCCGGGATCGGCAAGCGAACGGTTCCTGACAGTGTTGAGATAAGCAAGTCCGTCAGTAACATTGTTGTTCCTTGCATACGCCTCAGCCATATTTAACAGCACCTCTGCGTACCTGATAAGAGGAGATGCATCGGTATAATTCGTTACATCCTTATACTTGTTGGTATACCTTCTGCCTCCACTGCTTAAAACCATTTCAACAGTAGGTATGGTAGTCTCTGTGGTAGTACTCCTCCTTTCGTCATCAACTAGCCAGGCAGGATCCTTCCAGATGATCGGGCTGATACATACAAGAAGACGGCGCTTGTACTGTGAAGCAAGAGCAGCATTGACACCCGGGTTGTTTGTACCAGAGTTTTCAAGTGAGAAAATTGACTCGGTATTTCCATAACTATCAAGGAAGGTAGTACCAGGATTTGCCGGCAGAGAGAATACGCCCGCATAAGAACCACCGGTCTGGAATTTCAGACCCTCTGTGATTACGTTGTTCCAGTCATACATGTGAAGATAGACCCTTGTCTTGTATGCTGCTGCTGCCTCTTTGGTTGAGCGTACCAGACCGGCTTTTCCACCACCTCTGCCCGCTTTTGTTGGAAGCCAGGCTTCAGCCTGATTGAGGTCGGCCAGTACCTTGCTATAACACTCGGCTACGGTATTCCTGCCCTGTACCATTCCTTCATCAATGGCAGCCTGACTGGTGTATGGCACCTCTCTGTAAGGCACGCCGGGATGTGAAGCATCGGCAGTATGCTTATAGGGGCGTGCAAAGTGTATTAATAATTCAAAATGTGTGATAGCCCTGAAAAGAAGAGCTTCACCCTTATACTGATCGGCCAGTTCCTGTGTTATAATCCCGTTGTCTGCAGCCTTCTGCACACCGTCAAGTACAATGTTGGTCCTGTTGATAAGTCTGTATGAATCACTCCACCACCAGACGTTGTTTGCGGTTGTGGGGTCGTAGGTATTGGTGTAAGTGAGCTGGTAGAAGGTAAAGATGTTAACAACATCTTCACCCCTGTTATCTCCCTGTTGTACAAAGGCGGCACCCCAGGGATAGCCCCTAAGGTTTCCGTTGTAATCTCCTCTCTGTGCTGCCTGGTACATGCCATTAACTGAGAGTGCAATGAGACTGGGCGTTGAAAACGCGGCATTCTCATCTATTGAGCTGTAAGGTTTAAGGTCTATCAGGTCTTCACATGATGTGATCATCAGCGCTACCAGCATAACCGGTACAACTAACAGCTTCCTTGCCTGTGAAATATATTTTGTCATAGTTTTCATTTTTGATATGTTTTGTTATTACAAACCAAGGTTTATACCGAACGTGATAACCCTCTGACGAGGCGTCCCGTTAAGGTCAACACCTCCTGATTCCATTTCAGGGTCCACACCCTTATATTTGGTTATCATAAGAAGCTCCTGACCCTGCACAAATACCCGAAGATTGTCAATGCCTATCCTGTTGGTAATACTCTTTGGAAGGGTATATCCAAGTATAAGGTTCTGAAGCTTCATATAGTCGCCCTTCTCGATAAATCTACCGGTAGCATGTCCTGTAAGATCCACAAATGTACTTCCACCAAACCACAATCTGGGTGTCCAGCCATCGCCCGGTTCTTCAGCACTCTGCCATCTTCCAAGTATCTCCTTGCCGTTGTTTACAAAGTTCTGGTTGAAGTGTTCACGCCTGGTTGAATTCATAATATAATTCCCACCCGAGAACCTGAACATTGCCTGGAAGTCGAATCCTTTGTAGTTTATACGTGAATTGAATCCACCGTAATATTTCGGAAGTGACGGACCGAAAATAACCTTATCAGCAGCGACCAGGTTCGATGCAGCACCAAGTACCTCAGGATTAGCAGGATCAAATCCTACATAAGATGAAGTAGGTATATTACCCTGAACAAGGGAGCCGTCTGCCTTGTAGTAAACCGGATTACCGTTTGCAGGATTAACACCCCAGTACCTGTAACCATAAATCGCATTTATCGATTCACCTTCACGGATAATGGTGTTTGTGCCAACAATGTCCTGTCCGGCAACCAGCGACAACACCTCGTTATTGGAAAGGGTAAGGTTTGCATCTACCTGCCATGAGAAATCAGGTGTTCTGAAGATGAAAGCGTCGGCAGAGAACTCATAACCCCAGTTACGGAGTGCTCCGATGTTCTTGTCGATCGAGTTCCCCGGAACACCCAGTGAGTTGGGTATCGGTGCAGAAAGAATAAGCCCGTCCTGGTCGTTGACATAATAGTCGAATGAGAATTTATACTTACCATTTAAGAACATGGCATCAAATCCAACGTCTAACTTCTTGCTGGTCTCCCACTGCAGCAGGTCATTTCCAATCTGGCTGAATGCAATACCGTTGTAATCGGCATATTTTGCAGAACTGTATAGACCAAGATATGGATAGTTACCTATCGATGTATTACCAACCTGGGCATATGATGCTCTTACCTTAAAGTCGGAAATAATATCAACAAGTCCGGCCATAAATGGTTCCTGGGCGACGTTCCATCCTATTGAGCCACCGGGGAAAAGACCCCATTTATTAGCCTGGGGCAGAGCAGATATACCATCATACCTTAATGAACCCTGCAGGAAGTACCTCCCCCTGAAGTTATAGTTCAGTCTTCCGGCATAGGAGAGGAAACCATTCTCTGAAAGGCCACCGCCAACCGACATCGTACCAACCGTACCTGATATTATGTTATGACGGAAGAATTCATTCGAGAGGTCGGTTCCGACTGCATTGAAGTTATTATTTCTCGAGAACTGTGACTCCTGAACAAGAACTGCAGCTACATTGTGATCACCTGCAAAAGTCTCATTGAAACTCAGGATATTCTGCCAGTTCCACCTTATATTGTTACTGAAGTTATTCTGTACACGGCCGTTGACGCTCTTACCATCACCATGAACAGCATTCCAGTAAAGGAATCCATCAGTCTTCGACCCGTCAATACTAATCTGAGTCTTGAAGTTAAGAGACGGCATGATATTTACCTGTGCATAAATATTGCCGATGGTCCTGAGTATTCTTGAATAGTAAATATTGTTATCAATTACATATACAATGTTCGGCAGGTTGTCGCCAATCGACTGAACGTTGTTCCAGCGTCCAACATAGTCGGGGTTGGTGTCAATGTTGTACCCTGTCGGATGGGCTGGATTGTAAATTGGAACGTTAGGATGCTGCCTCAGGGCCGAAAAGATGTTTCCTGAAAGTGAGTTGGTACCGGTATTAAGACCGCTGTACTCACTCTGGGTTACACCAATGCTCGTTCCGAAAGAAAGGTATTTGTTAACCTTCTGGTCGACATTCGATCTGGCAGTAAACCTCTTCATCTCATTGGGGCGGGTAACACCCTCCTGGTCAGAATAACCTACAGAGAAGTAGTAGGAAGAAGCATCAGTAGCACCTGAGAGTGAAAGTGTGTGATCCTGCTGAAAGGCATTCGTCCTGAGAACTGCGGTCTGCCAGTCAGTATCAAAAGTCTGGCCCGGAAAAGCTGTTCCGTCGCTGAACGCAATTGCCGACTGACCGCGGTTTGAACGCTTCTCATTGTTGATGATCTCAAACTCCCCGGCATTCAGAAGATCAAACAACTTAACCGGCTGGGCTACACCAAACCAGTTTGAATAGTTGACTTTCATCCTTCCGCCTGCAGATGAACCCCTCTTTGTGGTTATAAGAATCACACCTGCCGAAGCCCTTGAGCCGTAGATCGCTGTTGCAGATCCGTCCTTAAGAATCTCCATTGACTCTATATCATTGGGATTGATATCACCTAAGGAGTTTGTTGAAGCATAGCCACCCAGGTCACCGGTAAGAATAGGAACACCGTCGACAACTATCAAAGGATAGTTACCTGAAGAAATAGATCCTATACCCCTGATCCTGAGCCTTGGTGCTTCACCAAGCACACCTGTCTGCTGTGTAACCTGTACACCGGCACTGCGGCCTGCAAGCTGGGATTCAAAACTGGGTGTTGCAAGACTGGCTATCTCCGATCCTTTTACCTGGGCAATAGAGCCGGTTACTTCGCGCTTTCGCTGAATACCGTAACCGACAACAACCACCTCATCAACAGAATAGGGGTCAGCCTGCAATACAACATTAATCTCCCTCTGGCCGGCAATTGCAATTTCCTGTGTTTTGTATCCTACGAACTGGAAAATCAGCGTCTGTGCTGTCTCAGGCACATTAATCTGAAATTTTCCATCCTCATTGGTTACAGCACCCAGGGTTGTCCCTTTAACCGCGACTGCAACTCCCGGCATTGGAATTCCTTCGTCGGAACTGGTAACAGTCCCGGTAATTTGCACTGTCTGAGCAAAAGCAAAAATGCCCGTCATCAGAAACAGTGTAAACATCATTAACAACTTTTTCATAGATGCATAGATTTAGGTTAGAAATAATACTTAAAAACAGGTCTTAATTTCAAGCGAAAATATTAAAAGTTTCAATATGAAATCTATTTGATGTTAATTTTCCTTAATTTATATTTCTTTTTGTTATTGCAGAAATAAACAATTTAATGCGATTCACATCTATTAATCTGTTATTATGTTGTTTACATTGCCTGGTGCTGATCTATAACCAATTAATCGAACACATAATCTCTTGTCAATTATTTTCAGCTATAATTATTTTTGAAACCCTGTTTTTATTTCTTTCGAAACTATTTGCATTATCGTCCATACAATCTGTCTTTATTATCATTCAGTCGGCATTTCCAAAATCATACACCAAAAAATTGGTATCTCACCTTTTGCGATTTCCGGATTTGCTTATCTTTAGTCACTTAAAAAACCGTGAAACCATGAAAAAGATCCTTACCCTTATTATGATCGTCAGTCTTACTGCAGGTCTTGCCGCACAGGAGACTAAAGTAAAGACAGGATGGAATTTCGGGGCTCTTCCCACGATTACCTTTGACACCGACCTTGGGTTCCAGTACGGAGGTCTTGTCAATCTGTTTAACTACGGAACAGGGGATATCTTCCCGAAGTACTACCAGTCACTCTATTTTGAGGTCTCGAGGTTTACCAAAGGGAGTGGAATAAACAGGTTTATGTTTGAATCCGACTACCTCATCCCGGGTATCCAGTATGCCGTTGATCTAAGCTATCTCACCGATGAGGCATACGACTTCTACGGATTTAACGGATATGATGCCGTCTACAACTGTTGTTGGGCTGATTCTGAATCACCAGAATATCTGACGAGGATGTTCTACCGCAACAAAAGACAGTATTTCAGGTTCAAGAATGACTTTCAGGGCAGACTGGCAGGAGAAAACCTGAATTGGAACGCCGGATTCAATATTCAGAAATTCACAGTGGGTCTGGTAGACATTGAAAAGCTTAATAAGGGAAAGGATCCCGCAGATCAGTTACCGTCGCATAATACACAGCCCGGATTATACCAGCTATATAATGAATGGGGAATTATTTCTGATGAAGAATTCGATGGCGGATGGGTAAATACAATCAAGGCCGGACTGACTTATGATACACGCGACAACAGGGCCAACCCAATGAAAGGGATATGGACCGAGGCGGGAGTAGAAGCTTCATTAGGATTCCTCGGCAGTGAGAACAGCTTTGGTAAACTATACTTCACACACCGCCAATACTTTACCTTGATTCCCGAGGATCTAAGCTTTGCATACAGACTTGGTTATCAGTCAACCATCTTTGGTGATGCTCCGTCATATTACCAGTCTCAGGTAATAGTCTCGATACTCAGGGGAGCCACATCTGAAGGCCTCGGAGGTGGAAAATCGCTCAGAGGTGTGTTGCGTAACAGGGTAATAGGTGATGGATTCGTTTATGGCAATGCCGAGCTGAGATGGAAGGCAGTCAGGTTCAACTTCATCAATCAGGCTTTCTATATTGGTGTCAATGGTTTTACCGATTTCGGTATGGTAACAAAAAAGATCGATTTCACCATACCCAACATAACACCAAACGGCCATATGTGGACCACTTCAGACTTCTTCAGCCAGGATGCTGAAAAACTGCACATAACAGCCGGTGCCGGTCTAAGGATAGTGATGAATGAAAATTTCATCATTGCAATAGACCTTGGCAAGGCATTCAATGAGCAGGATGGTAATATTGGATTCTATATGGGACTGAACTACCTGTTTTAGAATCCCCTCAACAAATAGGCCAGAGGTACGGCCAGGTAATTTCCGACCACATAACCGATTAACCCCACTGTTAGTCCGGTTGTTATTATGTCCTTATTTTTCAGGGCAGCAGCCACCACAGGCACAAATGGTGGTGAATATATAAGAGCCGTTGTCGTTATAAGATAATTGTCAGTATCCACCCTGAAAATTATCGATAATAACAGATGAAGCAGCAACGATCCGAAATAGGCATATAGTACGAACAGGAAAAGGTTGATATACTTAATACTGAAGATCACGCTCAGATCGGCCATTGATGATACCACCAGAGAAAAAATAAGAATAAGATACATTCCGAGCTGGAAGGTCTTCTCAATCCTGTTTATCCATCCAAACAGAGATGCAATAATTCCGAATGTTGTTATGGCAAGAATAACCACAACCATTTGTGGTATTGATTTTAGCACCAGGCTCAAGCCCGCAGAAACAGCAAAGATCAGAAGCGAAATACCTACTGCTCCCATAAGTTTTGGTAATCTCGTTTTGCGGAACATGCCGGTAAAGTCATCCATATCCTCCACCTCCCCGAGTATCTCATTTGCATCGCCTTCTATTTCCGGCTTCCTGAACTCGGGAAGGACAAGTCCGAAGACCTGCTTTCCTACGGTAATGAAGAATATAATGGTGAATGCTCCAATAATCAGATCATAGGTATGGGTCATGATAAAAAGGCTGGGATCAACCTCCAGGGCTGTTCTGATAGCCGCAAGGTTTGGTGTTCCACCCGTATAGACACCTGTCAGAAGCCCGGCAATTTTCCATGAGTCAGGCACCAGATCCTGGAAAATAAGATAACCTGTAGCAATGACTACAACGACCGAAACGAATGCGAGGATCATAGAGAGGAAACCCTGACCTGCAAGTCTGAACCATCGCCTGATATTGAGAGAGAAAAGGAGCAGAGGTATCGCCAGCGGCACAATCAGTGTAAGGACGATATCCTGAAGTCCCGCCACCTGGTTTACATATACATCTGCCTGAGAAACTGAACCCGCCAAGACAAGTTCTTCCATCTCTGCAGAAGGAATAACCGAACGACCCTGAAGTGCAAACCTGAGCTCCTCAGATCCTTTTGGCAATATTCCTATGTTGCCCATTACAAGCCCGAAAAAATAAGCCATTACGATAGTTCCGAGCTTTTTGAAGAATGACCACCTTTTGCACAAAGCTATTATCGCAAGAGGAAAGGTTAGGTAGAAAACCACAAGTAACAGAAGCTTTACCATGGCAGTAATAATTTAGGTACGGTACCAAAATTAGATAAAGCGGGCCATATCAGGAATGACCATCTGTTAAATTAAGTATAAATACTTATTTCTATAAGAGCCAGCTGAAAGCTAATCACAGATACACTCGTCGAAGCTCTTGTTGTACTGCTCAATTGCCTTCTGACTCATACCCATACTCGAAAAGCCACCATCATGATAGAGATTCTGCATGGTAACCTTCCGTGTAAGATCTGAAAAGAGCACGACACAATAGTTTGCGCATTCCTCTGCAGTTGCATTACCTAGCGGTGACATCCTCTCAGAAAAGTCTGTAAGACTATCGAAGCCAGATATACCGGCTCCTGCCGTAGTGGGGGTTGGTGACTGCGATATGGTGTTTACACGTACCTTTTTGTCTCTGCCGTAAATATAACCGAAGCTCCGGGCAATTGACTCCAGCAGGGCCTTGGCATCACCCATGTCGTTGTAGCCTGCAAGGGTACGCTGGGCAGCAACATAACTGAGTGCAACTACAGAACCCCACTCATTTATCGCATCCATCTTGTATGCTGTCTGCAAAATTCTGTGGAAACTCAACGCCGATATATCAAGGGTTTTAAGCATATTTTCATAGCTTATTTCCGGATAGGGTATGCCCTTTCTGACATTGGGCGACATACCTATCGAGTGAAGCACAAAATCTATCTTGCCGCCAAACTCATCCATCGCCCCTTTAAACAGAACACCCAGATCATCCATGCTCGTTGCATCTGCAGCTATTATACTGCTACCTGTCAACTCTGCCAGTTCATTTATTGTGCCGAGACGCATAGCCACGGGGGCGTTTGTAAGTATAAGCCTGGCTCCCTGTTCATGTGCTTTCAGGGCTACCTGCCATGCAATAGACTTCTCATTCAGGGCTCCGAAGATGATGCCTGTTTTTCCGTTTAATATTCCGTTTGACATATCTATTGATTGATTGTTACTGGATGTGGATTAAATGTAAGAGTGGTGTAATGGCGTATGAGGGAGTAAAAGGCGTAAAAGGAGTAAAAGGAGTAAAAGGCGTAAGAGGCGTAACGGGCGTGATGGGAATTTTTGACACCAAATCTTAAATCGTTAATCGTTATTCTTAAATCGTTAATCTTAAATCGTTAATCTTAAATCGTTAATCTTCAACCGGGGCCTCAGCCGCGCTCGCGACCCTCATGAGCAATCGTATATCAATTTTTAAAGAGCGTCCTGGCGTGCTCGATTGCAGCAGAGCTTATCTCGCTTCCGCTGAGCAGCCTGGCCACTTCCATTATTCTCTCTTCATGTGATAACAATTTAAGGTAGGTAATTGTTGAGTCTGAACTCTCATTTTTATAAACGAAGAAATGTCTGTTTCCCAATGCTGCTATCTGGGGCAGGTGAGTAATATTAAGCACCTGCATGGTTCTGCCCATCTGCGCCAGCATACTTCCCACCATCTCAGCCACCTCCCCTGAGACTCCGGCATCGATCTCGTCGAAGATAACCGAGGGAAGCCTGCGGCTTTGCGACAAAAGGTACTTCAGGCTAAGCATAACCCTGGACATCTCGCCTCCGGAAGCAATACGTGAAAGTGACTCAGGGGCAACCTGCCGGTTGGCAGAGAACAGAAACTCAGCCCTGTCGGCACCTGTCGGCGTAAATGTACCGGAAGATGTCAGGTTAACAACAAACCTGGCATTAGGTATTCCGAGCGACTTTAGGAGTCCCGATACCTTTTGCTCAAGCTCCCCAATCACCCTCTCTCTTGACCCTGTAAGCTCTTCTGCTCTTCCGGTCACTGCCAACAAAGACTCTGTCAGTAGCCGTTCGAGCTCTTCAAGCCTCTCATCTCCTGTCTCAATACCTTTCACAACTGATGCCATATCCTCCCTTATGGCAATAAGTTCCTCGACACTTTCTGCCCTGTGTTTGTGCATCAGTGCATAAAGCTGGTCTATGCGGTCGTTGACTATCTGGAGCCTTAAAGGATCGTCCTGAGTATTGTTCAGCAGACGGCTGATCTCATCCGAGATATCAGCAATCTCAATTGATGCCGAATCAAGGCGCTCCAGAAATTCTTCTCCGTTGCCGATATAACCAGACACCTTTTGAAGGGCTGCCCTGGCATCAGACAACAGTTTGACCACAGAAACATCATCATCTGAAAGAGCCGCTGTCACTGCACCAAGGTGCATCCTTATGTCGCCGGCATGGGTCAGCATTTCCCTTTCAGCTTCCAGCGCCGTCAACTCGTCACTGCTCAGTGAGGCCTCTTCCAGTTGTTTCAGCTGAAACTGATAATACTCAAGATCCGACCTGTTTTTGTCATAATTCTCCTTCAGAGTGTCATACTCTCTTTTAAGATTCCTGTATTTCTCATAAGTTGCCCTGTATCGACTCAAAAGATCTGCATTTCCTGCTACTGAGTCTATCACTCCAAGCTGAAAGGCGGAGTCGTTAAGAAGGAGGTTATTATGTTGTGAGTGTATATCAACAAGCCGGTCGCCAATCTCCCTCAATATATTCAGGTTAACCGGAGTGTCGTTGACAAAGGCTCTTGATTTGCCGGCCGTATTGATCTCTCTCCGCAGAATTGTCTCATTCTCATAATCAAGATCATTTTCCCTGAAGTAGATCTCCATATCTTTCCCGGCAAGATCGAATACGCCCTCAACCACACATTTCTCAGTCTTATTAAGCAGAACTGTTGTGTCAGCCCTGTTTCCAAGTATCAGTGAAAGAGCGCCCAGCAATATTGATTTCCCTGCTCCCGTCTCCCCGGTAATGATAGTAAGCCCGTTGCCGGGTTCCATGTCTAATTCCTTTATCAGGGCGTAATTCTGAACAGTGAGTCTTACCAGCATTTCAGGAAGCCGGGTTTTAGTTTGAACTTAATATCTTTTCGTATTTCGACCGGTTGGCAGGATCGATCTCATTCAAAATCTGCACAACTCTGCTCTTTTCTTCCGGGAAGGCACGGCTGTAGATATTCACCAGTTCGTCGGCCTTAGCTTCCAGAACTATCTGCAGGTAGTACATGAAAGGGTCGGGACGGGTACGGTAGACCTGTTGCAATAACCTCAGGCTTTCAACTATAGATGTCCTTGATTCATTGATTCTTGACTCCATCATATCAAGACCCCTGATATGATACTCATACACAAACGTCCTCACCATCTGGTACTGTGCGTCAAGAATATTTTTCACGAGCCAGTAGCGGTTACGGTTTCTTGATCCGTCATACGGTTTCCACCCTGATTCAGGAGCATTCTGCGCATTTGTAACTATTTTTTCGGCGATCTGGAAGTATTCGGTTCCACCCAGAGGAGAATAAGAATCATAGTCGAACCCGATTATTATATAGGCATAGTAAGCCAGAAGAGAAACCAGGTTCGACCTGTGGCTGTTGGGGTCAAACTCAAGAGGTTGAAACTCTACATACCTGAACTGAACATTGTTATCGACAAAGTTGAGTATGGTCGAATTATATGTGGTATTGAAAACGGGTCGTCTCAGCTGCACCTGAATTGTGCCGCGGAACTCATCTGCAGAAAGCTGTTCGGTCAGGTTGATCATAATATTGCAGTCAATCCTCTCGGAGTAACTGTAAACATGGTTCGTCCATACAGTGTTATTCATAAACTCATAAATATCCCTCTGCATCGTCTGAAACACCTGCCTGTTTGAACCCTGAATACGCTGCGCGGTCACCTGCACGTTACAGAGCAGCTCCTGTCCCCTGACCACACCGGTCAAAGCAGCATGAACCAGCAGCACTATGAGTAAAGACTTCCTCATTTCATCAATTTTTGCCGCAGTGCAGCGATCTTACCGAGGATATCAAATGCAACTTTATCCTTCGGTTTTAACTCAAATTTATCAATTTTATTGTATCTGTCAATTATTGTCACCCTGTTGGTATCGCCACCGAAGCCCGCCCCCTCATCACGCAGCGAGTTCAACACTATCATATCCAGATTTTTACGCTTAAGCTTACCGATGGCATTTTCTATCTCATTGTCCGTCTCCAGTGCGAAACCGACAACCATCTGCCCTCTCTTTTTAGAGGAACCAAGACCTGCCGCAATGTCAGCTGTAGGCTTCAGCGTTATCACCAGATCATCCCTGCCACGCTTTATTTTGGAACCATGGCTGACCTCAGGGGTGAAGTCAGCCACAGCAGCAGCCAGCACCGCTATATCAAATCCGGGAAACAGCCTATTACAGGCTTCAGACATTTCGGCAGCCGTAGTTACTCTTGTAACACTATACAAAGCGTATTCAGGAATAAATACACCAGGGCCGGCAACAAGGTGCACCTCAGCTCCACAGGCGACAGCCGCAGCAGCCAGTGCAACCCCCATTTTACCCGATGAGTGGTTTCCGATAAACCTTACAGGATCGATAGCCTCGTGTGTAGGGCCGGCGTTGATCAGCACCCTTACTCCGGTGAGGTCAGGCTTTTTTTTTTTGATAGCAGTCTTTTAATCTCCGCAAGTATATCGTCCGGTTCAGCCATCCGTCCCTTGCCCTCAAGCCCGCTTGCAAGCTCGCCCGAGGCAGGTTCCACAATATGATTTCCGTAAGACCTGAGAGTGTCAATATTGGCAGCCGTGGCCGGATGCTTCAGCATATCCAGATCCATAGCCGGAGCCAGGAGTACGGGACAGCGGGCAGACAGGTAAGTGGTAAGCAGAAGATTATCTGCAACACCCGCGGCCATCTTAGCCATTGTGTTGGCAGTAGCTGGTGCAATTACAAAAAGGTCTGACCATAGACCAAGATCAATATGGCTGTTCCAGTCTCCGTTTTCGGGATTAAAGAAATCGACAAGCACCGGATTCCTTGATAGAGTAGCCATAGTGAGCGGAGTAATAAACTCCTTAGCCAGAGGAGTCATGACAACTTTTACCGCGGCACCTTCCTTAACCAGTAATCTGATCAGTGAAGCAGTCTTGTAAGCTGCAATACCGCCGGTAACTCCAACAAGTATGTGCTTGTCCTTCAGCATAATGCTGAACTATTTTGTTTTTGGTTTGCTCTCTTTGTCAGGATTGCGGAAGTAAACCTTCCCATCTTCAAACTCGGTAAGCGATATCAAAGAAGGCTTCGGAAGCCTCTCGTAAAACTTTGATATCTCTATCTGCTCCCTGTTCTCAAATACCTCCTCAAGATTGTCGCTGAAAGATGCGAACTCCTCAAGTTTTTTATTAAGCTCCTGTTTCATCTCCACGGCTATCTGATTTGCTCTTTTCGAACAAACCACAACAGCCTCGTACAGATTACCGGTGCTATCGTCGAAGGTGGTAATATTCCTGGTCTGGGTTGTAACAGGGGCATTAGACTTCTTGTAATCCATATCTTATTATTTATCAATATCAGTTATTATTTCTGAAGGTCTCAGCACTTTCATCAATGCATCATATATTCTGGATACCTCCTTTTCGTATGTGCTCTCAGGAAATTCTTCAACAAAAGAGAGGTATTCGTCATAGGCAACAAGGTATCTCTCTTTCTGCTTGTCAGGAAAACTGAACTGAGCATACAGCAAGTGTGAATCCAACTTGAGATACATCATCTCCTCCCTGTATTTCGTCCCGGGATACTCGTTAAGACTGTTGTTCAGAGCCACAGTGGCGGCCCTGTACTGTTTCATGTCATAATAGAGTCTGGCACTCAGGTAGGACTTCTCAACAAGCTTCTCCTCCATTTCCCTTATCATTATGTCTGCTTCCTCAGTACGCTGACTCATGGGGTATCTTCTCTTGAAAAGCTGAAATCCTTCAATTGCCTTCCTGGTAAATTCCTGGTCAAGCTCGGGCCTCGGAGACATCATATAATCAGAGTAGGCCGCCATAAACTGAGCCTCCTCGGCAAACCTGCTGTACGGATACAAGACCGTGAAGTTTGTAAAATAGGTTCCCGCCATAATATAGTCACCCATCTCAAAATGAGCCCGTGCGTTTAGCCAGTTAAGCTGTTCAGCATCATCAGAAGCCCTGTAGCGCGGAAGCACCTGTGCCAGCAATTCTGTTGCCTTTACAAATTTACCTTCCTCATAATAGTCTATCGCCCGTTGCTTCTTCAGTTCATAATCGCTGCTCTTCAACAGCTTTTCATACTCACCGCAGGAGGTAAGCAATAACGCAAGAATGAAGAATAAAACTGTCTCTATTTTCATAACCGGAAATGTTGCGCAAAAGTACTGTTTTTTTTCAAATCATCAATCTAACAACGTCATAATAATCCGATTATTTTAAATATAAACGGTAAACGGTAGACGGTAGACGGAACCGAGCCGAAGGCGAGCTCGCGACCGAATGGGAGCAAAACGGTAGACAGTAGACGGCTATACCATTATGCCCTTATATGCCTGTTATGCCTGTTACGCCCTTATATGCCTGTTATGCCTGTTATGCCTATTACGCCCATTACCGAATACCGGATACCGGACACCTGATACCTGATACCTGATACCTGATACCTGATACCTGATACCTGATACCTGA
>CAZMSH010000033.1:0-27014 GCA_964568875.1 uncultured Rikenellaceae bacterium | reverse complement strand
TTTATCACTTTTTGCTGTCATCATTTCACCTTTCTTTGTCAACTCCATCATTTTCGTGTGAAGATGTAGAGTTTTGATTCTGCCGCTGATGCGGCAAGTATCCTGCCGTCGTCACATACAGCGAGATCGAGAGGCTGCGTTGTTGTCAAATCATCAGGTGTTGCCACATATTCCGTCAGCGACCCGTCGAGGTTCATTACCTTGATCCTGCCCGCTCCTTTTTCTGCCGTCACCACATGGTTCCCGTCAAGAATGGTGAAGTGTGAAGGGTTGCAGCAGCCGCTGAAAGCTTCGGGTGCCATGCCGGGTTCTCCGATGTGTGTTATTACGTTTCCTTTAAGATCACGTGTTTCTATACGCTGTTTACCAGGATTGACGACAAGTATTGAGTTGTCGGGTAAGATTCTGATATCGAAGCAGGGACTCGGGATAATAAATTTTTCACCCTCATGACCAAAAAATGCCGCAACGCCACCGTCGTGATTAAGTACCCATACCCTCCTGAAAGCGGCGTCGGCGACAACCACGTAGTTGTCGTTGGCTGACAGGGATGTGATTAGACTGTTGTCTTCATACGGTCCCCATTCGGTAACAAGCTCACCCCCGAGGGTGTAAAGCAGTATTGTGTTTTCGGTGGCAGCGTAGATAATATTGCCGTGTGATGCAATAGCCTCTATACTTTCTGGGGTGTCGGTATCCCATAATACATTAAGGCCGGAGTCGAGCAATGAGAGGAAGTATTCTCCGCCAACTGCTATTCGATTGCCGGGGGCGGCTGCTACGGCCTTCAGTTTTGCGCCCGGAAATTCATGAAAGAGGCTCATCTGCCATGCCGGTGCGGGGTAAGTGATGGCTATTGTCGTCTCAACGGGTTCTCTGTCTGTGAAGAGAGTTCCTGTCGTAATGTCATAGACTATAAAAGCCGCGAAGGCTATTATAAGTACTATTGCTGCTATTGCTCCAAGTTTGCGGTTCATAGTTCGAATCTTCAGGTATCAGGTATCAGGTATCAGGTATCAGGTATCAGGTATCAGGTATCAGGTTCCCGGTACCCGATACCCGGCACCTGTTGCCCTTCCCTTTTGAATAATTAACTTCATCCTTTTCACCTATTTTGGTTAACGTTTTCCTATATCAAGACAGATCAGGTTATGTGAATCTCTCAATACCAGGTAGCCGTCGGCTATGGCCATAGGGCCCCAGGCGTCGATACCATCGGGTATGACCTGATGGCGTGCCAGGAGTGAAACGCTGGTTACGTTGAAGCGAAACATGAAGAGTTCGCCGTCATCGTTAAGCAGGTACATTTTGTTGTCAGCAATTATATATGGCCCCAGTCCGAACCTCATCTCCCTGTCGCTGATCCATACCGGATTGTTAATGTCGCTGTTGTGATAGCATACCAGCTGATTACGGAGTATAGCAGCATCCTTAGGGAGGATTGTCCAGATGTATTCGCCTGTTACAATAGGAGTCTGCTGTTCGCTGGATATGCCCTCTCTCGGGTTATGTTGTGATGTGAGTGTTGCAGAATAGCTTCCACCCTGGCTGCTGATAGTAAGTCTTCCGCCACCGTTCCCGTAACCTGCTGTCAATAGTATCTGGTTATCAGCGATTTGCACAGGCGATGGAGCTACCACTGAAGGACTCCATTCGGTATTTGACCAGAGGAGTTTGCCCACGTCGTCACCTGAGGCACTGACACCTGCCACACCTCCGACTCCAAAATAGACGAACATCTCCTTACCGAGTATTGTGTATGGCAATATTGAGCTGTGCGACATCTTTATGTTATCAGGATTGGGGGTTTCCCAGAGTACTTCGCCGGTGGCGCAGTCAACCCCTATCAGCAATGCGGTTGGGCTGCCAGGGGCTAGAATGGCGACATCGTTGTATATCAGCGGACACTGGCCGGTATACCATAGTGGTGAGTCGGTTGTATATTCCTTTTCAATGTCGAGTGTCCAGAGAAGGTCGCCCGTTTCCGGGTTGACGCACATTACGTGTGACCTTGGACCGATAGTTACCACGTATTTATCAGTGACGGCGGGTATGGTACGTGACATTCCGTGGTTTCGCTTGATAGGAACGTGGTATCCCCTGTTCCACAGTTCACGGCCTGTTTTGAGGGAGTAGCAGCGAAGGATGTCGGCTCTCTCTTCTTCGTTGTAGTCAAGAACATACACCTTGCCGTTGTTAATAGCCGGACCTGCGTGGCCTTCACCCAGGTAATGCTGCCATATAACCGGCGGTCCGGTTGCTGGCCAGCTGTCAGCAAGGGGGGTGGGGTCGCTGACGATATTATCATGGTCGGCGCCACGAAATTTTGGCCAGTCGTATTGTGAGGAGGTCTCTTCGGAGGCCAGGAATTCGAATAATTCGCCAATGTTGACATCAATGGCTTCTGCCGCGCTGTCGGGCCGGTTGTCAAGTCCGGGAACCCTTGGTTCCACCAATATGCTGCCGCTACTGCTTCTCCACCAGATAAACAGCAGGAGGAGGGCAACGGGGAAGATGGCTGTAACTATTTTTGAATACAGTCGGTTCACGCGGTATGACAATTAAATGTGCCTGAGGCGGGTAAAGATACTAATTTCTGATGTCATAAACGGCCAGATAGTCTCCGTGCCTTACGTAGAGGCGACCGTTGTGAATCACAGGGTGGGCCCAGAAGGGACCCTCGCTTTTCGTTGGCAGGCGGAACTCGCTGATCATGTCGAGCTTCTGGTCTGACGGCCGTGCCAGTCCTACGTGACCCGACTTCTCTTCGAAGAGGTACAGCATTCCGTCGGCTGAAATGATTGAACCCTTGTTGTACCAGTCCTGCTGCCACAGGGTCTTGCCTGTAATCCAGTCAACGGCAATCCATTTGCCCATTGTATTGGTCTGATAGTTTGAGCTGAAGAGTGTGTTGCCGAGGAGTACGTATCCACCGTGATGAGGATCGATGTCGGAGTTTTGCCAGACTACTTCTGCAGAACTGCCATCAGGTGAGAGTCTGAATTTAACACCGTCATGGTCGTATCCGCTGGTAACAAATAGATGTCCGTCTTTGTAGAAAGGGGTTATGGTGTGGTTTACGCGGCCTATATCTGTCTGCAGCCGTGCGTAGTTGACCTTCATTATTGTCTTTCCGTCGGCGAGGTTAACCGCCATTACATGGTCGGTGAGGAGAGTGACCACCATTTTTTTACCTCCATGTTCAACGTATAGCGGGTTGACGTACTGGGCTCCTTCCCTGAGGGATTCTGATTCCCAGATCACTTTTCCTGTTTTTGAGTCGAAGGCTACCAGAGATGTTTGCGACCCTCCCGGGGTGACGATTACCTTGCCATCGACTACGAGAGGAGATTCGGAGATTCCGAACCGCGGAGCCGAGGCCTGGTATTTCTGGAAATGGTTGTTCGACCATATTTTTTCTCCCTTTGCCGATACGCATACTATATCACCCTGACCGCTTACCAGGTAGAGGTGTCCGTCGACATAGGTCGGTATGCTCCTGCTTTCGGGGTAGGTGCGGTCCCACGCCTTTCCGTAGATAAGCTCCCAGTTTTTGCGGCCGTCATGGGTGAAGGAGGTGATGACGTCGTTTTCGCCTTTACGGCCGGTAATGTAAATAGCTTCTGCTGTGGGAGTTACCGAGGAGTATCCGGTGCCGAAGCCTGTAGCTTCCCACAGGAGTTTTGGTCCGTTTGCGGGCCATTCCTTGAGCAGGCCGGTCTCGTTATAGACGCCCGTGCGTCCGGGTCCCCGGAACTCAGATACCTGTGCAGTTGTGATTGCTGATAATCCGATTAATGCTGCTGCCAGCAGATGCTTCTTTTTTACTCTGTTTCTCATTGAATTGTGGTTTTATATATGTTTTATCTATCTCCTGTTTTTGCGATGCGACGACTATAACTGTAAATATGACACTTAAACGGGATGCTTTATTCCCATATTGCGCAAAATATCAATTTGATGCAAAAACCAGGCCGGAATATGATTTATGCGATGAACGGGGAACACAACACAACCCCGGAGGGGTTGAATATTCATAGCCAAATTCCCATCTCCCCTCTCTGTCGCCGCGGCAATTCGAAAATCGTACCATGTAGCTTGCCAACCGTTAACCGGGTGACCGGTGCCAGGTACCGATTGTTATTTGGTTGCCCGATACCTGGCTCCTGCTACCTGATACCTGGCAACTGGCACCTGACAACTGGCACCTGCTATCTGCTATCTGACACCTGGCACCTGACACCTGGCACCTGACAACTGGCACCTGGCACCTGACACCTGACACCTGACACCTGCTACCTGGCACCTGACACCTGGCACCTGATACCCATTCATTGTTTTCTCCTATTTTTGTGGTATGATATCTATCAAAAACAAGCTGGGTATAGAGACGCTGGTGTTTGCGAAGACCTTTGAGCAGGAGGCGTATGACCAGGTGAAGCGGCTGTGCAATCATGATGCTTATGCCCGTGAGAAGATAAGGGTGATGCCTGATGTACATGCCGGAAAGGGATGCACAATAGGAACAACCATGACCATAAGCGACAAGGTGACTCCCAATCTTGTCGGGGTCGACATTGGTTGCGGAATGCTCACCATCAGGCTTGAAGAGAAGGATGTTGATTTTCCGGAACTCGACGCAGTGATAAGAGCTAAGATTCCCTCGGGTTTCGACATTCATAAGCATCAGCAGCGTGATTTCGATTTTTCAGATATCAGATGCCGTAAGAGTGTTGACCTTAGCCGCGCAGCTCTGTCGATTGGTTCACTTGGCGGAGGCAACCACTTTATCGAGGCCGGAAGGGCAAAGAACAGCGGTGACATGTATCTGGTAATACATTCAGGGAGTCGCAAGCTGGGCACCGATGTATGCGAATACTACCAGAAGAAGGCGGTACAGTCCTCTGGTAAGCAAGCCGGAGAGAGAGACCTGGCATATCTTACCGGCGGCGACTTCGACGACTATATGAACGATATGGCCATCATACAGGATTATGCAAGGGTAAACAGAGAAACCATGGCGGCAATAATTATTAAGGAGATGGGACTTAGGGAGGTTGATCGGTTTCAGACTATACATAACTATATAGATTTCAAGAGAATGATTTTACGCAAGGGAGCGGTGAGCGCTGAAGAAAACGAAGTGCTGCTGATTCCGGTAAACATGCGCGACGGCTCGCTGCTGTGCCGGGGCAGGGGCAACGAGGAGTGGAACTACTCCGCTCCCCATGGTGCAGGAAGGCTGATGAGCCGCACCAGGGCAAAGAAATCGATAAGGCTTGAGGAGTTCAGGGAGACAATGAAGGGCGTCTATACCACCTCGGTCGGCAACCGCACCCTCGATGAGGCGCCGCAGGCTTACAAGTCAATCGAAGAGATAAGGGCAGCGATTACCGACACCGCCGACATAGTCGATGTAATAAGGCCTCTCTACAACTTCAAGGCGCCGTAACGGCCAAAATCGTTGATGTCACTATGCCTCCCTGCAAATTCAAGGCGCCATAACGGCTGAAATCGTTGATTTCACTATGCCTCTCTACAACTTCAAGGCGCCATAACGGCTGAAATCGTTGATTTCACTATGCCTCCCTGCAACTTCAAGGCGCCATAAGCGTGGACTCACCGGTATGGCCTAACAATAATAATTCTTCCTTAGCTTGCATTTTCAGTCAGTGTTACTACTTTTGTGCTGTTATAAACTTAAAGGCATTTTGCCCGTAGAAATGAGAAGAACTCATCACAACGACCGCAATTTCATCATGCCACTGCTGCCTATGTGCATGCGCAGCTAACGGTAAATAATACCGTTTTCCACATTATTTCCAGTCATTTTTCAGTTTAAAAGTCGCTACACGGCAACGCGTTTCAATATGCGCAAGCTGGCTGCCGGCTAATGTCAAACACTTTAATAATCAGCACAATGCAACAGCAATATAAATTTGATACCCTTCAGATACATTCGGGGCACACCCCCGATCCGCACACCCGTTCACGCGCCGTGCCCATCTACCAGACAACCTCCTACACCTTTGAGGATGCCGGTCATGCTTCGGCCCTGTTCAATCTCGACACCCCCGGCAACATCTACACCCGCATCAACAATCCTACCACCGAGGTTCTTGAGAAGCGTATAGCAACCCTCGAGGGTGGCGCAGCAGCGCTCGCGGTATCGTCGGGCCATGCTGCTCAGTTTCTGGCACTTACTACGATTATGGGTCGCGGCGATAACTTCGTCAGCTCGCCATGGCTCTACGGCGGCTCGCACAACCAGTTCAGGGTGACTCTCCGCAATTACGGTATTGAAGCCCGCTTTGCCAGCGGGGGAACACCAGACTCTTTTGAACGACTTACCGACGCAAACACTAAAGCATGGTACGTTGAAACAATAGGTAATCCGGGATTCGTGATTCCTGACTTCGATGAGCTGTCGAGGCTCGCAGCGGGGTACGGAATTCCACTGATTGTCGACAACACCTTTGGGGCTTGTGGTTACCTCTGCAGGCCTATCGATCATGGAGCCGACATTGTGGTAGCCTCGGCGACCAAGTGGATTGGCGGCCACGGCAATGCAATAGGCGGTGTTATTGTCGATGCAGGAAAGTTTGACTGGAGCAACGGCCGCTTCAGGCAGTTCACCACTCCCTCAGAGGGTTATCACGGAATGATTTACACGAAAAAGTTCGGCCACGGCAAGGGCTCGGTCCCCTTTATCGTCAAAGCGAGGGTTGAAGGTCTCCGCGACCTTGGTCCCTGCATAAGCCCCTTCAACTCCTTTTTATTGTTGCAGGGACTCGAAACACTCTCCTTGCGCATGGAGCGCCATGTGAGCAACACCCTTGCCCTTGCCGTCTGGCTCGAACGACACCCAATGGTTGAGAGTGTAAGCTATCCGGGGCTCAGGTCGCATCCATCACATGAGAAAGCAACACGTTATCTTCCGCGTGGTGCCGGCGGTGTTCTGAGCTTCAGGTTAAGATACAAATCGGGCCGGGCTTCCGAACTGGTAAAGCACTTCGAACTGGTGAGCCACCTGGCAAATGTTGGTGATTCCCGCACTCTTATTATCGAGCCTGCATCAACCACCCATGCACAGCTGAACCATGAGCAGCAAAAGGCTGCCGGTGTAGAGCCGGGTCTCTTCCGTGTGTCGGTGGGCCTTGAGCATATCGACGATATAATCAATGATTTTGAAAATGCATTTAAAAGAGTATGAGAAGCCATGAAAACATTCAGATACAACAATACTTTTACCACTGAAGGAGGCGAACAGCTTCCTTCACTGGAGATAGCATACCATACCTGGGGAAGACTTAACACTGAAGCTGACAACGTAATATGGGTGTGTCATGCCTTTACTGCAAACTCAGATGTGGAGACCTGGTGGCCGGGAATGGTTGGGGAGGGTCTTTTTCTTGATACATCGAGGTACTTCATCGTGTGTGCCAACATTCCGGGCTCGTGCTACGGCTCAACCGGGCCGCTGAGCATTAACGAAAAGAGCGGCAAGCCATGGTACCTCGATTTTCCGCTGCTGACGGTGCGCGATGCGGTAAACGCACTTGACCTGCTCAGGCAGTATCTGGGTATTAAGAGAATAGAGATGATAACCGGGGCATCGATGGGAGGGCAACAGGCCCTGGAGTATTCAATAATGCACCCCGAACTGATATCAAGGCTTGTTTTTATTGCATCTACTGCGCGGCAGTCGCCATGGGCCATCGCCTTTAACGAGTCACAGCGGCTTGCACTGGAGGCCGATCCCTCGTTCCGCATCAGGAATCCTCATGGCGGAGCGGAGGGGTTGAAAGCTGCCCGCGCCATAGCACTTCTCAGCTATCGTAACCACCTCGCTTACAACACAACCCAGGCAGAGAGTTCAGATTCAGTTGTCGAAGGCTTCAGGGCCTCCTCCTACCAGGTCTACCAGGGTGAGAAGCTGGTTAAGAGGTTCAACCCATGGTCGTATTACTGTCTTACCCAAATGGCAGACAGCCATAACGTCGGCCGTGGCCGGGGAGGACTAAGGGAGGCTTTGTCCGGCATCAGGGCGAAGGTGCTGGCCATCGGTATCAGCAGCGACATGCTGTTTCATACCGATGAGATGAAACTGGTGGCAGAGAGTGTCCCTGATGGCAGGTTTATACTTATAGACTCGGCTTACGGCCATGATGGTTTTCTGACAGATTCAGACAAGATAGCCTCTGTGGCAGGGGCATTTCTGCGAACCACTGAAACAATTGAAATATGAAAAGAAAAGATCTGAGAATAGGATTGTTCGGCTATGGCTGTGTGGGTCAGGGATTGCACGATGTGATTGAGAGCAGCGGTTTCAAAGCCGGGATTGTGAAGATATGTGTTAAGGAGAGGAACAAGCCACGCAGGCTGCCGCCTGAAATGTTCACCTTCGACCGGAATGATATTCTTGATGACCCCTCAATTGACCTTATTGTGGAACTAATAAGCGATCCTGAAGAGGCCTACCGGATAGTTACCGATGCCATGAAGAAAGGAAAGAGCGTTGTAACGGCAGGGAAGACTATGGTAGCAAACAATATAAAGGAGCTTATAACACTGCAGGAGAAATATGGTGTTTCGCTGTTGTACGAAGCATCGGTCTGTGCCAGTATACCGGTAATCCGTAATCTTGAGGAGTATTATGACAATGAGTTGCTTCATTCGGTGGAAGGTATTTTCAACGGTTCGACAAATTATATCCTATCGAGAATGAACGATGGCAGGCTGAACTATAATGAAGCCCTTGCCGGAGCCATTGAAAAGGGCTTTGCAGAGGCTGATCCGAGGCTCGATGTTGAGGGCTGGGATGCCAAGTACAAGCTATGCATAATCACGGGGCATGCTTACGGAATATTCCCCGACCCTTCTGAGGTTTTTCATTTCGGCATAGACCGTATTTCAGAGCATGATATCAGCTATGCGCACGGAAAGGGATTGAAAATAAAACTGGTGGCTCATATTTCAAAATGCGGTAATGATACTGTCACAGGATTTGTTATGCCTGCTTTCGTCACGCCATCAGAAAACCTTTACCATGTGAACGATGAGTACAATGGTGTTGTTGCAGAGGCTTCATTTGCCGAGAGACAGTTCTTCTTCGGCAAGGGAGCAGGGGGGCATGCCACCGGTTGTGCCGTGCTGTCAGACATTTCAGCCTCATCGTATGGTTATCGTTATGAGTACAAAAAGAGGAACCAGGGCGGCGTTAAAGGTTTTGCCAGCGACCAGCGTATTGAGATCTATCTGAGGTACAACAGGGAAGAAGAGAGACGTTTATTTGGATTTGAGGAGGTAACGGAATACTTTTGCGGTACTGACCACAAATATGTCAGGGGTGTGGTGAACCTTGCGACCCTGCTGAGAAACCGGGAACAAATAAGCCGCACCGCTGTTTTTATGGTTAACACGGGAAGGAATTTGACTCACCCGGGCGGCAGGAATGGTTCACCAGGAACATACATTAAATCAGAGGCTGAAAAAGTTGAAGAGACCACTTAAAGAACTTCTCGCAGAAAGGATAGTAATCCTTGACGGTGCCATGGGCACCATGATACAGAGGCACTCACTGTCGGAAGAGGATTTCCGGGGTGATCGTTTTTCAGGGCATCCTGTTTCCCTGAAGGGCAACAACGACCTGCTGACACTTACACAGCCGCAGATCATTGAAGAGATACACCTTGAATATCTCAGGGCCGGAGCATCGGTAATATGTACCAATACCTTCAACGCCAATGCAGTTTCGATGGCCGATTACGATATGGTTCCGCTGGTTTACGAGCTGAACCTTGAATCGGCCCGTCTGGCTTCACGGGCCATTGAGAAGCATGTTGCAGAAGGTGGTTCGCCAGACTGTTACGTGGCAGGCTCGGTAGGCCCGACAAACCGTACGGCCTCAATGTCACCCGATGTGAACGATCCTGGTTACAGGGCGGTGACCTTCGATGAACTCAGGGATGCCTATCGTGAGCAGATCAGGGGCCTTATGGATGGAGGCGCTGATATATTGCTGATTGAGACCGTATTTGATGTACTTAACTGCAAGGCTGCCCTGTTTGCAGCATCGGAACTATTTGAGGAGAGAGAGCGTCATCTTCCGGTAATGGTGTCAGGAACCATTACCGATGCCAGCGGCCGCACTCTTACAGGTCAGACCCTTGAGGCATTCCTGATATCTGTATCACACTTTCCGCTGCTGAGCATCGGGCTGAATTGCGCACTGGGAGCATCGCAGCTTCAACCATTTGTTGAGGAGTTATCAGGACTAACACCGTTCTACACCTCTGTACATCCCAATGCCGGCATGCCTAACCAGTTTGGAGGCTATGACGACACTGCAGCTTACATGGCCGGTATTACGGGCAAGTATATGAGTGAGGGGTGGGTGAACATTATAGGAGGATGCTGTGGCACCACTCCCGACCATATCAGGGCTATTGCCGCGGAGGCGGCAAGATATAAACCGCGTCGGCTGCCTGAGGTCAGGCGGTATACCCGATTGTCGGGCCTCGAGGCCCTGGTTATAACTCCTGACACTAATTTCGTGAACATAGGAGAGCGTACCAATGTATCGGGTTCGATAAGGTTTGCACGTTTGATAAGAGAGGAGAAGTATACCGAAGCCCTTAATATTGCCAGAAGCCAGGTGGAAGGCGGAGCACAGGTTATTGACATATGTATGGACGAGGCCCTGCTTGATGCCGAAAAGGCAATAGTAAGGTTTGTGAACCTCATTATGGCTGAGCCGGATATTGCCAGAGTGCCGCTGATGCCTGACTCATCGAAGTTCAGTGTAATTGAGGCTGCGCTGAAGTGCATACAGGGCAAGGCAGTGGTCAACTCGATATCGCTGAAGGAGGGTGAGGAGCAGTTTCTGGAGCAGGCGAAGACAATAAGGCGTTACGGTGCTGCCGTGGTTGTGATGTTGTTTGATGAAGCGGGTCAGGCTGACACTCTTGACAGACGGATTGAGGTTGCCGGAAGGGCTTACCGCCTGCTGACTGAGAAGGCAGGGTTCCCTCCTGAGGATATAATATTCGATCCTAATGTACTTGCCGTAGCCACCGGTATGGAGGAGCACGCAAATTATGCTGTTGACTTTTTCAAGTCTGCAGAATGGATTAAAAAGAATCTTCCTCATGCAAAGGTGAGCGGCGGGGTAAGCAACCTCTCATTCTCATTCAGGGGCAACAACGCGGTTAGGGAGGCTATGCACTCGGTGTTTCTCTACCATGCTATCAGGGCGGGTATGGATATGGGAATTGTGAATCCGGAAATGCTTCAGGTTTATACCGATATAGAGCCCGGCTTGCTGGAACTTGTTACTGACGTGATTCTGAACAGGCGCAGGGATTCCACCGAGAGGCTTTTAACGTATGCTTCAGGAATCAAGGACAAGGGCATGGCAAAGGAGGCTGCCATTCAGGAATGGAGGGGCATGGCTGTTGAAGAGAGGATAAAGTACGCCCTGATAAAGGGTATTGATGAACATATTGAGGCTGACCTTGCTGAGGCACGGCCTCTGTTTCCGTTTGCTATGAACCTGATTGAGGGTCCGCTGATGGATGGGATGGATGAGGTGGGTGAACTATTTGGCTCGGGGAGGATGTTCCTGCCTCAGGTGGTGAGGAGTGCCAGGGTTATGAAGAAGGCGGTAGCATGGCTGACCCCGTTTATTGAAAAGGAGAATGCAGGAAGAACATCGGTGAAGGCGGGCAGGGTATTGCTGGCAACGGTAAAGGGTGACGTTCACGATATAGGAAAGAACATCGTAGGAGTTATTCTGGCGTGCAACAACTACGAGGTGATCGACCTGGGAGTTATGGTTCCTGCAGAGACTATTATTGACAGAGCCCTTGAGGAGGCTGTTGACTATATAGGTCTCAGCGGACTGATCACACCTTCGCTTGAGGAGATGGTGCATGTGGCTGCTGCGATGGAGAAGAGGGGCGTGAGGCTGCCCTTGCTTATAGGCGGGGCTACCACATCGGAGATACATACGGCAGTGAAGATTGAGCCTGCATTTTCGTGGCCCGTGGTTCATGTCAGGGATGCTTCGCGTGCCGTAAATGTGCTTACCGGACTGAATGACAGTTCGTACCGGCGGTTTGTGAGGGAAAAATACCGGGAGATAAGGGATAAGCACTATGCAAAACAGGGGGAGAGAAGAATACTGCCGCTGAGTGAGGCGAGGGCAAACCGGCTCACCAACTCTTGGAAGGAGGAGCTGATTGACGTTCCGGTGGTGAAGGATATCGTTACGGTTGAAATTGAAGTGGAGGAGCTGACTCGCTATATTGACTGGACATTCTTTTTCTTTGCATGGAAGATAAATGGCCGTTATCCTGCCGTCTTCAATGATCCGGTGAAGGGTGTGGAGGCACGCAGACTTTACGATGACGCTGTTGCGATGCTTGAGGTGATAGCCTCTGAGAAGCTTATTGATGTCAGTGGAGTTACAGGAATATTTCCGTCAGCATCAGATGGTGATGATGTACTGATATTTAATGACAGTGACCGTGTTTCAGTACGCGAAGTGCTTCATTTCCTGAGGAACCAGGAGATTAAGGAGGGAGGAAAGCCCAATCTCTGCCTCAGCGATTTTGTGGCTCCCGCGTCGGAAGGAATTACCGACTATACAGGGTTGTTTGCTGTTAAGGCCGACATAAACGAAACCGGCAGAAAGCATACCGATGGCGATGACTATGATACGATAATGATGCGAATTCTCTCTGACCGCCTGGCTGAGGCTGCAGCAGAATACCTGCATGAGAAGGTGAGACGTGAATACTGGGGCTATGCTCCTGACGAAGCGTTGACGCCTGAGCAACTATTCAAGACCGAATACCGGGGCATAAGGCCTGCACCTGGCTATCCTGCCTGTCCCGAGCACACAGAAAAGGGTACCATTTTCAGTTTGCTGGAAGCCACGAGCCGCGTCGGGATATCTCTCACAGAGAATTACTCCATGGTTCCCCCATCGTCGGTATGCGGATACATCTTCAGCCATCCTGCATCGGTCTACTTTAATGTAGGAACCATAGGGGAAGACCAGCTCAGGGACTATGCAGAAAGAAAAGGGATAACCCGCGACGAAGCTGCCGGGTGGTTGTCGGAAAACATTTAGAATTGCTACAGATGACAGTGACAGATATTTTAAGGAATGCGAGGCGGCCACTGTTTACCTTTGAGCTGCTGCCGCCGCTGAAGGGGCACAGTATCGATCGGATTTACTCCGCTATTGACAGGTTGATTGAGTTTGAACCTGCCTATATTAATTTTACTACCCATGCTAACGAAGCGGTACTGATAGAGAGGCCTGACGGACTGCTCGAGAAGAGATTGCTGCGCAAGAGGCCCGGAACTATTGCGCTGTCGGCGGCGGTGAAGTACAAGTATGATATTACCGTTGTGCCTCATATACTGTGCGGTGGTTTCACCAGGGAGGAGACCGAGAATGTGCTGATAGAGATGAACTTCCTGGGTATTCATGATGTGCTGGCATTACGGGGCGATCCGCCAAAGGGCAGCAGGGTCTTTTTGCCTGAGAAGGATGGTCATCGCTATACTTCTGAACTGGTGGCACAGATCTCTGCCATGAACCGCGGTGAGTATCTCGACAAGACACTTAAGTCTACTACTCCCACATCGTTTTGCATAGGTGTGGCTGGTTATCCTGAGAAGCATTCTGAGGCACCTAATATGGAGGCAGACATTGCCAACCTGAAGAAGAAGGTAGGTGCCGGCGCGTCGTATATTGTTACCCAGATGTTTTTCGATAATGCAAAGTTCTTTGCCTTTCGCGAGGCTGTTGCTGCGGCGGGAATAAGTGTGCCGGTTATCCCTGGCATCAAGCCGGTGTCGGCCTTGAACGACCTGTCGCTGTTGCCGCAGACTTTCCATATCGACATGCCTGATGCGCTTGTCAGGGAGCTGCAGAAGTGCACAAGTGATGAGCAGGCACGCGAAGTGGGTGTTGAATGGACCACGGCACAATCAAAGGAGTTGCTGGGTGCCGGCGTGCCCGGAATACACTACTACACCCTGGGGCGTTCAGATAATATTGCCCGTATTGTAAGGGCTACGTTTTAGGGAGACTTAGCCGGGATCTTTTGCCAGGCTCCAGCCGAGACTGAAACCCAGGTGGTTGAATGACAGACCTGTTTCCTGTAAACGTTGCAACGGAAATGCACCGTAGAGCCTGAATATCATCCTGTTTCGTTGAAGAGGCTGGTACCTGAGTCCGGCTAAAGGGTAAAGAATATACTTTCTGTCATCACTGTTAAAGATTCTGCTACCACCCATTCCTGCTTCGATAAACAATTTTCTTTTACTATCGATGCTGAAACCGGCCGTGATATGGTGTGGTATCAGTAACAGCCTGTCACCCAGCAGTAACGGGTCTTCTGAGCCCGAATCAAGCCACTTGACTGGTACGAGGATATTGCGGAAATCGAGTCCTAATCCTAAACCTCCTGCCAGCATCAGATTGTCTCTGATGAAAAATGTTCTTTCCATATTCAGGGATAGAGTAATCTGTGGATAACCCCTTAGTGTCTGCCGGCGGGCGGCATTGCCTCCGGCATTGAACCAGAAGTTAAGCCATGGTCTTTCGTCTTCTTCCGGGTTTGTGGCGCATCCTGTTGAGCCCAGGGAATCAGGTACCTGCAGCAGCAGGCAAATGAGGGATAATATTAAGGGTAACCTTGTCATGATGCTGTTTCCAGGATTGGGAATGTAAAAATTTCAATAAACAAATTTAAAATTAAAAAGAAATTCTGTTTTGGCTATGTGATACTATTGCACCACCCAATAATTTTCTCTGCCGCGGTGTGGTGGTGGGTTTCGGCGGCAAGAGAGAGTCATTCATTATAACCCCTTTAGGGGTTGAATAACAATAGCTTATGTAGCACCCCCCCACATTTTTGTCGCGGAGGGGTAGCAGCAGCAAAAAAATATCAAAAAAAATTTGGTGGATTGAAAATTATGTCATATCATTGTGATATCAAAATGATATCAATTAATCTAATTTAAAATTAATGTCATGGAAAAAGAAAAGAAATCCAATCCCTATCTTGGTTACCTGGGAGTGGTTGTAGCCTTGGGAATGCTGGCAGCACCAATTTTGCTGGCCATATACAGTTCCCCCTGGTTTCTGTTTCTGCTTGTGGCTGATCTGTTTTTCTGGATCGGACTGCTTGTAGTCAATCCGAATGAGTCGGTGGTTCTGGTTTTATTTGGTAAATACACCGGGACCATTAAGCGTAATGGTTTCTACTGGATAAATCCCTTCTATGTCAGGAAGAAGATTTCACTAAGGGCCCGCAACCTCAATTCCGAACCCATCAAGGTAAACGACAAACTTGGCAATCCGGTTATGATAGGGATTGTGTTGGTCTGGAAGGTTGAGGAGACTTTCAGGGCTGCCTTTGAGGTTGATGACTATATAAGGTTTGTTGACATTCAGAGTGAAGCAGCAATCAGGAAGCTTGCAGGCGCCTATCCGTATGACAATTTCGATGATGCCGATGCTGACATTTCGCTTCGTTCTGGTGGTGAAGAGGTGAATCATGAGCTTGAGAACGAATTGCGTGAGAGGCTGGCCATAGCAGGAATTCATGTAATGGAAGCTCGCATTGCCTATCTGGCCTATGCTTCAGAGATAGCCGGCGCTATGCTCCGACGGCAGCAGGCCACGGCCATAGTTGCGGCACGCCAGAAGATAGTTGAGGGAGCAGTCAGCATGGTTGAGCTTGCTCTTGAGCAACTGTCGACAAAAGATATTATCAATCTTGATGAAGAGAAGAAGGCGACCATGGTAAGCAACCTCATGGTGGTACTTTGTTCTGACAAGGATGTCAATCCGGTCGTAAATACCGGATCGTTATATTAATAACCGGGAGTTTTCTTCCGGCAATAATGTCTGGAGTAATATGCAGAAGAAGCCATTCGTACTCAGAGTGAGTCCGGCTATGATGAATGCCCTTGAGAAATGGGCTGCCGACGAATTCCGTAGCGTTAACGGTCAGATTGAGTGGATACTCAACCGGGCGCTTAAGGATGCTGACAGGCTGCGAAGCGAGGGTAGTGGAGGCAGGGGTGGCAATGGCGATAATGGCTCAGCACGTAATGGCTCAGATAAGGAACAGGCAAAAGAGGAATAGTTATGAAACCGGGATACAGGGATAAACTAATAATGCATGCTTTTTATCCTTCAAAAGTGCCAATGTACAATCCAACGGCAATGAGGACACTCTTATTCTATGCATGTCTGTTTGAGCTTTCAGACATGGGCAGGCTGAGGATAGAGGATAACAGGATAATATGCGGCGAGGCAGAAACGGGAGATGAGGTTCTTGACAAGGTTATAGGCCTTATCTCCCCACTTTCAGGCAAGAAGGCCGGCAGATTACAGATGCTGGTATCTCAGAAGGCCGGTTCGGTCTTCAAGACACATCTCGGGCAGATGACATCAAGGATGTTGATTGAGGCTGAAGATATTAAGTTTCTTTTCTGGTCTTTCGGCAAGAACTACAGAGTGATAAAGTATGACCTTCTGAAGCCGTCTGTCAAGGCTATGGAACGTTCGCTTGTATACGGACGAGAACCCGACAGGGAATCATGGCTGACAATTCTGTTGGTAGGGGAGGCTGGATTATTCAGAAATATTTTTTCTGTAAGGGAGTTTCGGCAGAGGGCAAAGAACAGGTTCAGTGAGTTGCTGGGATCGGAGCTTCATGAAGGGGACACCATATCGGTCCTGTACAAAAACCTCAGGAAAACACTTGCTTCGCAGAAAGCTGCAAGACAAACCAGCAAAAAGCTTTTTACCTGATGAAAATGGGTTAACAGGAGCTTAATCACTTAGGGATTCCTGTTTCACGCCATTTTTCTTTGCAAGCGTCATTCTTTCTTACCGATCAGGTAAGTTGACAGAACCCCTGCCAGCAGGGCCACAAAAAATGTAGTGAGTCTGGCCGGCACTCCCTTTCTCGTATAGGAGGATATGATAGTTGAAGTTTTTGCAGGGTCTGCTTCGGGCAACAATACCGAGATTTCTTTTGTAAATCTTCCGGCAGATGCGAACTTCTTACCCACTATCTGCATCAGTGAGTTGCCTTCATCTGCACTAATTACCCCTTGTTCTGCAAGGAATTCCGTTTTTGCACCAGAGACGGTATAATTCTGCTCGAAACCGCCGCTAATCCATGCAATTGTAAAGAGAAGTCCTGTGACTATTGTGATCAATGCTGCACGTCCGTGGTACCGTTTCCAGAAAAGGGAGAGTATTATTACGACGGAGAAAGTGCATCCTATACCTGCCCAGACATAGCTGACAAGCGTAAAGATGAGTCTTGAAGGTGATATATAGGCTATGGCCAGTGCTATGACAGCCAGCAGCGCTGTGGTGAGGCGGTAGTTACGAAGGGCCTTTCCTCCTGTAGCTTCCTGCTGGTCTTTTCCGCTTATGCTTTGGGTTAGTTCGGTGGCTGACAGAATAAGAAGTGAGTCAGCTGTCGATATCATGGCAGCGATTGCTCCGGTGATAAGAATTGCCGCTATTGCCGGGGGGAACAGTTTAAGCAGCACGCTGGGCATCACATATTCCGGGTCGCTCAATCCGGCCGGTCCGAATAGCGCTATACCGAGCCATCCAATCATCAGTGCTCCGATGTACGCGATTATTGTCCATGCAATGCCGATGTTTCTTCCCTTTTTTGCCTGGCGCGGGTTGCTAATGGCCATAAACCGCATGCTGAGTTGAGGCTGACCGCCCAGGTAACCGAAGAACCAGCTGAAACCTCCCGCAATTATCAATCCGGCGCCAAAGCCTTTAGCTGTTCCCGTCATCGACATGTATGTATCACCTGCGTTCCTTAGTGCGTCGCCTATTCCCGAGGCAAAGAGACCTGGTTCCCGACTGACATATATTATACCTACAATAGGAGTGGCCACCAGGGCAATGATCATAATAATAGCCTGGATGACGTCGGTATAGACCACGCTGCGAAAACCACCGTAGATTGTGTAGGGCACTATTATTGCTGCTGTTATCAGCACACCCAGCCAGGGTTCGAGGCTGAAGAGTGTATGGAGGGTTTTGCCTCCGCCGAGGAATTGCGCACCGACATAGAAGAAGAAGAAAAACACGATTGTGAATGCGCTTACCAGTCGCAACGCCCTGATGCTGTCTCCATGCTTTTTGGATATATACTCTGTGAATGTTGACACATTATATTTTTCTGCCTCATCGCGCAGGCGCCATGCCAGCAGCGACCATGCGGTGATTATGCCTGCCACGCATCCTATGGCTGTCCATAGCTCAGTTAGTCCAAGTGCATATGCGGCACCCGGCAGGCCCAGCAGCGCCCACGACGACTCGCCCGTAGCCCGCTCTGAAAGGGCTGCGACCCATCCCGGCAACCTGCGACCAGCAATGGAGTAGTCACTTCCGGTTTTTACCTTTTTACCCTGGTATAGACCCCACAATATCAGCAGCGATATGTAGGCCACCATCACAATTATTATCTGGAGCTGGTTTTCCATTTCTTGTAAGATTACATACTAACGCAAAGAAAAAAATGATCATTAGTTAACACCAATACTGGGCAATAAAAAATAATTTCCATAGACGGATTCTTGTTATTATTTGCATTCTAAAATTGGATTATATTTCCATTATTTAATTGGATAGAGGCCTATTATTGGATTATCAGTTTCCTTAATGTATTTTAAGTTATTTGTCTTCATTCTCTTCAGAATATCCACAGGGTCATGAATATAAACCATTTTGTTATTAACCAAACCTACAGGGAAGTCCCGGAAACCTACTACCTCTTCAGAAACTTGTCCGATATATTCATTGAAGAACTTCGTATAGCTGTCTGATGCCATATTCTTTTTATTGAATCTGTTTACTACCATTTCACGTGTTGTTGTTCTGTGTGTCGTAAAAACAAAATCGTCATTTTCAATTAAATTGTGATGGTAACATACAAACTTCCCGGTCTTCAGAATTTTGTAGAAAGTGTAATCATCTGGAGCATTAACAAGCTCAGGGGGCTTGGTGTAGTGCCCAAAATCAAAAATATATCTTGGCTGAGTTTCATTATGGAGTACCTGGTACACTGTATCCCAGATATAAGGGAGATAAAGAAGAGTGTCGCGATAGATATTGAATCCATACAAATTCATGTTGTCCAGTCTTCTTGAAGAGAGAAGTTGTGCTTTTGCCTCAAAACTTGCTGTGTCAAGTTCTGCCAGCAAGTAAGGAGTAAGCACCTCACCCTTTTTGAGAAGGTCTATGCCACCAAAAGAGAGATCAATAACAAGCTTACCATTGGATGGGTTAAAAGCCATTCCCCATCCGTATATGCCGGAGACCTTAAAAGTCCGGACAATGCGACCATCATAGTCCAAGCAGATGTATCGATTATTCCCAGGATCAAAAGAGTATATCAGATGTTCGCGTTCTGATACAAAAGCAGATGCCAGGGATGTGTACTCCCCTGGTCCCCGGCCGAGGTTATAAATGGTGTTTCTGTGTCTTCCGTCGAGATGGAAAATTATGATTGTGTTGTCAGGTTGATCAGGGACAACAAATATGAGGCTGTCTGAAATTATCAACTGCTCAGCTCTGGAGAACAGACTTGACCGACTTGACTCAAGGGCTATGAACTCTGGCTGGTCAAACAATTCTGAAAAAACCAAAGTTCCTGCTTTGTCCAAATGTATAGGAATGGTTAGTGGTGAATGTTCAGGATTAACCTGGTTACTCTTTTCTGATGTGCTGCAGGAGATCATCAGGATTAACATAAAAAGAACAATGTCTCGGGTCATACTTATTCTTTAAAGTTTGAATATTCATCATTAAGCATAAACGAATATACTAAATTAATCAAAATCAGACACGAACTGAACCCCGACTGCCCGGGGAGCTATCTACCGAATGCAATAAAAAGACACCCGGTGGTGGTGTCCCCTCTGTTGCGGCGACAGAGAGGGGGGGAGGGAATTCGGCTATGAATATTCAACCCCTCTGGGGTTGGATTGTACCCCTCTGGGGTTGTGTTGTTTCCCCCGACACCCTGCACCCCTACTTTGTTTTCTGCCGCAAGCTACTGAGGGCGCAGCCAGCAACCCGGTACCCGGCACCGTATACCGTTTGCCGTTTACCGTCTTGCATATTAAAAATTCTTTATGTTACTTTGTCGCCATTAGTTTTGGTGGAAAGATTTGCACTGATTGCAACCACGGAAAAAAATGCTAAAACGGATTATTCCTTCTTACAATCAACCAAGCTTCCCATCATTTGTTTAACTTATAAAAGAGTACTCAAATGGGATATTTATTTACTTCAGAGTCGGTGTCGGAGGGTCATCCCGACAAGGTAGCCGACCAGATTTCAGATGCGCTTCTTGATGCTTTCCTAAAGGTAGACCCCGATTCGAAGGTCGCATGCGAAACGCTGGTAACGACCGGACTGGCCGTTTTATCAGGTGAGGTGAGAACCGAGGGCTATGTCGATGTTCAGGATGTGGCAAGACGCGTTATCAATAAGATAGGCTATACTAAGGCCGAGTATATGTTTGACGGTAACTCGTGCGGCGTCATCAGCACAATTCACGAGCAGTCGCCCGACATCTTCCAGGGTGTTGCCCGCACGAAACCTGAGGAGCAGGGCGCCGGCGACCAGGGAATGATGTTCGGTTACGCTTGCCGCGAAATGGACAACTACATGCCACTGCCTATCGAGCTTGCACATATCTTCCTTCAGGAGCTGGCAGCAATACGCCGCGAGGGCAAAAAAATGAAATACCTTCGTCCGGACTCAAAATCACAGGTCACAGTGGAATATGATGATAACGGTAAACCCGTACGCATCGACACCATAGTCGTTTCAACACAGCACGACGATTTCATTAAGCCTGCCGACGGTTCGCAGAAAGCCGCCCGCGCAGCGGAAAAGGAGATGCAGGAGGCAATCAGAAAAGACGTTCAGGAGATACTGATTCCCCGTGTAATCAAGACACTGCCTGCAAGAGTAAAAGCCCTTTTTAAAGACGGAAAATACAGGTTGCTCGTCAATCCGACAGGAAAATTTGTAATCGGTGGTCCGCACGGTGACACCGGGCTGACCGGCAGAAAGATAATAGTTGACACCTACGGAGGTCGCGGTGCTCATGGCGGCGGCGCTTTTTCAGGCAAGGACTCGTCAAAGGTTGACAGGTCGGCGGCATATGCCACAAGGCACATTGCCAAAAACCTGGTAGCTGCAGAGGTAGCCGATGAGGTGCTTGTGCAGGTGGCATACGCCATTGGCGTTGCCCAGCCGGTGGGCCTCTATGTAAATACCTTCGGCACCTGCAGAGCCAAAGACAATAAAGGTAATATCATTACTGACGGTGACCTGGCAAAGAGAGTTGCAAAGCTTTTTGACCTGAGGCCATACTCAATAATAAAGAAGTTCGGTCTTAAGAATCCGATTTTCGAACCCACCGCAGCATATGGTCATTTCGGACGCGATCCGTACATAAAGGAGGTTGAAGTGTGCTATCCGGTGAAGGGAAGCAAGGTTTACAAAAACAACGGAGGCGAATGCTATACCATCAAGGCTGAATTTTTCGCGTGGGAGAAGCTGGATATGGTAGAGGTAATAAAAAAGGAATTCGGTATACGGTAAACGCTATCCGGTAAAACGGTAGACGGTATCCGGAACCCGGTCAGCGGCTGGCAGGCTACCTGGTACGATTTTCGAATTGCCGCGGCGACAGAGAGGGGGGGTAGGCATTCGGCTATGAATATTCAACCCCTCTGGGGTTGGATTGTATCCCTACGGGGTTGGATTGTATCCCCCGGCACCTGAACCGAGACCGGCTTAGCCGGGCGAGCTCGCGACCGAATGGGAGCAACCGAGCGAAGCGAGCTCGCGACCGAATGGGAGCAAACCTGATACCTGATACCTGATACCTGACACCTGGTACCTGATACCTGACACCTGACACCTGATACCTGACACCTGATACCTGACACCTGACACCTGACACCAGACACCTGACACCCAACTCCTGTTACCCGTTCTGTGTCAGATGCCTGAACACCTCTTCGAGGCTGTTCTCCTGCTGGCGCAGGCTCAGCACGGTAAGAGACTGCGCAACCGCAAAAGCAAACAGGGCAGGCCTGATATCAGATCCGGCAGATGATTCGATCAGATACTCCATGCCACGGTTGCGCGAAACTCTGCCCACCCCGGCAACTGCTGAAAGCAACGCCAGGTCAGGCTCCCTGTCGAACTCCACAACGACAGAACTACTGCGCCGGTTCATCAGCCCAAGGATATTCTCCCTGGTGTCGTCAGCCCTGACAACCCCCTTGTCGATAATGACCACCCTGTCGCAGATAGCCTCCACCTCCTGCATGATATGTGTTGATATCATCACCGTCTTCTGCCTTCCGGCCTCCGATATCAGGTCTCTTATGGCAACTATCTGGTTAGGGTCGAGGCCTGTGGTTGCCTCATCGAGAATAAGCACCTCGGGATTATGAACAAGGGCTTGTGCAAGTCCCACGCGCTGCCTGTAACCTTTTGAGAGCTCTCCAATGCGTTTCCTCTTCTCCGGGGCAAGGCCGGTGACTTCAATTATGTCATTTACGGCACGGTCGCGCCCGGCGCCGGAAAGATAGAATGACGCCACAAACGACAGATACTCCCGCACGTACATGTCGGGATAGAGTGGATTATTCTCGGGCAGATACCCGATGCGCTTTTTCAGTTCAACATTATCAGGTCCTACCTCAATACCATCAATTGTCACCCTGCCCGATGTTGCAGGGATATAGCCTGTAATGATCTTCATCATGGTAGTCTTGCCGGCTCCGTTGGGACCCAGGAACCCTGTTATACGTCCCGCCGGCACCTCGAACGACACATTGTCGAGGGCTTTCTGCTCACCATAATTACGTGATACTTTATCAACAATCAGAGACATATCAAATCAGCTAATGGCGCCTGCCGTCCACAGATTAAACGGAAGGCAGCCTGCCCCTGCCCACCCCACAGGGTAAGGAAGCATATTAATGATGATCGGCAACCTGAGTCAACCCTACCCGCTGTACATGAACTGGCCCACCCCGGCAAAGGTCGACCTCGGGTTTACACAACAGACAGGTATCTTTGAACTATTGGCAATGATGTATTGTTCAGAGGCCCCCAGAAAGCTGTTCTTGGTGGTAACAACCACAATCATGTCGGCATTTATCTGCTGTGCAAAATCAATGGTTTGTTCGGTCAGGTTACCCTTGGGAATTTCGTGTATCTCGTATTCTATGTTGTTCTGAGTGAAGAACTTGATAGCAAAATTCACATTTATGTTAGTCTTCTTGAGAAGGTTCTTGTCAGTTGTTTTGGTCTTCAGCAGGTGTATCTTCGACTCGAAGTATTTACCCATAAATATTGCCATTGAGAGCTTCTCCTTGTTTTCCTTATGGAAATCGACCGAGAACACAATATTGCTGAACTTCTCGTCTTCCCTGGGCGGGTCCTGCACCACAATAAACGGCGCTTTCGACCTCAGAATAACCTTTAGCGCCCAGCTTCCCGTAAGCTTCTGCATTCCTTTCATCCCGTGTGTACCCATAACCACCAGGCTGGCTTCGTTGTCGTTAACGTAGTCGCCAATTGCGGTAAAGATGCTCCCCTTTGTCAGGTGGTGCTTCACCGAAAGAGAGTACTGCTGGCTTGCATCTTCAGCTATAGCCCGCAGCTTATCGCGTTTTGCAGCTTCAACCCCGGGCATCATCGTCTTGTCGAGGATGTGCAGCAACACGATGTCGCCGGTTACCTGCCGCGCTATCCTTGCAGCATGTTTCAGTGCGTTACCTGCCACCTCGGTAAAATCCCACGGCACAACGATCAGTTTGTTAGTCGGTTCCATAATTTCAACATCTTTCCGTTTATAATCGTAAAATTATCATTTTTTTACCAAAACCAAGCGTCCCTGCGACCTACTTTTCATTAACGTCAGAGTTCGACAAATATGATGTTTTTCCCCGAAACAAACCACATATTGTCTGCTGCAGCCAAACAATTTCGTATTTTTGCACGGTATTTTTAAAATATTTGGCGGAACCGGGGGTTCCCGTACGCCGCAGGCACCGGATAGCATATGAAAAGGTACAAGGTAAAAGAGCTGCTCAGCAACGGTATTGCAGGAACCGAGGTTCTTGTAAAGGGATGGGTGCGCACCAGGCGCGGAAACAAAAATGTGGCATTCATTGCCCTCAACGACGGCTCAATAATCAATAATATACAGATAGTTGCCGACATGGCAAAGTTCGAAGAGGCTCTCATCAAGAATGTCACTACCGGCGCATGCATCTGGGCAAAGGGAGTGCTCACCGAGTCGCAGGGCCAGGGTCAGCAGGTTGAGATACAGGCCTCGGAGATTGGCATCTACGGCACCGCCGACCCTGACAGCTATCCGCTGCAGAAGAAGGGCCACTCGATGGAGTTCCTGCGCGAGATAGCACACCTGAGGCCACGCACGAACACCTTTGGTGCAGTACTGCGCATGAGGCATGCCATGGCCTTTGCCGTACACAAGTACTACAACGACAAGGGATTCTACTATCTGCATACGCCGATTATCACCGGCAGCGACTGTGAAGGCGCCGGCGAAATGTTTCACGTAACCACTTTTGACCTTAAAGAGGTGCCACGCAACCAGGACGGCAGCATTAACTACCGTGAGGATTTCTTCGGCAAGGAGACAAACCTGACCGTTTCAGGCCAGCTTGAGGGAGAACTTGGAGCCCTGGCACTGGGTGAGATATATACCTTCGGACCTACCTTCAGGGCTGAAAACTCAAATACACCACGCCACCTGGCCGAGTTCTGGATGATAGAACCCGAAATGGCCTTCTATGACATAAAAGACAATATGGACCTCGCCGAGGAGTTCCTGAAGTATCTCATAAGCTACGCCCTTGAGCACTGTGCCGACGACCTCAACTTCCTCAATTCAATGGTTGACAAGGGCCTGCTCGAGAGGCTCAGGTTCGTACTCGACAACGAATTTGTTCGCATATCATATACCGAGGCCATTGACGTCCTTACCGCGGCAGACCGCAAATGGGAGTTCCCCGTTGCCTGGGGCCGCGACCTGCAGGCTGAGCACGAACGATACCTGGTGGAACAACACTATAAGAGACCTGTAATTATAACCGACTACCCGAAAGAGATAAAGGCGTTCTACATGAAACAGAACGACGACGGTAAGACGGTAAGGGCAATGGATGTACTCTTTCCCGGCATAGGAGAGATAATAGGAGGGTCGCAGCGTGAAGAGGTGCACGAAAAGCTTCTCTCGCGTATTAAGGAGATGGGTTTGAAGGAGAGCGACTTCTGGTGGTACCTTGAGATACGCAGGTTCGGAACGGCACCTCACAGTGGCTTCGGGCTCGGTTTTGAAAGACTCATGCTCTTCATGACAGGAATGAGCAACATAAGGGATGTGATACCGTTCCCGAGGACACCCAAAAACGCAGAATTCTGAAAAAAGAGGAGAAGGACAGATGGTAACGCTGAACCAGAAACTGCAGCAGAAGCTTTTACAGAAGCTGTCGCCACAGCAGATACAGATGATCAAGCTGCTGGAGGTGCCTGCCATGATGCTGGAACAGCGCATAAAGAAAGAACTGGAGGAGAATCCGGCCCTCGAGGAAGGTCCTGATGACGACGTGCAGGATATTGCCGGCGATGTTGACGATGATGACGACCTTCTCAATGATAACGACCATGAAGAGTTTACCCTCGACGACTATATCGATGATGACGACATTCCCGATTACCGCCTTCAGTCAAACAACTACAGCAAGGACGAGAAGAGGGCCGAGATACCCTTTTCTGTAGGATCGTCATTTCATGAGCACCTGCAGTCTCAGCTCGGTCTGCGCACGCTTACCGACAAGCAGAAGGTGATGGGTGAATATATCCTTGGCAATATTGATGAAGACGGATATCTGCGCCGCGAAATATCAAGCATTACCGATGACCTTGCGTTCCTGCAAAACCTTGAGGCTACTGAAGATGAGCTTGAGGAGGTACTTGAGGTGATACAGGATTTTGATCCGGCAGGTGTGGGGGCACGGACGCTGCAGGAATGTCTGCTGCTGCAGATCTCACGAAAGGATAGCGACAACGGAAGCGTCGCCGTGGCGAAGACAATATTGACGACATTTTTCGATGAGTTTACAAAACGTCATTATGACAAGATAAGCCAGAGGCTTGAGCTGACAGATGATGAACTCAGGGCTGCAATAGAAGAGATACTGAAGCTTAATCCGAAGCCCGGTGGCTCGGTGGCCGACCCTTACAGCCGCACTGCACAGCAAATAATACCTGACTTCATTCTTGAGCAGACAGACAACGGGCTCGACCTGCATCTTAACAGCCGTAACCTGCCCGACCTCAAGGTTAGCCGTACATATTCAGAAATGCTTGAGGCATACAGTCGCGACAGGACCAGCAACAAGGAGATGAAAGAGGCTGTCTCTTTCGTAAGGCAGAAACTCGACGCTGCCAAATGGTTTATCGATGCGATAAGGCAACGCCAGAACACATTGCTGCTGACGATGAATGCCATTATAGAATATCAGAAGGAGTATTTTGCCGACGGCGACGAGACCAGGATGAAGCCTATGATCCTTAAGGATATAGCAGAGATGACCGGACTTGACATCTCGACGGTTTCGCGGGTGGCCAACAGTAAGTACATACAGACACATTTCGGTATTTATCCCCTTAAATTCTTTTTTTCCGAGGGGCTGCAGACTGACAGCGGCGAGGAGGTCTCAACCCGCGAGATCAAAAAGATACTTGAAGAATGTGTAGCCGGTGAGGATAAGAGGAAACCCCTTACCGACGAAAAGCTTACCGACATTTTGCAGGAGAAGGGATACCAGATAGCACGCCGTACCGTTGCCAAGTACCGCGAGCAGCTTAA
>CAZMSH010000032.1:0-27370 GCA_964568875.1 uncultured Rikenellaceae bacterium | reverse complement strand
ATGACATCCCTGCTTCAGGCAGAAAATATAAGCAAATCGTACGGCAGCCTATCTGTCTTCAGTGATATATCGCTAGTAATCAACAAGGATGAGAAGATCGCCCTTATAGCCCTCAACGGCGCAGGCAAAACAACCCTCCTTAACATCCTCGCCGGAAAAGACACCCCCGACAGCGGCGAAATAACAACAATGCGGGACCTCAACATCGGCTACCTCGAGCAAAACCCCATCCTCGACGACAGCCTCCCGGTAATAAACCAGGTGTTCACCTCCGACAGCGAAACAGCAGTCACCATCCGCGAGTATGAAAAAGCCCTCGAAAGCGGCGACCACCATCTTATCGAGAAACTAACCAACCGCATGGATGCCCTCCAGGCATGGGACCAGGAGACAAAGGCCAGGCAAATCCTCACCGAACTCAAAATCACAGACTTCAGCAAACCTGTCAGCCAACTCTCCGGAGGCCAGAGAAAAAGGGTCGCCCTGGCCAAAATCCTGATAGACGAGCCCTCCCTCCTGCTGCTCGACGAGCCCACCAACCACCTCGACCTCGAAATGACCGAGTGGCTCGAAAACTACCTCAGCAGAACCAGCCTCACCATCCTCATCGTCACCCACGACAGGTATTTCCTCGACAGGGTCTGCTCCCAGATAATCGAACTCGACAACAACACCATCTTCAAATACACCGGCAACTACTCATACTACATCGAAAAGCGCGCCGAACGCCTCGACAACATGCAGGCAGCCACCGACCGGGCCCGCAACCTCCTCAAAAAGGAGATGGAGTGGATGCGAAGAATGCCCCAGGCCCGCACCACAAAGTCAAAATCACGCATAGCCTCATTCTATGAGCTTAAAGACAAGGCTGAAGGAACCAAAAGTTCCGAAAGTATAAAAATCAGGTCGGGAACCAGGAGGCTGGGGAACAAGATCCTCGAGCTGCAACGCATTAGCAAAAGTTTCGGATCCGAAAGGGTAATCGATGACTTTTCATACACCTTCACACGGTTCGAAAAGGTCGGTATCATCGGGAGAAACGGTTCCGGCAAATCGACTTTCCTCAACATCGTTACAGGAACCCTCAATCCGGATGCCGGATCAGTAGACACAGGCGAAACAGTTCGCTTCGGATACTTCCGCCAGGAGGGTATCAGCTTCAACGAAGGACAAAGGGTTATTGATGCGGTAAGGGATATTGCCGAGGCAGTGACCATGAGCGACGGCTCAACGATCGGTGCCTCGCAGCTGCTGACACAGTTCCTCTTCCCCCATGCCAGGCAGTATGACTATATCGGAAAGCTTAGCGGAGGAGAGCGTCGCAGGCTCTACCTGGTAACCGTCCTGATGCGCAATCCGAACTTCCTGATACTCGACGAACCCACCAACGATCTCGATATAGAAACCCTTAACGTGCTGGAGGAGTATCTGGCTGAAGCCGGGATATGCCTGCTGGCAGTCTCTCATGACAGGTTCTTTATCGATAAGATATCCGATCATATATTCGTCTTCGAGGGCAACGGCGCCATCCGCGATTTCCCCGGAAACTATACCCAGTACCGCTCGTGGCTTAACGATAAGCCAAAGCAGAAGCCTGACGGGCAAGCTGCTGCCGGCAAAAGCAATAAAAGAGCTGAGCCAACAGCGTCGACACCGGCCGGCAATAGCAGCCCCAACCAGAAACCGGCAGCAAAACAGAAACTCACTTTCAATGAAAAACGAGAACTTGAGAGCCTGGAGAAATCTATTGAGGCCCTCGAGGCAGAAAAGGCGGCAATCGAAAATGCCCTGTCAGAGGGGGGCCTTGCTGCAGAAGAGCTGTTGGAATACTCCCGGAAGCACGGCGAAGTCACTGCCGATCTGGAAGCAAAAACAGACCGCTGGCTGGAGCTAAGTGAAAAGAGCTGAATCTGAATCATAAAAAACGTGGCAGAAACAGCCGAAAATCAGAATAAAGGCAACACCACAGATATGAGAAACGAACTGCAACATAAGGAAGATACACGACTGACAGTTAAGGAAGAAGCATTGCTGATGCAGTTCCTTATTGATAATCTCAGGCACAAGAGCCGTGACAATATTAAATCGCTGCTGCGCAATAAACAGGTATGGGTAAACGGACAGTTCGTTACCCAGTTCAATCATCAGCTTAATCCAGGCGACATCGTTGTAATTAAGTGGAGTCCGGCCTCCTACGGAAGCCTGAGCCGCAGTCTGCGTATTGTTTATCAGGACGAGCACCTGATAGTTGTTGACAAATTCCACGGCCTGCTCTCAATAGCTACTGAGGGAGAAAAACAGGCAACCGCCTACAGCATTCTCAGTTCATTCGTCAAGCAGCAGAACGTCACAAACAAGATTTTTGTGGTGCACAGGCTCGACCGCGATACATCGGGACTGATGATGTTTGCAAAGAGCGAGGAGGTACAGGCACTGCTTCAGTCAAGCTGGAAGGAGAGCATCGTAGAGCGCACATACATGGCAGTGGTGGAAGGTCAGGTGGAAGAGCCTGAAGGGACGATCAGTTCCTATATCTATGAAAGCAAGGCATTGATGATGCACACCACGAAGGACAAGGAGAAAGGGGATCTGGCCATTACCCATTACCGCGTCATAAAGAGCAAGCCCGCCTACTCACTCGTTGAGATAAAGCTCGAAACCGGAAGGAAGAACCAGATAAGGCTTCACATGCAGGAGATCGGTCACAGCATAGTCGGCGACAAAAAATACGGAGCCACCGGCAATCCCATCGCCCGCCTGGCTCTGCACGCCAGCGTACTGACCTTCATCCATCCCGTCACCCATAAAAAGATGCGATTCGAATCACCCCTTCCCACCAAATTCCGCCGGCTGATCTGAACCATCACCAAAACCACCACCATTGTTGGTATATCGCGTTTTACACCTTGCAATAAAAAATCGCCAGCGTTGTTTTCACCTGAGAATCCCGTAGATTGGCCATTGCAGGTTCTCTGGAAACATGTACTTTGTAACAAAATGGGGGTAATTTCCGCCATTTCTTGTAACAAAATGGGGGTAATTTGCGCTTTCCATGTAATAAAATGGGGGTAATTTATGCCATTCGTTGTAACAAAGAATAGGTAAATTCTATTGTTTTGGGTTTAGATATTGTGGATAGATTCGGAATCACCCTAATTGCCTGGCATGGAAAACTCACCAAACGAAATAAAATCCATCTCCGATGCCACCACATTCTCACGTACCTGTTCCAGGGTCTTGCCTCCGGGTATCACCACGTGACAGGCAGGATGAGAAATACAGAACCGCAGGCTAATCTGAGCCATTGAATAACCTGAAAACCTGTCAAATAATGGCTTGTAAGCTGCCAGATCCTTCAGATATCCTGCAAGCTTTTCCGGAGACAGATTAAAGTTCCGGTGGTCATTCTCCCCGAAGTTTGATCCTGCTGTAAACTTACCCGACAAAAACCCGAACAGCAAAGGTATTCTGATAATAACCCCTGTGCCATGCTTCTCAGCCATCGGCAGCAGAACCTCTTCAGCCTGCCTCTCCAGAAGGTTATATCTCACCTGTATCACATCAATCAGTTCATGGTGCCTCTCAAGGATATGGGCCTGTGCATTCTCCTCAAACGACATAACACTCCACCCGGCATGTTTTATCTTGCCGTCGCGCTTCAGCCGTTCCAGCGCCAGCCAGGGCTCATCCCTCTCCAATAGGTCAAGACCCGGACTATGTAACTGCAGAATGTCAAGAGCCTCAACATTCAGGCGCCGCAGACTCTGCTCGGCGGCAAAGACAAGATGCTTTACCGAATAGTCGTTATTACCCGGAGTCACCTTATGTTCCTGCCCGATAAAGGGATAGAAGTTATTGCCGGCCTTAGTGGCTATCACCACCCGGTCGGTGTCGCTCCTTTCGTCGAGAACCTCCCTGATAAGCTCCTCCGAATGCCCGAAGCCGTACACATCAGCTGTATCGATAAATGTCACTCCCTCATCCAGTGCAGCATGTATAGCTTTTTTCGACTTCTCGTCATCAGTCACACCCCAATCGCGCCCGCTGATGCCCCATGCACCAAATCCCACAGTCGATATCTCAGGTCCGTTCTTACCAAGCTTAGTATAATTCATCTTCGGATTTTTTGATGGTATTAAAACATGAATAAGCAAAGGTAGAAAATAAAACGGGGAACGGTATCCGGTAAACGGAACCGAGCCAATGGCGAGCTCGCGACCGAATGTGAGCACACCTGATACCCGGCACCCGATACCGGCCACCGTATACCATAAACTGTTATATAGCAGAGTTGGCTTCTTTTAGGGGCTTCTTTGGATTTTTACTCTTAAATTTGGAATCGTGATACAAATATTTTGTGCCAACCAGAAAAATATAACCTATGAAACTCTCCAACAATCTAAGACTTCTGACCATTCTGGCCATAACGGCGATAATGGCCTCCTCATGCGGAAACAGCGAAATGGCCAGCTGGAAAAAGCACGCCAAAAACGTTACCATTATCCGCGACAACTATGGCGTTGCCCATATTTACGGCAAAACCGATGCCGATGTGGTATTCGGCATGATCTACGCCCAGTGCGAGGACGATTTCAACCGCGTGGAGGTCAACTACATCAATTCAATGGGCCGCATGGCTGAGGTTGAGGGTGAAAGCCAGATATACACCGACCTCAGGATGAAACTCTTCATCGATCCCGAAATTGTAAAGCAGGAATATGAAGAGAGTCCGGATTGGCTCAAAAAACTGATGGACGCCTTCGCCGACGGCATCAACTACTATTTATATACTCATCCCGAGGTGACACCGAAACTGATCACACGCTTCGAACCCTGGATGGCTCTTACATTCACAGAGGGAAGCATAGGCGGAGATATCGAGAGTATTTCCACGGCTCAGCTGCGTTCCTTCTACGGCCCGCAAAATACGGCATACGAAGAACTGCCTGAGGAGGCACCAGAAGTTGCTGAGTGGGAACCAACAGGTTCAAACGGATTTGCAATTGCTCCTTCAATTACCGAAACGGGCAACGCCCTGCTGCTTATCAATCCACATACCTCATTCTATTTCCGTCCGGAACTAAAAATGGTATCGGAAGAGGGCCTGCACGCCTACGGAGCAGTAACGTGGGGACAGTTCTTTATCTACCAGGGCTTCAACGAGAACTGCGGATGGATGCATACATCAAGCCGCGCCGACGTGATCGATCACTACCTGATAACCGTAGAAGAAAAAGACGGCAAATTCTTCTACCTGTACGACGGTGAACTAAAACCGATGATCGAAAAGGTGATTCCCGTGCCCTACAAGGACGGTGACAACCTCTCCGTCAGGGAGATAACAGCCTACTACACCCATCACGGACCGATAATCAGGGAGCAAAACGGCAAATGGGTAGCTATAAAACTAATGGTGGAACACATTGACGCCCTCACTCAATCATATATGAGGACAAAGGCCACCAATTTTGAGGAATTCAATAAAGCGATGGAGTTGCGCACAAACTCATCAAACAATACCGTATATGCAGACTCTGAAGGCAATATTGTCTATTACCACGGTAACTTCATGCCCCGCAGGAATCCGGAGTTCGACTGGTCAGGCGTGGTTGACGGCAGCACATCAGCTACAGAATGGCAAGGCCTTCACGAACTCGATGAAATGATTATAATAAAGAATCCTGGCAACGGCTGGATACAAAACTGCAACTCCACTCCTTTCACGGCAGCTGCTGAATTCAGTCCGAAACAGGAAGATTATCCCAGATACATGGCCTACGATTCCGAGAACGCCAGGGGAATACATGCGGTCATGGTCCTGCGCGATCGCAGCGATTTTACCCTCGACAAGCTTATCGAAGCAGCATACGACTCATATCTTCCCGGTTTTGAGCAGAGCATCCCTGCCGTAGTTGCAGCCTACGACGTCATAGCAAAGAGTGACCGTACCGTCAGGGAAAAACTGGCCGGTCCGGTTGAGGCTCTCCGTAACTGGGACCTTCGCTACTCGATTGAATCAATCCCTATGTCACTTGCACATTATTACTCGCAATCAAGGACACCAAGGGCTGCTACAGGAAGGGCAACGGTTCCTGTCTCACGCGAGAGGCAACTGGTTGAAACACTCGAAAGAGCTGTCGACGGACTTACAGAGGATTTCGGTACATGGCAGACACCCTGGGGTGAGATAAACAGGTTCCAGCGCCTCACAGGCGAGATAGCCGGAAAATTCGATGACAATGAATTCAGTCTGCCGGTGGCATTCACATCTTCAAACTATGGTTCACTGGCAGCCTTCGGTGCGTCTAAGTTTCCGGGAACCAAAAGGATATATGGTACAAGAGGCAACAGCTTCGTGGCGGTCGTTGAGTTCGGTGATAAGGTAACAGCAATGAGCTCCCTCGCAGGTGGAGTAAACGGCGATCCCGACTCACCTTACTTCATGAACCAGGCTCTCGACTATACCCTTGGCAACTTTAAGGATGTGCAGTTCTACAAAGAAGACCTAATGATGGCATACACAAAAATGTACAATCCGGGGAAATAGTGCCCTTCGGGATATCAGGTTTCCGATATCAGATTTACCTTCAGCTTCGCTTGCGGTGGGCTCGCCTGCGGCTCGGTTACTCCCTTCGGTCGTGAGCTCGCCCGGCTTTCGCCGGTCTCGGTGCTGGGTGCTGGCTGCTGGGTGCTGGCTGCGCCTTCTGGAGCCTTGGCGGAGGAGGGTTGCTCGTTGCTGGCTGCGCCCTCCGTAGCCTTGGCGGAGGATGGTTGATGGTTAACGGTTGCCCATTACCGGACGCCGGATAGCCTATCTTGTATAAAGCACCTGAAATGAAAGGAGTGAAGCGCTTTTTGGTGGTAATCCGTTAATATCTGCCAGGTTACCAGGGTGGAAATAGCCAAATAGAGAAGTGAGCTGCCATTTGTCCGACAGTGTATACCTGAGGTAAATGTCAATCTCATTCCCAAAATGGTTTCCCGAAACCACCTCCATTGTGCCCAAAAGCTTCGTATTTTCCGGAGAAGGAATACCTATATGATGAAGTGCGATTTCGGCATAAGCCGCCTTCCATGGAGTAAGCTCCAGAACAATCTCGTTATCTCTCATATTGCTCCATGGCATTATATTCATCCGGCCATTGTAACTGAAGTTACCACCATAAGCCGGGTCGAATGATCTGATCTTAATACCGGCAGCTGATCCTCCCGATGCAAACGTATTCCGGTAGTACAGAGCCGGTCTTGCCGGCAAACTGCCAAACCTGTAACCAATTTTCACCGCCCACGCATGGGCATCAATGCTTTTACCATCCTGACTACCCCATTGCTTAACGGCAGTAGCATCGTATACGATTCCGCCCTGAGCATTGCTGTAAAGACGTAATCCCGACCAATACCTACTGATATCCCTGTCCCTGATGTAATCAGCCGTACCCTCCTTTTTAAAGAGAATGAATGGTTCGATGACAGGAAGTTCCTTTTCAAATTCGAGATGCCCGTAGATACCACCCCCAATGAACTCACTTTCTGTATATGGTATATTCAGTCTCAACGGGTCATGAGTCTTGGTTCCGCCAAAAAAGGCATCAACGAATTTGCCTTTATGTCTGTATGACATTTTAACCGCATCCCATGTCCAGCGGCCTGTGTTAATCCAATCAGCTGGTGCGAAAATCCGGGAATCACCGTATTTGATATTCTGGCGGCCGGCTCTGATTGTAAGATTGACAGCATGTAACGTGTACTCTGCGTAGGTTTCACCTATCTCGAAGTACTCTTCATTAGGATTCATGATATAATATGGCGACTCCGTACCTATAGCTCTGATTTTGAACAGGTCGGGATAAAACCTGTGACTCAGCGACCAGCCAAAAGCCCTCGAATCCTGTATCCTGAAGACAAACTTCAGATTTCCGAACGGTTGGTAATCTACTCCTGCAATTATGCGCTGGTAAAGAAGTATGTCGTTGAGAGAACCCAGGGCGCCGGGACCGTCATCGCCGTAATTCTTCATGTTCATGCCATTACAGGCTTCTAAACGCTGCCTTAGCTCAAAACGGAAATACAGTTTCGAATCTTTCTCCTGGGCCAGTAGCCCAATTCCTGTCAGTATAATCAGCAATCCGGCAACGAGGATTCTGAGAGTTAATAATATGCTTTCAGATGGAGTGACTTCATCGTAGTTAGAAACTGGAGATGCCATAATCTGGAAAACGTTAATAATTTTGCTGGCATCTAAATTACTAATCAAAAGTGATTTTTTATCTCTTTCGTGACTTCAACTGACAAGCACACGAGCCTGTAAGCATTTTGGTCCCGTCAATCTTCATCGGCAGGCCATCTCGCTCCCACTCCACAATACCGCCGGCAACATTCAGAACATTCTTAAAGCCTCTCTCACTGAGCATCAGCCAGGTATCGTGGCTCTTCAATCCAACAGAATCGATACATAGAATCTGACTCTCCCTCTTTAATTCCTCTGTCCTCTCCGGCAATTGGTGGAAGGGAATGAAAACTAAAAACGGCACGTCTGTTACCTTGTAAACGGTCATGTAGGGCTGCCTGACGTCCAGCATAACGGCACCCTTCTTACATAGTTCAAAGGCCTGACGCGGAGTTACATTCCTTATGCCACCCGATATAAAACCTGTGGACTCAAACAAACCGGCGAGATCAGTATGTTCGTCCTCTTTGATGTTTTTAAGATTTTTCTCTACAATTCTTTTTATCATGAACCGTAAAGTTTCGTTTGACCATTTGCAGTTTGCTCTATCTTTATTTGCATTTGCAATTTAATAATAATAATTTTATTTCGTTAAATAACGAAATGATAAAACCATGAAAACACTGTCTACAGGATTTATCGGAGGAGGAAGGGTCACAAAGATCTTTCTAAGGGCGTGGCAAAACGCATCGGCTATGCCTGAAAGGGTTATGGTAACGGATACTTGCGGAGATGTGGTATTCAAACTTTCTGAAGTTTTTCCCTCTATAGAAATTTCGACTGATGTGAAGTCGGTGGCATCACAGGATGTCGTTTTTATAGCGCTTCATCCGCCGGTGATAATGGAAACTCTTGAAAAGATTTATGAACCGGTAACGGCCGATACAATCGTTATATTACTGGCACCCAAAATCACTATTGAGAAGATTGCTGCAAAACTGGGGACAAAGAACATTGCAAGACTGATTCCAAATGCCACATCATATATCAACAGAGGCTACAATCCACTCACTATTGCTTCAGGATGTACGCCCGAAGCGAAGAAGGTGATTATGGAACTACTGACGCCGCTCGGACATACCTTTGAGGTAGCAGAGTCTAAACTTGAAGCCTATGCCATGTTGTCGGCCATGCTGCCTACCTATTTCTGGTTCCAGTGGGTGGAACTTGGCAAACTTGGTCCGAAAATGGGTCTTACAGAAGATGAGACGGTAACGGCAATCAGGGAAACACTTGCCGCTGCCATCGAGATCATGTATGACCACGGACTGAAACCCGAGGAGGTTATCGACCTTATTCCTGTGAAACCCATTGGCGCCTCTGAGGCTCAGATAGCAGAAATCTACCAGACAACACTGCCAGCTCTGTTTGAGAAGATAAAGCCATAATTAGGGCTACGCCCTGCATGGGGCATAAGGCATGGAGCATGGGATATCAGATTTAGGATTTGGTTTTATTTGATTTGAAATCTACATGCAGATTTGGCATAGCTTGCTGGCTTACCTGAAATTCTTTTTAAGTCTTTCCCGGTCTTCATTTTCTTTATCACTTTTGTGATAGAGCTCGGCAAAAACTATTCGTTCCTCGCTTTCAAAATGAGCGTAGACCAGTCGCAGTCCGGAGTTAACACCTTTACCCTTGAGGCTTTTACAAGCTATCTTTTTAACTTTTATGATACATGTTTTAATACCAAGGCCTGATATACGGTAGCTGAAAGGAGGTTTTTCGCCGGGTTCGTCAGTCAGAACCTTCTGTAACACCACAAGATCGTCATTAAGAGATCTGTACTTCTTTAGCAATTTTTTCAGATCAGTACTGAATTCCGGTAGTGTATCAAATGTTACTCTGCTCGTCGTCGTCATACGTCCTGACCGAATAAGGGGGGCTCCTGTAAAAGACCAGCTCGTAATCAACATAGTCATTTAACTCTGTTGCCTTCCATGGTTTGTCATTATGGGAATAATCACTTATCATACTGGCCGACCAATCTGACATTTGATCTATCACTGAGTCGATAACATCCTTCTCTGCAGCGCTTAGCCTGGTAAGATCAGGTTTCATAAGTGGAAGAAAGCGGGTTTGTGGTTTACCGTAATATTCGGTTTTAACTTTCTGTAACTGACCCGATGAAGTCATTTTGTTTAATATTGAGGATAATTTCTGGGGTACAGGACCATAGGATAACTTTTTATAACGTGATCCTGTAAGGTGTTCCTCATAAATCTCATAGTAGTTGAAGTCGCAGAAGTACAAGAGTTTATAAAGCACTGTTTCTCCGACATTTGGTTTGCCGGCACAACGTTCAAGAATATAAAGAAGAATATTTCTCAACTTATCTTCATGCAATTCAGGAACCGATATTCTCTCCTCTGTCACCACAAATTCTTCAGCTGTGGGCTCAGAGCTCCCGATCACAGTTTCAGACAATATGCTGTATTGATCGGAAAGCAGTTCATCGATAGAGAAATGAAGAGATGCAGCAAGCTTTTGCATTTCGATAGCAGATACTTCACGCTGTCCTGCCTCAAGTTGAGTTACCGAAGGCCTTGATATCTCCAGTATCTTCCCCATCTCTTCCTGTGTAAGTCCTCTCGCTTTTCTAAGCCTTGCAAGCCGGTATCCAAGTTCCTTCTGTGTTATCATTTACCGTTCTTCATTATTGATGCAAAGATAACTTATGTTATTTTTATTTACAAATATATGTTTGATATTAAAACATCATAACATGCATTTATGACCTGATGTCGGGGAATTTTCTGCGGTTGGCGAAGGCCACCAGTGAGAGCATAACCGGCACCTCTACGAGAACACCAACAACGGTTACGAGTGCAGCCGGGGATTGTAGTCCGAAGAGTGCTATCGCCACAGCCACAGCCAGTTCAAAGAAGTTGCTGGCGCCTATCATCGCTGCCGGAGCACAGACGGCATGGTTAAGTTTTAACTTTCTGCCTCCGTACCAGGCAATAAAGAAAATGAAGTATGTCTGAATAACAAGAGGTACGGCTGCCAATAAGATAATCAGGGGATTATTGATAATATTCTGGCCCTGGAAAGCGAACAGCAGCACCAGTGTTACCAGCAGGGCTACAATGCTTACAGGTTTCAGCCTGGGAAGGAACTCTTTCTTAAACCACTCCTCCCCTTTCGATCTGAGAAGCAGCCGCTGCGTTGCAACCCCTGCAACCAGCGGAATCACCACGAAAATTACAACACTTGCCACAAGTGTATCGTAGGGTATTGTAACATCGGTAATACCTAATAGCAGGCCTACAATAGGCACGAATGCAACAAGAATTATCAGGTCATTTACTGATACCTGAACCAGGGTATAGTTAGGATCGCCATCGGTAAGATATGACCATACGAAAACCATAGCGGTACAGGGAGCCGCCCCGAGTATGATGGCACCGGCGATGTACTCACCTGCCAGCGCCGGGTCAATCCAGGCCGAGTAGAGTTTCGCAAAGAATATCCATGCAAAGAAAGCCATGGTGAATGGTTTGATCAGCCAGTTAATAATAACTGTCCATATTACCCCTTTGGGCTTCTTTCCAATCTGCCTTATGCTGGTAAAGTCAATCTGAAGCATCATAGGATAGATCATAAGCCAGATAAGTATTGCTACCGGGATATTCACCCTTGCTATCTCCAAACGGCTTATTACCTCTATGCCGTCACCGAAAATAAGTCCGAGGCCAACACCGGCCAGAATGCCCAGCCCCACCCATATTGTTAAATACTTCTCAAAAACACCGATACTCTTTTTCGGTTTTTCTGTGATAACAACATCTTTAAAAGTTTCTGCCATTGCTTTTGATCTTAAGAGTTTACAATTATAGAATCTTCTGAAAATCTTCTGATGAACAAGTACTATTTTTTGAAAGCTGTAACAGTTATCGAAACGATTCCGGCATCACCGTTAATAAATGAACGAATCTCGCTTCCTGTCATATAGTTACCCAACAGGTCCTCCGGCAGCTCAATATTTCTCTGCTTCTGTATCTTTACATCACTGAAGCCGGCATCCTTTACAAGACCAAGGTACTCTTCTATTTGCACGGCACCCGACACACATCCTGCATACATCTCTGCATCCTCCTTCAGCTTGTCCGGCAGGTCACCCCTGATAACCACATCAGAGACTGAGAAATGACCACCAGGCTTTAACACCCTCATTATCTCGCTAAAAGCCTTCCGCTTATCAGGAACCAGATTCAGCACACAATTGGAAATAATAACATCAAAAGTGTTGCTCTCCAAAGGCATCTCTTCAATATCGCCATAAACAAACTCAACATTTTCAAATCCGAGATTTATGGCATTCCTGCGGGCCTTTTCCACCATCTCAGCGGTGAAGTCCAGTCCAGTAACATAACCCTCAACACCGACAAGGGCACGAGCTACGAAGCAGTCATTCCCTGCGCCGCTGCCGAGATCGAGAACTGAGTCCCCGTTTTTAATCCCTGCATAGTCGGTAGGTATCCCGCAACCCAGTCCGAGGTCGGCCTCAGCATTGTAACCATCAAGTGTTTCATAGCTCTCACTGAACACAGTATAAGTCGTCCCGCAGCAGGAAGAGGTTGGCCCGCAACAGCATCCGGTACCGGCTTTTTCTTCAGACTGTACGGCAATCTGGCCGTATTTTTCCTTAACCACCGTCTTGATGTCCTTTTCTTTCATTGGTTTGTGATATTTCTATAAAAATTTTAAGAATGTTTTCTTGCCCTGTTAAACTGTTGGTTGCAGCGTGAATTATTGCATATTATGTTATTTTTCAACAACCTGGAACTGATAATAATTAGCTGATACATCCAATAGTTCAGTATAGTAAACCATGGACTAAAGCAGTGGCTTAATCTCCTCTGTATAAAAGTTGTGAAAAGCCTCCCTGATCTCATCCCTCACCCTGATGTATTCACTCCATATAAACTCGTCAGTTCCGGTGGCATATGTTGGATCATCAAATCCTATATGCAGACGCTTTTTAACCTTCCCCAGAAAAGCAGGACAATTCTCATTTGCTCCACCGCATACAGTAATTACAAAGTCCCATTCATCGTCAAGGTACATATCGACAGAATCGGAGGTGTGGTGACCAATGTCGATGCCTATCTCCTTCATCGCTTCCACAGCCTTCGGGTTAAGTTTCCCCGAAGCCTCGGTTGCTCCCATTCCGGTCGCGAGCTCGCCCCTTCTGAGCCGGGGCTCGGTTCCGGCAGAGCGCACTTGCAAGCGGTTGTCGAACGACTCCAAAAATCCGTGGGCCATCTGGCTCCGGCACGAATTACCTGTACATAATATCAATATCCTCATAATATATATCCTATTAATTCACAAACTCTTAACAAACTATTCCTTTAACATCAAGTAACTCCAGAAACAGATCCGACTCCTTACGAAACGTTTCAATTGCTTCTGTGTTCAGGCAGTAATTGGTTTTGACTCCCTCAACTGATCCCCTGATGAGTCCGGCGTTTCGCAACTCCCTAAGATGCTGGTTTACCGTTGTACGACTAAGTGGTATCTCATCAGCAATATCACCTGTGATGCAAATTTTGATCTCAGCAAGGTAGGTAAGTATTGCAAGTCTGGCAGGATGTGCCAATGCTTTGTAAATCTTTGCCCGCTGTACCAGAGCCTTGTCAAATGCTGTTTTCTTTGAACTGTCTTTAACCATCTCCTAAAAATTTAATATGACGCAAAAATACGTCATATTTTTATTATAACGTAATTTTACGTTATTTTTTTTCGAAACTGCCACATAAGATATTTCCGGACACATTTTGCCAGGATTTTTGAATGCTTACATTTTGAAGCTAAACAGAGCCATAGATCAGTCCGGCTAAGGTTGAGAGTATCACTACGAGTATTATATAGACAAGGGTTTTCTGGTTACCCATAACACCTCTGATAACCAGCATATTGGGCAGAGAAAGAGAAGGACCTGCGAGAAGCAGTGCCAGGGCAGGACCTTTACCCATTCCTGATGCAAGAAGACCCTGTATGATTGGCACCTCGGTAAGAGTCGCAAAATACATGAAGGCTCCGACAATAGAGGCAAAGAAATTTGACCATACCGAATTACCACCAACAATAGCTGACACCCAGCTATTGGGGATAATGCCCGGAATGGCGGTATCGTCATGTGTTGAACCGAGAAGGAATCCCGCAATCACAACTCCGATGGCCAGAAGCGGAATGATCTGTTTTGTGAAACCCCATGATGAATAAATCCACTCGCGGTTATCACTGACCACCTCCCTGTCAGCAAGGGCAATTATCGAAACGGCAGCTATTCCGACAACCATTGTAATTATCGGATTCTCTGTAATTATGGCAGAAGCGGCTGTCAGCAACGCACCGGCAGCAACATGCCATACCGGAAGCTTCAATATGCTTATCATCGAGTAGACCAGTGCCAGACCGAAGGCTCCGGTTATATACCATTTGTAATACCATATATAATACCAGAGGCTGCTGGTATCGGTTGAGGAGGGACTCCCCCAGTTGGCAAAAACAAGAATAAGTACCAGGGTGAAGAAATGGAACGAGGTGTGCCACAGCGGCCTGTTTTCCGGCACATCAGGAAAGTTCATCTGCTCCTCAGCCTTTACCTTCTCCTCCTTACGATAAATAAAGGCCATCGAAAGTCCGATCAGTACACTGAAAACAACTGCCCCAATAAACCTTGCCAAACCAAGCTCTGCCCCCAGAATCCTTGCAGTCAGTATAATAGCTAAAATATTGATTGCCGGTCCGGAATAGAGAAAAGCGACGGCCGGACCAAGACCTGCGCCACGCTTATGAATGCTTGAGAAAAGCGGCAGAATCGTACACGAACAGACCGCCAGAATGGTTCCTGAAACAGCAGCCACGCTATAGGCCACCCAGCGTTTGGCTTTTGCACCAAAGTATTTTATTACGGAACCCTGACTAACAAATACCGAGATGACACCGGCAATAAGGAAGGCAGGCAGCAGGCATAGAACAACATGCTCACGTGCATACCATTTAGAGAGATCAAGGGTAGCATCAACTGCCGTTCTGAACGCCAGGCTCTCAAGAGGCAGAAAGTAAACAGCAAGAAAAACTACAATTATTGCGGCGAGTATCTTTAACTCTTTTTTTGCTTCCATTTCGATTTAATAATTATATAAATGCTTTCGTATTATTACGAAATGACCTGATAAAAAAAATCAGAGTATATACATCTTCAAAACATAATAAACCCCCACACCAATGAAGAGGACAGCGATGACACGCCTGAACCATATTTCAAAGCTCTTTATCCGGGTGTACATCTTCCCCACACCTGATACGGTATAAGCCAGGAACCATGCGAACAGTATCACAGGAACGGCCGTTGCAATTGCAAAGACAACCGGAAGATATAGACCTGACGCACTTGTAACCGTTATCGGAACCAGCATTCCGAAGTAAAGCACCCCACTGTACGGACAAAATGCAAGGGCAAAAAGGACTCCCAACAGTACTGCATCAGTGTACCTCCACTTTGTTCTCTTCTCAAGTCTTGAATTCATTCCGCTGATACCGGGAAGATTAATCCTGATAACATCAAGCATTATGATTCCAATGATAATCAGTAACGGTCCGATTATCCGCTCGCCATACCTCTGAAAAAAGGCTCCGAATTTGAACTGATCGACACCAAAAAATATTATCAGGGCTATACCGGTATAGGTAATTACCCTTCCGAGAGTGTAAAAAAGACCATTGTAGAATACCCTGTTCCGGTTTTCAAGATCCTTGCTGATAAAACCAATTGCAGTAATATTTGTGGCAAGCGGACAGGGACTGATGGCTGTCATCAAGCCAAGAACCAGGGCTGTGACCCACGGAAGGCTGCTGCTTTCCAGAATAGAAGTCAATAAATCCATTTACTGTAAATTGAGCAGGATATGTTTATTATAAGGGCGTAGAAGGCGTAAATGGCGTAGAAGGCGTAAATGGCGTAGAAGGCGTAGTGACGTAGAAGGCGTAGAAGGCGTAGAAGGCGTAATGGCGTAGTGATTTATATATCAAGTCATTACTGAATACCGTTTACCGTTTACCGTCCACCGTTTGCCGTCTACCGTTTGCCGTTTGCCGTTTATAACAACTTATCTATCTTCTCCTTCATTATCTCCCTGAACTTCTCAGGCTGCTTTACAGCATACAGGAATCCATCATTGATAATGTTCTCCTTATGATCACCTTTGACAATCATAAGACATTGTCCGTCAACACCAACACGTCCGGCAACAGCTTTTCCTTCAGGTTCGTCAATGTTCACCGATGCAAAAGAGATCTTACCTGCACTGACATGTTCGGCGTATAGTGTCTCAATGTTGCTCTTCGCTTCAGCTTCAACAGTCTTGCAGGTTACGCACCTTGAGGTGCCATGGAAATAGATTACCTCAACAGGACCGTCACCGGTAACTGCAACCGTTTCGGCCGGCTTGCCGGACTGTTGATTATTACATGATATCCCGACAAAAATCATCAGGATCAACAGGGATTGAACTAAACTCTTCATAACTTAAATTATTTATCTATTGGTTAGTAGTTTTAAAATCTCGTCCTCGGAAGGAACACGGCCTTTGACAACTACCTTTTCATCTATCACGAGAGCCGGTGTGGTCATTACATTGTACTTCATGATATCCATTATGTCCTCAACCTTGCTAACTGTTGCATCAATATTTTGACTGTCAACTATCTTTCTGACCATCTGCTCAAGGGTCCTGCATTTCGGACAACCCGTTCCGAGAATCTTTATTTCCATAGTCTGCACAATTACCTAATGTTAAAAAACTTTGTAAGCAGATGCTGAGCCTCAGCCCAATTCTCTCTGTTTACACAATATTTAATATAGGGCGGATTGATCTCACCCTGAATCAACCCCGCTTCCTTTAGCTCCTTAAGATGTTGTGAAAGAGTGGAACGCGCAATCGGCAACTCCTCAATCATATCACCGCTGTAGCAGCATTTGGTGGTATTGAGGGCCAGGTACTCCATAATGAAGACCCGCGCCGGATGCCCGAGTGCCTTTGTATATCTTGCTATCTTCTGCTGCGTTTCTGTGTACTTCCTTGTTGTAACGGTCATTACCTTGTCATTTCGTATTTTTACGAAACAAAGATAATTAATATTTCAAACCAACAAATTGTCAACAGAAATTATAACCAGAACCGACAGATCAAATTTATCTTATAACAAGCAGGGCATATGAACCATTTTGGCGGGAGCAGAAAAGGGGGAGATCTTTCGTGCTATTAATATATCTGACCCTATCCGGGGTCATACTGTCTGCCCTGAGCCCCTGCTATCACCGTTTACCGGGCACCTGACACCTGACACCTGATACCTGATACCCGATACCCGATACCCGAACCGAACCCGGCTTGTCGGGCGAGCTCACCGAGGCGAGAGCCGAGGTAAACCCGATACCCGATACCCGATACCCTTCCTAAAACATCTGCATCTGGTGCAGGCGGCGGTAGACGCCGTTCTCTATGGCCAGAAGCTCTTCGTGGGTACCCCTCTCTACAATGCGGCCCTCGTCGATAACCACAATAAAATCAGCGTGTTGTATGGTAGATAACCGGTGAGCAATAACTATTGAGGTGCGGTTCTCCATAAGCCTTACGATGGCATCCTGAACCAGCTTCTCCGATTCGGTGTCGAGTGAAGAGGTCGCCTCGTCGAGTATAAGTATGGGCGGATTTGCCATTATCGCCCTGGCAATGCTTATGCGCTGCCTCTGTCCACCACTGAGCTTGTTGCCGCCCTCGCCCACAAGGTATTCATAGCCCTCATCATTCTCCATAATGAATCCATGGGCATTGGCAATGCGGGCCGCCTGCTCCACTTCTTCCTGTGTATACTCGTCAACGGCAAAAGCAATATTCTCAGCAAAGGAAGCATTGAACAGGATAGGTGTCTGGCTCACTATGCCCATCAGGCTGCGGAGGTCGTGAACCTTCAGGTCGCGGATATCAACACCATCAATAAGTATCGCTCCCTCATCAACATCCATGAACCTCGGTATAAGGTCAACGAGTGTCGATTTGCCGCCTCCCGACTTGCCCACGATAGCCAGCGTCTGTCCCTTCTCGATCTTCAGGTTTATATTGCGCAAAACCGGTTCATGATTGTATGCAAAGGTTACATCCCGGAACTCTATCGAACCTTTAAAATCCTCAACAGGAAGCGCATTTTCCTTCTCAATAATCCTGTCCTCAGCATCAAGTACATGGTTTATCCTTTCCACCGAAGCCATCCCTTTCTGTATTGCAAACCACCCTCCTGTCAGCTGCTTGGCAGGCTGTATTATCTGTGAGAACACAAGGATAAAGGCTATCAGCCTGTCAGGTGTCAGCGATCCCGATCCCTTCATCGCCATTATACCACCCACGTACATCAGCACCATCACCACCACAGTCCCCAGAAACTCACTCAGCGGAGAGGCCAGATAGTTCTTCCTTGTAACCCTTCTGAAAATCCTGGCATATCTCTCATTCGACTCCGTAAACTGTGACGTCATCTTCTCCTCTGCATTGAAGCCCTTTATTATCCGCAGCCCCGTGAGTGTCTCCTCGACGATCGACAGCAACCTCCCCAGGTGCTGCTGTCCGGCAAAGCTGGCCGACCGCAGTGTACGGCTTATCTTGCTTATAAACCATCCGCTGAATGGAAGCATCAGCAGTGCAAAAAAGGTAAGCTGGTAGCTTATCGAAAAGAGGTACACCAGAAAAATAATAATATAGAATGGGTCACGAAAAAGCATCGTCAGCGACGCCATCACTGAAGTCTCGATCTCCTGCACGTCATTAGACATCCTGGTAAGCACATCGCCTTTTCTGGCTTCAGTGAAATACCCCAGCGGAAGCCGCAGCACCTTACGGTATATCTTCCTGCGCAGGTCCCTGACGGTTCCCGCCCTGAGAAAAGCCATATTATTATTTGCCAGGAAGATGAAACCGTTCTTGAAGAGGCTGGCAGCAATCACCAGCAGTCCCACCATCAGCAGCGACCTGACCGGTCCGTGCCTGTCAATGAACGCAAAAAACCAGTGGTCGACCGCCTGCTTCAGGTAGGTGAAGTTAAACTCAAAATCGCCCGGGTGCGCCACCGGCTCCACCTGATCGAAAAGCACCTGCAGAAACGGCACCACCAGCGTCAGCGTAAAAAGCGCAAACAGCGCGCTAAGGATGTTGAAAATGAAATTCTTAAGTACCTGCCACCTGTAAGGCGATATGAACTTCAGCAGGATGCGTATACTATCCATCTCAGAATAAGCTGTTTAAATGCCGGTATAATTAAACGGAGTCACCAGCCTCATCTCCTCCTTCACAGCCTCACCAACATCAAGGCCATCGATAAAATCATTCACCGTCTCGCGCGTTATCTTGCGGCCCGTGCGCGTCAGCCGCATCAGCGTCTCATACGGTTCAGGGTAGCCCTCACGCCTCAGAATCGTCTGCAGCGCCTCCGCCACCACCGCCCAGTTACCGGCCAGGTCCTCCTCAATTTTATCGCCGTTAACTATCAGCTTGTCAAGGCCTTTCATGAGGGAACCGAAGGCAATCAGTGTATGAGCGATCGGAACGCCTATATTCCGCATCACAGTCGAATCGGTAAGGTCTCGTTGCAGCCTCGAAACCGGCAGCTTCGAAGCCAGGAAGGTAAAAAGCGCATCTGCCAAAGCCAGGTTGCCCTCAGCATTCTCGAAATCGATAGGATTGACCTTGTGGGGCATCGCCGACGACCCCACCTCTCCTGCCTTCACCTTCTGCCCGAAATAGTCCATCGATATGTAAGTCCATATATCCCGCGCCATATCGATAAGTATCGTATTTATACGCCTCATATTGTCAAAGAGGGCGGCGAGGTTGTCGTAGTGTTCTATCTGCGTGGTGGGCCGCGAGCGGCTCAGTCCGAGCACATCGTTTACAAAGTCATCGGCAAAGCCCTCCCAGTCGACATCGGGATAAGCAACCGCGTGAGCGTTGAAATTGCCTGTGGCTCCACCGAACTTAGCAGAGAAGGGAATGAAGTTGAAATACTTGGTTTGCTCATCAAGCCTGGCCACAAATACATCGAACTCCTTACCCAGCCTTGTCGGCGATGCAGGCTGTCCGTGAGTACGGGCCAGCATCGGAATTCCGCTCCACTCATCAGCCAGGCCGGCTATCTTCTCCCGCAGTTCGAAGAGCTGGGGCTTGTATATGTCGTCCATAAAATCGCGCAGCGACAGAGGAACCGCTGTATTGTTGATATCCTGCGATGTCAGGCCAAAGTGAATAAACTCAGCCCATTTCTGCAGTCCGGCCTCATGAAACTTCTCCTTCATGAAATACTCGACCGCCTTAACATCGTGGTTTGTAGTCTTCTCTATCTGCTTGATACGTTCGGCATCGGCGAGGCTGAAATTCAGCGCCATCTCCCTCAGCAGGCCGAACTTCGTGCTGTCGAAATCATCAACCCCTTTGATTCCGGCCTCGCAAAGAGCAATAAAATACTCTGTTTCAACAATAAGCCTGTACTTAATAAGAGCATACTCAGAAAAATAGTTCGCCAGTTCCGACACTTTTCCGCGGTACCTGCCGTCGACAGGTGAAATTGCCGTCAAAAAACCGAGTTCCATCACAAACAGAAGTTATTTACGTTTGTTATAACAATACAACCGCAAAAATAGTCTTTTACAGCGGTGTAAAAAAATTAAAACAGTAATTTAGCAGAGGCTTTCATGGCCGCTGAACAGACAATCAATCATGAACAAAATAAGGGTTTCAACGGTAAAATACGCTAACAGTTATCCAATGAACTGGGGACTGAAGCACGGTCCGGTTTCATCTCATATTGAGCTCGATTTCGACCATCCCGCCGGCATCGCAGCCAGGCTCACTGACGGAACCGCCGACATCGGCCTCGTTCCTGTGGCCGCCATTCCATTGCTGAAAAATCCTGTCATCATAGGCAATTATTGTGTGGGAACCACGGGGCGGGTGCGCACAGTCATGATGTTCAGCAACAGTAAAATTGAAGATATTGAGACAGTGTGGCTCGACTACAGGTCGGTAACCTCGGTCAACCTGGCAAAGGTTCTGGCAGGACATCACTGGAAAAAGGAATTCAGATGGATGAATCCCGGCAGGGAGTTCAACTATTCGTTAATAGGACAAAAGGAAGCTATTGTCATTATCGGTGATCAGTGCTTTGCCATGGAAAACCGGTTCAGATACGGCTACGACCTGGCTCATGAGTGGAAAGAGATGACCGGCCTCCCTTTCGCCTTTGCATGCTGGGTGGCAACAAATAAGCCCGATGAAGAGTTTGTGAGGGTGTTCAACACCTCGCTGGAATCAGGACTGCAAAACAAGGAGGCTGCCGTCAAAGAGATGAACCGCCTTAAATACCCCGCAGCCGGAGAGATATTGGAATATCTAAACACCAATATCGACTATCCTTACGATGAGCCCAAGCAGAAGGCACTGGAGCTCTTCCTTGAATACATGAAATCATTAAATCCGATTCTTATATGAAAGCTTTACCGATGTTTGCGGCGGCACTGCTGCTGGCAACAATGTCACTTAATACGGCTGCACAACAGGAGAGTACGCCCAGGGAGGATATCAATACCCGGGAGCAGAGTAATCTTCAGGATGATATTAAGACTCAGGAGCAGGATAGCCTGCAGGATGAGGTCAAAACTGTGGAGCAGGATAGCCTGAAGGATGAGGTCAAAACTGTGGAGCAGGATAGCCTAAAGGATGAGGTCAAAACTGTGGAGCAGGATAGCCTGAAGGATGTAATCAAGACTCAGGAACAGAGTAAGATAATATACAAATTTGATATCAAGAAGATGATAGCTGCCCCCATCTGGAGGACTACCCAGAAGAGTTTCGCAGAGGCCCGCGAGAAAGGTGCAGACTACATACTGATTCATATGAACACCTACGGTGGGCAGGTTGACTTTGCTGACTCTATCCGCACGAAAATACTGAATTCAGAGATTCCGGTACTGGTTTTCATTGACAACCAGGCCATTTCAGCGGGAGCTCTGATATCCATAGCCGCCGACAGTATCTATATGAGGCCGGGAGGCTCCATTGGCGCCGCAACGGTTGTCGATCAGACAGGGCAGCAGGTTCCTGACAAATACCAGTCGTTTATGCGCGGTATGATGAGGTCAACTGCTGAGGCACACGGGAAGAAGCCTGTTGTGACCGACGGTGATACTACGTGGGTGTGGCATCGCGATCCCGATATCGCCCAGGCGATGGTTGACCCGAGGATATCTGTGGCCGGCGTTATTGATACCGGGCAGGTGCTGACGCTGACGGCACAGGAAGCTATCAAATACGGTTTCTGCGAGGCGGAGGTGACGACTATTGCAGAATTGCTGCAAAGGGCAGGACTTGAAGATTATGAAATGCATGAGTTCAAGCCCACGACAATGGAGATAATCATTCAACTGCTTGTTAATCCGGTCGTTTCGAGTCTGCTGATTCTGGTTATCATCGGAGGCATCTACTTCGAACTGCAGACACCGGGGGTGGGATTTCCTATTATTGCTGCCGTCACTGCTGCCGTACTCTACTTTGCACCCTTGTATCTTGAAGGACTCGCCTCTAACTGGCCTGTAGTGGTATTTGTTGCGGGAATAATACTTGTCGCGGTCGAGATATTTGCCATCCCGGGCTTCGGTGTGACCGGGGTGCTGGGCGTCATTGGAATTGTCACCGGACTCACCTTCGGTATGATAGATAAGATAGTCTTTAACTGGGGTCCGTCAGAGAACGGAGTCAGTGAGGCTCTCCTGGCTTTCAGTCTTGTAATGGGATCAATGCTGATGGCTTTTATTCTGTCGCTGTGGCTAAGCCGCAAGCTCTTCAGTCCCAATCGTATTTTCGGCAGCCTGGCGCTGGAAAAGGTCCAGGAACTGAATGACGGTTACGTCAGCTTCGATACAAAAGCACAAAGCTCCCTAGTCGGCAAGACAGGGGTGGCTCATACAGCACTGAGACCCTCAGGAAAGGTGACGATTGAAGATCATATCTATGATGCCAGGTCGGAGATCGGATACATCGAAAAGGGAAGTGCGGTAAGGGTAAGGCGCCACGAGGCGGGTCAGCTGTATGTGGAGAAGAATTAGGGTCAGAGGTATGCGGTGTGAGGTGTGGGGAGGATACAATCGCACCCCGTAGTGGTGCAACAATAATAGAACGGGCAATACCCCACCCCGTTCCTGTCGCCGAAGAGAGATAATGAAACGTATAGCCTTATAATTAAATAGAATGAATTATAACATCAGAGATTACCGTGAAAGCGATTATCCTGCGCTTTGTGAACTCTGGATGGCAACCGATGTCGGACGTCCCGACCGCGGGGACGATAATGAGACTATTTTGCGGTCGGTCAGACTTGGCGGAGAGATGCTGATAATGGAGGACGATGATGGTTTGCTGATCGGCTCATCGTGGATGACCTTCGACGGACGAAGAATACATCTTCACCATTTTGCCATACTCCCTTCGCATCAGGGTCGCGGTCTCTCAAAACCGCTGCTGCAGGAGTCGTTAAAATTCGTAAAGGAGAAGGGCTGTCAGGTTAAACTGGAAGTCCACCAGACAAACATCAAAGCCATCAACCTCTACAAAAAGGCAGGCTTCAAATACCTGGGCGATTATGATGTATATATCATCAGGGATGTAAAGGGAATGGCGTAAGGGGCGTAAATGGCATAGTGGCATAGTGACATAGGGGCATAGTGGCATAGGGGCGTAAGAGGTGTAGAAGGCGTAAAAGGCGTAAAAGGCGTAACAGGCGTAGAAGGCGTAGGAGGTGTAGGAGGCGTAACAGGCGTAAGGGGCGTAAATGGCATATTCCATAAACCTAATGCTCCCAGCATCCCCGGCACCTATTACCCGGTACCCGATACCTGGCACCCGGCACCCGACACCTGATACCCGGTACCCGATACCTGGCACCCGGCACCCAGCACCTGGCACCCGGCACCTGATACCCGGCACCTGGCACCTGACACCTGATACCCATTTTGTTTTATTCTTTATTATCGCTACCTTTGGAGTATACATTATTAATAGTTATGTACGAAAAACATTACGATATGGCCAGAACAATGACCTTCAGCGAGTTGCGCAAGATCAAAGACAGCTTACCGGCCGGCAGCGTCAAGAAGATCGCTGACCGGCTGAACATGAACGAAGAGACTGTACGAAACTATTTTGGAGGATGGAATTACGACAGGGGACAAGCTGTCGGAATCCATATCGAGAAGGGCCCCGGAGGGGGCTTCGTTACATTAGACGATACAACTATCCTCGACCTTGCCGAAAGCATGCTGAAGTAATTTTGGCCCCGCATCCCGATAGTATTAACCTTAATGATTACCTGTTCCGGCTTGAAGAGTTCATATCAACACGGTACGGTAACCTGCTACTGCCCTCCCACGACCTTAACCACCACAGGCGTGTCTGGAGAAACGCCCGGACAATACTGGAAGAGCTGCAGCGAAAAGGATTTTGCTTTACAACGGGATTCCAGGAACAGCTTCTCATTGCCTGCATGACCCACGATACAGGAATGGCCATAGACGCAGGTGAAAGACATGGCCGCGAAAGCAGAGACATATGCCGCAGGTTCCTTACTGAAAATGACATACCGCAATATCTCCATGAAGAGATACTGTTTGTCGTAGAGAACCACGACGACAAAAGCTACACCGAAACCTCCCCTCCTGATTCCCTTTTGACCATACTTTCTGTAGCCGACGATATGGACGCTTTCGGCTACACGGGCATATACAGGTATATAGAGATTTACCTGGCCCGCAACAATCCAGAGTCCTGTCTGGCAGACATGATAGTCACAAATGCCACCCGACGCATTAAGCACCTGGCTAAGGTCTATGAGTTCCTTCCAGAATTGTGCGAAATCCAGATAAAAAGATTCAATATTCTGTCCGACTTCCTTGAAACCACCGGCAGAGAAAAGCAACAGACTCTCACACACATTTTCGATGTAATAAAAAAATCACTTTCAGACAGGCATACGATGCAGGAAACCGCAAGCCATGGCTCAGCACACCATCACCGACAGACAGCAGTCTTCTTCAGAAACCTGCTCACCGAGATGCAAGAGTAAAATATGTTCTTGAGCAACCCTGCGACTTTTTAGAAGATCATATTTATTTTTTTAATAATTTGGCACTGCTAAAACCAACCTAACCTGCTATTAATAATGGAGCAGGCAGCTCATCAGTAAGCAGTTACTGAATTAAAGCTTGCTCCTTTTTTATTGTTCATAACGGTGAACCATAAGCAGTTAATATTGGTTTAAACATTACAAAAAAGACTCCTGATGAGCAGCGACAAATTTCAACAGGCACCCTTCGACCCCGAACTCTTCAGGCACGAAGGCCACAAAATCATCGACCTCCTCTCCGACTACCTCAGGGAGGTCACCAACAGACCCGACACACCAGTACTGCCATGGACAGAGCCCGACGAACTGGCGGCAATATATTCCGAAAGTTTCAAAAGGGGTAGTCAGGAACCGTTCATTGATTATTTAAGGGAAGCGGTGGAGCGCTCAAATCACCTTCACCACCCGAGATACGCAGGGCACCAGGTAACCTCACCCCTGCCCCACGTGGCACTGGCACAGCTCTGTACCACGTTGCTTAATAACGGAGCAGCAGTCTATGAGATGGGTCCCGTTGCCATGGCAATGGAACGTAACCTCATTAAGCTCTTCTCGGGCATGATTGGCTACTGTGACAGCGCCGACGGTATATTCACCCACGGAGGAAGCGCCGGCAACCTCACAGCCATGCTCGCCATCAGGCAGGTGAAATCGACATATAACGTCTGGGAAGAGGGTATAATGAAGGGGCTCAGGACAGGCTTCATGGTCACCGACCAGTCGCACTACAGCGTGGCCAGGAACGTGAAGATTATGGGTCTTGGAAACGATGCCCTGATAAAGGTGCCGTATGATAAAAGCTACAGGATGCGCACCGACCTGCTGGAGAAGTACTACGAAAAAGCGCTCCAGAAGGGAATATCGGTAGCCGCGGTTATCGCCAACTCATGCTCAACGGCCACCGGTTCCTACGATGACCTGATGGCAATAGCCGACTTCTGCGAGAGGCACAATCTATGGCTGCATGTTGACGGAGCTCACGGAATGGGCGTGCTTTTTTCTGACAAATACCGACACTATATCAGCGGAATAGAGAGAGCCGATTCGGTGGTGATTGACTTTCACAAGATGCTGCTGGTACCAGGACTGAATACCATGGTGCTGTTCCGCGATGGCCGACACTCATATGAAACCTTCGCACAGAAAGCCTCCTATCTGTTTAAGAAGCAGACTGAAAATGAGTGGTATAACAGCGCAAAGAGAACCCTCGAGTGTACCAAGAGCTCGCTCGGATTCGTCGCCTTTACCGCATTCAAATACTACGACAAAGATTACTTCGGGAGCTATATCGATGGCCGCTACGACCTTTCAAAGAGATTTGCGGAAATGGTAAAAGAGCGGGACAATTTCGAGGCTGCCCTCGATCCCGACGCCAACATAGTATGCTTCAGGTACAATCCGGGTGGCATGGAGACTGATGAGCTCAACAGCCTCAACGCTGCCATCCGCGATAAAATCATTAAAGAGGGTAAATTCTACATAGTACAGACCGAACTCGAGGAGAAACTCTGGCTGAGGGTGACAATTATCAATCCACTCACAGCAGAAGAGGATATGAGGCTGCTTCTTGAAACTGTCGAGGAGGTAGCTTTGGGAATACAGTAGTTATTCGGTGGTCATTCAATAGTTATTCGGTGGTAATTCGGTAGTCATTCGGTGGTAATTCAATAGTTATTCGGTGGTCATTCAGTGGTAATTCGGTAGTCATTCGGTGGTAATTCAATAGTTATTCGGTGGTAATTCGGTAGTCATTCGGTGGTTATTCAATAGTCATTCGGTGGTAATTCGGTGGTCATTCAATAGTCATTCGGTGGTTATTCAATAGTAATTCGGTGGTAATTCGGTAGTCATTCGGTGGTCATTCAATAGTCATTCGGTGGTAATTCGGTGGTAATTCAATAGTCATTCGGT
>CAZMSH010000031.1:26832-30819 GCA_964568875.1 uncultured Rikenellaceae bacterium | reverse complement strand
GGTAGTCGCCGACTTTACATCAGGGGCCGTTCCTTAATTGGAGCGGCCCTTTTTGTATTTTAACCGGCTTAACCCACAACCCGCAACCCGCAACTCGCAACGCGTAACCTGTAACTCTTAAGCCTTATAAGGGGTAATTTTTAGCAACTTATAATTATGTGTTGAATAACATACTATTTTTTTTTTTTTTTTTTTGAATAGTTTTTTTGAAATTTGATCAGATGTCTTCAATCCCTATTGTTAAACAAGGGAGTTATGGGTACTAAAAGCCGGTTATTACATTTTATGAGAAACAGTAAAATTATCTGCTATGAAGAATTTACGAATTGTAATTTTAGTTGTGTTTATTAATGTGATCACAGTTCTTTCATTGTTCGCGTTCTGGACAGATCCTCAGGATTGCATAAGGTATAAAGGTGAAAGAACTGATTACTCATGGCCGGTTGAAAATGGGCAAACATGCTGGTTTTATGACCCATACATAATCTATGTAATGGGGGAGCCCTATTTAATGGAACGATGGTCTGAGGCTGGGGCAGTAGAAGATTGCGAATTCTACCCCGACCCGGATGTTTCTTGTAGACCATGGGAATGCGATCTGGAGAATATGGAATGTTCTCTTGATCCATTCATAAGCTGATTTTCATTGACTCCGGGGTTATATCTGCTTCAGGCTTTATTGAATGGTATCCTAAGATATTTCCCCGGATTCTTTACCCTAATTGAGAATTGCGTATGAAAACCTGGTACAGATCTATTTCAGAAGTACTTATAGGAGTGGTACTTATCCTGATGGTGTTGTCCTGGCAGAGAAGGAGTTCCGTTTCAGACTATCTCAGCCTTCTTGAGGTAATAGATATATCACCAGCTCTTGAAAAGGGCACACCAGTGATGGCCTCTGAATTATACAGCGATTTCAGGTATATTGAACTCGAGACAACTGACGAGTCGATGATCAGGACAATAGGCGATATTGTTGTATTTAATGACAACATTTTCATTGAGACATCTGGTAAAGTTTTAAGATTCGATTCTTCAGGCGGATTCCTCAACACTATCGGAGCTGTGGGAAGAGGTCCGGGAGAATTTTCAGCAAATAACATATTCTTAAATATTTTGCATGATCAGAACCATATAGCTGTAACAGATCATGGAATGAGAAAGGTTCATATTTTCGAATTTGATGGCGAACATGTAACATCTTTCACTGTTGAATGTTATCCGTATTTTACGGCTTCGATTAAAAACCATCTTCTTTCATATACCGGTTGGAAGCATGCCCAATTCAATAATAATTTTGCAATAGCAATTACTTCTTTGAAAGGAAAACCTTCAGGATACCTTCTCCCGGTATTAAAATACATTCCGAAATCGGCCATGGCTGTAACATGGCGTCATATTACGGGTGGTTATTACTTCCTGGGAGACTCTCTTTCACTTCGAGACGCAAATGTTGATACTGTTTATAGAATCATTGATAAAGACAAGATCTTACCAAGGTTTTACCTGAGTGCCGGAAGAAAACACCTAACGTGGGATAAAAGATACAACACAGCTGATCCTGACAGAACACTAAGGAAAAGTTCAATTTATTTTAACGGCTTTGTTGAGACAGACCAACATATCTACTTGGGAGCAAGAGTCTTTGATGTAAATGAGCATTTTCTCTATTCTAAATCAGGAAAGGGGGTCTTTAAAACTATTCCTTTTACCGGATCAGGGCTTGTATCATCAATGAGGGGAATAACAAATGATATAGATGGAGGATTGGCATTCTGGCCGACAGGTCAGTTTTCAGACAAGGAGATTTTCTCTTTCTTTGAACCCCGTTTCCTTAGAAGCCATTTCAAAAATATTGAAATTGTACCTCAAAAACATAAGTTTAGCCTGGAGAAACACTCCTCGCTCAGGGAGGTAGCCGAAAAGGCTGATATCAACAGTAATCCTTGGCTTATGGTAGCAACTTTAAGATGAGCAACAGAATTGGGTTCTATATAGTTGTCGGTCTTAACCTGTTTCTAATAACAGTATTTGGATTATACCTGTATCGAATCAGGATGCAGGCTCAATACTCCTCTCAACCATCGTATAGAGATTTATTTTTTCATTACTCTCTTGAGGATTTGAAGCTTTCGCAGGATATAGTTTTATCGCCCCTGTCAGGTGAGAGTCTTACGATGGAAACACTGGTTGCTGATGAATACACATATGCAGTTTTATGGATTAATGCCCGCAGTTGTCAGTCTTGTACAGATGAAGCACTAACTGCTTTTACAGAATTAACAACAAAAAATGGGATTAATAACAGAATTATTCTCGCTTCATTTTACATGCCCCGGGAGCTTTCTCTAATCTTGAAGGAAAGGAAAATCGATATTCCTGTTTATGTGCCCGAAGCAATTCCAATTAATGTTTTTGAGGCGTTGAATAAAATCTCAAACCCCGTAATTTTTATTCTGGATAGCCACTTCATTATCAAATCTGCTTTCATACCTTTGAAAGATGACAGACAGAGGTCAATTGTGTATTTTCAGGTAATAGCAGACAGATATTTCAATTCCGGTCATTTGTAATCTACACACTACACCCCATCTCCACTAAAATCTGCCACCGGCATTGTCTGTAGACACTACGCCACTAACCCACAACCCGTAACCCGCAACGCGTAACCCATAACGCCAATTACTTAAACCCGAATCTCTCGAGAACAGAAGTGTCGTTGAACTCCTTCGAAAGAGCCTTGATAAAATCGGGTGGTACTTCAAAAAGATCAAGAATTATCAGGCCATCAAGACAGTTGTTGAATTTTGGATCGATATTGAATCCAATGATATTGGCATTAAGCTCTATATATTTCTTGAGCAACACCGGAAGCCGGTATCCCGGTTCAATATCCCTCAGGTTCTTCTCAAGCCTGTTTATATCCCTCTCAGAGTTATCGACAATAATATCCCTGTCAACAACTTTGTCAGGCTTAAGTACAAAATCCTTCCGTGGAGAGATGTACCTGGCCTTGTCTGAGTCGTAGAAATTGGTGCGTACAAAATGGACTATCAGGCTCTTCGAGAATTTTGACATGTCATTGCTTATGCTTACAGGCCCGATAAGATACCTGTATTCTGCATTTTTCAGCAGGAAGTACATTATACCCTTCCATAGAAGAAAAAGAGGCAGTGGTTTTCGCTGATAATCAGCCGTTATAAATGAACGTCCGAGTTCAAGCGAGTCTGACAGGACGGGAATAAATCCCTTCTTTATCTTAAACAGCGAGTGAATATAGAAGCCTTTTATGCCGTACAGGCTTATTATCTCCTTGCCCTTGCCAATGCGGTAAGCGCCTACTATCTTATTCTCCTCCGTATCCCATATTATAAGGTGATGATAATATAGATCATACTCGTCAACATCCACACTCTTGCCGGTTCCCTCTCCGACCATTCTGAAGGTAACCTCCCTGAGCCGTCCTATCTCACTGAAGATATTGGGAATTGCCAGTGCAGGAGCACAGATAACAGAGTAGTTTTTGGCAGTAAACAATTCATACTCACACTTCACACGGTAAAACTCCTCAGTAAGCACCTTGTCAGGAATGGCATCCACAACCGGCTCTGTTCTGGTAGTCCTGGGCTGGAAGAACTTAAAGTAAAACTTTCTGACCTCCAGCGACGAACCCAATGAGTAGGTCTTAGCTCTCAGATACCGTCCGTACCTTGCTATATCCTTGAAATTAGACTGATCTTTTACCGGTATAGGTTTTCCTATCCTTATTATTATTGGCTTGTTCCTCTTGTTGAAAAGCTCTGAAGGCAACTTGGCCGTTCTGAGAAGAGGATGTATTTTTCCCAGTATATGAAACCACCTTGAGTTGGTTCCGTGGAAATATATGGGTACAACAGGTACCTCGGCCTTCTTGATAAACTTTAAGGCTGATTCGTTCCATTCACGGTCAACGATTACGTTGGAATCCTGCTGATATGTTGAAACCTC
>CAZMSH010000031.1:6951-26732 GCA_964568875.1 uncultured Rikenellaceae bacterium | reverse complement strand
CCGTATGGATGATTGGAGACAGAGATGAAACTGCCTGTTTCCGGGATATTCTTAAGATCTTCTTCTGAAACCTGATATTTTACCTCCAGTTGCTCCAGCATAGAAGTAACCATATCCATGGGGTTCTTTTCACTGACCGATGAATAGACCCTGTTGAGCTTGGCATACCTGAATATCTGCATCAGGGCTCCGGCAATAAGATTGCCGCCGGGAATATTAAGATGAACGGCTTTTGCAAGTTCGTTTGAGGTGAGGAGCTTCATATCTGATTATGATGTCTTCTTTAGCAAAGATAGCAAATAAAGAAACAGCACCATAAACCCTCCAGTGAGGTCATATGGTGCTGTCTTATAAGATCCGCAACAGAATAAATTATCCTAGAAGAACCTGTATCTTTTGTCTACGATACCCGCTCCTTTGCGTAGTGCTTCGAATAATTCGTAGGAAGCCCTTATCTGCATCATTGAAGAGAGCCTCTCATGTACCGATTCAGCAGTCTCTGCGGTAACTTCGGTCGCATTGTTGACGGTTAAAAGGTACACTCCTGTAGAACCTTCAACCGGACCGGTAATCTCGCCTTCAGGAGAAACCACTGCCGCTGATATCAGGGCAGGTTCAATACCAGCCATTCCCTGTACTGAAAACGAACGGAAGGTTATCCCTGCTGATTCTTCAATCTGTAAATCCATTTCCCCTGCAATTTGCTCAATGGTCATTCCCTCATTTACCTTCTCACGGAGCTCCGCTGCAATCAGGTCAGCCTTTTTTCTGTTTATCAGGGTGAAGCGTATTTCGCTTGCAACATCATCAATCTCTGCAAATCCCTCTTCCTGTACATCAGTGCAGTAGGCAACTACATACCTGTCACCGAGGTCAATTACAGCCTGCTGGTTGAAATCCAGAACGATCCGACCCTGCTCTGTCTGAAACAAAGACATAATAAGTCCCCTGGCATTTTCAAGACCAGCTATATCTTTCTGGTTGGCTGATATATCGGTCGCTATTCTTTTATTCAGCCCCTGTTCTGCTACAGTCTGATTGAATCTCTCATAAGAAGGATTACCGGAAGCAAACTGACTGGCCTCACCATAAATTCTTTGTATCGTGGCGGAACCGGGGATTACCTGCCTGTCGACAAACCCAATGTTGTATTTGCGCACCCTCCTGCTCTGATCAAGGATCTCAATTATATGCACTCCGAAGTCGGTCTCCGCAAGTACCATGTCGCCCTTCCTTCCACTGAAACAGGCATCATTGAAAGGGGTAACCATCATTCCTTCACCAAACCATCCCAGGTCTCCGCCAACCTGTGCAGAACCCTGATCTTCAGAGGCTATCATGGCCATTACCTCGAAGTTCATCATACCTCCCCTGATTACATTCATGATACTGTCGGCTTCAGAACGTGCCATGGCCATGGTCTTTTCAGGACCGGGTGCAATAAGTATATGTCTCGCTCTTACTGAATCTGGACGCTCGGCAATGTCTATTATTCTTGCCAGTTTATAGGTGTCATCTTCAAGATAAGGACCGTAAACAGCAGACCTGTCGCCGGCTAAGGCAAAATCCCTGATTGAATCAGGTAGCTGGTCGGCCGTAAGGTAAAAACCAGTATGCCGGTTGTCGGCTGTAAGATTAATGTATTGTACCGGCTCTTCAGTTTCTGCGAACTCTACACTGCGCTCACTTATCCATCGCAGTGCCTGCTGATAGTCGTCTTCCGAAGGGGAGACGTCAAAGGAGACATACTCCATGCTTCGTAATGCCGGCCGCCTGTACTCTTCTTTCCTGGTATTATAGTATCTTCTTATCTCATCTGTACTGACACTCACAAGAGAGTCGGGAAAACTGTTGTAGTATTTACCGATATATGTGAAGTCAACACTGCGGGAAACAAGGCTGTGCTCAAATTCTGCCTGCTGCTTTGTTACATGCAGCCCCTTGGCAACAAGGTTATTGTACTTAGTGTTAAGCCTGTCGGTAACTATTTCATCCTCAAAAAATAACCAGTATGCTTTAATTGACGGATCAACTTCCGTCTGCTTGAGAAAATTAACAAGATATGACTCGTTGAACATGCCGGTCTGTGGATCCTGAAAAAGCTGCATTACTATCGGGTGCTTGTTGTCACCAAGTACAAGTGCATCAACTTCATCATCACTTACCTCGAGACCCAGCTTTCTGAATTCCCTGTTAAGAATCTTCTCCCTCACCATCTGTTCCCATATCTGCGACCTGAGGTTTTCGGCCATATCCTCCGTTATATTGGGAGTACCTGAAAGTCTGTAAATCTCAATGAGGTGCTGAAGCCTTTCATCGAATTCAATATATGAAACCGATTCTCCTCCGATTTGTGCTATTTCATAATATTTCCTTGCTTTCCTCTGGCTTCCCCCTCCACTGCCAAAGAAATCACTGACCACAAAAATGAGAAGGGCTACACCAATAACTACGGCAACAAGCCAGCCTGCCTTTTCACGTAACGTCTGAAGTACTGACATTTATTGATTGTGTTAAGATTAATATTACTCTGCGTAAACAGGCGACAAATATAACAAATTTCATCATAAAAAAGCCCCAGGTTCTTTAATTGAAATGAGATGTCATTCTGAAGAAGTATAACTGGCTTACATAACTAAATTAAAGTAACCGATTGTTGCCTTGATAAAAATGGGGTAGTAGTCGAGGAAATGATAAAAAGAAGCTAATATACCCCTGGTAAGAGGGGGGAGTAAATAGAAAAAAACAAAAAAAGAAGAAATAAATAACCGATAAACAGGGGGTGTATATCATTAAATAGTTATTTTTGCTCAAAAAAACAGTTCCTATGTCACAGTTACGTTTTTCAGCTTTGAATGAGGTACTCAACAGGGTTCCCGTAGTGGTATCAAGACCTGAAGGTGATATCTCTGATTGTTTTGGAGCCGATGTCTTTGATCTCCGCAAAATGGAGAAGTACCTTCCTCATGAGGCCTACAGTGCGGTTAAGCAGGCAATTATAGAAGGTACCATCATAAGTCGCCAGATAGCAGACCAGGTTGCGACCGGATTGAAAGCCTGGGCAATTGAAAAGGGAGTAACTCATTATACCCATTGGTTTCATCCTCTGACTGATTCAACAGCTGAAAAGCATGATGCTTTCATCGAGTCTGGTGAAAACGGCAGGCTGCTGGAGTCGTTTTCAGGAAACCTTCTGGTTCAGCAGGAACCCGACGCCTCAAGCTTTCCGAGCGGAGGCATAAGAAATACTTTTGAAGCCAGAGGATATACAGCCTGGGATGTCTCCTCTCCTGCTTTCATACTGGACAATACTCTGTGTATTCCAACCATATTTGTCTCTTATACGGGTGAGGCTCTTGATTATAAGACGCCACTCCTTAAGGCCCTTTCATCTCTCGACAAGGCCGCGGTAGCGGTTTGCCGCTATTTTGACCGTGATGTCAGCAAGGTAATTGCCACCCTGGGTGTCGAGCAGGAGTATTTCCTGCTTGATGAGGCGCTCTATTATGCAAGACCCGATGTAGTGCTGGCTGACCGTACATTGATGGGGCACCAGTCGGCTAAGGATCAGCAACTGGCTGACCATTACTTCGGATCTATACCGGAGAGGGTAATGGCTTTTATGAAGGACTTTGAATATCAGGCTTACAGGCTTGGCATACCGGTAAAGACAAGGCATAATGAGGTGGCTCCGAATCAGTTCGAGTGTGCTCCCCTTTATGAAGAGGCTAACCTGGCTGTTGATCATAACCAGTTGTTGATGGACATAATGAAAAGAGTGGCCAGGCGTCATAAGTTCAGAGTTTTGTTTCATGAAAAGCCCTTTGCCGGAATTAATGGTTCGGGCAAACATTGTAACTGGTCGCTCGAAACCAATACAGGAGTGAATCTTTTGTCGCCTGGAAAAAACCCGAAGTCAAACCTGCAATTCCTGACATTCCTTGTAAATGTACTGAAAGCCGTTAACGATCACAGCGACCTTCTTAGGGCCAGCATAATAAATGAAACAAACTCTTACAGGCTCGGGGGGCATGAAGCTCCACCTGCAATTATCTCTGTATTCCTTGGTAGTTATCTTACCGGAATGCTCGAATCGATGGCAAGCAAGATAACCGACCGGAAGATGAGTCCCTCGCTGAAAACCGAGCTAAAGCTGGGAATAGGTAAGATACCCGAGATACTGCTTGATAATACCGATCGTAACCGGACCTCTCCGTTTGCGTTTACAGGCAACAGGTTTGAATTCAGGGCTGTCGGGTCTTCTGCGAATTGCAGTGCCGCAATGATTGTGCTGAATGCAGCTCTGGCCAGCCAGCTTGTTGCTTTCAGAAAGGAAGTTGACTTGCTGGTCAAGAAGGGCAGGAAGAAGGATGAAGCCATATTCTTTATATTGAAAAAATATATTCTGGAAACGGAAAGGATAAGATTCGAGGGCGATGGCTACAGTGCTGCATGGCAGGAAGAGGCTGTTGCCAGGGGACTTTCCGGACTGGTAAGCGTGCCCGGATCAGTAAGAAGCTACCTGGAGAAGGGCTCGAGGGAGATGCTGGTATCAACAGGTGTGTTCTCGGAAAAAGAACTGGAGAGCCGGGTGGAAGTCGAATACGAAAAGTTTGTGAAGAAGGTCCAGATAGAGGCGCGGGTGCTGGGTGACCTTGCCATAAATCACATTGTGCCGGTGGCAGTAAAGTATATGTCGGTTCTGATTGAGAATGTAAAGGGTTTGAGAGAGATTTTCAACGAGATTGAGTATGAAAGGCTTGCGGGTTCCCGCAAGGAGCTGATAGTTAACACTTCTGACAGTATAACCACAATAAAGAGGCTGGTAAACGAGATGATTGAAGAGAGGAAGAAGGCAAATATTATTGAAAATTTGTATGAAAAGGCTCTGGCATATGAGACAAACGTTAAACCTTACCTTCAGGAAATAAGGTATCATATAGACAAGCTGGAGCAGATTGTTGACAATGAAATGTGGCCTCTTCCCAAATATCGTGAACTGTTGTTTACAAGGTAGAAGATAATGCCCTGGAAGCTGCCGTCGGTTTTGACTGCCATACTTTCTTATTAAAATAAAAGGGGAGAAAGGGCGTTTACATTTTAAACAATAGTTACATTTGTGCAAAGCCGCAGAAGACTTTACATGAAGAGATTATCTTTCATTTTGATTATTATGATAGCGCTGCCCCTTCTATTGTCGGCGCAAAAGAGGAAGACTGAAAGAGCTGATGAAGCTTTTGAAGCGGGTGAGTATTACGAGGCTATCGATTTTTACAAGGATGCATTTACCAGGTCTAAGGACAGAGAGGTAAAGGCCAGGATGGTTTTTATGGTGGCCGAGTGTTACCGTATAGTTAACGATTCACGCAGTGCAGAAACCTGGTACAGAAGAGCAGTACGAACCCAGGGTGTTACCCCCGAAGCACAGTACAGACTTGCCGAAACCATGAAGAAGAACGGCAAGTATGAGCAGGCCATCGATGAATTCAGGAAATACAGGCAGACAGTACCAAATGATCCTAGAGCCGATCTGGCCATCAGATCTTGTGAGCTCTCCCTGGAATGGCTTGAAAATCCTGAAGCTTACGAGGTGGAAGAGATGAGAGACCTCAATTCCAGAGATGCAGACTTCAGTCCTGCCTTTGCAAGAGATGATCATGGTATGGTATATTTTACTTCTGCCAGGGCTGATGCTGCCGGTAACAGAAAGCATGGAGCCACGGGTCAGGGCTTTACGGATATTTTTGAAAGCAGGCTTGACAAGAAGGACAAATGGAGTACTCCGGTTCCTGTCGAGGGAATCAATACGGAGGCCGAGGAGGGTACCCCATCGTTGTCATTTGACTTCCGGGAACTCTATTTTACACGTTGTGAGGAGGGTAGGAGAGAGCAAAGGGGATGCGTTATTATGTACTCCCAGATGACCGGTACCAGCTGGTCAACCCCAAGGAAGCTGGATATACTTTCAGATTCACTTGTTGCAGCCCACCCTGCAATATCACCCGATGGTCTGACTCTTTACTTTGTTTCCGAACTGCCGGGAGGATACGGGGGAAAGGATATCTATTACGTTACACGCGAATCCGTTTCCGCGAGTTGGTCGAAACCGGTTAACCTCGGTTCCGACATAAATACAGGTGGTGATGAAATGTTTCCCAACGTTCGTGATGACGGGACGCTCTATTTCTCATCAGACGGTCATCTGGGCATGGGGGGACTTGATATCTTCAAGGCGGTTCAGCAACCTGACGGCAGGTGGATAATTACAAATATGCGGCCTCCTGTCAACAGTTCTGCTGACGACTTCGGGATTGTCTTTGAGAGGGGTTCGGAGAAAGGTCTTTTCAGTTCATCGCGCAAGGGCAGGGGAAATGATGAGTTGTACTCTTTTGTTATGCCTCCGCTTACATTCAGTATAACAGGCCTCGTAAAGGACGAAAAAACAGGGACTCCGGTAACCGGTTCAGTGGTCCAGCTTATTGCCAGCGATGGTACCAACTTTCAGTCTACTACAGGTAATAACGGTGACTTCAGGTTCTCGCTCAGGCCTGACGTTGATTATATTTTCCTTGCCACCAAAGAGGGCTACCTCAACGGCAAGGCACGGGAAACAACCCGGGGACAGGAGAAGAGCAGGGAGTTCCTGACGACAATACTGATGACACCAATCGACAAGCCTATTGAGTTGCCGAATATCTTCTATGATTTCAACAGATGGGACCTCAGGCCTGAGTCAATGGTGTCGCTCGATAAGCTTACTGAAACCCTGATGGACAATCCGAATGTCACGATTGAACTGATGTCACATACAGACTCCCGTGATACAGAAGAGTATAATATGACTCTCTCTCAGCGACGGGCACAGTCGGTAGTTGATTATCTCATAGAAAAGGGTATTGAGCCTGACAGGCTTTCACCAAAGGGTTATGGCGAGTCATCACCAAAGGTCGTCGATGATGAAATAGCTGCCCAGTATCCGTTCCTCAGTACAGGCGTTGTCCTTACAGAGCAGTTCATCTCTCTCCTTGAGACCGAGGAACAGAAGGAGATTGCCCATCAGATCAACAGGCGCACCGAATTCAGAGTCCTAAGGACAGATTATAAACAATAAACGGTATACGGTTAATGGTGAGTGGTATACGGTTATAGGTCATTATGGCATTAAACCCTATACGCCCTTTACGCCCTTTACGCCTTTTACGTCCTTTACGCCCTTTACCTAATATTTGAATTCCCCGTATTCTGATTTGATAGTGAGCTTTTTCGCTGCGGTTGCTTCGCATCGGCCGATAATCTGTGCTCCGACGCCAAGTGATTCTGCTATCTCAATAATGCGCGCTGCAGCTTTTTCGCTGGTATAGATCTCAAATCTGTGTCCCATATTGAAAACCTTGTACATCTCCTGCCAGGGTGTTCCCGACTGCTCCTGAATTATTCTGAAAAGAGGCGGCACCGGAAAGAGGTTGTCCTTGATAACATGAAGTCGTTCGATGAAGTTAAGCACCTTTGTCTGCGCACCGCCCGAGCAGTGAACCATGCCGTGAATTTCATCACGCATCTCGCGCAGTACCGGAATAATCACCGGTGCATAGGTACGTGTGGGGGAGAGCACCATCTTCCCGGCTGTGAGTCCGGTTTCAGGTATTATGTCGGTGAGCCGGTAGCTTCCGGTATACACCAGGTCCGGCGGCACCATTGGGTCGAAGCTCTCCGGAAAGGCTTTTGCGAGGTATGAGCCAAACATGTCATGGCGGGCTGATGTGAGTCCGTTGCTGCCCATGCCTGAGTTGTACTCTTTCTCCCATGAGGCCTGACCAAACGATGCAAGACCAACTATGACATCGGCGGCAGCAATGCGGTCGTTGGAGATTACATCACTGCGTTTCATCCTCGCCGTTACCGTTGAATCGACGATGATGGTCCTTACCAGGTCACCTACGTCAGCCGTCTCACCGCCTGTGGAGTATATTCCCATTCCGAGTTCCCTCAGCTCTGCCAGGCAGGACTCGGTTCCCTCAATAATTGCGGCAATCACTTCGCCGGGAATAAGATTCTTGTTGCGGCCGATGGTCGATGAAAGCAGTATGTTTTCGCAGGCTCCCACGCACAGCAGATCATCAGTGTTCATCACGATGGCGTCGCGGGCTATGCCGTGCCATACCGACAGGTCGCCGGTCTCCTTCCAGTAGATGTACGCCAGCGATGACTTTGTGCCGGCTCCGTCGGCGTGCATGATATTGCACCAGTCGGGGTCGCCGCCCAGGTAATCTGGTATGATCTTGCAGAATGCCGCAGGGAAAAGTCCCTTATCAATTGAGGCAATGGCTTTGTGAACATCTTCCTTAGAGGCTGAGACGCCGCGCCCCGAGTATCTCTCTTGCTGTGTCATCGGTATAGTGTTGCTGTGCAAAGGTAGCAAAACAGGGGTATAATTGAAAACCCGGGCTTCAGTGTTAAATAATGTGAAATATAGGCAGGTGCAGTGGTAGCCAAGCCGATTGTTGCTTACTTTTAAAATCTGAATAACAACTGTTAACTTAAACTAACCTGTTTGCCATGAAAATCAGACTTTTTATCGCAGTTTTGGTAGTTGGCCTAAGCACCTTTGGTACCTTGACCGCTCAGAATTCAACCTTTAAATTCCTGTTGCCCGAGCGCACTATCGATGAGTTCATCGGAAGGGCTTCCGGCGAGACAGCACTGAATCATATTATTGAAATGGGTGCATACATCCACGACAGGCCGCTGTCAGAGTATACCGATATTCTGTTCGAATCTGACTACGTGTATAAAAAGCTGCTGGAATACAAGCTTGAAGGAGCCGAGGTAAAAAAGTATCCCGGCGGAACCACATGGGATGGTATCCGTGGTGAGCTCTGGGAAGTGAGTCCGGGCCGCTCGAAAATAGCCGATTTCATGGATGTAAACGCCATGCTCGCCTCAGGAAGCCAGACATGTGATGTTACTGCCGAGCTGGTATGGGTTGGTGACGGCCGAGCCGCCGATTTCGAAAGGGTTGATGTAACCGGTAAAATAGTAGTCACCTCGGGAAGTATTTCAGCAGCACACAGTGCAGGTTCCACAAGAGGAGCCCTGGGAACAATTTCTTTTAATTCACCGAGACCTCTGATAGCACCCCTGGCAATACCGATTACCGGCATCGGCGGACGCGGTGGCCAGACTGCCGGCTCTGCAAAGTTCGGTTTCTTTCTTTCTCCGAGGGAGGGACACCTGCTTCGTGACAGACTGATGAGGGGAGAGAAAATAACGGTACATGCCGTTGTGGAGTCGCAGACAGTACCATACAACCTTGAGGTGCCAACATGCTACATCAGCGGCAGCGACCCCAAAGCCGATGAAATCATTTTCTCAGCTCACCTCTTCGAGGGACTCGTAAAGCAGGGCGCCAACGACAATATTTCAGGCAGCGCCGCAATTCTCGAAATAGCCAGGATGCTTCGCACCATGATTGACAATGGCGTGATTGAACGTCCGAAAAGGACCATCAGGTTTATATGGGTTCCCGAGTTCTCGGGTACCGGTCCGTGGGTGAGAGAGAATAATGATATTATGGCTAAAACTTTGTGCAATATCAATCTCGATATGGTGGGTCTCTGGCTTGCACGCAGTCAGTCGTTCCTGTGCCTGCACCGGACAACCTACGGCAATCCGCACTATATCAATGATGTGATGGAGCACTATTATAACCTTGTAGGTCTGGGCAACAGGGCCGGACTGGCCATTTCGGGCCGCGGCGGCTTTTTAAAGCGTATTGTCGCACCCAGCGGGTCTGATGATCCTTTCTATTACCGTATCGATGATAACTACAGTTCATCCGACCATGAGGTCTTCAATGACTGGGGTGTCGGGGTTCCGGGAATTATGATGATTACCTGGCCTGACCATTATTACCATACCTCTGAGGATATCGCAAACAAATGCGATGCCACCCAGATGAAGAGGGTATGCTTTATCGGAGCAGCGGCAGCCTATACCATTGCCAGCGCCGATGATGCAACTGCTGCCCGTATCGCGGCAGATATTACGGGTAACGGCACCCAGCGCATAGGTAAGCAACTCGACAGGGCTGTTGATGCACTCGACAGGGCACCGGAGGCTGACTTTGCATCTGTGTACCGTCTGGGCAGGACCTACATCGAAGCCGCAGTGATAAATGAGAAGGCGACCCTGGCTTCAACACTTGAACTTGCTTCTGATAAAAGAGGCTTCAACACTTTTATCACCGAGCAGAGTGCCGCGATCGACGCTGCAGGAAAGGCTGCACTTGCCTCCTTCGAGAGTTATATGAAGAGAAGAGCCGTTGCCATTGGCCAGAAGCCGGTGGTGCTCGCGAAGCCGACTCAGCTTGAGACCAGGGCGGCAACGATGATACCGCGCGAAACACCGCTGGTTAAAGAGAGCAGTTATCGTGGCTACAGCCAGGTGCTTTCGGGTGTCGACAGTTCTGTCAGGGAGAAATACCCGATTACCGGAAGACTCAATACTCACGAGCTCAGCAGAATGTGCAACGGCGTCAACACGGCGCTCGACATCAAGAAACTGCTTGACGCTCAGATGACCTCAGGAGAGACAAACCTGCAGGATATAGTCAATTATATCGGACTGCTTTCTGAGGCAGGACTGGTAAAAGTGGAGACAGGCAGACGATAATAATATTGACAGGCATTATATCTTAAAGGTTATTAATTGCAGCTGAATTATTTGATTTTAACGGATGTGAAGCTGTAAACCAGTATACTTCTCAACTGTACGAATATTGTTGATTTATTGAGAAGAGTAAGTTCGATTAAAAAAAAAAGCATGCTGCAAAACATGTTTTTTTTTTTTGGAGTTTATGAAAATATAGTGGAAATTTGATATTGATTGTTAGTGTTTGGATTGTTTTCAATGACTTGCCAAATTGTGAAATTCAAAATTAGACCAGGTATGGATGGTGCAAGATTAGCCGTTATCAGTTTGTTACTGATAGCAATCTGTTCTACAGAGTTACTGGCGCAGCGAAGAAGAGATAATCAAAAGGTGGTTGTTTCCGAGATAATAGATATTGCTCCCTCCCTTGGCAGGGAGCAATATTGTTATGCTTCAGAATATTTCAGTGAGATAAGGTATATTGAGCTTGAGTCAACAGAGCAGTCTTTTATGCGCGGCATCAAAGACATAAAAGTTACTGAGAAGGGAATATTTATTCTGACAAATAATTACATTATTCTTCGTTTCAGTAATACCGGGAAGTTCCTGAATAAGATTGGTGCTATAGGAAGGGGCCCCGGAGAATATATTATACCGGTTCAAATCAACATACTTGATGGTACAGATATACTGACAGTACATGAGAACAATGCCGGAGCGAGAGTGCATCTTTACAGACCTGATGGTAAGTTCGTCAGATCGGTAAAATACGAATGGGTACTCAACGTTGCAGCATACAGGAACGACAGGGTCTTTTTTTGGACCAATATGCCTTATCTGACAAAAGAATACCCATATTCTCTCAGAATATCAGATTTGAATGGAAGAAACAACCTTAATCTGTTACAAAGAACCAGTAAACTGGCACCAAATCCTCTTGTGATGGCAATGTCTGAAACAAATTTCTGGGAATATGCTGATTCACTAACAGTCTGGGAGGCAAATATTGACACAGTTTACAGATACTACCCAAAGAGGGAATCAATCGAAGCAAGATTTATTCTGAAAGCTGGCAGGGATCATCTCACATGGGATAGAAGACTACGGACAGTGCAGGGAGATAACGCTGTCAGAAATAAAACAATTTACTTTATCGGTTTACTTGAAAGCCGGAGTTTAATATTCCTGACAGCACGGATGAAAGGGGAGACGAGGTACTATGTTTATACCAAAGGTACCGGTAGTGTGGTCTCTATTGCCCCTTTGTCCATTATTCCCGGGAAACTCCAATGGAATGGATTAATTAACGATCTGGATGGTGGGTACTCTTTCTGGCCGTCAGGGTTTTTTTCTGAAAATGAAGTGTTTCAAACCATTGAACCTCTTGTCTTAAAGAGCAGAATCACTAACCTCGAGACACTTCAGAAGGCAAATCTTTTGCCACCCGAGCTTAAGTTTAACAATGTAGAATATGAGAAGCTGAAAGCCAGGATAATGGCTGCCGATGAAAACTCAAATCCATGGATAGTAGTAGCAAAACTAAAATAGACCTTAATGGGAAACCAGGTTTCCATCTGATGCTATTGGTTAATCTGCTATTACTTTTGGTATTCATCTTCTATTCAGTTTCTAATAGAAGAAGGCCTGAGACACCATCTGCAAATGAAACAGCGGATTATTATCAATACCTTATTGACGGCTTGATATTTCCAGACAGCCATGCTTTTAAGGATGTTAGAGGTGTGGTATTTGATATGGATTCTCTTTTCTTTTTAAGAAAGGAGGCTTTGGTATTATGGATAAATTCAAGAAATTGTAGTTCTTGTACAGATGAGGGTTTAAAAAGGTTTCTAAGCGAGTCCAATCCCGATCATTCGATGCAGCAGTTAATAATTGCCGGGAATTACATGCCACGTGACTTGTCTATCCTGGCTCGGGACTATGGAATCAACTTCCCGGTGTTGGTCCCGACAGGGTCAGAATCTAAGATTTATAGAGATCTTGGTGAAGTTCCGGGGCCATTGATATTCATACTTGAGAAAACCAATGGAGATTTAAGAATTAGTCATGTTCATTATATTGAGAAAGTAAACTATAATCGGTCAAGGATATACTTTTATACAATCCGGAAGAAATTTGGGAGGTCTGAAATAAATACAAGCGAGTAGAGAAATAAAAATTTTAACAAATGGTAAAACTCAATATCTCTAACTTAAGATTAACATCTATGAAAACAAGAACTTTACTTCTGGTATTACTGCTTGATGTTGCAGTAGTTGCTGTTTTGTTGGCAGGTCCAAACTACTCGCAACCCTGCATGAAACATGTGGGAGACCCGATCGAAGGTGCAATAGACGAAGGTAATATAATGTGTTACATTTATGACCCGTTTATTATTTGCCTCGATCCGGAAGACCCTGAAACCTGTGTTACCCTCTGGGAATGGGAGGAAGTAGGAATGCAGGAGAATTGTAGACCTGAGCCTGGGTGGGGTATTTATTGTCAGGCATGGGAATGTGATGAGGAATCATTTGACCCAATTTGCAGCACCAATCCTTTTCAAAATTAGATTTGGGATGGGTGGTGCAAGATTAGCCGTTATCAGTTTATTGCTGATAGTAATATGTACTGCAGAGCTGTTGGGGCAGAGACGAGGAGATAATAAAAAGGTGGTTGTTTCCGAGATAATAGATATTGCTCCCTCCCTTGGCAGGGAGCAATATTGTTATGCTTCAGAATATTTCAGTGAGATAAGGTATATTGAGCTTGAGTCAACTGAGCAGTCATTTATGCGCGGTATCAGAGACTTAAAAGTTACTGAGAAGGGAATTTTTATTCTGACAAATAATTACATTATTCTTCGTTTCAGTAATACAGGGAAATTCCTTAATAAGATTGGTGCTATAGGAAGGGGACCCGGAGAATATATTATACCGGTTAAAATCAACATACTTGATGGTACAGATATCTTAACAGTACTTGAATCGAGTTCCGGAGCAAGAGTGCATCTTTTCAGACCTGATGGAAAGCTGGTAAAGACGGTAAAATCCGATATTCCACGAGACGTTGCAGCATACAGGAACGACAGGGTCTTTTATTGGACCAATATGCCTTATCTGAAGAAAGAAGACCCATATTCTCTCAGAATAACAGATATGAATGGAAGAAAAAACCTTAATCTGTTACATAGAACGAGTATGCTCGCACCAAACCCTTTTTTGATGAAGATGTCTGAAACAAATTTCTGGGAATATGCTGATTCACTAACAGTCTGGGAGGCAAATATTGACACAGTTTATAGATTTGACCCGGTGAGGGAGTCTGTTAGTGCAAGATTTGTTCTGAAAGCAGGCAGCGATCATCTTACATGGGATAAAAGGCTAAGGACAGTACAGGGAGATAACGATGTCAGGAAGAAAACAATTTACTTTAACGATTTACTTGAAAGCCGGAGTTTAATATTCCTGACAGCGCGGATGAAAGGTGAGACAAGGTACTATGTTTATACCAAGGGTACTGGTAGTGTGGTCTCTATTGCCCCTTTGCCCATCATACCCGGGAAACTTCAATGGAATGGATTAATTAACGATCTGGATGGTGGTTACTCTTTCTGGCCGGCAGGGGTTTTTTCAGAAAATGAAGTATTCCAAACCATTGAACCTCTTGTCTTAAAGAGCAGAATCACTAACCTCGAGACACTTCAGAAGGCAAATCTTTTGCCACCCGAGCTTAAGTTTAACCAGGAAGAATATGAGAAGCTGAAAGCCAGGATAATGGCTGCTGATGAAAACTCAAATCCATGGATAGTAGTAGCAAAACTAAAATAGGCTCATTTAATTCATTAATTCAGACTGAATATCACCAGCTTCAATAGTAAGAATTTATCAAATGGTTAAGCGCTACAGGTAATTTTAGCCTTAAATATGGCTGGCTGCATAAACAGCATTCATACAATCTACTTTATTACTAATTTTGCACCGGATAAAATTCCGGTTATATGGCAAGCAATCTGATATTGGAAAAACTTGAGGGGGTTAAACGCCGCTTCACTGAAGTTGGTGAGCTACTCACCAGTCCCGACATAATGAGCGACATGAAGAGATATGTAAAGCTCAACAAGGAGTATAAGGACCTTCAACCTGTTATTGAGGCGTATGACAAGTACAGGCTTGCTATCGGCAACCTGAAGTCGGCCAAGGAGCTTCTTGCAGTAGAGAAGGACGAGGAGATGCGGGAGATGGCGAAGGCCGAGATTGAAGAACTCTCTGATAAAATTCCTGATATGGAGGAGGAGATTAAGCTGCTGCTGCTGCCCAGTGATCCTGAAGATGACAAGAATGCGATTATGGAGATCAGGGCAGGTACCGGTGGTGATGAGGCAAGCATCTTCGCAGGCGACCTCTTCAGGATGTACACCAAATTTGCCGAAATCCAGGGATGGAGGATAGACATCAATCATTATACCGAAGGAACTGCAGGGGGATACAAGGAGATTGTGCTTACCGTATCGGGTGAGGGCGTTTATGGAATACTGAAGTATGAGTCAGGCGTCCATCGCGTGCAGAGAGTTCCGCAGACAGAGACGCAGGGACGGGTACATACCTCAGCTGCGACAGTGGCCGTGCTACCTGAAGCGGGCGAGTTCGATATTGAGATCAGGAATGAGGATATAAGAAAGGATACATATTGCTCCTCCGGTCCGGGAGGCCAGTCGGTAAATACTACATACTCAGCTATAAGGCTTACTCATATTCCAACCGGAGTGGTGGTAACCTGCCAGGATGAGAAGTCTCAGATAAAGAATCTTGAGAGAGCTATGAAGGAGCTTCGAACCCGCCTTTATAACCTGGAATATCAGAAATATCTTGACGAGATCTCACACAAGAGGAAGACAATGGTGTCGACAGGTGACAGGTCGGCAAAGATCAGAACCTACAACTATCCGCAGGGTCGTATGACCGATCACCGCATTAACCTGACAATGTATAACCTGCCTTCCGTTCTTGACGGCAACATCACGGAGATAATTGATAAGCTTCAGATGGCCGAGAATGCCGAGAGACTCAAGGAGAGCGCAATCTGACAATAATGACGGCACAGCAACTTTACGAAATCATCCTAAAAAAGAGATCATTCCTTTGCGTCGGTCTTGATACCGAAACGGCAAAGATTCCTGAACACCTTCTGAAGAGCGACGACCCTGTTTTCGAGTTCAACCGCAGGATAATAGACGCTACTGCTGAATATGCAGTTGCTTTTAAACCTAATGTGGCCTTCTATGAGTGCAACGGAACCAGGGGCTGGGAGTCGCTTGCCCGTACCATCAGTTATATTAAGGAAAATCATCCTGATTGTTTTGTGATAGCCGACGCTAAACGGGGCGATATAGGCAACACCTCGAAGATGTACGCCAGGGCCTTTTTTGATGATCTTAATGCCGATGCGGTTACTGTTGCTCCATATATGGGAGAGGATTCTGTCTCACCTTTTCTGTCGTACGATGGTAAATGGGTGATACTGCTGGCACTTACCTCCAACAAGGGAGCAGATGACTTCCAGTATCACGCTGAAGACGGAGAGAGATTGTTTGAAAAGGTACTCAGGATCTCACAGAAATGGGGCAGCAGCGACAACATGATGTATGTGGTGGGAGCTACCAGGGCCGAGATGCTGAAGGAGGTGCGGGCAATAGCACCCGATCATTTTCTGCTGGTGCCAGGCATAGGAGCGCAGGGCGGCAGCCTCAGTGAGGTGGTCAGGTATGGCATGAACAGCAGGTGCGGATTGCTGGTAAACTCATCAAGGGCAATCATCTTCGCCGACAGCAGCGAAAACTTCGACAAGATTGCTGCCGAAAAAGCCAGGGAGGTACAGCAAGAGATGGCCGGTTACCTGGGGTAACGGCACCCGGCACCCGGCACCCGGCTTCAATAGCTTTACTTTACTATCTTCAGCAGTTCCTGAACTGCTCTTTCGAGTTGTTCATCACGTCCGTTGTCAATATCTCCCGGCATATTTTTAACCATCACTTCAGGTATGGTCTGGTTGTTTTCAAACCATTCCCCCTTTTTATTCTTCGCACTGACCGGGATCGAACCCCATGTTATCGTTCCGTTAGAAAGCTGTTCCCAGCCGGCAAAACTACAGGTGCCGGGGACAGGCATACCTACCAGGAGCCCTATGCCAAGATCCTGATACCCGCATGAAAAGCAGTGACCGTCGCTGTAATTGGCTTCGTTGACAAGTGCTATTGATGGTTTAGTCCACCGTGAAACCGGTTCTCCTCCAAGGACTCTTGATTCGATAGCATATTCAATGAATTTCTCCCCGGTCAGGAACATGGTCAGATCGCCGACAAGATCTCCTCCTCCATTAAACCGTGTATCTACAACAAGTCCTTTGGTATTGGCGTATTTGCCCATTGCACGTTCGTATGTGTTGCGGTACTGGCCGTCATTCATTCCGGCAATATGAACATATCCCAGTTGCCCGTTGCTTAACCGTTCGACCTCCAGCTCGTTTTGTTTTACCCATCTGTTGTATAGAAGAGAGCCCTCTTCTCCAAGTGTGATTGGTTTAATTGTCACTTCCTCTGATTTTTTGGTTGAAGGATCGTATATCTCCAGCAGGGTGAATATGCCGGCCTTACGGTTAAGATACCTTGCATAATCGGTATCGCCAGTGATTGCCTCCCCGTCAACATGTGTGATAATCATTCCGGCCTTAGCGTTTATGTGATCCTTGTCAAGCGGACCTGCCTTTATGACTTCTGCAATCTTCAAACCATCACCGGTATGGTTATAATCAATAAATATACCCAGTGCTGCGGTTTGTGTACCACCTGGATCGACTGATCTGATACGTGCGCCACTGTGTGATACATTCAGCTCGCCAAGCATCTCTGAAAGGAGCTCTGCGAATTCTATGTCGTTGCCAACCAGACTTACCTTTGGCTGGTATTCATCCCGGAGCTTCTCCCATGGCGCACCATGATAACCTGAAATGTAGAACATCTCACTGTTACGCTTCCACACATGGTCGAACATCAATTGTCTTTCCGTATCGACATCGTACTGTAGTTCACCCCTTATTGATACCGGCTTGCTTGTGTTGGCTTTCAGGTCGATGGTTGAAATCCTGCCATCAGCCAGCATGAACAGCTTACTCATATCCTTTGTCCATTGCAGTTTTGCAGAACGGGCATTAAGGGAAATTGCCATCTTAGTCTCTCTGGTTCGCAGGTTTGTGCTCCACAGATTGAGATCCTTTTCAAACCGGGCAAGGTAGTAGAGGGTTTCTCCATCCGGCGAAAGAATAGCATCAGACAGGCTTGACGAGTGAATTGTCAGTCTTTTTTTCCTCTCATTTAGCCCCTCAAAATCTATCTTCACCAGAGTTGTGTCAGTTTTAACTACTTCAGCTGTTTTCTTCTTCGTTTTTTCGTTAAGGGCTGCCTCTGCTTTTCTTTTCTTCTCCTCATCCCTCTTTTGTAACTCCTTCCACAGCAGGTACTCATCCTTGCTCATATTTGACTTATCCCAGCTGTCGCGGGTAAGGTAAAGTGAGTAGACATCCCTTTGCCTTGAACCGCTGTTTGCATGTGAACGAAGCCCGTGGCGATCGCTGAACCACAGAATCTGTTTTCCGCCTGCGACCCACTTTCCTCCGGAATCGCCAAAGCCGCTCTCAGTAAGATTCACCATTGGTTCCGCCCCTGAAGCATTGAGCATAACGACTTCACTTACGCCGAGTGAGGGGGTATAGGTAACAAGCAGCCACCGGCTGTCGGGACTCCACTCAAACTCCTGATCGCCATCACGCATATAGTAAAGTTTGTCAGGGCCCATAAGTTCACGTGTCTGCTTTGTTTCCAGGTTGTATACCTTCAGATGGCGACGGTTCTCAATAAATGCTATCTCCTTGCCATCAGGCGAAACCAGCGGCTGGTAGTTATCGTTGTCATTAACTATAAGAGGCTCTTCGCTGATAAGAGTTGATGCATAGAAGTACAACTCATTTTCCTTTGCTTTTGAAGCCTTGTAGATACCCCATTTTGAGTCCCTTTGACTGGCATACACCAGATCCTTCCCATTGGATGAGAAGTTCAGGAACCGTTCATGGGAAGTAGTATTTGTGATCCGTTTTGTCATCTCTCCTTCGGCTGATGTTACAAAAACCTCACCCCTTGCAATAAAGGCAATCTCTTTGCCGTCAGGTGAAACAGCCATTTCACTTAGATTACCGGTTACGGGGATTATCTGCTCGCTGTTGGCTCGTGAGCCGGTGCGTATGTTGACTTCAAGTTTTTTGGGGGTTGAGCCCGGCACCTGGGTATACAAATCGCCATGGTGGGTATAACACAAGGTTCCATCAACGGAAATGCTCAGGAAACGGACCGGGTGAAAATCAAAACTGGTTACCTGCTCGCTTACTGTAGGGTTACTTAAACTGAACCTGTGAACATTGAAGGAGCCGGTACGTTCGCTCAGGTAGTATATTGTATTGTCGTTTTCGGCAAAAACAGGATTGCGGTCCTCGCCACCGAAGCTGGTAAGCATTGCATGTTTACCGGTGGTTACATCGAATTTCCATATGTCGCGGGTAATTGCAGACTGGTGGTGTTTGCGCCATTCGTTCTCACCGCCTTTCTTGTCGTGGTAAATCATGGTAAGGCCATCGCCGCTTACCTGAACATTTTCTGCAGGAATCGTCCAGAGCTGACTAACCCTGCCACCGGAAACGGGGACAGTGTAAACCTCCGGCTGGCTGCCTGTGGGGTATTGACGGTGGTTAACGGCGTCGAGCCTTTGCCCTCCGAAGATTATGGCTTTATCGTCGGCTGTGAAGGAGTAGGGCAACTCGCTGGCTGAATGGTAGGTGAGTCTCAGAGGTTCACCACCGGCAGCGTCAGCGACGAAGATATCGAAATCGCCGTACCGGTTTGACGCGAAGGCTATTTTGCTGCCATCATTACTCCATACGGGCATAAAGTCATGAGCCTGATGGAAAGTTACAGGGCGGGCATCTCCTCCTGTTGCAGGGACAATGTATATATCTCCCTTGAAGGTGAAGGCAATTGATTTACCATCTGGTGAGATGGAAGAGTAGCGGATCCATTGCCCGGAGTTGTT
>CAZMSH010000031.1:0-6851 GCA_964568875.1 uncultured Rikenellaceae bacterium | reverse complement strand
TCATAAGGGTTTCTTATCTTTGATATGCTGCTTTTAAAACTAAAGGATATGAAAGAGGAGTTTCTTCATTTTGTGTGGAAATACTGCCTGTATGATTCTGACAAGCTGGTTGATGCTGAGGGTAATGTTGTCGAGGTTGTTTTTCCCGGTGAATACAACCGTGATTCCGGTCCTGATTTCTTCAATACGAAAGTAATGATAGGAGAGACCATCTGGGTGGGTAATGCCGAGGTGCACATAAACTCATCTGACTGGTACCGTCACGGGCATCACGAAGATCAGGCTTACAACAACGTAGTGCTGCATATTATCGCTAACGCTGACAAACAGGCTGTTACAGCTTCAGGGATAGTAGTGCCTGAAGTTGTTCCTTCAATACCTGAGGGAGTATACCGGAAATATCTTGAATACGTTAATAATCCTCTTCTTATAGCCTGCCAGAATGATCTTCATAGTGTCGACAGGTACCTGATGACACACTGGCTCAACTGTCTTGCCATTGAGAGGCTGCAGGCAAAGACATCGACAATTGAGAAGACACTTGGCGAGACCGGCAATGACTGGGAAGAGTCCCTCTACAGGCTGGCAGCGAGGTATTTTGGGGCCAGGGTAAATACCGATAACTTCGAGATGCTGGCCAGGGCTCTGCCCCTGAAGCTACTGAGAAAACATTCAGATAATCGCCTTCAGGTTGAGGCTTTACTGTATGGCATGGCCGGGATGCTCTCAGGCGAACTCTTCAGAGAAGCGGTCGATGATGCATATTTCAGGGAACTGATGAGGGAGTTCCGGGTATTGAGGTCGAAGTATTCACTGGTGCCTATGCATGGCTGGCTCTGGAAATTCCACAGGCTGCGTCCTGCCGGTTTTCCTACAGTACGCTTATCTCAGCTTGCAGGCCTTGTTTGCAGGCAGAGGCCCCTATTCTCTGAAATACTTGAGGCGACCACTGCCGGAGAGTTACATGTCCTTCTCGATAATCCGGCCTCAGATTACTGGACTAACCACTATACATTCGGCAAGGGTTCAGCAAAACGTACAGGTCATGCCGGTGAAGCAGTCATCGATATTTTGATAATCAATGTAATTGTTCCAATGCTGTTTGTTTACGGCAGAAACCGCGACCACAGGCTGTATTGCGACAGGGCTGTCAACCTGCTTGAGGACCTGAAGCCTGAAGCCAACAGGATAACTGCCGAATGGAAGAGAATAGGTATTGATGCAGCAAATGCATCAGACTCACAGGCGCTGAACCAGCTACTTAACGAATATTGCCGGAAGAAAAGGTGCCTTGAGTGCCGTAACGGACAGAAACTGATAAGCATGGGCATGATCCCGGCACCGGAACACAACACCCTTCTTGAGCAGGGTAATGTCATGTGAGAGAATAATTTATGCCTGCTATTTGTACTGGTTTTGACCAGTAAGCGGAAATGTTTGACGAACACTGTTTTAGATGTGGTTTCAGACGCAACCGGTTGCATGGTTTTTGCGTCTTTTCTATAGAAACCTTATCTGTTTTTGAAAGCAGTTCGTTCATTGTGATCTTAAGCGTTATAAACAATTAAAAAAAAGCACAATTGTTTGAGTTTTTACATAAAAATGTTTTATTTTTGCGTTCCAAAATCGGAGACACATTTTACATTTGGACGAACAATATTTTTACTGGTAAAGACATGTATTTGACAACAGAGAAGAAGCAGGAGTTTTTTAAATCATTTGGTACTTCAGAAATTGATACCGGCACGGCAGAAGGTCAGATAGCACTTTTTTCCTACAGGATATCTCATCTCACCGAGCACCTTAAGAGGAACAGGAAAGATTTCAGCACACAGAGGGCACTTATCAAGATGGTAGGTAAGCGCCGCAGACTGCTGGATTATCTGAAAGCTAAGGACATTGAAAGATATCGTGAGATCATAAAAGCTCTCAAGATACGTAAGTAGATATGAAAAAGGCAACTTCAGATTGCCTTTTTTTCTTAATTTCACAGGAGGTGAAATTTTAAATTATTAACCCAACTACAAGCATGTTTAATAAAAAATCGATAGATATCGATCTCGGTGACGGGAGAGTTATCACCCTTGAAACAGGGAAACTTGCCAGGCAGGCTGATGGATCAGTTCTGCTGAGGATGGGCAAGACAATGCTGCTGGCAACCGTTGTCTCGGCAAAGGAGGCAAAAGAAGATGTGGATTTCATGCCACTCTCGGTTGAGTACAAGGAGAAGTATGCGTCAACAGGCCGCTTCCCGGGAGGATTCCTTAAAAGAGAAGCAAGGCCTTCAGACTATGAGATACTAATCTCAAGATTAGTGGACAGGGTTTTGAGACCACTTTTTCCTGACGATTATCATGCCGATACTTTTGTGACAATCAACCTGGTATCGGCCGACAAGGATATAATTCCTGACTCACTCGCCGGGCTGGCCGCATCAGCTGCGCTTATGGTTTCAGACATACCTTTCAACGGCCCAATATCAGAGGTCAGGGTCGCCAGAATCAATGGAAGTTTCGTTGTTAATCCTACCGCCACCCAGCTGAAAGATGCTGACATGGATATGATTGTAGGAGCTACATACGATAACATCATGATGGTTGAGGGTGAAATGAAAGAGGTATCTGAAGCAGATATGCTCGAAGCCCTTAAGGTAGCTCATGAGGCTATAAAACTGCACTGCACTGCACAGCAGAAATTCGCCGAGATTGTCGGATCGACGGCAAAGAGAGAATACTGCCATGAGACAAATGATGAGGAGCTTCGCAAGAAGGTGTGGGACGAGACATATGACAAGTGTTATGAAGTGGCAAAATCATTGACAGCCGACAAGCACAAGAGGTCAGAGTCATTCGAGGCGGTTCTGACAGCGTTCCTGTCGCAGTACGATGAAGAAAACCCTGTCAATGAATCACTGGTGAAGCGTTATTTCCACGATGTTCACAAAGAAGCAGCAAGAAGGCTGGTGCTTGATGAAAAGATAAGGCTTGACGGCAGGAAAACGGATGAAATACGTCAGATAGAATGTGAGATAGATCCTCTGCCGGCAACGCATGGTTCGTCTCTGTTTACAAGAGGAGAAACCCAGTCGCTGACTACGGTTACTCTCGGAACAAAGCTTGATGAGAAGATTATTGACGAAGTGCTTAATCAGGGAACCGAGAAATTCACTCTGCATTATAATTTCCCGCCGTTCAGTACGGGTGATGCAAAACCATACAGGGGTGTGGGCCGCCGCGAGATAGGACACGGAAACCTTGCTCACAGGGCGCTGAAGCCAATGATGCCTACCGATGAGGAGAATCCTTATGCAATCAGGGTGGTGTCAGATATTCTAGAGTCGAATGGTTCTTCCTCAATGGCTACGGTTTGTGCCGGAACACTTGCTCTTATGGATGCAGGCATTCAGCTGAAAAAACCGGTATCAGGGATTGCCATGGGTCTTATTACCGATACCAAAACAGGTAAATATGCCGTTCTCTCTGATATTCTTGGTGATGAGGATCACCTGGGAGATATGGATTTCAAAGTTACCGGAACACGCGATGGCATTACTGCCACCCAGATGGATATTAAGGTTGACGGATTGTCTTATGAGGTTCTTTCAAAGGCATTGGAACAGGCCAGGTCTGGCAGGCTACATATTCTTGACGTAATGGAACAGGTGATAGACAAACCTCGTCCTGAACTGAAACCTCATGCCCCGAGAATTGAGATGCTGTCAATACCCAAGGAGATGATAGGTGCACTAATAGGCCCTGGTGGTAAGGTAATTCAGGAAATACAGCGTACAACCGGGACTACAATCGTGGTTGAAGAGATAAACGGATACGGCGATGTAAATATATTCGGTGAGAACAAAGAGGCGATTACAGCAGCTCTCGACTGGGTAAGGAAGATTGTCGCCGTTCCTGAAGTCGGCCAGGTTTACAAAGGAAAAGTCAAGACAATCGTTCAGTTCGGAGCGTTTGTAGAAATATTGCCAAACAAGGATGGACTACTTCATATTTCTGAAATAGACTGGAAAAAAACCGAGAAGGTCGAGGATGTACTGAAGGAGGGCCAGGAAGTGGAGGTAAAACTGATAGAGATAGATTCAAAGACAGGCAAACTTAAACTCTCGAGAAAGGCGCTTCTGCCCCGGCCTGAAAGAAGCGACCGTCCCGAAAGAAATGATCGGCCTGAAAGAGAAAACCGCGATAGAAGAGATTAAGAAGATTTCTGATTAATATTCATGAGGCGGCCGGTTTTGACCGCCTCTTTTATTATATTCGTAACATCACATGCCGGGCATAATTTATTATGAAAAACGAATATAATTATATTGTAATTGAGGGAAATATAGGTGCAGGGAAGACATCCCTTGCTTCAATGATTGCGGCTGATTACAATGCAAGACTGATTACTGAACGTTTTGCCGACAATCCTTTCCTTCCCAGGTTTTACCAGGACCCTGATAAATACTCTTTCCCGCTCGAACTCTCGTTCCTTGCCGAGAGGTACAGGCAACTCAGGGAGGAACTTACATCACCAGACCTCTTCAGTTCCTTTTCTATATCCGACTACTACTTCATGAAATCACTTATATTCGCCTCTTCAACACTCGGAAGTGACGAGTACACTCTATACAGACAGATTTTCAACATAGTTTATTCATCAGTACCTCGTCCTGATCTTTATGTATATCTCCATGCCGATACAGCCCGTTTGCTTGAAAACATATCAAAAAGGGGCAGGGAATATGAAAAGTCGATTACCGGCGATTATCTTAAAAGTATACAGGATGGCTATTTCAATTTCTTCCGTCAGAATCCTGATATGAGATATCTGGTACTTGATATTACCCATATTGATTTTGTCAACAGTGAGAGGGATTATGAAGTCGTGAAAGAAAAGATCTTCTCTGAAGGACACCATTTGGGGATTAACAGACAGTTTTTAAAGTGAATTTAAGAATTACGAAATTGTTTTTTTTGATTTTTTTGTGTTAGATTTGCACAAAATTGAGAGAAAACCACTATTTTTATTGATTATCAGATAATTTTATTAAACAAACAATTAAAATAATTACCATGAAAAATTTCAGAAGCGTTTTTGTACTTATTCTGGCGGCACTGGTTATGACCAGCTGTAATCCTCTTAAGAAGATGCAGAAGAATGCCGGAATGATTAATTATGAGGTTGTACCTGAGGTTCTTGAAGCTCATGGAGGTATGGTTGCCTTAAATATCAAGGGCGTTTTCCCAGAGAAGTATTTTGATAAGAATACTGTAGCAGAGGCAGTTCCTGTACTTATGTACGATGGCGGCGAGGTCGCGTTTGAGAAAGTGATGCTTCAGGGAGAGAAAGTCCTTGCCAATAATGAGGTTATTAGCTATACAGGTGATAATTTCAACTACAATTCGTCAGTAGCCTATACAGACGCAATGAAAAAATCTGAGCTTTTCTTCAGGGTAACTGCAACGAGAAAAGGTAAAAGCATCGATTTCGAACCTGTAAAACTTGCTGACGGTGTTATCGCAACATCGACTCTTACAGCCAGAGACCCGAAGCCCGTAATGGTTAAGGACAACTATCAGAGAATAATTCCGGAGAGCCAGATCGCAAGTATCTATTACCTGATTAACAGGGCTGATATCCGCAGTTCAGAGCTTAAAGCTGAAGACCTGCAGTTACTGAGGCAGTACATTAACACTGTCAATCAGGAGGAGAATCTGCAGTTTGCAGGAGTAACTGTAAGCTCATATGCATCTCCCGATGGAAAATTCGACTTTAATGAAAAGTTATCAGAGAAGAGGGGTACTGCTGCTGACAGACTCGTAAAGAATGACTTCCAGAAGATCGAAGATGCCAAGAAAGAAGGATTCTTTACAAACAAGACAACAGCTGAAGACTGGGAAGGTTTCAAGGCAGAGGTTGAGTCTTCAACCATCCGTGACAAAGACCTCATTCTGCGCGTTCTCTCAATGTACAGCGATCCTGCAGTTCGCGAGCAGGAGATCAGAAATATGTCAGCTGCATTTGAAGTACTTAAGACTGACATTCTTCCTAAACTGAGAAGGTCACAGCTTATCGTTAATGCCAATAAGATTGGCCGTAGTGATGAGGAGATATTGGCTCAGATTAAAGCTGATCCGAAAGAATTAGGTCTCGAAGAAATGCTTTATGCTGCCACATTAACCACAGACCTCAACGAACAACTGAAGTATTATCAGATAGCTGCAGAAAACTATCCAAAATGCTTCCGTGCTCATAATAATATTGGCTACACCTACATGCATCTTGGAAACTTTGATGAGGCAGTTAAGGCTTTTGACGCTGCCAAAGCACTTCAGAATAACGATGTTGTCAAGAATAACCTAGGATTTGCAGCTCTGCTGAAAGGTGAAACCGGTAAGGCTGAGGAGTATTTTACTTCAATGACCGCTGCTACTGCCGAATCTAAGTACGGACTCGGTATCATTTCAACAGTTAAGGGTGAGTACGACCAGGCTGTAAACTATTTTGGAAATACACCATCTTATGGTCTCGGCCATGCTCTGCTGCTCAAAGAAGATTACTCACGTGCAAAAACAGTCTTTGACAGTGTAGAGGGTGACGACGCAGGACTGGCTGCTTATATGAAGGCAGTACTTGGTGCCCGCATGCAGGACAGAGACTACATGCTTAACAATCTTCGTCAGGCTGTAGGCGCTGATATGCAGTGGAAAGCTTATGCCAAAACTGACCTGGAATTTGCAAGGTATTTCGTTGATAATACCTTCATGTCAATAGTTCAGTAAACTTCTGAAATTTCTATACAACAAAAGGGGACTCCATTTAAGGGGTCCCCTTTTTATTCTTACGCCCCTACG
>CAZMSH010000030.1:33168-40085 GCA_964568875.1 uncultured Rikenellaceae bacterium | reverse complement strand
CCGACGGGTGCGAGAATCTCTTTGTTTTATGTCCGGTGCCAGACCTTCGTTACAAGCCTGACTGGAGTGACCGTGAGTGGCTTGCAGATGTCATAATTGATGATATTACACACCGTACAGGGTACGATATCAGGGGTAACCTCCTTACAAAGGTGGTTCTCGACCCCGTAGACTGGCAGAATATGTTTGCCCTTCATCGTGGCAGCGGTCTGGGCCTGGGGCATAAGATTACCCAGGTGGGTGCCTTCAGGCCGGCAAACAGGGATGAGGAATACAGGAACCTCTACTATGTAGGTGCTTCGACAGTACCAGGTACCGGATTGCCCATGGTGGTGATAAGTTCAAGGTTAACAGTTGAAAGGATAGACAATGAGTTTGGATCTCTATAACGACACCTGCAGGAAGTGCAGCAGGCTGATAACAACCCGGTACAGTACCTCATTCTCTCTGGGGATAAGATCGCTGCACAAAAGCCTTAGGGAGCCTGTTTATTCAATTTATGGTTTTGTCAGGATTGCAGATGAGATAGTTGATACTTTCCACGAGCATGACAAAGTTGTTCTTCTGATAGAGTTTGAAGAAGATACATGGAAGGCTATACGAGAAGGGATTAGCTCAAATCCGGTTTTACAAAGCTTTCAGCTCGTGGTTAACAAATATCATATAGACCATGATCTGGTAAAGGCATTTCTCAGGAGCATGGAAATGGACCTTACTTTGTCGGGATATGATGACGGACAATACAATGAATATATATACGGATCAGCAGAGGTGGTAGGACTGATGTGCCTTAAGGTATTCTGCCACGGTGATGAGACGCGTTATTCTCTCTTGCTGCCATATGCCCGCCGGCTTGGTGCTGCTTTCCAGAAGATAAACTTTCTCAGGGACATTAAAAGTGATTTCCACGATCGCGGCAGGGTCTATTTCCCGGGTGTTGATTTCTCTGACTTCAGCGCTGATGCCAAAGAGAATATTGAAAGAGACATTGCCGGGGATCTCAGTATAGCCCTTGAGGGAATACTAATGCTTGACAACAAAAGCCGGTTTGGAGTATATCTTGCCTTCAGATATTATGTGGCTCTCTTCTCTAAAATAAAGAAGGCATCACCATCTGAGGTGGTGGAGAAGAGGTACCGCATCAGTAATTTTCGCAAATTTCTGCTTTTTATGGGTGCACGTCTCAAAAACTCATTAGGTGTAATTTGATTTTTCTCAGATGAAAGGAAAAACTGCTATTGTAATAGGAGCCGGTATTGCTGGTATTGCATCGGCTGTCAGACTTGCCAGGAAAGGTTACCATGTTACTGTTTTTGAAAAAAACAGTTATCCGGGCGGCAAAATATCGGAATTACATGATGGGGGTTTCAGATTCGATGCCGGTCCTTCCTTGTTTACACTTCCTGACCTTGTCGATGAGCTTTTTTCTCTATGCGGGAAAGATCCGCGTGACTATTTCAGTTATTCAGGGCTTGACAGTTCATGCCGTTATTTCTGGCATGACGGCACTGTTGTTGATGCATATACCGACCGTGACAGGTTTGCAGCTGAACTAAATGCAAAATGCGGTGAACCCGTTTCCCACACTATAGGGTTCCTTGAAAAATGCAGGGAGCTTTATGAGCTTACAGCCAACGTGTTTATCTTTTCTCCGTTTAGCAGCTTTGATAATTTCATGACTGAAGATTCAAAACGGGTTGCAAAGAACTTCCGCAAGCTTGATGCTTTCAGTACCATGCATGGAGTTATCAGAAAGCATTTTATTGATGAGAGGGTTCGTCAGTTATTCGGCAGGTATGCCACATACAACGGCTCGAATCCCTACAAGGCACCGGGAACACTTAATGTGATACCGCATCTTGAACACAACACCGGGGCCTGGTTCCCCGATAAGGGAATGTATTCTATTGTAAAATCTCTTATGAAACTGGCAGAGGAAGAGGGTGTTGAATTCAATTTTGACAGTTATGTGAGACTGGTGCTTGCTGATGGTAAAAGAATTGCAGGTGTAACGGCCGGAGAATATTACTATCAGGCTGATGTCGTGGTGAGTGACAGTGATATCGTGCCCCTTTATCGCAAATTGCTTAAGGAGAGGGTGCCGCTGTGGTATTCAACAGGCGACAGAAGTACTTCAGCATTAATATTTTACTGGGGAATTGAGGGTGTCTTCCCTCAGTTTGACCTGCATAATATATTTTTCTCGGGTAATTATCCGGCTGAGTTCAGGGCGCTTTCAAAAGGGACAATCAGTGATGATCCCACGGTCTATCTTTTCATAAGTTCAAAGAAGGTTGATTCAGATGCTCCGCAGGGTTGCGAAAACTGGTTCGTCATGATCAACGTACCGGAGAACAGGGGTCAGGACTGGGATGCAATGATATCGCGGGCCAGGTCAAATATCATCAGCAGGCTCACGCGTGTAACAGGCAGGGATATCGGTTCCCTCATAAAGACAGAGAAGGTGCTTGATCCTCGACTTATTGAAGAGCGGACCGTTTCTTACCGTGGTTCACTTTACGGCAGCAGCTCCAACAGTAAGCTTTCGGCATTCAGGCGCCACCCTAATCACAGAAGCCGGTACGGTAATCTCTTTTTTACAGGCGGCAGTGTACACCCCGGTGGCGGGATACCTTTGTGCCTGGCATCAGCGAGAATTGTGGCAGGAATGATACCCGATGTGAATAAAGATTGACAGATGGAGAAAAAAAGGAGTTTTATAAAGGAGCTTTTATGGATCTATGCGGTTGGACTGACCGGAATGTTGATCCCTTATACACGTTCTTTTTTTATGCTGATTACGCCTGTGAATCTGCTGGTGGTAACCGGATTGCTGTTTTACAACCATGGAAAGTGGGATATCAGGACCGTGCTTTCATTTACTCTGGTGGGTATATTGTCGTTCTTTGTTGAAGCACTTGGCGTAAATACAGGATTGATCTTCGGAGAGTATAGTTATGGCCGCACACTGGGTCCCGCATTGCTGAACACACCTCTGATGATCGGGATTAACTGGGTGTTGCTCGTCTATCTTTGTCATTCTGTTTCGGTAATGATATTTGAAAAAGTGCCCTCAGGGAGTATTTTCAGCCGGCTTTACAGTAAGGCGCCATCGCTGCTGGTAGCTGTTGCAGGCGGGCTATTGATGGTGATATATGATATTGCCCTTGAACCTTCTGCCATTAAGCTCGATATGTGGTCATGGGCAGGAGAGGGAATTCCTCTTCAGAATTATGTGGCATGGTTTCTCTTCTCCTTCGTCTTTATCCTCTTTATCGGACATAGCCGCATTGATACACGGAACAGAACGGCTCTTCCACTGTATCTTATACAACTGGCATTTTTTCTGATACTTGATATCTGGTTTCTGTTTTTCTGAGAGATTTGATGGTTGGCGGCTAATTGCTATTTTTGACGCCTGTTGACCTATTGTACCTCATTCAGAGATGGAGCGCTCAATTCGATACGGCATACTTTTCGCTATCCTCACTTCAGTTTTCCCTGTGTTAATCTGTGCCCAGGACTCAAAACCGTTTAATCCCAAGGTCATAGGAGTACACGGTTCTTATGGATTCATTATTCCGCATGCCCGTATTGTAGAACCGCTTACACACACCAATCCTTTTTCGTTTGAGTTGAACCTTGCCCTTCATCTGACTTCAGAGGAGATATGGAAATACTGTTTCTGCTATCCCAGGGTAGGGGCGGCTCTTCACTATGTCGATTTTGGCAACAGGGACGAAGTGGGAACAGCTGTTGCTCTGTATCCCTATGTAGAACCTTTTATCGGAGCATGGAGACGTTTAAGCATGGGTGTGCGGTTTGGTATCGGACTTTCATATCAGACAACAATTTACGACGAGGTGTCCAATCCACGTAACTTTTTCTTCGGTTCCCACCTGGCATTTATTGCAATGCTGAACAGCAGCCTTAACCTGCGAATAAATGAGCATTTTACAGGCCGGTTTACATTCAGTTACAACCATATTTCCAACGGAGGAACTGTAGAACCCAATTGGGGTATCAACTATCCGTTATTCGGAGTGGGAGTTGATTATACTATTACTCCTTATGATTTCAGCGAGCGTGAGCGTAACAGGAATGCCGTACTTAATCCTGACAGGGACAGGTTCGATATGGCATTATTCTTCTCAGGCCGCGAAAGCAGTGATTTTGACCGTTGGTATGGAGTATACGGGGTGTGGGGCGGCTACAGCAGAATGGTAGGACGGGTAAGTGCTTTTTATGCAGGAGCTGAACTTGTCTCAGATATGCTTGTGAAACGGGAGGTGTGGCAGGAGTTTGTCGACGGGACGATTGATAACGCCCCTGACCACATGAGGTTCAGTGTTCTGACCGGACATGAACTGGTTCTGGGCCGGTTCCTCTTTTCGCAGTTTGCCGGTGTATATCTTTATGCCCCTGTCAAGGCCCGCAATTCATGGTACCAGAGATATTCCCTCCTTTACAGGTTTGCTCCTTCGACATGGGTGGGGATTAACGCAAAGTCACATTATCAGGCAATAGACTTTATTGACCTGAGGCTTGTGCGCTCTTTCTGAGGGTATTGGATGTCGTTGACTCGCCGGCCTAACTTTTTTTGGTAAAAATTTTGGCATGAACGAATTGTATTCTATATTTGCATCCGCTTTAAGGGCGATTAGCTCAGCTGGTTCAGAGCACCTGCCTTACAAGCAGGGGGTCGGCGGTTCGATCCCGTCATCGCCCACAAAAACCCTCTGTCGCAGACCGGCAGAGGGTTTTGCTTATGTATACAGTCTACATACTTTATTCGGGAAAGCTAGACAGGTATTACATTGGTTACACCTCTGATGTACAAGACCGGTTATTGAAACACAATAGGATGTCAAAAGGCTATACATCAAGGGGTATTCCCTGGGATCTGGTCTATACCGAATTGTTTAAAGACAAGAAGAGTGCCATTCTCCGGGAACGCCAGCTTAAAAAATGGAAGAACAGGGAACGGATTGAATCACTGATAAGAGCCGCTTCAGAGCATCCCGACTGAAAGTCGGGAGGGTCGGCGGTTCGATCCCGTCATCGCCCACAAAAACCCTCTGTCGCAGACCGGCAGAGGGTTTTGCTTATGTATACAGTCTACATACTTTATTCGGGAAAGCTAGACAGGTATTACATTGGTTACACCTCTGATGTACAAGACCGGTTATCCAATTAAACAAGTTTCTCGCCATGCTCTTTTTTTGTCTCTTCAGGAGTTGTATGCAACCTTACGGTGTTGTTCTAAAGTCATTATGACTAAATAGTTATTAACAGTTTTTGTTTTGTTTAGTTGATAAAATAGAATGTAACACTCTAATATTGAATATTTGAAGACAGGAAAAAAGCAGAAAATACATATCTTAGCTTATTATATCCGATCAGTCCTTAAAACTGATCAGTTGATATGCTGTAATTATATGCAGGAATGCATATACTTAAATATCAGATTTTTATGAGCCTGATGTCTGGAAAATAGAACCTAACCTTTATGAAACAAGAAGCCCAGAATCTATCAAAAACAATAGAAAACCGGAATCTTTCTGGAGAAATCACCGGCTCTCCTGTTAAGAAAGTCCGGTTTTCCGGCAGGAAAGGTGTTGTCAAAAGAGCTGCTCTTACTTTTGTAATGCTTCTCGCGGCCTCTCTCCTTATTGATACTGTTGCACAGGATACCACACCTCCGGTTGTCAACACCAAAACATTTACACTTCTTCTCGATATTAACGGTACAGCGACACTTCTCCCTGAAGATGTGGATAATGGTTCCAATGATGAATCAGGCCCGGTGACATTATCAGTAGCACCCAATTTCTTTACCTGCAGCGACCTGGGTCCTCAGACAGTAACTCTTACGGCTACCGATCAGGCAGGTAATTCAGCGTCGGCTGATGTGGTTATCATGGTTGTAACATCATTAAATATCAATTCAATATCACTAAACAACTGTGAGCTCGCTGTTCCGTATGCTCTCTTTATTCCTGATGTAAGCGGAGGCGATGGTAGCTATTCATATTACTGGGAGGGCCTTGAACCTGGTTCGAAGCCGTTTCTTGAGGTTTTACCTTTTCCTCCCTATCTGGTATTCTCAAATACCTCCACTTATGAAACACCTTTCTATAACAATCTTCTGCCTGATGGCATTTACAATATCCGTCTTGTAGTTACTGATGGAAACGGATGCGTCGATACATCAGTAATGGTAATGAATAAAAGCGGTGTTGTTTTTGACAATATTACCCTAAGATACAGTGAAGCATGTGAAGGCGAGGTAAAAACCTATTTCGCAAATACAGACTCTCTTGTTACCTATAACTGGACCGTTGAAAACGGTACTATCCTCAACTCCGACCTCGACACAAACATGATCGATGTGCAGTGGGATACAGGTATTAACCAGGGGGTAGTCGTGGCTACTCTTGTTAAGGTTAACCTGGTTGGCGATACCTGCACCTCCTTCATTGTCGATACAGTAGCTGTCAATCCTGTGCCTGTCCCGGTCTTTGATAATCCTGCGACAGTAGCATGCATCGCTTCAGAGGTCACCTATAAACTTACAGACACATACTCCACCTATGCCTGGAGTGTAACAGGAGGTTTTATAGTTGCCGGAGGAACGCAGGGCTCTGATTTTGCTACAATACGCTGGGGTGGAGGACCCGACGGAAGGGTTTTGGTTTCGGTAAGTAATGAACACTCATGTAGTGGATCAGTTTTCGTAGATGTCTATGTATATAACAATACGATTACGCTCACCTCTGCGCCGGAAACAGAAAATCAGTCACTTTGTATCAATACCGGATTAACGAATATTACCTATGCTACCACAGGTGCTACCGGGGCTACATTTACCGGCCTGCCTGCAGGTGTTACGGGTATCTGGGCCGCGGATGCAGTGA